>CAYVGC010000066.1:0-23935 GCA_964449815.1 uncultured Bifidobacteriaceae bacterium
CCATCCGCGCCGTGGAATCGCAGGACGGCATGACCGCCGACTGGGTGAAGCTGCCTTACGACCTGCTGGAAAAACTCGCGAGCCGCATCATCAACGAGGTGAAAGGCGTGAACCGCTGCGTCCTCGACATCACCAGCAAGCCGCCGGGGACGATTGAATGGGAATGAAGGCCGACGCCGCGAAAAAGGAATACACCTCAAAAAAGACGTGCAAGAAAATGAACAAGGTGAATCGTTTGTTCTGAAAATTGATTACGAGAAGGACTCCATTCATCCATCTCGCGTCTTTAGGGCAATGTCAGAAATGATTGAGGGTTTCCGGTCTCTCGATGGCAACCTGGTTCAGGCGTTCCCGATAATCGCTGTTTCAGTCCGCTGGTGGTTGAGCGGAGTCGTTATGCCGCTGACATTCGTGAAGTAAGTTTGTTTTTACAGAAATCTTTTTGAGTGGCAGGCGTTCCTGCACGGATGGGAAATTTCTCCTCGCCAGAGCTTCTGGATCAACGCGAATTTTTCTCGTCAGCAACCGCAAAGCGTCACTATAATGGAACCAGCGATCCCAATTAAGATCTGGAAATCCAGAGGCGAATCGTTTCATTCGGTGAGCCAACGGTGGTCGTCTAAATGAACAACTTTTTTCAACCGTGAATACATCGCCCGCCTGTCGCCCCATGATTTCCACCTGCGGCCTGATTGCCGCAATCAGTTCCTGCCTGCTTGCCCAGGGCACGGTTCTCGGAGCGGAAGAGCCTGGCTATAAAGATGCAGCGACACCCTTGGACCAGCGGGTGGATGATCTTTTTGGCCGCCTGACGCAGGATGAAAAACTCGCGTTGCTGGGCGGCACGGGGTTCACCACGCAGCCGATTCCCCGGCTGGGCGTGCCGGCCATGGCGATGGCCGATGCCGGCCAGGGTGTGCGCGGCGGCCCGGAGGGCACTTTGGGGCAGGCCACGGCTTTCCCCGCCGGCGTATTGATGGCTTCGACGTGGGACACTAATTTAATTCGGCAGGTCGGACAGGCCATTGGCGATGAAGCGCGCAACAAAGGTCCCGGCGTGCAGGTGTTGCTGGGACCGGCGGTGAATATTCATCGCTCCCCGCTGGGCGGCCGCAACGGCGAGTATTTCAGCGAAGATCCCTTTCTCGCGGCTCGGCTGGCAGTCTCGTATATTCAAGGCGTGCAAAGCACCGGCGTGTCCGCGTGCATCAAGCATTTTGCCTGCAACAATGAGGAGAACGACCGTTTCAACGTGAATGTGGCCGTCGGCGAACGCGCCTTGCGTGAAATCTATCTGCCGGCATTCCAGGCGGGCGTCGAGGAGGGCAAGGTTTGGGCGTTGATGAGTTCTTACAACAAAATCAACGGCCCGCACGCCAGCGCCAATTTGTATCTGCTCACCGATGTGTTAAAAAAAGGCTGGGGCTTTGATGGTCTGGTGATGTCCGATTGGGGCGGAGTTCATGAAACCGCCGTGGTGCAGGCCGGCAATGATCTGGAAATGCCCACGGGCGACAACATGAGCGTGTCCAAGCTCAAAGCCGCCCTGGCCGGTGGCACCGTCACGCAGGCGGCGGTGGATGCCTCGGTTCACCGTATTTTGCGCACTATTATTCGCGTCGGTTTGCTGGACGGACCGATGCATCCCGATCCGACAGAGGTTAATTCACCCGCCCACCGGCAGCTCGCCTTGGAAGTGGCGGAAAATGGCATCGTCCTGTTGAAAAACCAGCGCCATCTTTTGCCGCTGGATCGCAGCCAGATAAAATCCATTGCCGTCATCGGCGAAGCGGCGGATAAATTGCAAATTGACGCGCTGGGCAGCCCGGAAGTCCAGCCGCAGCACAAGGTTGAACTGCTGGATGGCATCAAAGCCCAGGCCGGCGGCGCGGCCGTTTTCTTTGCCACGGCGAAAACCGACGGCGAGCCGTTGCCCGCCTCTGTCATCACGACGCCAGACGACAGCGTGCGGCACGGATTCCAAGCCGAGTATTTTAAGAACCGCAATTTGCAGGGAACGCCGGCGCTGGTGCGCGTGGATGAAAAAATTGATTTGCAGAACCCGACGCCGCCCGCACCCGGTTTCCCGATGTCTGATTTCAGCGTGCGCTGGGCCGGCAAGCTGGTTGCGCCCGCGAATGGCCAATATGTCTTCACCTTCACCGGTGACGACGGCTTCCGAGTTTTTCTGGATGGAAAATTGTTGATTGATCATTGGACCGAAGGCGCGGCCACGCCCGTTTCCGGCCGGGCCGATTTGCAGACGGGAAAAACCTATGATTTGCGCGTGGAATACTTTCAGGCGGGCGGCGATTTCCTGGCCCAGCTCGACTGGAAAACGCCGCAAAAAGCGCCTTATGCCGACGTCCTCGCCGCCGCAAAAAAATCCGACGTGGCCATCGTGTGCGTTTCCACCCGGCGCCAGGAAGGCGAAGGCAACGACCGGCCTTCGATGGATTTGCCGGACCAGCAGGCGGACTTGATTCGCATGGTTGCCGCCGTCAATAAGAACGTCGTCGTGGTGCTGAACAACGGGACGCCCGTCACCATGAAAGACTGGCTGGACGCCGTGCCGGCGGTGGTCGAAGGCTGGCTGCCCGGACAGGAAGGGGGAACCGCGCTGGCGGCCATTTTGTTTGGCGACGTGAATCCGTCCGGCAAGCTGCCTGACACGCTTGCCGCCAGCCGCGATGACTATTCCGATGCCGGCAATTTCCCCGGCAAGAACGGCGAGGTCAATTACGCCGAGGGCATCTATGTCGGCTATCGCCATTTTGACCAGGCTGGCATTCCACCGCTGTTTCCCTTCGGCTACGGCTTGTCCTACTCCACCTTTGGCTATGATCATCTCCAGCTTTCAGCGCCGCAACTGTCGCCGGATGGCAGCGTCACCGCCAACGTGGACATCACCAACACCGGCAAACGGGCGGGCGCGGAAGTGGTGGAACTTTACCTCCACGATCTTCATCCCAAAATTGACAAGCCCGTGCGCGAACTGAAAGGCTTTTCCAAAGTCGCGTTGCAGCCCGGCGAAACGAAGACGGTTCATTTCACCATTCAGCCGCGTGAGCTCGCCTATTTCGACGCTCCCGGGCATCAATGGAAAGCGGACGCCGGCCAATACGAAGTTCAAATTGGCGCCTCCTCACGCGACCTCCGGCAAACAGCGGCGCTCGACTTGAACGCCGATTTCACTGACAAGGTTCCGCTGTCACATTAAGGGTTCGACGCTGCCGCCAAGCGCCTGCCGACAACATACGCAAGATTCTCACCGGTGGTGATGCGCTGGTGGCCATCGGCATTCAAACCGATGGTTGAGCAGCACGGCCTTGTGTTTAATCTTTTTGAAAGAATGGCAATGGAAGCAGCCATAGGCTGACACGACGAAGTCTAGGTTCCAAACAATCTTTGGCTTTTCTTTTCCAACAGACAAGCAAAAAGCCCATCCAACACAGACAGGGTGATTTACCTAAATCTGCTGGAATCTCATTTTCTGGAACCATCCCCGATTTCGAGGATGGATTCAGTCATGATTATGCGAGTAATATTCTGCTCGTGTTAAGCTTTTAATCAACATCATCAATTGGAATTGCGCGGACGACCGGAAAGCACGGGCGGTCACAAATGGCCGCGCAAGACTTTTACAGCCAGCTTGAGACAGGCAAGCTCAAGCTGGCTTCCAAAAGAGCCATAAACAGATAAACAGGATTTCTGCCATCGCGCTTAAAGCGGGCTAAAACACTGACAAATAAAACCAAATACAATAAGATGTTAAAGACTATCAATGACCCGATTAACATTTCAGCAGCCTTGGTGAAAGGGCTGTTGGGAACCGTAACATTCATCAGCGCATTTCTGGTGATATCAGCGGCCTGTATTGCAGCGAATCCGTTCATAACCAGCATTTACACCGCCGACCCATCCGCTCATGTGTGGTCAGACGGCCGGCTTTATGTTTATCCATCCCGCGATATTGACCCAGCCCGAGGCTGTGATTTAATGGATAGATATCATGTTTATTCGACGGAAGACATGGTGAATTGGCGGGACGAAGGAGAGATTCTTCGTGCGAGCCAGGTTCCCTGGGGCAGACCGGAAGGAGGGTTTATGTGGGCACCCGATTGCGCGTTTAAAGATGGCAAATATTTTTTCTATTTTCCGCATCCCAGTGGCACGGATTGGAACCAGACCTGGAAAATAGGGATTGCCACCAGCACCAAGCCGGCCAGCGGTTTTACATCCATTGGCTATATCCAAGGACTTGGCGGCCATTCGATGATTGATCCGGCTGTATTTGTTGATGCCGATGGACAGGCCTATCTATATTATGGCGGCGGGGGTGTTTGCGCAGGTGGAAAGCTTAAATCCAACATGATGGAGATGGATGGAGACATCCAGACCATGTCAGGGTTGGTTGATTTCCATGAAGCGACCTGGGTGTTCAAACGCAACGGATTATATTATATGACCTATTCTGACAATAACCCAGGCGCCAATCGAATGAGATATGCAACCAGCTTAAATCCGCTGGGGCCATGGACGCACAAAGGCATATATCTGGATCCGACAGATTGTGACACAAGCCACGGATCGGTGGTGGAATACAAAGGTCAATGGTATGCATTTTATCACAACAAATCCATATCCGGTCAGGGCAATTTAAGGTCAATTTGTGTTGACCGAATGGATTTTGATGCCGATGGAAATATCCTGAAGGTTGTGCAGACCAAATCCGGCGTGTCATCAGTGGGTCCAGCCCCGGCCCCAAGTCCTAACGCTGTGCTATATGAGGCTGAACGCGCTGCCGTGGGAAATGGCGCCACTGTTGAGAACGACAGCGCTGCATCCGCCGGCAAATGTGTGCAAAATCTGCATCTGGAAAATTCCTATTTACAGTTTGATAACGTAAGCGGCGGTGGCGGCGGTGGCCAGGCTACAATAAATATCCGCTATTCGGCAGCCAGCAATGCAAAACTGCGATTAACCGTCAACGGTGCCGATTATTCGTTCTTGAATACACCATCCACGGGAGGCTGGAGTAATTATACTGGCGAATCATATCTGACCGTTCCGCTGCAAGCTGGCACGACGAACGTGGTCAGACTCACGGGTGGCTTCGGTGGCGTCAATATTGATTATATCACCATCAGTCCGCTGTAACTAGACTGCCAGGCCCATTTTTGATTGTAATGCTTTCGACATGCGCTCGCTTCTGAGGCATTGAAGCAAAAGCTCAAATACACGGTCTGCTATTTTTGCGATCCGTTTTTTGGTTGCGAAACGAGCGCCTTAAAATAATCTGGCGGACATGGCGCAAGGTTCACATATTCTATGAGAATAATGCCCGTGCTCGTTTTCTCCATCAGCACTGTTTTGCCGGCGGCGGCGATGTCTGGCTTGTGCATGGATAAACGCGGCGAACTCACTTTGCACGAAGTCCCCTTTCACGGTATCGGCGTCAACTATTACGACGCTTTCGCGCGCACGCTCAACAAAACTGCTGAGACAAATTACGACGTGGGTTTTCGCGAACTGGCGGCAAGGCGGATTCCGTTTGTGCGTTTCTCGGCCGGCGGCTACTGGCCCAAGGACTGGGAACTCTACCAAACGAATCGTGCCGAATATTTCGCGCGGCTCGATGGCGTCGTTCAAAGCGCTGAACGTCACCAAATCGGATTGATTCCTTCCTGCTTCTGGAATATGAGCACCGTGCCGGATCTCGTCGGCGAGCCATGCAACCGCTGGGGCGACCCCGCCAGCCGCACCATCGCATTCATGCGGGAATACACGCGCGAACTCGTAACACGTTATGCGCAATCGCCCGCCATTTGGGGCTGGGAGTTTGGGAACGAATACAACCTGCTTGCAGATTTGCCAAATGCATCCGAACACCGTCCGCCCGTCGTGCCAGGCCTCGGAACTCCGGCGCATCGCTCTGCGGAAGATGAACTCACACACGCGGACATTCGCGTGGCCATACGCGAATTCGCACGCGAAGTTCGGCAACTCGATCCACGGCGAATCATTGTCAGCGGCAATGCCTTTCCGCGCGTTTCCGCGTGGCATCAAGAGAAGGCGAATAGCTGGCAGGCTGATTCGCGCGAGCAGTTTGCCGAAATGCTCGCCGCCGACAATCCTTCGCCCGTGGACACCCTGTCTGTGCGCGGTTATGATCTGGCAACGGACATAGGCCGGCTCGGCCAGGCGATGACGGTGGCGCAAGCGGAGAGAAAGCCACTGTTCGTTGGTGAATTTGGTGTGTCCGGCGCAACCACCGGCAAGTCGAAAATGATGTTTGCCAAGATTCTCTCGGCAATTGAAACCAATCGTGTGCCCCTCGCCGCGCTGTGGGTGTTTGACTTCGATGGCCAGGCGCAAGACTGGAACGTGAATGCAACCAACGATCGAAGCTGGCAGCTTGATGCCATTCAGCAGGCAAACGAACAAATAAGCAGGAACCGCTAGATTCAGGTTTTTGTCAGACCTGATTGCACGCCGCGCTCCCATCTGGTGATGTCCCGGCAAAAAAAAGTGGGGGCAGTCGGGACTGTTTCCAACGGGACAAATCCAAGCAACTATGTGAGTCGAGCAGAAGTCAACAAAAGATTGACTTCGACCGGAGCATTTCTAATGATCGTATTTATGAATCCCCGTTGCCGCCCTGCGTTCTTGCCACCAGACAGGCGCGCGCCAGCGACAACCACGACCATGAAGGTCGAGGGCCAGCGAGTCTGGACGAGTTCGTTCCTGCAACTTTTGAATCCATTGGTGTCAAGCAAACCCAATGTTTAAGACCAAACCATCTCAAGCTATGAAATCATATTCAACCCGGTCAACTACCGCCCCGGCCAACCTTGTTCGTGGCACGGCCTGCCTGATCCTCGCTGCAATGGCGATGGTGTTGCCGGGATATTCGAGCCGTCTTCACGCCGCTCCCGCGTCCCGTCAGCGCATCTTGATGGATGCGGGCTGGCGTTTTCAACTTGCTCCTGAAATCGGGCTGACCAATACAATTGAAATCGTCAACTGGCGCTGGAAAACCGATGACCAGGGCGGTCATGAGGTTGCGAATGCCGGTGCGGCCGTTGACACTTCGGGGCCGGCGTGGCATGACGCCAAATCCGGCGATGACACCTTTAACGGCCGGACTGGATTTCAGTGGTTTCGCGCAACCCTTCCGGAAGTGCCAGGACCGCAGCGGGTCATTCACTTTGAAACCGTGGATGACAACGCCACCGTCTATCTCAATGGCCGGAAGGTTGCACGGCATGTCGGGTGGAGCGAACCTTTTGACGTGCCATTGGATGACGCCTGGGAAGCCGGCGGCTCAAATTCCTTGGCGGTTCTGGTGGAGAATAACAACGGACCGGGCGGCATCACCGCCAGTGTAACATTGGGTCGCCTCCCGCCCGCAAAATCCGAGGCTAACCCCGTCGCCGCCGAATTTGATGATCAGCGCTGGCGCCAGGTCCACCTGCCGCATGACTATGTTGTCGAAGGGACTTTTACCGCCTCGGCCAATGCCGGTCACGGCTCCTTGCCCACGCCGCCGGCCTGGTATCGGAAGTCTTTCAAATTGCCGGCTTCAGCGGCGGGCAAAGCTGTGTGGCTCGACTTCGATGGCATTTATCGTGACAGCACCGTTTATCTGAATGGCAAGGAACTTGGTGAACACAAGAGCGGCTACACCTCATTCCGTTACGACATCAGTCAAACGGCGAATTTCGGCGGCAACAACGTCCTCGCGGTTCATGTAAATCCAAAGCAATATGAAGGTTGGTGGTATGAGGGCGGCGGTATCTACCGGCATGTCTGGTTGAACATTGCCAATCCACTGCACATAGCTCCGTGGGGAACGTTTGTTTCCGCCAACCTGACCGAGCCAGGCCCCGACGGAACCGCCGCGCCGGCCAAAATCCGCATTGAAACTAAACTTGCCAATGCCGGTGCCGTGCCGACCGAATGCGAAATTGTATCGCGTCTGCTTGATGATCGCGATCAGGCGGTGGCCGAAGTCTCAAACCTAGCAACTGTCCCGGCGGACGGCGAGCAGGAACTGGCGCAACAAGGAACAGTTGAACATCCCCGGCTCTGGTCGCTGGAAACGCCCACGCTTTACCATTTGCGGACTTTTGTCAAAATCAAGGGCAAAATCGTGGACACCTGCGATACGCCATTTGGCATTCGCACCATCCGTTTTGATGCCGACAAGGGGTTTTTTCTCAACGGCAAACCGGTGAAAATCCAGGGCACTTGCAACCATCAGGACTTCGCGGGCGTGGGTATTGCCGTGTCCGACTCATTGGAATACTGGCGGGTCAAGAAGCTCAAAGAGATGGGCGATAATGCCTGGCGCATGTCGCACAATCCCCCGAACCCGGAACTGCTCAATGCCTGCGACGAGCTTGGAATGCTGGTCATGGACGAAAACCGGCACCTAGGAGACACTTATACCGACCATACCTCAGGCGGGACTGAATACTCCGACCTTGGCGACCTATCCGACATGATTTTGCGCGATCGCAATCATCCCAGCATCATCATGTGGTCCATGTGCAACGAGGAAGGCTTGGAAGGTTCGCCGGAAGGCGCGCAGATTTTCTCGGCCATGATGAAGGTGGTTCACAAATACGATACGACCCGTCCGGTTTCCAGCGCCATGAACGGAGGCTGGTTTGAACCAGGTTTCGCCACGGTCGAGGATTTGATGGGCGTCAACTATTACCCTGAAGTTTATGACCGCTTCCATCGGGAGCATCCAACCATGCCCATGTTTGGAAGCGAAACCGCCAGCACCGTCACCACGCGCGGTGAATACGCCGATGACCGGGAAAAAACATTTGTTACTTCCTATAACCTGACGGACGGCTCATGGCAGCCCGTCGCCGAACGCGCCTTCATGGCCGGCAGTTTTGCCTGGACGGGTTTCGACTACAAGGGCGAACCTTCTCCTTACGGCTGGCCCTGCATCAACAGCCATTTTGGCATCATGGACATGTGCGGCTTTCCAAAAGATAACTATTATTACTACCAGTCTTGGTGGAAGACCAACCCGGTCATCCATATCCTGCCGCATTGGAACTGGCCCGGCAGGGAAGGACAGAACATCAAGGTGGTGGTCTTCAGCAATTGCAAGCGGGTTGAGTTATTTCATAATGGTGAAAGTCTCGGCGCCAAAGACATGCCGTGCAACGGACATCTGGAGTGGACTGTGAAATATGCCCCGGGCAGCGTTTCCGCCAAAGGCTACAACGGTGATTCAACCGCGGCCACGGCCACCGTCGAAACCACAGGCGCTCCCGCCGCATTGCGGCTCAAGACGGATCGCACTACGCTTGTCTCCGACGCGGAGGATGTTACCCCCGTCGAGGTGGATGTTCTGGACGCCCAGGGCCGCATCGTCCCGACAGCCGACAACCTAGTAACATTCCATGTCGAAGGCGCAGGTTGCGTTGCCGGCGTCGGCAACGGCAATCCTGGCGACCACGATCTGGACAAAGCCGCTTTCCGTCACGCGTTCAACGGCAAATGCTTGGTGGTTGTGGGCGCAACCAATCATCATGGAGCCATCCGCTTGACGGCAACTTCGCCCGGACTCGTAACTGCGGTGCTGCAATTGCATGCCGTGCCGGGAACCAAATGAGGTTTCTCCTTGCAAGCCTTCTTTTGCTGCGGAACTGGCGCCGGTCGCTGTATCACAACCAGTGTTTCCAAACATCATCAAGTGTTTTCCGCAGCCCGTCCGAACTGCGAACGCGGACAAATCTCCACCACGCTGGAAACAGCCGGCGATAACGCAATTCATTGAACCGGGCGTCAATGAGCAGCACCACCCCGTGATCCGTTTCCGACCGGATGACCCGCCCGACGGCTTGGAGCACGCGGTTCATGCCGGGAAAAGTATAGGCGTATCCAAAACCGGCACCATTTTGCCGCTGGAAATAATCTCGGATCAAATCTCGCTCGACACAAAGTTGAGGCAGGCCCGTGCCAACGATGACCGCGCCGATCAGACGCTCGCCGGCCAGGTCAATCCCTTCCCCAAAAATTCCGCCCAGCACGGCAAACCCGACGAGCGTTTTTCCATGTTCCACCGCAAAGGCGGCGAGAAACGCCTCGCGCTCCGGTTCGGTCATGCCGGGACGCTGGACGAGAACTGAGACCGAAGGGCAACGGGCTTGGAATTCCTGTAGCGCGGCGTTGAGATATTGATACGAAGGAAAATAGACAAGATAGTTGCCGGGGCGTCCAGCCACCAAGGTTCCGATCGCCGCCGCCACGGTGCCGAGCGATTCCGCCCGCCCTTTCAAACGGGTTTGAATCCGGTCTTGAATCAGCACCGCCAGGTTCTCGGATGGAAACGGCGATGACAATTGCAACACCGGATCGTCCGGCGAGCCGCCCAGCAAATGGCGAAAATAGTCCATCGGTGTGAGGGTGGCGGAGAAAAAGACGGCGGCCTTGCCCCGGGCCAGCGCCTGCCGGAGCAATGCGGAAGGATCCAGACAATACAATCGGACCTTCACCGCCGGGGAATTTCCGGTGATGGTCACATAATGCTCGTCATAAAGTTCGGCGGTGCGCCGGAACGATTGCAGCCGGAAATAGAGTGCGAGCAAATCCTCCCGGAAATCGGCCGTCTGGTTTTGGGCCAGCCAAGTCTCCGCCCCGGCGAGCGCGGCTTCCACCGGCGCGATCAATGCCTCCGGAAAATCGCGGCTCGTGCGGATGCTGGCTTTTTCATCTCTGCTGACAGACTGCCATGTTTGGCTGCTCGAATTGAGTGTCCTGCTGGCGGCTGCGGCTTGAGCAGGAAACAAATTAAGTTCGACGGCTGGGTCCGAAATTTCCGCAGGGGCTTCGATCTCCGCATTGTCGCCGCCAAGTTCCCGCATGGCCGAATGCAGTTTGGCCAGGGCTTTGGCGCAACGCGGAACCGCGTGTTTAACCGCGCGCCTGACTTGAAGAATCTCCCGGCCATCCAGCCCGGCGGAAAACATTTCCCGCGCCCGGTCCACCAGATTGTGGGCTTCATCCACGAGGAAACCATGTTCGCCGCCGTTTTCGGCAAAGTGCCGGCGCAAATAAACCTGCGGATCAAAAACGTAGTTGTAATCACAGATCACGGTGTCGGCCCACACGGAAGCATCGAGAGAAAGTTCAAACGGACAAACCTGGTGCTTCTGGCCCGCGGCTTCCAGAACGGAGCGGGTGATTTCTTCGTGTGCCAGGGCTTCGCGGATCGCGGGTTTGATGCGGTCATAATAGCCGAGTGCCAATGGACACGTCAGCGGATCGCAGGGCTGGCCCGCGCGAACGCAGACTTTTTCCCTGGCGGTGAGCGTTACGGCGCGCAGCTTCAAGCCGGTCTGGCGCAAGTCAGCCAACGCCTTTTCGGCGATGGCGCGTCCGACCGTGCGGGCCGTCAGATAGAAAATCCGTTTGAGCTTTCCTTCCCCCAGCGCTTTGACGGCCGGGAACAGCACGGAAATGGTTTTGCCGATGCCGGTGGGCGCGGCGAGGAACAGCCGCCCGCCACTGGCCAGCACCCGATAGGCCGCAACGGCCAGTTCGCGTTGTCCCTTACGATAGGCTGGAAAGGGAAACGCGAGGGCGCGGATGGACTTGTCCCGCGCCTGGCCCCACTGGTGACATTCACGGAGCCAGTCCACATAGATGGCGGTGGCTGCATTGAAAAAAATGGACAGTTCGCCGAACGAAAATGTCTGGCGAAACTCTGTCACCTTGCCGGTTTCCAATTCCAGATATGCCAGTTGAATGGCGAGTTCGTTCAAGGCGTGTCCATGCGCATGAATAAATCCGTAAAATTTGGCCTGCGCCCAATGCAGCGGGTCGGCCAGATGATTCCACGTTCCCAGCACGGTTTTAATTTCCTCCAGCAGAACCGTCTGAGGCGTGACGAGCAACCCGTCAATACGTCCCCGGATTTGCAGCGTGAATTCATCCGCTTCCACCAGGTGCTCAACGGGAATTTCGGTCTGATAACCCGCCGGGCGCGAGCGCTGGATTTTTTGATGGCCTCGGATTCCCGCCAGCGCGCGGTCCGGTCCGACAAACTGGTGTTCCCCGCCGAGATCGCCGCGCCGCAGGACAAACTCAACCAGTTCGCGCACCTGAACCGTTTGAATAATCTTTGAACTAGAAGCAGTCATGGGTTCCTCGCCAGTCAAACTGGCTGAACAAAAGTAAAATCCCCGGCAGCGGGCATCTGCACGCGTTCCTGGATTGAACCTCCGCGTCCACTGCGGGAATAGGAACCGGCCGGCGGCGGTTCGGGCATGGTGATTGCGCGGGACGATTGGATCGTAGAATCCTGCGCCAGCCGGATCATTCTCCGTGGATTCGGCGAAAACTCACTCCAGTGGTTTGATCGAAATGTTGCGGAACATGACTGGGTCATTGTGTCCGGCGAAGCCAAAATGCCCGCTCGTGCGATCTTTGCCCGGATGCGGGGAGTTATGCATGAAATCGGTGACGATGCTCAGATCGGCGTCGAGAATTTGCGTGCCGTTCAACTCCACCTTGATCGTCGGTCCGACGACGGTGACTTCCTCGTAATTCCATTCGCCGATCGGATGTTGATAGCCGCGCTGTGCCGCCACCATGCCATAGGCCGAGCCGTGCGCCTGGCGCGGATCAATTTTCTCGCCGGTGGCCTGTTCATAATGATCGTCCAGCACCTGGCATTCACACATGCCGACATAAGCGGTGTCGCCGCTGCCCGGATAACGAATCGCCAAACCATTGTTGCCGCCGGGCGGCAGCTTGAACTCCAGGCGGACGATGAAGTTGGTGAACTCCTGCTGCGTGTAGATCGTGCCGCCTTTCTGCGGCTGCCAGACAATGGCCGAGTCGGTCACCCGGCAGCAATCCAGCGGCCCGGCCCAGCCGGTGAAATCCTTGCCGTTGAAAACAGATTTGAATCCTTTGGGATCAACCGCACGGACACGCTGGTCCGCCTCGTCGCTGCCAATCTCGCGGATAAAAAGATTTCGCCAGCGGATTTCCCCGCCGTGCGTCTGCAACTGGATCGGGCCTTTCGGCGGCACCGGAAGCTTGCGGTCGTAATAATTTTCCAGCACCGCGCCGTTGACGGTCTGCTGGCCGTTCAGCCACACCCACACCCGGGAACCAACCATGATGACGCGGAAATGGTTCCACTGGCCAAACGGCTTGTCCGCCTTCACCAGCGGATCTTTTCCCGGCGTGCCCAGGCTGTTGTTCCACAGGCCGCCGGAACCTTTGTCCGCACCGAGAGAAAATTTATCCTGTTCCGTCGAGTCCCAGATTTGAACCTGCGGACAACCGCGCAGATAAATCCCGCTGTCGGCCAGCGGCACCGTCTGGTAGTCCACCAGCAGTTCAAAGTCGCCGTAGTTTTTATCCGTGGTGAGAAACAGGCCCTGGCCGTCATTCACCAGTTCGCCCTGCTGCACCGTCCAGTGCCGCCGGATGTCATTGAGGCTGGCGTCATGTTTTTTCTCAAATTCGGCTGCCGGCAAAGCCATGTATTGGCGCGGATCCTCGGTGGTCGCCCCCCACCAGCCGTTGAGATCGCTGCCGTCAAAGAGCGCGGCAAAGCCGGGCGGCGGTGGCTTGGTGACGTCCGACCGGGGACAGTTTGTCTGGCAACCGGTCATGAGACACGCCGCGAACAGGGCCAGGAGCGCGACCGGCAGTTTAACGGGAACAAATGAATTTGGCATCATGGTGAGAATCGTTTTTGATCAGCGCGGAACATTTTGAAAATGGCCTGCCGCTTGAATGGTTAAAAACTGAACCTCCCCGCCATAAAATGCAAGCCCGCGTCTGCCGGCACCGCTGGAAACCTCCCCGCCGCCATCCCGCCTGCGGTTGCCCGCACCATCCTGGTGCGGGCCTCGGCGCGCGGATTGTCCCAATCCCTTGATGCCGGGCGGGCCGCCCGCGTAGAAATTCTCCATCGGAACTGTTTTCCTTTGAAGGTTGGCCGGCGACCTTTGCCGGTTGCGACGAAACCTTTGAAGGGAAATGAGCGTTTCTTGCCCCAATGTGTCTCAAAACCGTCCGGCCCCTGCCATCGTGCATTGAAACAGGACAAAATGAGGGGCGCAATGCCATGGCGTGCAGCATGAAAGTCAAAATATGCCGCCCAACCCCTATCAAGCCGACAGGTCAACCGGCAAAAGAAATTCCCGGCAGGATTATGCAGTTAACAAACTTTCTGGCAGGGCGCGTCACTCCGTGCGCGTCGTCGGTTGCAAACCCATGCGTTCGGCGGACAGAGGACTGCCCGCCCTACCAGTTTTAACCCATTTGTTTGTCATCTGCATAATCCCAATTCCCGGCGGAAAAGTTTTGGTTTTTCGTCGGGCGGCCAACCGACGTGCGCCCCGGCTTGATTTCAATTGGCAGCACGGACCTTGGGGCGTCCGGCTAAAGTCGCCGGAGCCGCCGGCAGCCGATGAATAACTTTGGATAATCTATATTTCCGTTGGTTGCCTGACCATTCCATGACGCGAATATTTTTGGCTTTCAGCACCGGGCTGCTTTCCGCACGCGAATCAAGTCGGTCCGCCGCCGCCGAGGTCATTTTTAGATTCCAGATAATTGCAGGGAAACATTGATATTAGTCGCCGGCATCCTCATAATTCGCCCGGGTTTTGGTGCAAGGCTGCGGATAGATCGAATCCAATCATCCCGGCTTTGAAAAATCCGGTTCATTATCATGAGCGCAGACAATCAAGGTTCATACAACGCCACCGTCATCGGCCGCGAGGAGATCAATCCGCAACTGGTGATTCTCCGGGTGCGGCCCGACGCGGAGCTGTTTGATTTCAAGCCCGGCCAGTTTGCCGTGCTGGGGCTGCCGGGCAGCGCACCGCGCGTGGCCGAGGCCGCGCCGGAAGAGGCGGCGGCCGCGCCGGACAAGCTGATCCGCCGCGCCTACAGCATCGCGTCGTCCAGCCTGGAGCGGCGGTATGTGGAATTTTATCTCACGCTCATCACCAGCGGCCAACTGACGCCGCGCCTGTTCGCCTTGAAACATGGCAGCCGGGTGTTTCTCGGCCCGAAAGCCAGCGGCATTTTTACGCTCGACCGTGTCCCGTCCGAAAAGGCGGTCGTCCTCATCGCCACCGGCACCGGTCTGGCGCCTTACATTTCCATGCTGCGCACGATGCTGGTGAACGATGCTCACCGGCGGTTTGTCGTCTTGCACGGCGCGCGTTACGGCTGGGATCTGGGCTATCGCGGCGAGCTCGAAAGTCTTGCGCGGCTGCGTCCCAATCTCACCTACATTCCCAGCATCACGCGGCCCGATCAGGATCCGCATTTTCACGGTCATACCGGTCGCATCCAGACGCTGGTGGAACAGGGCGTGCTGGAAAAGGAATCCGGCGTCGTGCTGAATCCGGCGCAGGCCGAAGTCTTCCTGTGTGGCAATCCCGAAATGGTCAGCATCGTCAAGGCGATGCTGGAGGGCAAAGGCTTCGCCGCCAAGGCCGGCAAGGAACCGGGCACCATTCATGTCGAAGAATACTGGTGAGCCGCGTTCCATTCACCGCATCACTTTTACGGCAATTTATAAAGTCCGGCGCAAACTTTTTCACGCCAGTTTTCCGTAGCGGCGGATTTCCGGCCAGATCCACGCCACGGCCAGCACCACTAAAATCGTTCCGACGCCGCCGGTCACGGTGGACACAATCGCACCCGTTGCCGCCGCGTTGCCCAAAAAGGTCGGCGTTGTGAACAGCCAGGCCACCATGCCCGACCGGAACCCCCCCAGTTCATTCGACGTGCCGATGAACAGGCTGTTGACCGCCGAGACCCGCCCGCGCTTCTCGTCCGGCGTCAGGATTTGCACCAGCGTCTGCCGCACGACGACGCTGATGTTGTCCACCGCGCCGGCCAGCGCGAGCATCGCAAACGCCAGCCAGAACCAGACCGCATCCGGCAGCGCGACCCACCGGCCGATGCAGTTGGCATTGGCCAGGCCGAAAAGAATGGTCGCCACGCCGAAAATGGCCACGGCCCAGAGCATCGCGCGGCCGGCTTTTTCCAGCGGCGACCGGTGTGCGATGGTGAGCGCGCAAATGACCGCGCCGACGGCCATCGCGTTGCGCAGCCAGCCGAGGCCGCCGGGCCCGGCATGAAAAATGTCCTGCGCGAACATTGGCAGGATCGTCACCGTGCCGCCCAGCAGCACGGCGAACAAATCCAGCGTGATGACGCCGAGAATGATTTTGCTCTGATAAACGAAGCGGAAGCCTTCGACCAGGCTTTTGACCGAGACCGGCTCGGCGGGCTTCACCTTGTGCTCGTGTTTGATCGGCACGACGAGCGCGAAACAGGCGAGCGAGGCGAGGGCATTCAGCGCATAGACCGGCCAGGCGGTGCTGTGTGCCACGGCGCCCGGCGTCAGCGCCACCACCGCGCCGAACGCGGCCGGGCCGACGACGGAGGAAAATTGAAACGCGCCGCTGTTGAACGTGACGGCGCGGGCGAATTCATCCAGCGGCACCAGGCTGGTCACAAACGCGGCGCTCGCCGGCCATAGAAACGTCCTGGCCGCGCCGAGAATGAAGAGGAAAAAATAAATCCACCCGACGTTGAACAGCAGGGCCGAGGACAGCGCCAGCCCCACGCTCACCGCCGTGAGCACGAGGGTGGCGGCCAGGATGATTTTTTTGCGGTTGAAGGTGTCGGCGAAATGCCCGGCGGGCACGGTGAACAAAATCATCGGCACCATCAGCGACAGGCCGACAAAAGCCAGCGACAACGCCGAATGCGTCCGCCGGTAAAGTTCCCAGTCAATGGCCACCACGAGCATCTGCTGGCCGAGCGACGCGACGAAGCGCCCGATCAGATAACGTGTAAAATCCGCGTTCCGCAAAACGGAATACGCGCTTTCAGCGGCGGGTTTTTCCACCGGTTCGTCGGGCAGGTTTTCTGGCGATTCCTGGTCGTGCATGAAACAACGGCGCTTAATCTAGCGCAAATCCCCTCCGGGTCGAGTTTTGACGCGGGGGAATCAGCGCGTAATCTTGTTCGCCGCCGGGGCGGACCGGGATTACGATGCAAACCAGGATGAATGAATCAACCAAGGATCCGCGCCGCTACAAGTGGCCGTGGCTGGTCGCGGCGGCGGTGGTGCTGGGCGTCGCGCTGGCCATTGTGTGGATGAGCCTCGCCGTCAAAAAAGTCGAGCGCGAACGCGACTTGAACGCGCCGCTGCCCAGCAGCGCGCCGGTGCGTTAGAACGATCGCGTCGGCAGATCAAGGCGGTCCGGCGCGGCGTTCGTGTTCATCCCCGGCTGGCCGAGCAGCGCCGGCAAAATGGAAATCCCCGTGGCGTCTGGCGCCGGTTGCGCATACGCGATTTGCAGGGCGGTCGGCGCAAAATCTGGCGCGCTCCACGGCAGGTTGCTGACCCGCCCGGCGGGAACGTGTCCCGGCCAGCGCACCAGCATCGGCACGCGCAGCCGCGCTTCGGAATCCCCGCCGCGCACTTCGCCGACGAGCTTCAGAAAATTCAAATTCGTGTCCGCAAATTTCTCCGGGCCGGCCGCGCTGGTGAAAAAGATGGCGACGTTGTTGGTCAGTTGCAGCTTTTTCAGTTGTTCAAACAGCCGGCCGATGCCGTCGTCGAGGCGCGTGATGAGCGCGGCGCGGTTTTTCGCGGCCTGGGGCCAGTTTTCGCCGGTGAACGGCGCGTCGGTCGGCACGGGAAAATCATCCTGGCCGGTCGTGGCGCTGCGCGGCGCGGGCAGGTTCAGGAGCAGGAAAAAAGGCCGGTAATGGTTGGCGAAGTCCGGCTGGTTGACGCGGACAAAATTCACCATCGCGCTCAAAAACACGTCGGGCAGATACCGGCCGTGCTGGCCGCCGGTGTTCGGATAGATCATTTCCCGTCCGATGAAAGCATGCAAAGTCCGGTTGGTCTCGTCCAAAACGCTTTTGGGGGCGTAACGCCAGACGAAATCGGAAAAATAATTTTTCCCCTCCTGCTCGTCGAGAAACCCGGCGAAATCATCGAAGCCCTGCGTCCACGGCTGGGCGCCAAGCGTCCATTCGCCCAGCAACCCGGTGCGGTAGCCGGCCTGCCGGAGGCGTTGCGCGAGCGTCAGTTCGCCGGGCGTGAAGGCGGCGCTTTTCCCCGTCATCAACGCGGCTTGCGCCAGCGCCAGTTCGTCACTTGCGGCGCGATAGTTCGTGAACCGCGTGCCTTCGGCGGCGAGCCGGTCAAGGTTCGGCGTCTGGAAATTCGTCTGGCCGTAGCAGCTCAAATCGCCACAGCCGAGGCCGTGGCACTCAATGAAAATGATGCTTGAGCGGCGCGGAATCGCGGTGCGGGCGGCGGGCACGGCGTTGGTAAAAATGGACGCCAGATTTTCAGCGGGCGCGGCCGGGGAAAATTCCAGCAGCGCGGTCAGCAGGATGAAAAGACGATTAAGCTTCATGGTCAGCTTTGATTCTGGGAAGCGCGCAGGGTTCAAAGCAATCCAATTTTTCAGGGCGACGCGGATTTTTGGCCGGACTGCGGATCAATTTTCAGCCGCGGCGCGGGCACCAAACTTGGAATCGCCGGGCTGGCGGCCCGCGCAAAAAATGTCTGCAGCCGACGGCGTCCGCCGCCTCCAAAGGACTTTTTCTTCGTTTCCTTTGTCCGCCGCCCGCGTCACAATCGGCGCGTGACCATCGCAATCGGCGCATTTCTCAACGCCCTGGGCATCCTGCTGGGCGCGCTCTTCGGCCTGGCGGCGCGCGAACCGGTTTCCGCGCGGACACAGAATTTTTTCAAGTCCGCCCTGGGTGCGTTCACCGTTTTCTACGGGCTGCGGCTGGTTTATGAAAACATCCACGGAACTTTTACGGCGTGCCTGAAACAAATTTCACTGGCCGCCCTGGCCGTCGTGCTCGGCTACTGGATCGGGAAAGCCCTGCGGTTGCAAAAATGCTCCAACCGCCTGGGCCGCCACGCCTCGGGCCTGATTGCCGCCGCGCAGAAAAATCCGCCCGGCAGTTCCGCCGCCGGCTTTGCCGCCGCCACGATTTTGTTTTGCGCCGCGCCGCTGGGCGTTCTGGGCGCGGTCGCCGACGGGCTGGAAAATTACTTTTACCTGCTCCTGCTGAAGGCGGTCATGGACGGCCTGGCCATGATGAGCTTTGTGAAAACATTCCGCTGGCCGGCGGCGCTGGCGGCGATACCCGTCTTTCTGTTTCTCGACGGCCTGACGCTGGCGGTGCAGCTCGGCGCGCAGCCGTGGCTGGACGCGCATTCCCTGGCCCATTATGCCGGCCTCGCCGCCGGCCTCGTCACCGGCCTCGTGGCGCTGGTGATCCTGGAAATCCGCCGCGTCGAGCTGGCCAATTACCTGCCCGCGCTGGCCGTTGCGCCGCTGCTGGCGCGCTGGCTGGGCTGAAAATCACCTTGCGATTTTGAGGCGTTGCCATCATTTTGTCCTCATGGGCCACAGACGAAAACCAAGCTCGCATCAGAAACAAATTCGTTTTGTGGCAATTTTTTTGGCTCCCTCATGGTCGCTCTCCTTGTGGTCATACTGCTGCTCTTGAACCGCCCGGTGGGCGGCTATCATTGAACCCAGCCCGCGCTTCCGCAGCATCGCCTCCATCGCCTTGTCCGTCAGGCCCTGGCGCGACCGGCGGTGCGCGGCGTCAATTATCCACGCCGATCTTTTTCAGGAACGGCTCGATGGAACGCGGGCGGCCCAGGAATTTTTCAATCGAGACGTTGACATCGCGCGAGTCGCCGACGGCGTAAATTTCGTTGCGCATCCGCATGCCCGTTTTTTTGTCGAAGTAGCCGTCCGGCGAATTTTCAAACGCCGTCGCCATGTCCGCCGCGATGGCGTCCGCCCACGCATAACCGTAATAACCCGCGCCGTAGCCGGTGATGTGGCCGAAGTAGGCCACGAACGCCGTGTCCGGCGGCACCGGCAGTGACACGTCGCTCAACACTTGGTTCGAGAGCGGCACCACGTCGTCCGCGTTGGTCGAGTGGATTTGCGTGTGCAGCGCCAGGTCCATCAGCCCGAAGGAAAGCTGCCGGCGATAATAGGTTCCTTCCGTCGCCAGCCGCGAGGCTTTGAGCTGGTTCAAAATGTCCGCCGGAATTTTTTTCTTCGGGTCGCGGTAGTCCGCCGCGAAGCTGTCCAAGACCGTTTTGTCCCAAGCCCAGTTTTCCAGCATCTGCGACGGTGCCTCGACGAAATCCTGCGGCACGCTGGTGCCGGAGAAGCGCGAGTATTTGGCGCGCGTCAGAATCGTGTGCATCGCGTGGCCGAACTCGTGGAAAATCGTCTCCACCTCGTCGTGCGACATGAGCGACGGCTTGTCCGGCTGCGGCGGCGGGAAGTTGCAGACCAGCGCGCAGACGGGGCGCTGGTATTTTCCGTCCGGCAGCAGCTTGCCTTCGGAGATGCCGAATTCCGCGAAATGGTTGTATTTGCCGTCGCGCGGGAACAGGTCGAGGTAAAAGAGTCCGAGCGGCTCGCCGGTTTTCGCGTCGGAAACGGTGTATAGCTGCAAATCGCCGACCCACTTGTAAGGCGCCTCGACGCGCTCAAATTTCAGGCCGAAGATGTGCTGGTAGATCGTGAACAAGCCGTCCAGCACGCGGTTCATCGGGAAATAAACGCGCAACTGCTCGGCGTCCACATTGTATTTCGTCTTCTTCAGTTCGTTGGCGAAATAGCGCCAGTCCCAGATGTAGATTCTGGCATTCGTGTCGCCGGTCTCCTTGATTTTCAACTGGCGGAACTCCTCCAGCTCGGCGTCATACTTCGGCTGCAAACCGGTTTTGAGATTTTCCAAAAACGTGATCGCCGTCGCCGCGTTTTTCACCATGCGCGTTTCGGTCGCATAATCGGCGAAGCTGGCGTAACCGAGCCGGTGCGCGATGTCGTCGCGCAGGACGAGGATTTTTTTCAGCAGCGGCAGGTTGTCCTCGCGCGCCAGATTGTATTGCGCGACGGTCATTTTCTTGCGCGTCGCTTCCAGCTTCGCGTTGTCCTCGACCATGAGGTAATGGAACGTGATGTTGGCCTTGAGCGTGTATTCATCGTCGCCGGTCTTGATGCCCTGCTGCGCCAGAAAGGCGTCAGGGACGCCGGCCAATTCGGCCTTGGTAAATTTCAGCGGCTGCGTGGCTTTCGTGACGTTGTTTTCAAAATCCGTTTCCAGCGCGGTCAACTGCTTGCGCAATTTTTCCACTTCATCGCGCTGGCTTTTCGGCAGGTCCAGACCGGCCCGGCGATAATCGCGCAGCGTCTCGTCAAAAAGTTTTTTGTCCTCGCCTGCCAGCCCCGGCTGCGTGTTCGCATAAGCTTTCACCGCGGCATAAACGTCCTCGCGGTAATCCGTCCCCACCGACCAGCCGGAAAGCTTTTTGATGGCGTCCGTCGCGGCGTCGCGCACGGCGGCGTTGGTGCTGGTCTGTTCGATCAAACCCAGCCGGTCCGAAGCGGTGCCGGTCAGGTAGTTGACATCATCAAGCTGGCGGATGGTGTTGACGAAATTTACTTCGCCCGGCTTGAGCCGGCCGATCTGGTCGAGCGCGGCATTGCCGTCGGCGATGGTTTTGTCCGCGGTCGCCTGGACCGCTTCCGGCGTCGTTTCAAACACCGGCACGGTGACGATGGAATTATATTTCACGGCGCGCTGCTGAAACGCGGCGAGCGGATCGGCCGGAGCGGGGGCCGCGGCGCATGGGCAGAATTTTTTCATGGTGTTGCAACCGGTCAAAGCCGCCGCCAGCAGGAGCAATGAAACGCGTCTCCAAAACATGTCGCAGCAAGCTAAAGTCCCGCCGCAAAGAGCGCAAGCCTGAGTGCGGACTGAAAAACACCCGGTGCCGCCTGCTTCTGGCGCGGCCATCGCCACCGCCTTTGGGCCATGGTTTTGAAGCCACGCCCTGGGCCGCCGTCGCCGCCGAACCGCCCGTGACCCGGTCCGCAATCTTGGCGGTCAGGGTGTCGGCCAGCAGCTTGAGCTGGTCCGGGGCCGCCGGCAGGCTGGGGAACAGTTTCACGTCCAGGTTCACGGACACATTGACCCCGAACGGGGCCAGTTTTTGCGCGGGACAGCCGTAGCAATCCCGCAGCACCTTGAGGTCTGCTGGTTTTGCTCTGCTCCTTTTGGGCTGATCCGGTTGGTTGACCGGCAAGGCAGGGCGGCGCGGCGGCGCCGCCGGGATATTGGGGCCGCGCCGCCGCGCGGCCCTGCCAGAAGGGGCTTGGTCAGCCAGCCAGATAAGCCTGGTTGCCCGAACTATGTGATTATACAAATCGGCAGCTTTTATGCCGGCTTTAATGGAATCTCACTCTTTTTGGAATATTTTTTCACCGTGGGTGCGAACCGGCAGCCGCCCGGTGGAAAAACCCATGAAAACCAGGAAAAATGGCGTTTGCAGAATACTGCGGACGCAGTTCTTTGTATTGAGAAATGGCCCCGGAAACCAAAAGTTCGGGCCAGATGTCCTGTTTATAGACACCACCGGGCCTGGGCCGGCTTCGTTTTCACTCCCCCTGCATATAATATACGCGAGACCTCGGCAAAAGTCGGAACGCCGGCCTCCGGCACGGCTCGAAACGGTTGAATTTCCAACGCGCCGTGCCGGAGGCCGGCGCTCCAAACGTAACCACGGTGCCTTTTGCCGAGGTCTCATGGCGGCACTCCCGCCTTCAGCGGCGTCCCCCGACCATCGCCCGGCCATTCCTGGCTGGGCATCGCGTCAACCCAATGAAAAAGTCCCGGTCGGGACGGCGGAAAAACCGGGCCGGGCAAAATCATCCGGCAACGGGCTTGACAATTGGGCCGCCGCCGTGTGACAACATGGCGATGGCCGCGGGCGGCCGGAACGGTGGGCGCGTCTGAACCTGCGCCGTGTTTCCTGAGCGCGGATTTGGCGCTTTGACCGGGTCAAGCCGTTGCGGACAAATGAGCAAGTTAGAAAAATGATTCAAATCCTCAAACCGGACAGGCGGAACTTGGCCGGGGATAGGCGCAACAACCGTCTGTCCATTATCTGTTAGGCGTCTTTGACCATCTAAAAATTTATGACACCATTCTTTGATTCGTTTCAAAAGGAACTCGGAAAGCGCACGGCACAGATACTGTTGCTGGTAGTTGCAGCACTGCTTTCAGTGGCAGCTTTTCACGTTGATTTAGACAAACACACGGCACGGATCATTCTGCTATGTTTGGCAGCACTATGTCTATTGCTGTTCGTGTGTGGTCTTTATTTCTCTTATCGAGAGGAGCATAAGCAGGAAGAGTTGAAGAAGCCATTGGGAATTTATAGAAGTCGCTCTTTTGACAATGATAAACCAGACGCCTAACAAGTCGCCGGAGCCAACCGCCGTTGGCGCTGTCAGTTCCGCTATCGCGGTTCACGTCGCGAGTCGGCGGTGGCTCAGCTTTTTTCGTTAGGCAGCATATGACACACCTCCAATTCACTGCACTGCTTTGCATGTATGGAGTGGTTATCGCACTTAGCTTCGCAGCCGAAAAGTTTGATCTATTACCCAGCCATGTCAGCCGTGCGAAGCCGAATCGGCTGGAAATATTGAAGCGCAAGCCAAGAGTTTATTTTTGGCTGTTGGGGCTGACAGTCGCCATCGGTGGTTGTTGTGAGATTGCCGGATTTGTTGGTATGTTCTTTTTTTGGCATTACGCTCCTTTACTTTTTGCTTGTGGCGTTGCTTGCAGGGCATTGTTATTCCAGTCGTTTTGTTGGAGCGTGCAGAGTGGTTTGGAGCATATGTTCAACGAGCTTGAGTTTTTAGTCATTGGAGTCATTTTGGCCCTTGTATTTTTGGGGCCAGCGGGACAATTTTTTATCTGATGCACACACCAAATGCCGCCTAACCAGTCGGGAGGCTGTGTGAAAACTATTGAACCGAAGATGTGAAGC
>CAYVGC010000067.1:0-23877 GCA_964449815.1 uncultured Bifidobacteriaceae bacterium
CAGCGCCGGCTGCGGCTGGGCTACACCCGCGCCGCGCGCATCATGGACGAACTCGAAGGCCGCGGCATCGTCGGCCCCAGCAAAGGCGCCGAGCCGCGCGACATCCTGATTGACCTCGACGAAGGCGGCGCCGACGGCGGCTCGCAAAGCGCGGTGTGACTTGATCTCGCTAACGGCTGCACCGCCAACGACGAAGTTCTCTTGTCTAACTTCCAAAACCGTTTGGAAAAGTCGTTTCAAGAACGGCAAATCGGTAGCGAGACTCGCGCTGCCCCGGTCATTTTTTGCGCTACCAGTTTGAGGAAATGACCGCGGCACAAAGTTCATCTTTTATGGAACGGCATTTCAAACACCGGGTTTGAAAAACGGAAAAAATGGTGAGACTCAATTAAAACCAGCCCCGGGCTGACCTGCCCGCCGAAAACTTAGTGGCTCTTGGCCTGACTGAGCGCGTAGAGGATCAAACCCACGATGATCACGCCGACAATGATGCCGCCGATGAGGAAGTAGGTGTTGACCTTGTTGGTTTTTTTCGAGAAGCCCGTGGTTTTGGCGTCAAATCCGGGTGCCCGCGTGCCGCCTTGTTCGAGCTGTTCCAGGCTGACGCCGCGCGGTATGACCATGGTGCCTTCCATGGTTTTTTTCGGTGCCGGCGCGGAAGCCGGGGCGCTGGCACCGGCAGGCTGGGGCGACGCGGAAACCGGTTTGCCATCGTCAATCTTCAGTTCCACCTGGCCAAACCGCAACGTCTGGCCGGGCTTGAGGAGGGTCTCGGAAATTTTTTCATTGTTGATGAACGTGCCGTTCGTCGAGTTGAGATCCTTGATGACAATGTCGTTGCCATGCAAAATAATTTCGGCGTGATGGCTGGAAACCGAAGGGTCGGCAATCTGAAAAACATTGTCCTCCACACGACCGACGGTGGTGCGTTCGATGTTCAACTCGAACGTGCGCCCGGTCATGCCCTGGTTCAGGATAACGAGTTTCGACATAGATTATTTCAGCGATTATGAGCGCGACGGCTTTCAAGTCAAATGCAAATCCAAGATTACCGCATTTTTTCACCCGTGCTTTTCAATCATCTTCCGGAATTCGGCGAACAGCGGCGTCGAATCGTGCGGCCCCGGCGACGCCTCGGGATGATATTGCACGCAAAACACCGGCCTGGTCTTGTGCCGCAGGCCTTCGACGGTCTGGTCGTTCAAATTGATGCGCTGCACCGCGACCGCTGGCGGCAGGGATTTTGCATCCACCGCAAAGCCGTGATTTTGCGAGGTGATTTCCACTTTGCCGGATTCCAAATCTTTCACCGGCTGGTTGCCGCCGCGATGGCCGAATTTTAATTTGAAGGTTTTTCCACCGAACGCCTGGCCGAGAATCTGGTGGCCGAGACAGATGCCAAAAATCGGGATGCCGGTGTCGAGCAGCGTCTTCACTTCGCGCACGAGGTAGGCGAGCGCGGCGGGATCGCCGGGGCCGTTCGAGAGAAAAATTCCGGCGGGCTTGTGCCGGAGCGCGTCGGCGGCGCTGGCGGTGGCGGGCAAAACCTGCGTGGCGAATCCATGCTGTCGCAGCCGGCGGAGGATGTTGTATTTCATCCCGTAATCAAACGCGACAATCGGAATGTCCGCCGGCGGGAGCGGCTTGCGGAAATTGCGCGCGTCGGTTTTCGCGTTGCCGCGCACCAGGTCAAACGCCGCGCTCTGCTCGTCCTTTTCGTCCCAACGAAACGTCTTTTTATGCGTGACTTCCTTGACGTAATCCACGCCGAGGAAAACAAATTCCTTCGCGCGCTTCACGGCCTCGGCCTCGGAGATTTTTTCGGTGGAAATAAATCCATTCATCGCGCCGCGCACGCGGAGTTTTTTGGTCAGCGCGCGCGTGTCAACGCCCTGAATTCCTGGAATCCCGTTTTGCTCCAGATATTCGGCGAGTGAAAAATCCGCGCGCCAGTTGCTGACGACCGGCGACAGCTCGCGGATGACGAAGCCCGCCACGTGCGGCCGCCATGATTCAACGTCCTGCGAATTCACGCCGTAATTGCCGATGAGCGGATAGGTCATCGTGACAATCTGGCCTTTGTAGGAGGGGTCGGTGAGGATTTCCTGGTAGCCGGTCATCGAGGTGTTGAAGCACACCTCGCCGCCGGCCGACGCCTTCGCGCCAAAACCTGTGCCGTGAAAAACCGAACCGTCTTCGAGGGCCAAAATTGCTTTCATCAAAAAGTGTGAAAATTTAGGCGAAAAAATTGCGCGAAGCAAAGTTTTTAGGCGGCGGCCAGCTCGGTGTTTTCCGACCAGACAACCTTCCCGCCGACGATGGTCGCCACGGCTTTGCCTTTGAGCTGCCAGCCGAAAAACGGACTGTTCTTCGATTTGCTCGCGGAATCTTCACGGTTGAAAACCCATTCTTGTTCCGGGTCAAAAACGGTCACGTCCGCATCCGCGCCAACATTCAGCGCGCCTTTGTCCAGATTCAACAGTTGCGCCGGGTTGACCGTGAATTTTGCCAGCATGGTCATGAGCGGAATTCTTTTGGTGTGGACGAGCTGCATGAGCGCCAGCGCGAGTTCGGTTTCAAGGCCGGTGATGCCGAACGGCGCATAGTCAAACTCGACTTCCTTCTCGTAATCACAATGCGGCGCGTGGTCGCTGCACAAAATGTCAATCGTGCCGTCGGTCAGACCTTCGAGAATCGCCTCGCGGTCGCGCGCGGAACGCAGCGGCGGATTCATTTTGAAATTTGTGTCGTAGGCCGGCCAGACGGGCAAAGGCTGCCGGTTGCCGGTTGCCGGTTGGGAATGGAAAATTTGCTTTCCATCGTTCGCCCAAAACTTTTCGCTGCCGGCGACGGCGGCGTCAGTCAGGACAAAATGGTGTGGACAGGCTTCGCCGGAAATTGGGACCCCGCGTTTTTTCGCTTCACGAATCAAGGCCACGCTGCCGGCGGCGCTCAAATGCTGGCAGTGAATTTTTGCGCCGGTCAGTTCCGCGAGCAGAATGTTCCGCGCCACGATCATTTCCTCACCCGCTGACGGCCAGCCGCGCAGGCCGAGCGCGGTGCTCCAATAGCCTTCGTGCATGACACCGTCAGTCACGAGCGAATAATCCTGGCAATGATCCATCACCGGCAGGCCAAACATCTTGGCGTATTCGCACGCGCGGCGCATGAGATCATTGTTCTGCACACAATGGCCGTCGTCGGTGATGGCCACGACGCCGGCCTTTTTCAAGCCGCCGATGGGCGCGAGTTCCTCGCCCGCGATATTTTTGGTGATCGCGCCGGTGACAAAAACATTCACGGCACCGTCGGTTTTTGCGCGTTCGTGAATCAGCGCCACCGTGCCCGCGTTGTCAATCGCCGGCGATGTGTTGGGCATGCACACGATGGAAGCAAATCCGCCGCGCGCGGCGGCGGCGGTGCCGGTGGCGATGTTTTCCTTGGCCGTCTGGCCCGGTTCGCGCAAATGCACATGCAGGTCAATCAAGCCCGGCGAAACAATTTTCCCAGTCGCGTCAAAAATCTCGACGCCGGCAGGCGCGGAAAGTTTTTTGCCGACGGTGGAAATTTTGCCGTCCAGAATGAGAACGTCAGCGGTGGAATCAAAATTGTTGGCGGGATCCACCACGCGACCGCCGGCGAGAAGCAGCGAATTCATCGCGCCGAGTCTAGCGGCGGCAGGCTGGCGACGCAAGCGCGTCAGAACTGGATGATGTCGGCGGCGCGATCGGCATCGCTGACGGCCCAGAGGTTCAGCGGATAAAAAGCTGCGCCGTATTTGTAAAACCGCGCGCTGCCGTCGGCGAAGGTGTTGTTGGAACCGCCGGTTTGCGTCCCCTGCCCGCGGCCGGCGTGCCGGTCCTGGGCGACCGCGCCAGCGAAGTCATCCCCGTTACCCGCGAGCATGTCCATGTAAAAATCACCGCGATACGATTCCTTTTCGCCGAGCACAATTGTGTCGCTGGGATGCACAATCTGGCTTTCCTTGAGGCCGACCGGGCAAATTCCCTGCATGTAAAGCGAGGAAAAATCCGACGCACTCAGATGGCCAAAAAAATAATCGTTCCAGCCATTGATGAAATAACTGCGCGGCGCGGCGTCGGCGACGTTGTTGGACGGTCCGATGGTCAGGGGCGTGTTGGTGACTTCGCTGGGACAGAGCAGGACTTTCAGATTTTTGCCATAAAGATTATAGAATTTATCCGGCCACCGCGAGGCCGTGATGTGCGGCGGCAGCGTATCTTGATTGTCCCCCGCATAAATCTGCATCGCCATGCCGAGCTGGCGCAGGTTGTTGTTGCAGGCAATGCTCTTGCCCGATTCCTTGGCGCGGGCCAGCGCCGGCAAAAGCATGGCGGCCAGAATCGCAATGATCGCGATGACCACCAGCAATTCGATCAAAGTGAAGGCCTGCTCTGCGCGGCAGCCTTGGATTTTTCCAGCGTTCATACCGGTTCAAGAGACGCCCGGGGACGCGCTCCGGTTAAAATTTTCGGGCAGAACGAGCGGCGGGGATTTGCGTGCGGCGGATTGACAAGTGGCGGCTTGTCGTTAGGATTTCCAGGTCGCGGGTGTAGTTCAATGGTAGAACGGCAGCCTTCCAAGCTGCATACGAGGGTTCGATTCCCTTCACCCGCTCCATTCATAATCAACGACTTACAACGCGGTGCAGTAAAAGTGCAGTGAGTTTGCCCCCGCTAAAATATTTTTCCGCTGGCCTTCGCCACCGCTCATTTCATGCCTGCCGCAGCAGTTGTTCCGCCCGTGGCGGCAGATTTGAAACCGTTTTCTCAACACCCGACACCGCCTGGTTTTCGGTTGGCAGCCTGCCCTGATTCCGGCCCGTGCGCCACTGTGCAAAATCCTGCCAGAACACCACGCCGCGAAACACCGGAAAGCCGGGCAGCCGAAACCACTCGCGCGCGATGGAGTAGGAAACCCCGGCGCAGACGGCAAATTCCTTGGCGTTCATCGCCTGATCCAGCCGCCGTTTTTCCAGCACAGCCGCCAACCGGATGCCGCGAAGTTGCTTGTCGCTTGGCATTTTAATCCTGTTGGCTGGTTGGCTTGGTCTGGCTTGCGGGCAGTGCGATGCCAGCGCCGGGTTTGTTGCTCGCACCTTTTGCGTGAAGTCAACGTTGAACCCATCGTCCGTTTCAAGCCGCTGAAAAACGATTCCACCGCCCAGCGCGTGCCACAACCTTTCTGTGCCAGATATGGCTCGCTCATCCGGCTCCGCCAAAATCCGCTCCGTGTCCCATCCGCCCGTTGTTGGGCTGGTTTGATCACGCTTTCGGCACCCCAGTCCAGCCGGCACGGGTCAGGCACCCACATTCCACATCATAACCCGCATCCGCATACAACTTCGCCGGCAAGGTGGCAGCACTGGCCTTGGCCATCAATGCTTGCGCCTGACGCTTGCCGTTGCCAAGTCCCCAGTCCAACACCAGACTTAACGGCAGCAAACTCCCACACAACCCGATGGCCGACACCTTCACCCATTTGCTCTTTGACCAAACTCGTTTCAGACTCTGAACCCTTCCCGGTCCAATCCCGAAACCGTCAAACTCCGGAAGTCTCTCCAGCAAAGCTGGAGGATTTAGTCCGAATTAATAGACCAAATGGGAAATCCCGATTTGGTTTCTTGCCCACAACCAACGTGGGGCTTTTTCGCGATTTTCTTCCCTCACAACATCCGGTTCGCTTTCGGTCATGGCGGCGAAGTTCCCGGCAGTGCAGCCTTTTTTCCACCGGTGGCAATGCCGGATTAAAGGCCGCCACCGGGAATTTACGATAGAAAGATTCGATTCAGCGCTTGAAACTTGAAACTTGAAACCTGAAACTCATGGCCATGCAGATGCCCGCCGATTATCACATGCATACGCCGCTCTGCCGCCATGCCGTGGGCGAGCCGGTGGATTACGCCCGTCGCGCCGTCAAACTCGGCCTGGCCGAAATCGGCTTCTCCGACCACTCGCCGATGCTGCGCGATGATTTTGACGACTGGCGGATGTCCGAACGGCAACTGGATGAATACGTGGCCAAAGTCCGGCTGGCGCAAACGACTTTTCCGCAGCTCACCATCCGGCTGGGGCTGGAAGTGGATTTTCTGCCCGGCCACGAAAAATGGATCCGCCGGCTCGCCGCGCGGCAGCCGTGGGATTATTTCATCGGCTCCGTGCATTACGTCACTGATTCGTGGGACATTGACAATCCCGCCAAGCTGGCCGAATGGAAAAACCGGGACGCTTTCGAAGTGTGGACCGATTATTTTGAGCGGCTGACACAGGCGGCGGAATCCGGCCTGTTCCAGATCATCGGCCATGCGGATTTGCCAAAAAAATTCGGCATCCGCCCCGCGCAGAACTGCCGGAAGCTCTACAGGGAATTTGTCATCGCCGCCGCCAAGGCCGGCTGCGCCATCGAGCTGAACACCGCCGGCCTGCGGAAGAACTGCCGGGAAATTTACCCCTGCGCCGAGCTGCTGGAGCTTGCCTGGCGCAAAAATGTTCCCATCACGTTCGGCTCCGACGCGCACGCGCCCGCAGAGGTCGGAATGAATTTCGCCGAGGCCGTGGCGCTCGCCCGCAGCGTGGGCTACACGGAAACCTGCCGGTTCACCAGCCGCCAGCATGAGTTCGTCAAATTCTGAAGCCGCCGGAGCGCCGGCCGGGAAAAACTGTTTCATGATCATCTGTCTCGTGCTCGCGCTGGGCACGGCGGCGCTTTACTGGCCGATCACCAGCCACCCGTTCATTCTTTACGATGATGAGCAATACGTCACCGCCAATCCCCACGTGGCCACGGGATTGAACTGGACGAATTTTGTCTGGGCCTTCAAATCCTCCGAGCAGGCGAACTGGCATCCGCTGACGTGGCTTTCGCACCAGGCCGATTGCTCGCTGTTCGGCCTTAATGCCGGCGGCCATCATTTCATCAACCTGCTGTTTCACGTCGTCAACACCCTCCTGCTGTTTGTTTTTCTGCGCGGCGCGACCGGCGCGCTGTGGCGCAGCGCGTTCGTCGCGGCGCTGTTTGCCTGGCATCCGCTCCACGTCGAATCCGTCGCGTGGACCTCCGAACGCAAGGACGTTTTGAGCACTTTTTTCTGGCTGCTCACGCTGCTGGCTTACGTCCGGTTTGCGGAGCTGTCCAAAATCCAAAATCCAAAATCCAAAAAATTTTATCTGCTCGCGCTCTTCCTGTTTGCGCTCGGCCTGATGAGCAAACCGATGGTGGTCACGCTGCCGTTCGTTTTGCTGCTGTTGGACTTCTGGCCGCTCAACCGGATTTCCGATTTCCGATTTTCAATTTCCAATTTCAAAATCCTGCTGCTTGAAAAAATTCCGTTCTTTACCCTGTCATTCATTGGCAGTGCGGTGACTTATCTCGTCCAGTCCGGCGGCGGCGCCGTGGCGCAAACGGACTGGAGCGAACGCCTGGCCAACGCCGGGCTGGCCTACGCCCGCTACACCGCAAAAACTTTCTGGCCCACCGACCTCGCCATCATTTACCCGCATCCCAGGCACTGGCCGGTGGCGCTCGCGCTCGGCGCGGCGGCGTTACTCGCCGTCTGGACATTTTTGTGCCTGCGTTGCTGGCGCAAAAGCCCGTTTCTGGCCGTCGGCTGGCTCTGGTTTCTTGGCACGCTCGTCCCGACGGTTGGCCTCATTCAAGTCGGCGCGGCGTCCATGGCCGACCGCTACACCTACATTCCCAGCATCGGTTTCTTTATCGTCGTGGTCTGGGGCGCGGCGGAAATTTTTTCAACGCGGCCGCGCGGGAAAATCATTTTGCCGGTGGCCGGCGGCGTGGCGCTGCTCGGCTGCGTGTTGACAACCTCCCTTCAGATTTCGCTTTGGCGCGACAGCATCACCCTGTTCCGGCACACGATGGAAGTGACCACGGACAATTACGCCGCCGAAAACACTCTCGGCAAGGCCTACGAAAAAGCCGGCGACAACGCGCACGCGCTGTTGCTTTACCGCGCGGCGGTGGAAACCGAGCCGCGCTTTCCGCAAAGCCAGTATAACCTGGCGATGTGCCTGCTGACGTTCGGCCAGACCGCCGAGGCGCTGGAACATCTGCAAGCCGCCGCCGCGCTGGAACGGCGCGATCCCGGCATCCAGTTCACCCTCGGCCTCCATTTCGCGCAATGCGCCAGTTGGACCAATGCCTTGAACTGCTTCAGCAACTCGGTGCTGGTGCGCCCCGGCTATGCGCCGGCGCAACTGGCTTTGGGCGGAGCTTACGCCAATCTTGGCGAGGCCGCGCAGGCGGCGCCGCATTTCCGGGAGGCGTTGCGACTGGATGCCAGTTTGTCAGAGGCCCGGAGAAATCTCGACCGGCTGCTCGCAGAGCATCCGGAACTGCGTTAAAAAAATTCCGCCGGCGGAGGCGGCGGAGTTTTTTTGAAGTTTTTTTGAGCGCCCCACGACTGCAGTTCATCGCGCAACAATTCCACCGGCAGGCCGACGACATTGCTGTAGGAGCCGGAGATTTCGGAAATGATTGTTTCGCCAAATTCCTGGATGGCGTAAGCGCCCGCCTTGTCGAGCGTGTGAACCTTGGATACATATTCCCGGATTTGGGCGGCATCCAGCGGATGAAACAAAACGTCCGTGCTGGCGGCGAAAATCCGTTCCTGATGCTTGCGCAAATGAATCAGGCTGACGCCGGTCACGACCTGATGGGCGCGGCCCTGCAAGCGCGCGAGCATCCGCCGGGCCTCGGCCAGATTGCGCGGCTTGCCGAGGATTTCATTGTCGAGAAACACCAGCGTGTCCGCGCCGAGCACGAGCGCGTCGGGGATTTTTTTGGCCACGGCAAACGCCTTGCGATGGGCGTTGAGCTGGCAGACCTCCAGCGGCGAAAGATGTTCGTGCGCGACTTCCGCCACGCGGCCCGGCACGACTTGAAAATCAACCTTCAGCAGCTTGAGCAGTTTCGCGCGCCGGGGCGAAGCCGAGGCCAGTATGAGTGGCGGCAAATTCACAATGTCAAGCTACCAAAAGTCCGCCGGAGTGTCGAGGGGATGGTTTTGGCGTGCGTTTGCCGCGATTTTCCGCTAATTCATCGCCATGCACAACGGCCGGCACATCGTGAATCTCGCGCTCGTCGGTTTCATGGGCACGGGCAAGACCTCCGTTGGCCGCACGGTCGCCGAGCTGCTGCATTTTGAATTTCTCGACACGGACGACCTTATCCAAACCCGCACCGGACGGATGATTGCCGACATTTTCGCCAAGGACGGCGAGCCGGCCTTCCGCGCGCTGGAACGGCAGACGGTTGGCGAACTCGCCGCGCGAAGCAAGACCGTGATTGCCACCGGCGGCGGTCTGCCGACCAACCTGGAAAATCTCAACGCGCTCAAAGCGCACGCCCTTGTCGTCTGCCTTTGGGCGTCGCCGGAAAAAATCTGGGAGCGCGTCCGCAACCAGTCGCATCGTCCCCTGCTCCACGACGCCGATCCGCGGCGGAAAATCCGCGAGCTGCTCAAAATCCGCGAGCCGTTCTACCGGCAGGCGGACGTGCTGATCAACACCGATTCGCGTTCCGCCCGCGAGGTCGCGCAGCAGATTGTTTTCCAGTTCAAACTCGCCAGCCGCCCGGAGCGATGAAAACCGCCATCCGTCAGCGGGCGGCGGAACTCGGCTTTGACGACTGCCGTTTCACCACCGCCGCCCCGCCCGCCAGCGCGGAGCAACTTCAGCGCTGGCTCGCGCTGAAAAACCACGGCGAGATGAGCTGGCTCGAGCGCAATGCGGAGAAGCGGGCCGAACCCGGGAAAATTCTCGCGGACACAAAAAGCATCATCGCGCTGGCGGCGAGCTACCAGAACGATAAGATTCAAATTCCAAATTCCAAATCCGGCGTGATTGCCCGCTATGCCCGGTTCACCGACTACCATGAGGTGCTTGGCGAACGCCTGAAAAGTTTGACGCAGTTCGTCAACCAGCTTGGCGGCGCGGGAACGCGTTCGCTCTGGCATGTGGACACCGGCCCGGTGCTGGAACGCGATTTTGCCCAGCGCGCCGGCATCGGCTTTGTCGGCAGGCACACCAACGTCATCAGCCGCAAGCTGGGCAACTGGATTTTTCTGGCGGAGATTTTGACGACGCTCGAACTCGCACCGGATGCGCCGGAGAAAAATCATTGTGGCAACTGCGCGCGCTGTCTCGCAGCCTGCCCGACCAACGCCATCACCGCGCCGTTTCAACTGGACGCGCGCCGGTGCATTTCCTACCTGACGATTGAACTGAAAGGGGCAATCCCGGTCGAGCTGCGCCCGGCCATCGGCAGCCGGATTTTCGGCTGCGATGATTGTCTGGCGGTTTGTCCGTGGAACCGGTTTGCGCGCGAAGGAAAATTGATGAAGGCGCAGGCCCGCGCGGATTTGCAGTCGCCCGATTTGATCGAACTGCTCCAGCTCGACGAGGCCAGCTTCAAATCAAAATTTGCCGGCACGCCAATGCTGCGCACGAAACGGCGCGGCCTGCTGCGGAACGTCTCCGTGGCGCTGGGCAACGCCGGCGATGCATCCGCCCTGCCCGTCTTGGGAAAAGCCGCGCGCGATCCCGAACCTTTGATTGCCGAGCACGCACAGTGGGCGATTGGGCAGATCACGGCACGCGGCTGAAGTTCAGCCGCCGAACGCGGAATATTTTTTGATGCCGCGCCGCCACATGAACCGGGCAAAAACATAGGCCGCGACGACCCAGAGAAATTGAAAGGCCAGGCCGCGCCACATTTCCACGCCCGCCGCCTTGCCGAGGTAAATGCTGATGGGGAAATACATTTGATAAGGAAACGGCGTGAGATAGAGGATCTGCTTGAGCAGCGGCGGCAAAATGTCGAGCGGAAACAAATGGCCGCTGGCGAGGTATTCAAACGCGAACAAAATAAAAATGAAGGTGGAAATTTCGAGCAGCCAGAACGCCAGCATGGCCATGGCGTAGGAGATGAAAAATTGCAGCAGCGCCGTCAGCACCAGCGAAACGGGAAACACGAGCGCCGCCGTGAGACTGACCGGCGGCAGAACATATTGCCGGAAGCAGAAAATAAAAATCGCCAGCGGGATTCCGGCCACGGCGATAAACGCGATGCGCCCGGAAAAAAACAGGCAGAGCCGATACCAGAGATAATCCACCGGCTTGAGCAGAAACTGGCTGATGTTGCCCTCGCGGATGTCGGCGGCAATCTGCCAGTCGTCCTCGTTCACGGCGGTCAGCACGTCCACGACGGCGACGAGCAGATAATAAAACATCATCTCCGCCTCGGAAAAACCGGACGCGCTGCCGGTTCCGCTCCGGTGCGCGTAAATGGTGCGCCACAGCGACAGCATGGCGAAGAGCGGGATGAAGCTGAACAGCGTGCGCGTGAGGTAATTGAAGCGATACGCCAGATTGCTCTGCAACCCGATGTTGATGACGTGAAGGTATTTTTTCATGCGTCCATGACGCGGAATCTAAACGACCGGCGGCAAATGGCGAATTGAAAGTGATACCGCAAGAAAAATTGAACGCCGCCCGGTGCCGCCGGTCAGAAATGGGGCGTGGATTTCCGCGTTTGCGTTGTCTGCAGGAGCACCACCGGGCCGAGCAACCCCGACGACAACAGCGGCGAGTTTTTGTGGTAGGGATTCAAAGTGGTCGAGGTGAATTGCTTTGCCGGCGGCAGCGACTGGTCGCCAATAAGCCGGTTGGGCCAGAGGTTGGCAACCTCAATTTCCAACCGGTTGTCACCCGCCTTGATGGCTTCACTGACATCCACGCGCCAGGGGCGACACCAGACAACGCCGAGGTCGCGGCCGTTCAGCCGGACGCGCGCCAGATTTTTCACGACGCCCAGATCCAGAAAACAATTCTGGCCAGCCGTCAGCGTTGCCGCCGGCACGATGAACGATTTCCTATAAGTTGCCAGGCCGGAGTAAAACTTGATGCCGGCTTCCGGGCGCTGGCTCCAATCGTCCAGTTTATCGAAGGTGATTTTCTCCGGCCCGCCCCACTTTGGATCGAAGCTCACTTCCCACGGGCCGGAGAATGGCACGCCCGCATCACGGAAGGCCGGAAAGTTCTTTTCTTGAGTTGCCGCCACCACCGCCGGTGTCCGGAAGATGACAAAGCAGGATTGTTCCGGCTCGAATTGCATGGGAATGGTGGTGCGGCCGGCACTCAAGGTGAATTGTGGCAAAGCCCGCGTCTGGCCGGTCATGGGGTTCCAGAACTCCGGCTGCCGGCCGGCCACGCGAAACCGGCAGACCGTGTCCATAACGCGGTCTTCAGGATTGGCGAGAAAATATATGTCACTGTCGCCGTCGCGCCGGTGCGTGAAACGGATGGGGCCGTCCGAGACAAAATCTGGCGGAACTCCCATTTCTCCCAGCACATTGGTGACTACCGTAAAATCGGCATATTCCGCCTGCGGTTTGACTTCCGTTTCCCGCCAGACCACCCGGCCTTTTCCAAAATGATGAGTGAAGACGGTTTTGCCGTCGCAGTCGCCCCAAAGCTGTTCGGCGAGCTTCTGGATTGTGACGTCGCATTTGGGAAAATTCTGTAGGCTCGGTGATTTCTCCGGCGGCGGGCCGAACACGGTCGCGCCGGCGCGCACGAGCGATTTGATTTTGGCCAGCAGCGCGGGCGTCATCGTTCGTTGCTCCGGCAGGACGAGAATTCGGTAACGGGTGCCGCCGGGGAAGACGACCTGGCCGTCTTTCACCCCGGCGCGTTCCAGCAGCGTTTCCGGCGCGCAACCGTCGAAATTATAGCCGCCGTGGTCCGGCGGATTGCCGCTCGTCGCCGAATCCGGCGGGCGAAAAACATAAGGCGCGCCTTCGCCCGCGAGAAAACAGACATCAGCCACCGTCACGCCACGTTGCAGGAGGAACTGGCAGCGCGCGAGGTATTCGTGATAGGCAGGAACCATGTCCCACCAGGTCTGCGTGCGATCCCAGTGGACGCCATAGGGTCCCATCGTCATGCCCGGCCAGCGGTTGGTCCAGGGCTGGGCTTGAAACCGGTGAAAATCAAAACGGTTCACGCCGGCGCAAAAAGCCCAGTCGCCCTGCGCCTTCAGGGAAGCGGGATCGGCCTGCCAATCTTCGCCCGGGTTGCTCGTGAAAGCTTCGGCCGCGACAAGGTTGCGGCCGCAGGTGTGCGCAATCGAAGCGGCCTCGATGACGCTGTAAGCCGTGTCAAAACCGAGATGCCAGAATTCGCATTGCGGCACGTCGGCCACGCGACCCAGCGTCAGGTCGCCGGCAGGATTCAGGTCGTAGGGTTCAACGGAAAGAGTCAGCCCGTTCTGGTGGGCCAGCTTCTTCAAGTAGCCGACGTGGTTTTCCACGACGAGTTCCTGGGCGGTCCGCCGCAAATCCCACAGGAACCTTCCGGACATTTCCTCGCTGCCCACGACGCGACCAGAAAATGCGGGCAGATATTTCAACGGATCATAGCCACGGCGGGTTTGAAACTCCGCGCGAAATCCAGGCGACCAGTTCTGTGAACTCATTTCCCAACTGTCGAAATGCAGCATCGTCAGCCCGCCGTTGGCGTTGGTGCGCGGCCCGATTCTGGCCAGCAGCTTCTGAACATAGGCGGCAAAATGCGCATCCAGCGCCGCGCGGTCAAACTTGTCGCTCTCGAACCCGAGTCCCGGCGTCGGCGCGGGCCGCGTGGTCTGGCCGGTGAGCGCGCGGCCAAACCGCATGATGGTCCACCGGCCCGGCGGCGCCTTCCAATCCAGCCGACCATCAGGAGAAAGCTGCTTCGTCAGATCCAAGACGTCGGCGGGTTGGATGCAGTTCGCGGCTGGCAGCGCCGGATATTCCGCCGGCACGGGGAGAAACGGCTTTACTCCCGGTTGCGAGGAAAATGGGGCGCGATAGTAAAGCGCCTTTTCATCCACATCGGCAATCCGGTTGGTGCCATCGGGCGTTCGGAAAGCCAGCACGACGGTGTCACGGTAAAAATTTTGCCATTCCTTTTTGAGTTCCGGGGTCAGCGTGCCCTCGCCAAAAAATGGCTCGCGGGGCCGAGGCGGCGGCAGTTCCGCCGAAAATAATCCCGGCCCGGCCACGTTGGTGGCACTGGCGACCAGATCCTGCATCGCGAGTTCCGGCGTAATCCACGGCCCGCCGGTGCCGCACCAGCCCGGCCCGGCTCCCAGCGCAATCTGAATGCCCAGCCGGTCCGCCTCCCGCACCGCGTGGGCGACGAGATCCTGCCATTGCGGACTCATGAAATCCACGGGGCCGCGCGGAATGCCGAGGTTGACTTCCAGAAAAATTGCGCCGCCGATGCCCGCCTGTTTCATGGCCTCCAGATCCGCCGTCATGCCTTCGCGGGACAAATTGCCGTCCATAAAATACCAGTAAACCCAAGGGCGAGCAGCGGGCGGAGGGTTGCGGAAATTGTTTTCCAAATCCGCCGCGACCAGGCAGGAGCAGCCCAGCAGCCACAGACCAATCGAGATGCAAATGTGTTTCATGTTTTATTTCGAGGTGAAGACAGGAATGGCCAATGGCAGATCCAGCCACGCCAGTCCGATATTCCGGTTCATGTGGCTGATGCTGTCGCCGCCCGGCGCATCATAGAGAACCGCCAGTCGCTTGCCGATTTTTATCACGGATGGCATGCCGATGCAATTTTTCGACCATGAGCAGTTCCGGCCATCCAGCACCACCGCCTTGTTCCACTGATCCCACCGGTTCAAATCCTGGCTCCAGTAAACCCAGACGGCATCGGTAAATTCCTCCCTGCGTTCGTTGATGCCGATGTGATTGGTGAACAGAAACCACGTTTTGTTTTTCGGCTCGTAGTAAAGCGAACTGTTTTCGACCTGCTCCGCTGACGGTAGGATCGGTTCCGACTGCACCACCCATGGCCCGTCCAGATTCTTTGCGCGAGCAATACTGAGGGTGCGCTTGATGTCCGGCCCCGGCGTGGAGGCGCTGAAGAACATCAAAAATTCGCGCTGCCATTTCACAATGCAGCCGGGGCTGGCCGTCGCTGAACAGTAAGTTCCAGGCTGCGGGATAAAAGGGGCGTTCGCATATTGTTTTTCCCACGGCCCCGCCGGCGAACGGCTGCGCGCCATGAGCGTCTGATACGGGAACATGGGAATGTGATCTGGCGCCGGGCTCATGTTGGGTGTGCCGAGATAAAACATATGCCACCATTTGCCAGCGTGGATGACCCACGGGGCCGAGGCGCTGGCGGAATCCGGGCTGCCCGGCTTGCCAAAGTCGAGAATAGGTCCCTGTTTTTCCCAGTGAACCAGATCTTGGCTCGTGGCCAGACAGGCCAGCCAGCCCTTCGGTCCTGTGCCGTCGTAATGTAGATAATAGGTGCCTTGATCCTCGAATACGATGGCCTCGCGAGCGCCAAGAATATCGCAATCACCTGGGCCACCGCCGTGCCGGAGGATGACACCCTGATCTTTGGCCTCCAGCCGAAGACTGGCCTGGGGCCGCCCGTCTTCATAAATGGCGGGCGGAATGGAATGCCCTGCTTCGATTGTTCCGACGAGAATAGTCACCACAAGAAGAATTCGCTTTTTCATATTCAACTTATTAGTTGTTTGCTTGAGAAAGGCAATAACCTTCATCGTAATCCGTCCTCCATCCTTTGGTGAGAACCGCTTTCGCTGTCAGCGCGACGCGTGGATAACGGCAAGGCCAATCGCACGTTGCATACCTATCACAACACGCTCCGCATCCTCTGCGAAGCCTTTCAGATTGAGTTTGAAGGTCGCGACCATCACTGCGAACGGCTGCTGGTGCAGCAGGCCTTCAACGTCCATCGCGCCGGCAAAATACTCGTGCCCATCATTGACGACGCCCACCTCATGCCCGCCGACCGCCTCCGCAAACTTCACCTGTTGTGCGAGGACTTTCCGCGTTCGCATAACTTGGTGCTCATCGGCCAGCCGCCGTTGCTCCAGTCCCTGTCTTTGTCCATCAACGAGGTAATCCGTTCCCGCGTTACTTACTCGGCGCTGCTCTCGCGTCTGGCTCCCGAAACGATCGAACAGTTTATCCTGGACCAACTGGATCGCGCCGGTCTGGGCCACAACACCTTCACGCCCGAAGCGCTGGCGCTCATCGCCCGTTCCGGCGAAGGCCTGCTGCGCCGCACCCGCAATCTCTGTCTCGGCGCGCTCATCGAAGCCGCCCGCGACCAGACCCGCATCGTGGACCTCAAACACGTCAAACGGCTGCCAGGCGGCTGATGCTCCAAGTTTTTGCGTTCTTGAGTGTTGACGTCCCTGCAAGTCAAGTTCGTCAGCGCTTAAAGTTGGGGCATAGATTTTTGGAACCACCTGGCCTCCGGCCGCACCATTGCCCTGCCGGAAAATGAACGCCAAACCCGTTCGCACAGCGCAGTCACAGGGATGCGTTCCATTACATCATTCCGCTGCTGTTTAATCATCCATCAACATATCTTGATGCGTTGATTTTATAGTTGCTAAAACTTACCATTTGCATATTCTTGACGCAATGCTGAACCAGGCCGGACTATTGCAAAAGGCACTTCGCGAACGCATCGTCATCCTTGACGGGGCGATGGGCACCACTATTCGCACCTACGGCCTCGGCGAGGCGGAAGTTCGCGGCAAGCGGTTCAAGGATTCCAAGAAGGACCTCAAAAACAACGGCGACCTTTATTCGCTCACGCAGCCGGCGACGATTTGCGACATTCATCGGCGTTTTCTCGAAGCCGGCGCGGACATTATTGAGACCAACACTTTTTCAGCCACGAGCATTGGACAGAGTGAATTCTTCGTGGACGATCCGCGCGAACACGGTGGCCGCAAAGACCCGGCGTTTTACCAAGGCGTCATTCAAAATAAATTTCTCGCTGACCTCGCTTGGGAAATCAACGAGCAATCCGCCAAGCAATGCCGCGAATGGGCTGACCGCGTCGCGAACCAGATCGGCCGTCCTCGTTTCGTGGCCGGTTCCATCGGGCCACTGACGGTGTCGCTCTCCAATTCCCCGGATGCCGACGACGCAGGTTTCCGCGTCTGCACGTTTGACCAGGTCAAAGCGGCTTACACCAACCAGGTTCGCGCGCTCATCGCGGGTGGCTCGGACCTGTTGCTCGTTGAAACCATTTTTGATTCGCTCAATGCCAAGGCTGCGCTGGTGGCCATCCAGGAAGTGTTCGCACAGGACAAAAAGATTCTGCCCATCATGATTTCCGCTGCCGTCGGCAAAGGCGGAGAGACAATGGTGTCAGCTCAAACCGTTGAAGCCTACTGGAACGCTGTAAAACACGTTAAACCAATTTCGGTTGGGCTTAACTGCTCAATCGGCCCAGATTTGATGAGGCCGTTTCTGGAAGAGCTCTCTGAAAAAGCGGACACACTGATTTCATGCTATCCGAATGCAGGATTGCCTGATCCGCTTTCGCCAACAGGTTTTCCGTTGAGTCCGGCTGACATGGGCAAATTCCTCGGCGAGTTTGCGGACAGCGGTTTGATCAACATCGCAGGCGGCTGCTGCGGAAATACGCCCGAACACATCGCGGCGATTGCGAAGGCGTTGGAAAACAAACCACCGCGTCAGCCGAAAAGCGAGACGAAGTTTTCCACCGGCGCGGCGATTCCGCTGTGCCTTTCCGGTTCACAGCCGTTCACGCAGCAGATCGGGCAGTTCATCATGATCGGCGAGCGCACGAACGTCGCGGGTTCGCCCAAATTCGCCAAGCTCATCAAGGAAAACAAATACGAGGAAGCCGTGGCCGTCGCGCGCCAGCAGGTCGAAAACGGCGCGAACATCATTGATATCTGCATGGACGAAGGGATGATTGACGGCGTTGCTGCGATGACGCGCTTCCTGCAACTGCTCGGCAGCGAGCCCGAAGTCGCCAAAGTGCCGTTCATGGTGGACTCCTCCAAGTGGGAAGTTATCGAGGCCGGCCTGAAATGCCTTCAGGGCAAAGGCATTGTGAATTCAATTTCGATGAAAGAAGGCGAGACGAAGTTCCGTGAACACGCGCGAAAAGTATTGAAATACGGTGCGGCGGTCGTCGTCATGGCGTTCGATGAAAACGGACAAGCGGCGACGCTCGTGGACAAAATTCGCATCTGCGAACGCGCCTTCCGTATTCTCGTGGATGAAGTCGGTTTTCCGCCCGAGGATGTTATTTTTGATCCAAACATCCTCACCGTCGGCACCGGCATCGAGGAGCACAACAACTACGCCGTGGACTTCATCGAAGCCACGCGCTGGATCAAACAGCACCTCCCGCACGCAAAGGTCAGCGGCGGCGTGTCGAACGTGTCGTTCGGTTTTCGCGGCAACAATCCCGTGCGCGAGGCGATGCACAGCGCGTTTCTTTATCACGCCATCAACGCCGGCATGGACATGGGCATCGTCAACGCCGGCATGCTGGCGGTTTATGAGAAAATCGAGCCGGAGCTGAAAGAGTTGGTTGAAGACGTTTTACTTAATCGTCGCCCTGACGCGACGGAACGGCTCGTGATGTTCGGCGAAAAACTCAAAGCCAACAGCACCGGCACAACCGAGACGGATAAAAAAGTTGAGGAAGAATGGCGCAAAGGCCCGGTTGAGGAACGCCTCGCACATGCGCTCGTTAAAGGCATTGATGCTTACATCGAGGCCGACACCGAGGAAGCGCGCGCGAAATACGGCAGGCCGCTCGCCGTCATCGAAGGCCCGCTGATGGCCGGCATGAGCGTCGTCGGCGATCTGTTTAGCGCGGGCAAAATGTTTTTGCCACAGGTCGTGAAGTCGGCGCGCGTGATGAAAAAATCCGTCGCGTATCTCACGCCGTTCATGGAAGCGGAAAAAGCCGCGATGGCGGCGCGCGGTGAAGCGGTCAAAGCGCAGGGCAAAATCATCCTCGCCACCGTAAAGGGCGACGTGCATGACATCGGCAAAAACATCGTCGGCGTCGTGCTGGCCTGCAACAACTACGAAGTCATTGACCTCGGCGTGATGGTGCCGTGTGAAAAAATTCTGGAGCGCGCGAAGCTGGAAAAAGCCGACCTCGTCGGCTTGAGCGGTTTGATTACGCCGTCGCTCGACGAAATGGCGCATGTCGCCCGCGAAATGGAACGCACAGGTTTCAAAGTTCCATTGCTCATCGGCGGCGCGACCACCAGCCGGGCGCACACCGCCGTCAAGCTCGCGCCGCATTACCGCGAGCCGGTCGTCCACGTCCTCGACGCTTCGCGCGCGGTGCCCGTGGTCAGCAGCTTGTTAAGCAAAGATGGCAAGGCACCCTTCGTGCAACAGCTTCGCCAGGATTACGAGAGGCTCCGCTTGCATCACGGAAGCCAGCAGGTGAAACTGCTTTCGCTGGCCCAGGCCCGCGCCAATGCGCCGAAGCTGAAATATGACGATCTGCCCAAACCGGCGTTTACTGGCGTCCGCACGCTGTCATCCAGCAATTTCAAACCCGGCAAGTGCGACTGCGGTTCGTCGCACGGCCACGCTGGCGCGTTCGGCGTTTCGCTGGAGGAAGTCGTGCCGTTCATTGATTGGACGCCGTTTTTCCACACTTGGGAACTGCGCGGCGTTTATCCGAAAATCCTCCAGCACGAAAAACACGGCGAAGAAGCCACCAAGCTGTTCGCGGATGCGCAGAAACTGCTGGCGGAGTTCATCGCCAAAAAATCACTGCAACTCCGCGCCGCCTATGGCTTGTTCCCGGCGAATTCCGCCGGCGACGACGTGGAAGTTTACACGAACGGCTCGCGCCAGCATCTGCGGACGACGTTTCATTTCCTGCGCCAGCAGATCGAGAAGAACGACGGCACGCCGAACTGGTGCCTTGCGGATTTCATCGCGCCGCGCGGATCTCAAAATTCAAATTTGAAATCTGAAATTCCAGCCGACCACATCGGCGCATTTGCCGTCACCGCAGGCATCGGCTTGCAGGAAATCGTCGAGAGTTTCAAGGCGCAGCACGACGACTATAACGCCATCATGGCCGAAGCCATCGCCGACCGTCTGGCCGAAGCGTTCGCGGAATATCTGCACCGGCGCGTCCGCGACGAGTGGGGCTTCGGCAAATTGGAAAATTTGACGGTGGCGGACTTAATCGGGGAAAAATATCGCGGCATCCGCCCGGCGGCGGGCTATCCCGCCTGCCCCGACCACACGGAAAAAGAACTTCTTTGGGATTTGCTCGACGTGGAACAACACACCGGCATCCGGCTGACGGAAAGTTTTGCCATGTGGCCGGGCAGTTCGGTGAGCGGGCTTTATTTCGCGCACCCTGAATCGAAATACTTCGCCGTCGGCAAGCTTGGCAAAGACCAGGTTGAAGATTTGGCGCGGCGCAAAAGCAAATCCGTTTCTGAAATGGAACGCTGGCTGGGACCGTGGCTCAATTATAATTCGTGAACAATTTAACAGGGCTTGTTTTTCGCGCGGCACGGCGTAGATTTCAGCCATGAAGCACGATGTGGTGCCCGTTCAGATCCGAGGAATCCTTCCCGCGAACAGCGGTTGCGCCCTGTTCGTCGGCAATGACCAGAAAGTTTTCGTCATCAATGTCGAGCCGCAGATGGGCGCAGTCATCGGCATGTTTCTCCGCGACACGCCCAAGGAACGGCCGCTGACGCACGACCTCATCAACCGGATGTTCCAGGGCTTCGGCATCAACGTCGAACGCGTTGTCATCACGGACTTGAAAAACTCCACCTACTTCGCGCGGATCATTTTGCAGCAGCAAAACGAGCTGGCGCGGAAAATTGTCGAGCTGGACGCGCGGCCCAGCGACTGCCTGGCGCTGGCTGCCGCGCAGAAAAAACCCATTTTTGTTTCCGCGCCGCTGTTCGAGCAGGTCGAGGACATGAGCGAGGTTCTCGACAAGATGAACGAATCCGGCGGCGAGGCCGACTGAAATGGCCGGAGCCAAGTCCAACCCGCTGGCGCTGGTCTGTGGCGATGACGACTTCGCCGTGAAGCAGCGCGCCCGGCAGATTTTCCAGCAGTGGTCGGCGGAACTGGGCGGCATGGATCACGAAACCATCGAAGCCACCGTTGGCAACGGCGGTGACGCGCTGGCGGTTCTTGGGAAACTTCGGGAGGCATTGCAGACACTTCCTTTTTTCGGCGGCGGCAAGGTCGTGTGGCTGCGCGACTGCAATTTTCTCGGCGAGGACCGCACCGCGAGCTCACAAGCGGTCACGGAGGCGCTGGCGGAACTGGCGGAGGAACTGAAACAATTTTCCTGGCAAAACGTCCGGCTGCTCATCAGCGCGGGCAAGGTGGACAAGCGGAAGGTTTTTTACAAGACGCTCGACAAAATCGGCTTGGTTGAAATTTTCTCGGCGTGGTCGCCGGACGACAAGGACTGGGCCGACCGCGCGGAAATCGCGGCGCGGGACGCCCTCCGCAAACAGCAGAAGGAAATTTCCGAGCCGGCGCTGGCCGATTTGATCAACCGCGCCGGCGCGAACGCGCGGCAGTTGGAAAATGAAATTGAGAAGCTCTGTGTGTTCACCGGCGAACGGAAGAAAATCGAGCTGGCGGACGTGACGGCGATTTGTTCGCGAAACAAGACGGCGAAGGCGTTCGCGCTGGGCGACGCGCTGGGCGACCGCGACCTGCCGCGCCTGCTCAAGCGGCTGGACGAGGAACTTTGGGAGACGAAGTTTGACAAGGACAAGTCGGAAATCGGCCTGCTCTACGGATTGATCGGCAAAGTCCGCGCGATGCTGCTGCTGAAAGAAATGCTGCGCGAAGGCTGGGTGAAAGAAACCCGCGATTACAACCAGTTCAAGGCTCAACTGGGGCGCGTTCCGGCCGACAAACTGCCGGCGGACAAGAAATTCAATCCGCTGGCGCTCAATCCGTATGTGCTTTACAAAGCGCTGCCGCAGGTCAAAAAATACACGTCGGTCGAACTGGTCCGCGCGATGGACGTGCTGTTGCGCTGCAACCAGCGGCTCGTCTCCAGCGGGCTGGACGAGGTGCTGGTGTTGCAGCAAGCCCTGGTGCAAATTGTGAGGCCCGGCGCGGTCGCTTGAAAATTTAACCGAAAATCAAGATGGCATCTGCGAACCTGTCAGTTTTAGTTGGAAAAAATTTCGCCTGCATCAAAATTTGCGGGCGCGGCAATTTTGTGTCCAGCCCGGATTTCAAAACACTGTTGAGCGAACTGGTGCAAAAAGGCTTCTGTCATTTCATCATTGATTTGAGCGAGTGCGTGCTGATGGACAGCACCTTTCTCGGCGTGCTGGCGGGGCTGGGCATGAGGTTGAATCCCAAAGGCGCGCCCGCCGAACGCGGGATCGAGCTGCACAATGCCTCGGCACGGGTCGGCGAGCTGCTGGAGAATCTTGGCGCCGCACACCTGTTCAAAACCACCAGCGGTCCGTTGCAACTGCCGGCGGATGTGAAAACCTGCATGCCGGAATCCATCAATCCGTCGCACGAAGAAATCACACGGACGAGCCTGGAGGCGCATCAGACGTTGATGGCGATAAACCCGGAAAATGTCGCGCGGTTCAAGGACGTGGCGCAGTTTCTGGCCGAAGACTTGAAGAACGTCGAAAAATCCTCCTGAGGTCCGGCGCATTTGAAAAACAAAAAAAGCGGTGGTCCGACGACCACCGTTTTTTTGTTGAAACACTTCAGCCCGCCGGCGCTGGCGCCGGGGTTCCCAGGCCGGGCAGTTTCGGCGGCGCCGGTTTGGGCGGATTCTCCGGCAGCGGCGTCCCCGCCGGCGCGCCCATCATCGGGCTGGCGTTGGCCGGCGGCTTGGGCGGCGGCGTGAAAGTTCCCGTGCGGATAATGTCGGCCACCTGCGTGCCGTCCAGCGTTTCGTATTCGAGCAGACTATTGGCAACCATTTCAAGTTTGTCCCGGTTGTCCTCAATCAACTTCTTCGCGGTTTGGAAAGCGCCGTCCACGATGCGTTTCACTTCCGCGTCAATGTCTTGCGCGGTCGCTTCGCTGTAATCCTTCGTGCGCATCATGTCGCGCCCGAGAAAAACATATTCCTGCGCCTCGCCATAAAGCACGTTGCCAAGCTTCTCGCTCATGCCCCAGTGCATGACCATCGCCTTGGCAAGCTGCGTGGCCTGCTGGATGTCCATCGCCGCGCCGCTGGAAATATCATCGGTCACATACTCCTCGCCGATGCGTCCGGCCATCGTCATGATGATCGTGTCAATCGCCTGCTTGCGGCGCATGTTCAGCATGTCGTCCTTCGGCAACGACATGGTGACGCCCAGCGCCCGTCCGCGCGGAATGATCGTGACCTTGTGCAACGGATGCGTGTGCTTGAGCAAAACATTGACGAGCGCATGGCCGGCCTCGTGCCAGGCGGTCGCGCGTTTTTCCTCGTCGCTCATCGCCATGCTGCGGCGCTCACGGCCCCAGCGGACTTTGTCGCGGGCTTCTTCCAGTTCCGGCTGGCCGACGCCTTTCTTGTTGGTGCGCGCCGCCAGCAGCGCCGCTTCGTTCAAAAGATTGGCGAGTTCCGCGCCGGAATAACCCGGCGTGCCGCGCGCGATGATGGACAAATCCACGTCCGGCAGCAGCTTCACGTTTTTGGCGTGAACCTTCAAAATGCCTTCGCGTCCGCGCACGTCCGGCAAATTCACCGTCACCTGCCGGTCAAAACGTCCGGGCCGCAGCAGCGCGGGATCCAACACGTCGGGCCGGTTCGTCGCCGCGATGATAATGATGCCTTCCTGCGTGTCGAAGCCGTCCATCTCGACGAGCAGCGCGTTCAACGTCTGTTCACGTTCGTCGTTGCCGCCGCCGAGGCCGTGACCGCGCGACCGGCCGACCGCGTCAATTTCATCAATGAAAATCAGGCACGGCGTGCTTTTGCGCGCCTGCTCGAACATGTCGCGCACGCGGCTCGCGCCGACGCCGACGAACAT
>CAYVGC010000068.1:0-23860 GCA_964449815.1 uncultured Bifidobacteriaceae bacterium
TGAAGTGTTGGGACTCCGACAAAACATTTGTGTTTTTGACTGCCAGCAAAACTGCCAGCAGCGGAGTTTTAAAGGAGTAGTGCCAGAGTAATACCGGAGTTTCAAGTGGTTAATTCCAAGTCTTGACTGAAGCGAGAAAACCTGCAAATGTGTCAATGTTAGGAGCGTATTTTCTGTAAATTGCGTTCTAGCTAGGGTTTGGAATAAGAAGGTTCAGCAAGTCAATGTTTGCTGTGCCTGCCCGGTTCCGACCCTCGCCTCCAATCAAAACCCTTGTAAATAAAGGGTTTTCTAGTGGTTTTGGGCCGGAGTTTCACCGGAATCTTCACCTGTTTGGCTCCCCCGTGGTCCGCGCCAATTGCGGCACCAGATGGTTGGGAATCAGATGGCAAAGTTGCCGCAGAAGCGAAAACTTACTGGCGGTCGGCTTGTGTCGGGTTTGTTCATTCATGCCCCACCTTGTGGCAGGACCCAGACCCGCAAGCCAACCCTTTTTTATCCCTCAATCCTCAAACGGTGTGCTGCTCGACCGACGCGGGCGCCACATGGGCCAATCTCACCACCGGCAGCGGTCCGCACGAAGTGGCGTGGACTCGCGTGCATCCGGTGACGCGCGAGGCGTGGCTCAACGGTCAATGTTACGGCAACTGGAAAATTGCTCCCCAGACAAACGCTCTGATGGCACTGCTGGCAATCCGCCAAACCTTGGCCGTTGATGAGCGCGACACTCGGAATTAGCCATGACTACTCCGCAAACGGGCCGAAAAAGCGCAGTCACTTCACAGCACAACGGCCTCAATTCGTGCTTGTCGCGACGCGAAGATCGCCAACAACAAATGTCTTGGGGTTCCTGAAAACGAACAGGGTGTTTCGATTGACCGCGAAGTGGCTACCCGACTCGGAGATGCTGCGCGATTTCCCGAAAGTGGCTGAACAAACACCGATTTTTTCAGATTCAGTGGATGCAAGACGATTTTCATTTCAATCTCCTGCACCTCAATTCCAGCGTGACGCAAAAGTGCAATGGATTGACGCGAAAGTCCAGTGACATGGAATTCAGGCATGTTAAATTGCACAGATAACCCCAGCGCAAAGCTCCTCATTTTTTATAATCCGATGATGCGCGCAAAGAATCCATGAAACATTTCAAAGCCATGCAACAGCTTCTGATCTTGGCGGTGGCCGCACTCAGCAGTGTATGCCGGGGGAGTGATTGGAAAATCCCTGAGAACGCTCCGTTGCTGACGCGTTGGGCCAGGGACGTATCGCCCACCAACGCACTGCCGGAATATCCGCGACCGCAGATGGTGCGGGATCGCTGGCTGAATTTGAACGGGCTGTGGGAATATGGAATTGCTGACAAGGATGCGACGAACGCACCCGATGCTTTCACGGGCAAAATTCTCGTGCCGTATCCGATTGAATCCGCCTTGTCCGGCGTGATGAAAACATTTTTGCCGGAACAGCAGCTTTGGTATCGGCGCACCTTTCAAATTCCAAGCGATTGGCGGGGCGAGCGCGTGCTGCTGCATTTCGACGCGGTTGATTTTGACGCGACCATCTGGGTCAACGGCCAGAAACTAGGTGAACATCAGGGCGGTTACGACCGGTTTTCGTTTGACGTCACCGATGCGCTCAACGTGGGCGCGGACCAGGAAGTCGTGGTGGCGGTGCTCGATCCATCGGACGATGGTGAGCAGGCGCACGGCAAGCAAGTGTTGCATCCCGCCGGTTGCGCTTACACGGCGACCTCCGGCATCTGGCAAACCGTCTGGCTGGAGCCGGTGCCACCAGCGGGCATCGCGGATTTCAAACTAACACCGGACGTGGACGCAGCGGCTTTGCGGCTGACGGTGCGCAGTCAAGCGGCGGATGCCAAAGCGAAAATCGAAGCCGTCGCGCTGGTGGCAGGCAAAGTAATCGCGAGCGTCAGCGGCAGGCTGGGACAGGAACTAATTCTGCCGATCAAAAGCGCCCGGCTGTGGTCGCCCGATGATCCGTTCCTTTATGATTTGAAAATCAAATTGACGCACAACGGCAAAACCATTGATGAAGTCCGCAGTTATTTTGGGATGCGCAAAGTTTCCATCGGCATAGATGAAAAAGGGATTCCGCGTATTCTGTTGAATAGAAAATTTGTGTTTGAACGCGGGCCTTTGGACCAGGGTTTTTGGCCGGATGGCATTTACACGGCACCGACCGATGCCGCGCTGAGGCACGATCTGGAATACTGCAAGGAAATCGGGTTCAATCTCGTTCGGAAGCATGTGAAAATTGAACCGGACCGCTGGTATTACTGGGCGGACAAGCTAGGCTTGCTGGTCTGGCAGGACATGCCGGCGGGCGATCATCGGACGGTCGCGGCGCGCCATCAATGGGAACTGGAAATGCAGCGGCACCTTCAAAACCATTTCAATTCGCCGAGCATTATTTTGTGGGTGCTGTTCAATGAAGGCTGGGGTGAATACGATTCGGCCCGGCTCGTTGGTCAAATGCGTGCCGCCGATCCCACGCGGTTGATCAGCGACGCCAGCGGCTGGTATGATGAAAAATGGGGCGACATTGTGGACAAGCATTTTTACCCCGGACCGGGCGTGCCACGGTTGGAAGAACAACGCGCTTCTGTGACCGGCGAATTTGGCGGACTCGGTTACATCACTCCGTGTCACATGTGGGTTGCCAACGCTTGGGGTTATCAATCCTTCACCAACACCGGACAACTCACGGAAGAATATCTGCGGCTGTGGCAACGCACCTATGAATTGGTGGCGGAACGCGGCTTGTCGGCGGTGGTTTATACGCAAATATCCGATGTCGAGCAGGAGGCGAACGGCTTGCAGACCTACGACCGCCTGGAAAAAATGGATCGCGAAAAAATTCGGGCGGCCAACAGCGGTCAGTTGCCATCATTGAACTATCGTGAAATAGTGCCGACCTCCCACATTGCGCCGCAAACCTGGCATTACACCGACGTCAAACCTGCGAACGATTGGAACACGTTGGATTTCGCCGACAGCAGCTGGCGCGAAGGCGCGGGCGGATTTGGTTCGCGCTACGGCATGGACGGCGAGGCGCGCACCCATTGGGAAGGCAGTGATTTGTGGTTGCGGCGTGAGTTCACCGTTGGGCCGGAAGGATTGCACTGGCCGTTGCTGGAAGTTGATTACGGTGCCGATTCGAATATCTACATCAACGGTGTTCTGGCCTGCGAGCCGGAAGGCTTTGTCAATTGCTATGGCCGATATGAACTGAATCCCGCCGCGCGTGCTGCGATCAAGCCCGGACGGAACGTTCTGGCGGTTCATCTGATTGAGCGGCACAAGGGCGGTGAACATTTTGTGGACGTGGGATTGCTGGATGAAACCGAACCGGACATAGTATCAGATCCTAAATTATGAATGAATATACCAATGCAATACAGATGCCCATCAAACGCATATTTGAGTGGCATTTCGTATTCCGTTTTTTTTCATTTTTAGTTTGGCTGTGGGTGGATGTGCAAATCGGATTTCAAGCCCACGCGCAAGACGTAACAAATGGATTGGCGAGCCGGTGGGTGGCCGATGATTATGTCAGCGGAGGCAATTGGGTTGACCGGATTAAGGGGGTCGTGGCTGCCACGGATGGTGCGCCAACACCGGCGGCTGTTGCGGCAGTTTTTGGGGTTCATAATGGTGTGATGAGAAATACGGGCACCACGGGAGCCGGTGGCTTTCTCATCCCGGCCGGGAATCCGCCAACAGGTTTTACCAGTTATACTATAGCAGTGGTTTTTCAGGCGACAACCGCTGGCCCAAGCGGCAGTAGTTATTACAGTGACCAAATTATGTTTGGCTATGACATTGCTGGTGCCGGCCAGCCGGATTGGGGTGTTTCCTGGGGTGGCAGCAGTTCGCTCGTCGGGCAAGGAGTGGTTGCCGGCATTGGCCGGTCAGGCGGCGATTCCGGGCTTCAGACGGGCAGCAACCCACTGGCGCTCAACACCACGCACGCCGCAGTTTTTCAAATCAACGGCAGCAGCCGCACCGAAACCCTCTTTGTGGACGGGGTTCAAGTGGGTCAAAACACCGGACTAACAATTTTGGCTCCCACGAACAGCAATGGAAACGGGAAGATTCCGTTGTTGAGCAGTCTGAACAGCACCATCGCCACGGCCTTCACCGGTCCGTTGGCCGAGGTGCGCGTCTATACCAACGCCATCGTCAGCGGCACGGCGTTGAGCAGTTATCTGCAGAATTATTACTTCAAAAATCCGACGATCAATTTGTCGGTCGTCGGCTCCACCGCTGCGCCGGTGGGTGGCACGGTTGACTTGCAAGTGACCATTCCCGTCTCGGCCAGTCAAACCGGGCCGTTCACCGTCATCTTGACCTCAAGCAACACGACGGTGGTGGCCAGCACGAATTTCGTCGTGGCCACCGGCGTCACCAGCACCAACATTTTAGTGCCGGTTCAGGGCGTGGGGACTGCCGCCATCACGGCGTCGGGCACGGGCGTGCTGGCATCATTGCCCGTTACCATCACCGGCTATCCCGCCGGGACACCATATCCAATTGCCTGGTTCAAGGCCGATGCGATCACCGCGACGACCAACGGCGGAATATTGACTAGCTGGACCGATTCCAGCGGCAACGGCTATAATGCCACTCAAGGCACGCCCGGCCAGGCACCCGCCTATGTGACCAACGCCATGCATGGTTTGCCGGTGGTGCGCTTTACTTCCGCCAGCAGCACCTGTTTGGCCTTTACGCGTCCGGTGCAGGACAATTTCAGCATCATCTGTGTTTTTCAGAGCACGCAGGGACTAAACTCTGGAAATTTATTCTACCAGGGTGCAGGGCTGGTGAACGGTGAAGTCGGCGGGGTGGTTGATGATTTTGGCACCTGCCTGTTTGCCAATGGTTCGATTGCCGCAGGCACGGGCAATCCGGACGTGGCGGTGGATTCCGCCGCCGGTTACAATGACGGCAACCCGCATATTTTTACTTTCACGCGCACGCGCAGCACCGGCCTGGTTTCACTTTATGTGGACGGCACGCTCGCTGGCACGACGACCGGCGGCACGCAATCGTTGACCTCGCCGTCGGTGTTAGTGATGGGCGCGCAGCAGACGATTAACTACTTTTTGTCGGGCGACATCGCGGAAGTGCAAGTCTATAACACGGCGTTGTCCGGCACCAACCAGCAGGCGGCGGAAAGTTCGCTGTTTGCAAAATACAGCCTGCCCCCACCGTCACCCACCGGCTTGTATCTGCAATTGCAAAACGGCCAGATTGTTTTGAACTGGCAGGCGTCGTCGGGCGCCACGGGGTATTATATTAAGCGTTCCACGTCGCAAAACGGCACTTACACCATCATTGCGACCAACCTGACGACCACCTTCACCGACACGATGGCGTCGCCTACCAACACCTATTATTATGTGGTAGCAGCCTTCAGCGCCAACGGCCAAAGTGCGAATTCCGTGGCCGTCGGCACTGACACCATTTCAAGCCGGCACGAACCACTCGGCCCTTCCAGCCGCACGACACCGATTGCGATTTCTGAAATCATGTGGAAACCGGCGTCGCGCACCGACGGCAAAAATCTGGAGTTTCTGGAAGTCTACAATTCGAATCCGTGGTTTCAGGACATCAGCGGTTACACGCTCACCTGTGCCGACATGAATTACACGTTCCGGCCTAACACGACCATTGCTTCCAACAGTTTCATTGTCATTGCGGCGGCGCCGGCGGACTTACAAAGTGTCTATGGCATCACCAATGTCATGGGGCCATACACCGGCAGCCTGAAAAAATCCGAGACGCTGCAATTGCTGGATGAGCAAACCAATGTATTGCTCACGGTGCCGTATTCCGACACCTATCCCTGGCCGGTGGCAACTGATGGCACCGGGCACTCGCTGATCCTGTCAAATCCAAGTTATGGCGAAGGTGACCCGCGCGCGTGGGACATCAGCACCTTTGCCGGCGGTTCGCCCGGGTCGGCGGATGTTTATCCGGCCAGTCTTTATGGCAACGTGGTGATCAATGAGATTCTGCCGCACTCGGAAAATCCCGCCGTGCCGCAGTTCATTGAACTCTACAGTCACGGCAACACTAGCAACAACATATCAGGCTGCATTCTGACTGATGATCCCACCACCAATAAATTTGTCATTCCGGCGGGCACCATTGTCGGGCCGGCCGGTTTCGTTGCGTTCACGCAAGCGCAATTCGGCTTCACGCTCAACGGCGCGGGCGAAACGCTTTATTTGATCAGTGCCGACGGCAGCCGGATTTTGGACGCGGTGCAGTTTGGCGCGCAGGCGGACGGCGTTTCCTATGGCCGCTGGCCGGATGGCGTAAATGATTTTTACACTTTCACCAGCCGCACGCCTGGCACCAACAACAGCGCGATTCTGATTGGCGACATCGTGATCAACGAATTGATGTATGACCCGATCAGCGGCAACGACGACGACCAATACATTGAACTTTACAACAAAGGCACCAACACCATTAATCTGGCCGGCTGGCAGTTCACATCTGGTGTTACATTCACCTTTCCCAGCGTGACCATTACGCCGAATGGCTATCTGGTAGTTTCGCGGAACACGACCAATTTGTTTGCCAAGTATCCGAACTTGAACAGTGGGAACACGGTGGGTAATTACAGCGGCAAGTTGTCACACAAAGGCGAATTGGTAATCTTATCCATGCCGCAGACGCTTTACACCAACACAGCGATTTTAGTGGAGGAGGATCAGGTGGCTTACGGCACCGGCGGGCGCTGGGGTGTATGGGCCGGCAGCGGCGGCAGCAGTCTGGAGTTGAAAGACCCGCGCTCGAATCATCGGCTAGCTTCCAACTGGGCGGACAGCGACGAGTCCCAAAAATCCTCGTGGACCAACATCCAATTCACCGGCACGCTCGACAACGGTTTCAATTTTGATCCCTCCATTGATTACGCAGAAATCGGGATTCTGGACACCGGCGAATGCCTGGTGGATAACGTCGTGGTGAAGGATACCAACGGGGTCAATTACGTCTCCAATTCCACCTTTGAAAGCGGCACCAACGGCTGGGCATTTCAAGGCGACCACATCCGTTCGAGTTTGGAAAATTCCGGCTATCAGAGCAGCTATTCGCTGCATCTTCGCGCCAGTGACCATTATTACAATGGCGACGATTCCTGCGAGGTGGTTCTGAACACGAACACCTTTGCGGCCGGACAAACGGCGACAATGGGTTTCGAGGCGCGCTGGATCCATGGCTGGCCGGAAGTCGTTCTGCGGTTGAGCGGTGGCTGGCTGGAAGACACCGGTCCGCTGCCGGTGCCGACGAATCTCGGCACGCCCGGAATGCCAAATAGCCAATATGTCACCAATGCCGGCCCGGCAATTTACAATGTGACCCACAGTCCGGCAGTGCCGGCGGCGAACCAGTCGGTGATCGTGACCGTGCAGGTGCATGATCCCAATGGCGTGACCAACCTCACGCTCAATTACCGGATTGATCCGTCCACGACTTATACCTCCGTGCCGCTGATGGACAATGGCACGGGCGGCGATGTGGTGGCTGGGGACGGCATTTTCAGCGCGACCATTCCGGGTCAGGCCGCCAACTCGCTCGCTGCCTATTACATTTCGGCTGCCGACAATCTGGGCGCGAGCAGCCGCTTTCCGGCGTTGCTGACGGACAACACCCCGATGCGCGAATGCCTGGTGATGTTTGGCGACGGCAATCCTGGCGGCGCCTTCGGCGTCTATCATTTGTGGCTAACACAGTCGAATGTGACCCGCTGGGCCAACCTCGGCAATGAGAGCAACGAAGGCATTGATGCCACCATGGTCGAGGCCAATCGGGTGATCTATAACATGCAAGGCCACTATGCCGGCAGTCCGGTCCATCAGTATTACGACACGCCCAACGGCACACTGTGCAGTTACAAGTGGATATTTAATAACGACGACAAGTTTCTGGGCGCGACGGATTTCAATAAAATCCATAACCCAGGCAATACCGGCGATGACCCGACCTATCAACGGGAACAACTGGCGAACACATTTTTGCGCTCGTTGCATGTGCCGTGGCTGAACCGCCGGGACGTGGTGGTATATGTAAACGGCAACCGGCGCGGGCCGGTGATGGAAGATGCACAAACACCCGGTTCCGACTATGTGAAGGAATATTTTCCAAACGATTCCGACGGGTATCTCTACAAAATCGCACGCTGGTATGAATTCGGGCCTTTTAATACCGGTTACGTGACACCCAACAACCTAGCCAGCGAGGCCATGATCACACCTTATACGACGACGGGTGGTGCCAAGAAAGTCGCGCGCTACCGCTGGACGTTTGAGAACCGCCGCACTCCGGATTCCGAGAACAATTATACCAACGTGTTTTCGCTGGTTGACGCCGCTAGTTCGCAGGGCACGCCCAAGTATGTGCAGAACATGGCGAACATGGCGAACATGGAAAATTGGATGCGCGTTTTCGCGGCGAACCATGCGGCGGGCAATTGGGATTCATTCGGTTGCAGCAGCGGCCAGAATCTTTATCCCTACATCGGCACGCTCGGCACGAAATGGACGCTGTTGATGTTCGATTTCAACATCGGTCTGGGGATTGACGGCAGTTATCCGCCCGGTCAGGACTTGTTTGAGAATTCGGCGGGTGATGCGAACATTGCCGGCATCTACAACAATCCTACCTTCCTTCGCATGATGTGGCGCGCTTATGGCGAGTTGGTCACGAATGGGCCGTTTAACCTTTCGATCAGCACTCCCCTGATAAACGCCAAATACGCCGCCATGACTGCCAACGGAATGACGGTGGAAGATCCCAATCTGAATCTCATTCCGTGGTTGACGCAGGCAGCGCCACTGGTCGCCGCGCAGGTCAACGCCGCTAACGCGACGGGTTTTTCGATGAACGCCAGCGTGGTGGTGAGCAATAATCTGGCCTACCTGACCGGTCAGGCACCGTTCAACGTCAACACGATTTGGATCAATGGCGCGGCTTATCCGCTGACTTGGATCACCGTGACCAACTGGGCCATAACGGTGCCGTTGCAAACGGGCACGAACCAGTTCAGCCTGGTAGGCGTGGACCGGAACAACCAGATCATCGCCGGTGACAGCAACAGCGTCAGCGTTGTTTATTCCGCCACCCATGCTTCGCCGGTCGGCCAGATCGTCATCAACGAAATCATGTATAATCCAGCCGTGGCCAGCGCGCAGTTTGTCGAACTATATAATAACTCGACAAACACGAGTTATGATTTGTCGGGCTGGCAGTTGCAGGGTCTTAGTTACACGTTTCCAAATGGCGCCATCATTGCGCCGACCAATTATTTAGTTTTGGCGGCGAATGGGACCGCGTTTGCGGGCGTTTATGGCGCGACCAATCCGGTGTTTGATATCTTCGGCGGAACCTTGTCCGCGAATGGCGAAACCCTCACGCTGAATATATCCAGCAATGTAACGGTTGCCAAAGTGAAATACGAAAATCAACTACCTTGGCCAACCAATGCCAACGGCACTGGCGCATCCTTGCAACTGATTGACACGCACCAGGACAACTGGCGTGTCGGCAACTGGTCGGTTTTATTGTTTTCCGCCACACCGGATGCGCTCAACAGTGTCGCCGCCGCTTTGCCCCCTTTCCCGTCGCTGTGGATCAACGAACTGCAAGCCGATAACTTGAACGGCATTACCAACCGCGCAGGCCAGCACACCGGTTGGCTTGAACTTTATAACCCCAGCACGAATGTCATTTCCCTGAGAGGCCTTTATCTCGCCAATAACTATACCAATCTGCTGCAATGGTCGTTTCCAACCAATGCGAGCATTAATGCCGGCCAGTTCAAAGTCGTTTTTGCCGATGCGCAGACCAACCTTTCCACGACTAATGAACTGCACGCCAGCTTTGTCCTGCCTAGCGGCACCGGCTCGTTGGCTTTGGCCCGGCTCGCTACCAATGGCCAACAGCAAGTGCTCGACTACGTGGATTACGAGAACATCGGCGTCAACGACTCCTACGGTTCGTTCCCCGACGGCCAAAGCTTCCTTCGCCAGGAATTTTTCCAGGCCACGCCCGGCGCACCCAACAATGGCATCGCCACGCCCCCGGCTTCCTTCGTTGACTATAATTTACCCGGTTCAGTTTATACCCAAAATTTTGACGCGCTACCAGATCCTGGAGCCACTTCGGTGAACGCCAACGATCCAGTCACTATAAACGGCGTCACTTATTCGCTGGCGAATCCCTATGATTTCACTTTTCCTGCCGTCAGCAGCGGCAGTAGCGGCGGATTGGGCATCTCCGCCCTAGCCGGCTGGTATGGCTCCAGCGTAGGCACGGCTCAATTCGGCGCGACCGATGGCGACCAGACCACCGGTGGTGACATCAGTTTTGGTCTGCCCAGCAGTTCCAACCGCGCGCTCGGCCTGCTGGCCACCAGTTCCACGAAAGGCACCGCGTTCGGCGTGCGGTTCATCAACGGCGCAACCATCACCTTGAACCGGATGAACCTGCAGTTCACCGGCGAAGTCTGGCGGCAATCCAATCTGCCAAAAACTTTGCAGTTTTTTTATTTTGTGGATTTGACCGGCACCAATGGTTTTACCACCAACACGACGGCTTTCATTCCCGCTTTGAATGTAAGCTTTCCAACCAACGCGGCAGACTCGGGCGGCGTGGCGGTGGACGGCACGGCGACGCTGAACCAAACTAATTTGAGCGTGTTGAACCAAGCCATCACCAACTGGCCGCCAGGCGCGGCATTGTGGCTGGTGTGGCAGATGAGCGACTCGACCGGCAAGGCGCAGGGGCTGGGGATAGATAATTTAAGTTTTTCCGCCAGCGTGCCGTTGCCAGTGCCGCTGAATGTTCAAGCTTCGAGCACGAACTTATTCCTGAACTGGCCGGGTGTGGCCGGGCAAATCTACCAACTGGAATCTAAAACCAATCTGACCGACACGACTTGGACGCCCATTGGCGATACGGTGACTGGAAATGGCGCGACCCTGACGCTCACCAACAGCGTGGGCGCTGCCGTTCAGAGCTTCTTCCGCCTCCGGCTGGTCAATTGACTTGCTTTCGGGCTGTGGAAGTTTTGCTGTTCCGACGTTTGCGTCAATGCCCTGCGGCTGTCCAGTCGCTGGCTTGACGCAAAAGTGCAATTCTTTTCCGCAAAACGTCAATGACCTGAGATTGCTTCGGCATTATTATTGTTAAATCCTTATGTGCAAATCACCCGTTTCAATGGTGACCGGTTTTTTAAGCGCGATCATCCTGTGTCCTGGCCTGCTTTCCTTTTGGAACAGTTGCCCGGCTGAAAATACCAACCAGCCGCTCGCGGCCACGCCGCCGATTGGCTGGAACAGTTGGAACACGTTTGGCGAGCAGATCAACGAGGAGGTCGTTCGCGGAGTGGCGGACAAAATCGTTGCGTTGGGATTGAAAGACCTCGGCTACCAATACATCGTCATTGATGATCACTGGGAAGGTGGCCGCGATGGCCAAGGACATATTTTGGCGAATCCGAAGAAGTTCCCACATGGCATCAAGATGCTGGCGGATTATATTCATGGCCAAGGACTGAAACTCGGCATTTATTCGGATGCCGGCGACCAGACTTGTGGTGGCGAGGTGGGCAGCTATGGGCATGAAGCAGACGATGCCGCTACATTCGCCAGTTGGGGCGTGGATTATTTGAAATATGATTACTGCAACGCACCGGATGATTTTCAGGAGGCTATCCGCCGATATACGACAATGGGCAGTGCCCTCAAGGCCACGGGCCGTCCGATTGTTTTTAGCATTTGCGAGTGGGGGCCGCGCTCACCCTGGCTTTGGGGGCGTCAGGCCGGCGGAGAGTTGTGGCGCATTTCTTTTGATGTGGGCGACATCTGGGATACGCCACATGATGCTTACAGCTGCATCGGAATCTTGGCCGCGATTGATGCCAGCGCCAATCACGAGGACAAAGCTGGTCCCGGCGGCTGGAATGATCCAGACATGCTGGTGGTCGGGCTTGGAAACAAAGGCAATGTCAAGGGCGGCGGTTGCACCAGCACCGAGTATCAGACCCAGATGAGCATGTGGTGTCTGCTGGCGGCACCGCTGATGATTGGCTGCGACATTCGCACCATGGACGCGGATACCCAGCGTATTCTGACCAACCCGGAAGTGATTGCCGTGGATCAAGACAAACTCGGGAAACAAGGCAATCGCGTGGCCCGCACCGGCTCGACCGATGTCTGGCGCAAGCCGCTGGCCGAAGGGAGACTCGCGGTAGCCTTGCTCAATCGCGGAGACGCAAATGCGGAGATAGCCGCTGACTGGAAGGCTCTGGGCTTGGAGCCGGGAGCGAACTATGAGGTTCGCGATTTATGGTCACATAAGAATCTGGGCACCTACACCAACAGCTTTACCGCCAAAGTCGGCTCTCACGAAACCTTGTTGTTACGATTGGTTCCGGCATCGGGAACCACCGTTGCCAGTAAAACGGCAAATGGCGATGGCAAAGTTGGCGGTTCCGCGCGAGTTATTCCGTGACATTATTACTTATGCAAGCCATTCATCTCGCTGGGATTGATTATTTGATTTTGATTGCCTACGTCGCCTTTGTCATCGGCATCGGCTGGATGCTGGTGGATTTGCTTGCGACGAAGTCGCAGAAAACGGACGAGGTGGTGCAATTCGACCACGCCATTTTGCTGGGCACTAACATCAACCTCGTCTGGGGCATCATCCTGCCGGTGTTCGGCGTGCTGATGCTGCTTGGCACCATCGGCGGCAAAAAGAATCCGCCGGCAAAGTAAATCATGAACCTGCAAGAACTTGCCGCCCACGTCGTCGCTGAATTCCAAAAACATTACGGCCACGTGCCGCGCTGGATTGTCGCTGCGCCCGGCCGCGTCAACGTCATCGGTGAACACGCCGATGACAATGACGGCTTTGTCCTGCCGATGGCCATTGACCGGCGGCGGCTTCGGCTGCTGCTGCGTCGCGCTGGTGAAAGCGGAGGCCGCGGACGGCATCAGCAAAACCATCGCCGCCGAATACAAAAAAAGACCGGCATTGACGCGACTATTTTCAGTTCCCGTCCCGCAGGCGGCGCCACTATCATCAAAGGGGGGACTTCACCTGAAATGACGGATTCCCGACAGTCAACGAGCTGCAAACTAAACCTAAACAAACAAGCAATGTTTACCTGTCAAAATATGAAACCCAAACCGATTCGTCTTGCCCGATGTCTTAACGTCTTGCCCGCTTTGGTATGGCTGCTGGCATTCGCAGCGGAAATAATCTCCGCGCAACCCGCCAATCAACTGCCATTCACTTATCAGAATCCGGCCGACTTTTCCTATCCATATTTTGATGGGACCAGGGAACGGACTATCACCGAACTGCGCGATCCGGCGATCATCCGCGAAGGCGACACTTATTATCTGGTCTTCACGCATTTCCCATTCACGCATCACACCAGCCGCGATCCGAACAAAGTGGATTACAATTCCTCGCCCGGTATCCGGCTGTATTCCTCAAAGGATTTGCAGCATTGGAAGTTTGAGAACTGGCTGGTCAAATCCAGCGAACTGCCGGAAAACTGCCCATACAAACACCGCTTCTGGGCGCCGGAAATTCACAAGTTCGGAAATAAATTCTATGTCATCTTCTACGCCGACAATTGGATCAAGGACGAATACAACGCTGCCGGCAAAATGGGCTATGTCGCCTTCATTGGCGTGGCCGACAAAGTCACTGGCCCTTACGAACACGTCGCCTGGCTCAAAGGTTCAGGTTGCGACACGACTATTTTTCAGGATGAAGACGGCAAGACTTACGCCATCATGCCGTTCGGCGACGATTTCATTCATGAGATGGACTTGAGCAGCATCGAACATACAAACGTCATTAACCTTGTTGGTGAACGGAAAAAGATTCTCGCGTGCGACAACAGTGACGTGGGTAAAAAGACCAGCCCGGATTACCTGGAAGGGCCGTGGCTGATGAAGCACAACGGCAAATATGTGTTGTTCACGGCGGCGCCGTATAGCGAGCACAAATCCAAGGGTCCAACTGCAGCGCCGCCGGATTTGAGACCCGGTTATTGGGTAGAAGCGGCCGTGGCGGACAACATCTGGGGGCCGTATAGGAAAACTCCGCAGGTGTTTCTGGGCGGGCACATCAATATTTTCACCGGACCGGATGGCAAGGATTGGTATTCCTATCGTGGCGAATCTGGCGGCAAATCACAAGGTCGTCTGTGTGTGGATCCGGTGCAATTTAATCCCGATGGTTCGGTCAGGCCTTCCGAGCCGTCCACTGAGCCGGTCATCATAAAGTAAAAATGCAAACTCCCACCGGCCTGCGCTTTCACCTTGAAGGAGCACTGATATGAGTAACGACATTTTCAACCGGCTTCCGCGCCGTGACTTTCTTCGCAACGTCGCGGCAGGTGCCATTGGCTTTAAGCCTTTGGCTTCAGGCTTGTCTGGCCTGATGGCAACGGAATCGTCCTTATTGGCCGCCACCGTCATTTCGGCCAGACCTGAAACCGGACGGCGAAATTCTGGCGATCTGGGCGACGGAACATATAAGAATCCGGTCATCATGGCGGGCGACATCGCCGATCTCAGCATCGTTCGGGAGGGGCGGGATTATTATCTGATTCACGGCTATTATTGCGCTCCCGGATTGCTCGTGTGGCACTCCCGCGATCTGGTTAATTGGGAACCATTCAAAGCCCGTGGCGGCGGCGACATCGCCCGGTTCGGTGATCGCTATGCCCTGTTGGATGACCGTGACGGAGTCGGCATTGGTCTGGCACCCAATGTCTGGGGACCGTGGGATGAAATTATCCATCTGGGCAACGGCGATGCTTGGGACATCACCCATCTCCAGGGCACCGATGGGAAATTCTATGCCATCGGCGGATCGCCAGTTCCCTACCTCTACGAGATTGTGCCCGACGACAAGTCGATCATCCGCACGCAAAAGCTTGGCTACGACGGATGGCCTTATCCTGAGGAGTGGGATACGGAAGGGTTTTTTATCGAAGGCTGGAACACGGCGTTCCACGGCGGCTATTATTATGTTCTGGCCGCTCAGGGTGGCACCAGCGGTCCGGCCACCAGTCATATGTGTGTCGCCGCGCGTTCCAAAAGTCCGGCTGGGCCGTGGGAAAACTCTCCCAACAACCCGATCATCCACACCTACACCAAAGACGAGCCGTTCTGGTCCAAAGGGCAGGGCACGCTCATTGATACGCCCGAAGGTGAATGGTATATTTTGTATCACGCCTATCTCAAGGACGCGCGCAACCTCGGTCGGCAGGTTTGTCTTGAGCTCGTCGAATGGACCAAGGATGGCTGGTTTCGGGTTCCGAAAAACATCGTTCCAGGTCAAGCAATCCGCAAACCCAAGGGCGGTGAGGCCGTGCCGCACGGATTCAAACTCAGCGATGATTTTCGCGGTCCCAAGCTTGACCTCAAGTGGGGTTTTCCGGCAGCATCGGCTGAAGGACGTTATCGCTTCGTCAAAAATGGCATGGCGCTCAAGGCTTGCGGGGAGGGCATCAGCACGGCGGTGCCGATGGTGATGCCGGTTAGTCACCGCGCTTTCGAATTTGTGGCCGAGATGAGCGTCCCGCCGGGCGTCGAAGGCGGCGCGGGCATTTATGCCGGTTCCAAGGCCAGTGCCATGATCAGCTTGAAGGACGGGACAGTCTGCGGTCAATCGTTGATCGCCTCGACCAGGGTGCCTTTGCCGAGCGCCGGGGCACGGATCTTTTTTCGCGTTGTTTTCATAGACGACAATGTGCGGCTCTTTTTCGGCCCCGATGGCGCGAAGTGGACGAAGCTGGAAACGGTTTTCGACGTTTCCGGTTTCCATCGCAACGGCTTCGGCGGAGTGGAATCAGTGCGGCCGGGGCTTTATGTTGCGGCAGCGGCGAAATCATCCTGCATAGTTTCCAACTGATGGAACTGATGTGAAGTTCATTCAAAATATCAAAAGTATGGGAAAACTATTTTCAATTCTCTCCTTCTTGGGATTGGCGCTTTGGAGCGGTCACGCCGCTGACAACTTCACAGGATTTGAATGGCAGAACCCGATTCATTTTGATCAGACCGCTGGCATTTACGGCGACCGGCTGCGCGACCCGCACATTATCCGCGTGGACGATACTTATTACTTGACGGCCACAATGACGCCTTGCGGTGGCCCGGAAGAATACGATCCATATAAACGTCACGACGGGTCTTCACCCGGTCTTCGGCTTTATTCGACAAAAGACTTCAAGACTTGGAAGGTCGAGGGCTGGATCATCAATGGCGATGCCTTGCCGGCGGATTGTCCCTATAAGAATCAATGCTGGGCATCGGAGATTCATCACATCGGGGACAAGTTTTATGTCGTGACTTACGCGGATAATTGGAAGGCGGGTGACGCGGCGGACTGTTATATCGGAGTGGCTGATAAAGTCACCGGCCCGTATAAGCACATCACTCGTCTCAAGGGCGCGGGCTGCGATGTGACGCTCGCGACCGATGATGCCGGCAACATTTACGCGTTTATGATCGGCAATGGTATCAGTGTGCAGCAGGTGGATTTGAGCGGCATCGAACATGGCGACATTAAAATGGTAGGCCCGATCAAAACGGCAGTGGATACATCTTACGCCAAGAAGGGATTATGGGTGGACGGTTGGACAGAAGGGCCTTGGTGTCGTCGGCGCGACGGCAAGTATTATTTGTTTTATGCCGTCCACCTTTTCATAAAAGGCGGTCACCCAGACAATCGTTATTACATTGACGTATCTTATGCCGACAATCCGATGGGGCCGTGGACACAGGATGAGCGCCCCGGCGTTTTCTGGGGTGGACATGGATCCGTCTTTGACGGTCCTGATGGTCGCTGGTGGTATTCCTACAAGAACGAAAAATTTAATGCCGGCGGCGAGGATTTTCTCTGCATAGACCCGCTCGACTTTCTGCCTGACGGACGCGTCGCTTCTGGCGACCCCACGGTGTATAACATATTGACGCGCATCGCGCCGGATGGCACGGTGATACGAACTGTTGTTAACCCCAAACCCGTGCCGGTGGATCAGCGTTCAGCACCTCTGCCGCCACCGCAGTTGCTGCCGGCGGTGAAATGTGACTATGCGGCCAAAAAAATCGGCGATTGGAGTTTTACCAACGCCGCCGATGGAACGCCGCTGCCGTTGGGATACCTCAAGCAAGGTGGCTTGAGCTTGTCCAATGCCGCCGGTTTTGATTTCGACGCGCACGTCCTGGCTCGGCCCGATGGTCCAGCGATTGTCGAGCGCGATGGCCATCGAGCGCTGGATACTTCCGGCGGGAATCTTTATTTCCCGGAACGCCCTGCGGCACCACAGCTCAATGTTAAGAAAAATTTCAGCGTGTGGATGCGGGCAATGCCGTTGCAGTCTCCTGGCACGCAGCGGCAGGGTTTGGTAGCTGATGTGGGGCGCTGGTCGGTGGCTCGCGGGCAAGACGGACGGTTGACGGCGGAATTTGGTCCGCATCTGCGTGACATCCTGCACGGTGATAGTCCTAAATTAGAGAATAACCAATGGTATGACATCGGCGTTAGCTTTGAAGGTGATGCCAGTCCCGAAGACTTGCATGGCGACATCGTCAAGGTTTATTTGAACGGCAAGCTGGTCGGATCAAGTCAGGGGCGGGGCATGTTTAACAACCTAGGCGATTTTCAAATCGGTTCGGACTGGTATGACGGCAATAATAAATTTCAGGGTCTGTTTGCGCGCGTCATCTTTTGGGATGGCGTGGTGGGTGATTCAGATATGGCAGAGCTTTCTGCTGGCCGATGATCGTCTCGTGACGTAACGTCCAAATTACATGGCACGCCAACGATTGAACCGCTTGATATTTATTCTGAACTGGCTGCTTTTTTGCAGCCTCGTTCAGGCTGAAACAAGTTCGGCTGGCCGGGGCGTGGCTTTCGGCCTGCAAGAATTTATTAACCAGCAAACCCAGGCGGGCCAAAAAACCATTGTGGTGCCGCCAGGCAGTTATCGTGTGACTCCTCGCGGCGGCCAGCATCTGACGTTGCGGAATTTGCAAAACATCCAGATTGTTGCCGACGGCGTTGAAATGATCTGCACCGAAACCACGACGGCATTGAATATTAGTCATTGCACCAATGTCACCGTGCGCGGTTTGGTTATTGACTACGATCCACTGCCGTTCACGCAAGGACGCATCACCAGTTTTTCGGCGGACAAAAAATCTGCCGAAGTCGAACTGTTTGACGGCTATCCCGGCACCGGGTCCGCCATCAATTTCAAATACGAGATTTTCCGGCCGGACACCCGCACGTTGCGTTGCAGTGATCGTTACGTCAGAAACCTTGAAGTCATGGATTCGCGGCATCTTCGTATCAACACGCCCGACGAACATTCGGATTCGCCGGAACAGGTCGGCGACTTGATTGTCATCGGCTCGGAGCATGCGCCGCACGGCAACGCCGCACACGCGGTCGTCTGCGATCACAATGTCAATGTGCGGCTGGAGAACATTGATCTCTTCGCCTCGAACTGTTTCGGTTTCATTGAAGACAATTGCGATAGCAGCACTTATTATCGCTGCCGGATTGACCGGCGTTCGGCGGCGGATGACTTAGTGAAACGGGCGGAACCTCGCCTACGGTCGCTCAACGCGGATGCTTATCACAGCAGTGACGCGGTCAAAGGTCCCGCCTACATTGAGTGTGTGGCGAAATTCATGGGCGACGATTGCGTGAATATTCATGGCCGCTATGAACTGGTGGTCGCGAGCACCGGCGCAGTGTTGCGGGTGGTCTCGCCAGAAAGAAGCTCTTTTGCGGCAGGCGATCCGGTCGAATTTCTGCCTTTCGCCGGCGAACGTCCGCCGGATGCCGTCGTCAAAAAAGTCGAACCGGACACGCCGGTAACGAGCGTTGAAAAGGCATTCATTCAAAAACTCGCCATCGTTCCGGGAGTCAAGGAGAGCTTGGTCAATGGTGGCGCGAGATGTTACCAAGTCACGCTCGACCGGCCAACAACACTGCCGCCGGGATCACTTATCGCTGCCGCCAATCATCTGGGGGACGGATTTCTGGTCAAAGGCTGTGATTTCGGCTACAACCGTTCGCGCGGCATTCTCATCAAGGCAAGTCACGGTCAGTTGATTGACAACACGATCACAGAATCATGGATGGCAGCAGTCCTGGTTTCGCCGGAGTTCTTCTGGTTTGAGGCTGGGTCTTCTGCTGATGTCAGGATCTCAGGTAACAAAGTCATCGGCTGTCGCCAGCCGGCCATCGAGGTCGTGGCATTTGGCGGCAACGGCAAACCACTGGCCAGCGGTGCGCACCGCGACATTACGATTGTGAGCAACACCATCTCCGAATCCGTCTTGCCGAACATTCGCGTCACCTCGACCTCGCGGCTGGTGGTTCGTGACAACCAACTGACACCAGTTAAGTCTGGGAATGCGAATCAGCTCATTTCGATTGAAGATTGTAGTCAGCCCGAACTGCAATCTTTGCCCTGATCAACAATTTCGTTGTTGGCCATCAAAAGATGGCCGGGCCGATGGGGCTTTCCTCTGACGCAAAAGTCCAAAAGATTGACGCAAAAGGTCAATGCTTATCCGCGTAAACATGGTAAACTACTGATAAGTGAGCTACCCAAAAAAGATTATGGCATCAACCCAATCACATTTCAGCTGTAATATGTCACTCCGTCAATCCATCCCAATTTCGGGGATATTACGTTTCCTGTGGAAGGATAAATTTAAGGGCAGAAAATTTCCTTTGCCGAAAAACTCACCAGTGTATTGCCTGTTGTTCACTGCGTTGTTTATGGTCGTTGGCTGTGGCGAAAGGACCGCCAAGTTGCCTGCGGATGAAAGCCAGGCATTTGATGGTGCCCCGACAGAGGTAAAGCAGGCCTGGGATAAAGCACTGGCAACGGAAAAAGCTGGAGACTATGTGGCCGCCCAGACTGCATTCTCCGGCCTCAACCAGCTGACTTTAACGGTCCAACAATGCAAAGCGCTGGATGACGAACGGGCCGCGTTTGGCCAGCGTTTGACGCAAGCCGCTGACAAGGACGATTCCGCCGCCATCCAAGCGCTTCAAATGGCCCTCAAAAACCGCAGCGCCAGATGAAAACAACCAAACCCGCCTTTGAATCTCATTCAATGAAAGCCAAAGCCAAGATCTATTCAGTCAAAACCGCCTTCACATTGATCGAATTGCTGGTGGTCATCGCCATCATTGCCATTCTGGCGGCCATGCTGCTGCCGGCACTGGCCAAAGCCAAGGCCAAGGCCAGGCAAATCTCATGCATTAACAACCTTAAGCAGATGGGGCTTGGCCTGACCATGTATGTCAGCGATTACAAGAGTTATCCGGGTTGTCTGTCTCAGCAGAACGGAACTTATTATGTTTGGGCGCCGCGCATTCTACCGCTGATGGGCAACAACCGGAACGCATTTCATTGTCCGGCGGCAGCCTCGTGGTCGACCTGGGACACCAATAATTTCAAAATCGGTGCCACCCCACCCGGTGCTGGCGCAGTGCCTGATCCGTTAGGAATCGGCCAACAGACCCCTTTTTCTTATGGCTGGAACGACTGGGCGTATGGTGATGGTGTCGTGGGCATGGGGGGAGATGTTGACCCGGGAACATACATTAGAGATACTCAAATCCGAAGGCCATCAGACATGATCGCCATTGCTGATGTTCGGGATCCAAAAATTGTCGCATATGGGGCCAATCTTGACCCGACAATTGACCCGGCTGGCGTTTACTCTCAATTGGTTTCAAACCGCCATAACTACCTGACTGATATTCTTTTTGCGGATGGCCATGTAGAAGCTGCCAAAAGAACCCTCGTGGTTGACGGCCGTGCGGACTGGGTGCCAAAATGGAACAACGACCATTCCTTGACAGGATTGGGAACGGTTTTGCCTGCTAGCGTTGTTACCCCGCTTGACCAATACTAAACAATTGAACTTCGGCCAAATCCGTTTTGATTTATAACTAGCAAGTCGCCTCAGGAGCACCACCGACTGTAGTGGCGGCAAGAACTTGGTGACGGTTTTCAAATACCGTCACGAAGCCGGATCATGGGTTCCGGTTTGGGGTGGGTGGCGATGTCTTGGGCTGGCATCGCCACCCGAAATCTTCTGAAACAAAGCAAACGACAAACAATGCAATCGAGGCTTGTATTAATTGATACGCCAAATAAAGTTTGGGCCTGACTGTGTTTCTATATCGAAATAAATGCTTTTTCTTTGTCTTCGAGGCACTGGGTTCTTTGGCCTGCGGATTTTATGGCAACTACATATTCTTTCTCCTGCGGGATCGTTACGGTTTCGGCAACATTGGCAATCTCGGTATTTCCGCGCTGCAAGGACTGATTTGGGCTATAGCCTCTTGGCAGGGCGGGCGATTTGCCCAGCGGTTGGGTTATTTTAACGCTCTGCGGGTGGGCCTTTTGGGGATGGGGTTGGCGCTGCTGGCAGGCGGGTGTCTTCAGGCGCTAGTGGCACAAGTAACTGTGCTGCTAATCTGGACTGTGGCGGCTTGTTTTGTGTGGCCGGCGTTGGAGGCATTGGTCAGCGAAGGTGAGAATGCACAGGCACTTCCGAGACAACTCGGCATCTACAATGTGATGTGGGCCACCTGTTCCGCGTTCTCCTATTTTCTTGGCGGTGCCGTGTTTGAGCATTTGGGATCACAAAGCATGTTTTGGCTGCCCATTTGCGTTTATATTCTACAGTTTGAGCTCCTGATTTGGTTTTCGTCGAGGCACCCGGCGACTGTTCCCGTGTCTCCAGTGGTGGAGACTCATTTTCACCAGCCAGAAGCCGTCGCCTTCCGGCAGCCAGTCAGTCCCCGCACATTTATGCGGATGGCTTGGCTGGCCAATCCGTTTGCTTGCATCGGTATCAACACCTTGCTTGCCACCATTCCAGCTCTGGCGCGTGACCTGCACTTAAGCACCACGGCCAGCGGCCTGTTTTGTTCCGTCTGGTTTTTTGCGCGCCTGGCTGCGTTTGTCGTTCTGTGGCAATGGCGGGGTTGGCACTACCGCTTTCGCTGGTTGCTGGGGGCATTTCTGGGACTTATGGGCGGATTTGCCGCGCTGCTTGTTCTCCGAGATTTATGGCTCCTGTTCCTGGCGCAAGTTCTTTTTGGATTTTCGGTCGGCCTGATATATTATTCCTCCCTGTTCTATTCTATGGATGTCGGCAAAACCAAAGGCGAACATGGCGGTCTGCATGAAGCGGCCATGGGAGCAGGCAACTGTCTCGGTCCGGCGCTGGGCGTAACGGCATCGGTGTTGGCCCCGCAAACGCCGCATGCCAGCGCATACGCGGTGAGCGGACTCCTAGCCATCGGGTTGCTCGGTCTGCTCTGTTTGCGGTTTTCACGACAAAGGCCAGCGGGTTCTTTACCCGCGTGTTATCCTTAATCAATTCACTTATGAAAGCATTGCTGAACAGAACCCAACCCCGTCGGGTCGCGCTGCTGATCGAGACCTCTCGTTCTTATGGCCGCGATTTGTTGGTGGGCATCGCCAAGTTCGTGCGCATCTATGGCCCGTGGTCAATTGAGTTTGAATCAGGCGATCCTTGCGAGACGGTGCCGGAATGGTTCGGGCGGTGGACGGGCGACGGAGTTATTGCCCGGGTAAAAACTTCGGCCGTGGCCAAAGCCATTGCCTGGAAAAAAGTCCCGACGGTGGACCTTTATGGCGGCTTGCCCAATTTACAAATGCCGACCATGCGCTCGGATGAACTGGCCGTTGGTCGGATGGCCGCCGAACATCTGATGGAACGTGGCTTCCGTCAGTTTGCCTTTTGCGGCTACAATGGCACCGACTGGTCCGACCGTCGGCGGACCGGTTTTGAACAGGCCATCTCCAAGAAAGGTTTTCCCTGCCAGACCTTTCAAAACCCGATCCCCAGAGCTGACAGAACTACCGCCGAATACGAGGAGCATGGAAGCAAATACGAACAGCAGTTGAACCGCTGGCTGGAGTCGCTAACCAAACCCATCGGGCTGATGGCCTGCAACGATTCGCGTGGCCGTCAAGTGCTTACTTGTTGTCGAGCACTTGGATTGATCGTTCCAGATGAAGTCGCCGTGATCGGCGTGGACAAGGATGAAGTGCTGTGCGAATTGTCGGACCTCCCGCTTTCCAGTGTCATCCTGAACACTGAGCGGATCGGTTTTGAAGCGGCGGCATTGCTGGAGCGGATGATGAAGGGTGAAGAGCTGCCACAGACCGAGATTGCCATTGAACCGAAAGGCATTGCCACTCGGCGTTCAACCGAAGTGCTCGCCATGGAAGACCGGTCCATCGCCACCGCCTTGGCCGTGATTCGGGAACATGCCTGTGAAGGATTGGATGTGTCGGCCCTGCTCAAAGCCGTGCCCCTTTCACGCAGCTCGTTGGAACGGCGCTTTGTCCGGCTTCTGGGCCGGTCACCGAACGCCGAAATCCTGCGGGTCAAGTTAAACCGAACCAAGCAATTGTTGATGGATTCCGACTTGCCCTTGATCGTCATTGCTGAAAAAGCCGGTTTTGAAAGTCAGGAGTATATGAGTCGGGTTTTTAAAAAAAAGCTTGGAATGACTCCGGGTCAGTTTCGGTCACAGTCCCATCCCCGTCAAGGATAATAAAATCTTCCCTGGCAGGAAGTTTAGTTGTTGTCAGAAACCATCCGCAGTTTTTAATACTCAGTGGCTACCGTCTTTGTCATCGAGTCTTTATTTCGCAATTGTTAGAGCATTTACTATTTAGATAGACGCATATTGAGCATGACGGAAGAAGCCGC
>CAYVGC010000069.1:0-23794 GCA_964449815.1 uncultured Bifidobacteriaceae bacterium
CGGCGTGGGTATCGGCATCCCACAACAATTTGACCACGGTTGACCAGTCGGAAACTTTCTGCACCTCGTCCAGCACCAGCAATGCTCCGGTTTTGCTGTCGCGCGCCATCAATCGGGCAGCGTCCCATTGCTGCTCAATCCAAGTGCGATCCCGCATGGACGGTTCGTCGGCGGAGGAATATGCGCCGGCAGCTTCGATGCCTTGATGACCTGTCTGACCAAAGTGGTTTTGCCGACCTAGCGCGGGCCGGCCAACACCTGCAAGAAGCGGAGTTTTTCTTTCAGCCGTTTCAGCAGTTCGTCATGGAGCGTCTGGCGCGTCATACAATTTACTCAATACGTTGAGTTAATTTACTCAATACAAAAGCATGGTCAAATCTTTCCGGTTTGACTTCGGTCTGCGGTCGGCGAGCGGAAACACTTCCCGAAACGCAAATTCGCCAGTTTTGCCATCCTCAATTGGATCAGAAATGCCGGCTGGCGGCAGATGGATTTAATCACAAATACGGCTCTCTTTGCCCAACGAGGCGCACGGCTGCCATTAACTGGCCGTTTTTTATGACCTCAAAATAGGTGCGGGGTTAACTCAACGGCATCAATGCTGGCGTAGCTGCTGCTGGCTTGGATTCCTGCGCGGTCGCGGGTGTGAAGTGCCTTTCACCAATCTGATTTCATCTGGGGTGAGTTGGTAGAGCGCATACACCAGATCGTCAATTTCTTGCTCCAACGCGCTCACATCGGCGTCCGCGTCTTTGGCCTTGGCCGCAAGGATGCGCTCAACCAAACGCTCCACCGGCTCTTGCTTTTCCGGCGACACGGCGGGAATGGGAAAGGTTTTCATCACCGGCCATTGCAACGCAAGGAATCCGCCAAGAGGAACGCCGGTGAAACTGTGCAAATACCAGCTACCTAGCCGCGAGTTAAAAATTCCAAGCCAAAACTTTGGCGCATCCGGCAGCATGAACAACTTATTGTTGGCGAAGTAACCAGAATCATCGAAAGCAAAACAATCTGTTCGGTTGATCTCTTGATATAAAATCTTTGGCTGCTCGAAGGTTTTCCAGTAGGCGCATGACCGCAACTCCCAAAAATATTTACCTTGGTCATCCCTCCGTTGAAGTTGCTCTAACGCATTGCGACAACCGCGCGCGTCGGGCTTTTCCAGTTTCACCTCACGCAACGACTGAAAATGTTCGTGGATAGCAGGGTAAGTTTTGGCAAATATCTTTTCCGCTTCCGTTTCTGGTTTGCCAGACCACGGATGTTTTTTATTTTCGGAAGACTCTATTTTAACAAGGTATTGATCGGCAAAATCGGTGTGCCACTTTTTCACGTCTCTGCCACGCAGAAATGGCTTTAGAATTTCAGCGGATGATTTGTGTTTATGGACAAGCTGATCGTGTGTGTCGCGATCAACAAGGAATGCCTCGTTAAAACCGGTCTTGATACCGTAGTAAAATTGGTTTTTGACGAATGTGTCCAAAGGTTTTCCGGTGCGGCGAAGTTTCTCCAGCAAGCGCAGCACGACAGGCGATTCGAGTTGCCAGCTTTCCGGTTTCAATCCGCTCTGGGCGACGTTTTGGAGATCAGTCCGAACTACACTTGTGATTTTTTCCAATGGTGTAGATTCATCCCACTTTAGGAATTCAACCAAATTGTCCGCTGCGCTTTCCCGCGTCAGGCAAATCACTAAAGGTTCGGTGACGGCTTCAAACACCTTTGTTTCCGCGAAATCTATGATTTGCCGGATGCGCGTGTTGGTGGAAAAGAATCGGCGCAAGTTTTCGCCGAATCCAGAGTTTAGAAAACTGTTGCTTGAAATGTATGCCAGCGCTCCGTTTGGACGCAGCAATTTCACGCCGCGTTCATAGAAATAGACATACAAATCTGACGTGCCGGTGAAACATTCAAACGAACGCTTTAGCGCGGGCTTGAATTCCTTGATTTCCTCCTGCCGAACGTAAGGCGGATTTGCGATTACGACATCAAAACCGCCGCGCTGTTGAAACACCTCGCCAAAATGAAGCCGCCAGAGGAAAAACGGTTTGCGGTGCGTGGCGTTGGCGCGTTTCAATTCAGCCAATGCCGTTTCGCGGCCGGACTCGCGCAAGGTGGCCTCCATGAAATTCCATTCCAGCCGGTCCAGTTCTCGGCGCAGCTTGTCTTTTTCCGCGCGGGAATCTTCGTCAAAAAAGGTTGAATGCAGTTCTTGAATTCGTTTCAAGCTCGCCCAACTGGTCTGCTGGTTGAGTTCACCCTGGCCGTCCGGCTTGGCTTCATCGGGATGCACCAAGCCAGCAAGCTGCTTTTTGAGCCGTTTGATTTCCTGCTCAATGGCCAGCTTGGCGGCGGCGCTTTTTTTGCCTTCGCCATGCAGCCGGACAAATTCCTGTGAAGCCACGCTGATGCGGTTTTTCAGGTCGGCGATTTCAGATTCACGCGACGCGGCGGGCGGCTGCAACAATTTTTCATCGAGCAAACGCACGCCGTCGAATTCTTCCAGCAGGGAATTTCCCTGCATGATTTTGTAGTCGAGATTGCCTGCGCGATTTCATGGTGGATGTCGGCAAACACACTCCGCCGGATTTTGCGGCCCTGCCGAAGTTCTTGAACCGCTTCCACTCCTTCTACGGAGACAAACATATTCTGGAAAGCGACCGCCTTGTGGTCATCGCCGCCGCTCACCATCGGCTTGCCTGGATTCACCCGTTTGGCGATGGCAACGGCCGTGTCATCCGGCTTCAATCCCATGCGCAACTCATCCACCACGGCGTTGCCGGTCACGGATTGTGGACGCTGTCGCGCGGCCTCGCCCGCTGGCGGCAGCGCTACTACGCCAGTTTGGAAGCTGCCGACAGTGGCCGCCGGAGCGACCTCGACGGTCGCGGCAACCTCTCGGATGCGGCTCTGGCCGACTTCTGCGTATTTTTCCTCGAAACCATGCTCGATCAGATCCAGTTCATGAGCGGGTTGCTCGGCCTGCCCGCGCTGCGCACACGCGTGGAGCGCTACTTTCAGTTTCAGGCTTTGCACCTCGACCGCTATCGCGAAGAAATCATGCGCGTGGCACAGACGCTGGTGGATGAGGGCGAAATTCCGCGCGCCCGCGTGCGGGAAATCACCGGCAAAGCCGCCACCGTCTCCGCCGAAATTATCAAGCTCGGACTTGATGAAGGTTATTTTGAAACGCCCAGCCCCAAAGGCCCGCTGCGCGTCGCTTTCCCGGCAAAAATCCACGAGTTTTATTTCCCGCAACTCTTCCTCGATTTGCCGGTCGAACCGCCTGCCGAGAGGTTTGCGTGAACGATGTAGACAAACGCAATTGAATCAACTGGCGTATTCCAAAAAAACGGAAGCCCGCCATGATCGCAGGCTTCCGTTTGTGCTGGAGAACTCGGCATTTCAGACCCCGACCCCTTCCGCCTTTTGTTGCTGTTGCCCCTGCACGTGGTCAACCGTGTCACCACCATCTGTTTCACCAGCGCCATCACCTTCGACGAACTGCACGACTGTCTGATTGTGCTGTGAATCAGGCCAGCGATAGATACAGATGCGATTCGCCGAAATCGCCTTGCTGTGCAATGCCCTTATTAAACGCGAACTGACACTGAAAATACAACCCGGAATTCAGATGACACCAAAAATTCACTTTTGGGAAGACAGACTCCCGCGATGAAAGCCTAGAAACAAACTCCCCGGCGCGGCGGGCGGGTCAAGGAGGAACGTTATGCAAAAGTAGAAGTTATGAGGAGTTCGCCGGTGAGCGAAGCCGGATGATAACCGCGTCGTAGCGCGGATCGCCTTGTCCATGGTATGGCTCGGCTGCGCCTGTCAAGGTTGTCCGCAGCACCGACGGGCGCTTGTGCGCCGGATTTTCTGTCGGCGGCTCCACCTTGACAGTGCTCGCCGAGCCAGGGGACGTGCGATTAGGATTTCGCGCCGGGACTTGTGGCCAAATGCTGAAAACCTCTTTGGCAGCAATGCGAGGATTCAGGAAATAAGTGTTGCGAATGGATTCGGGGAGGGCTAAATGGAAGGGTAGCGGTGTTATGCAAACTCAGCGGCATTTGCCGGGCGACGCGGTTAAAAAATCCTCCGGGACTATTCCCGTCCGCCGAATCGGGGCCAGCCATCTTTGCATAACTGCCCGGTCTCGATCCGGTCCAACGGTTGAGCAGTTGATCTCCGAATATGACCGGCACATGGACCAGGTGTGTGGTTTTTCCGTTTCGACGCGACGCCTTCGCAGATACTGCTGTCGTCATCTGTTGAGATGGCGATATGGCACAAGGCCGATCCATCTGCCGCAGTTAAGCGCCAAAGATCTGGCAGAGTTTGTGAGAACCAGGGCACCGGACTTGTCACCAGGGTCCCTTCATATGTTCATCGTCAGTTTGCGCAGTTTCTGCCGCTTCTTGGAATTTTCCGGGTGCATCCGGATCGGACTTTCCGGTGCCTTGCCGCGTGTGCCCACCCCGCCATCGGCTCAACCGCCAAAAACACTGAAGCTTGAAGAATGGCGGAGATTCTTAAGCGGTTTTCCCTGGACCACTGCTGCAACACCTCACTCTTGTTCTAGCTGGGAACCGGCAATGGATCAGAGCCTCGTCACCCTAGCTGCTGGCAGTGTCTTAATTTATCGGAGCGCAAGTCGTCCCAATTCGCGGGCCAAGGAATACAGCGTGTTTTTCCCGCCGGCGGCTGATCCGAGCTTGCCGCGAGGGGGTTAATTGGCAAAACTCGCGTCGGCACCACCTGAATCAATGAACGTCCACCACCTTGAACTTTTTTATTACGTCGCCAGACATGGCGGCATCATGCCGGCGGTGCGCAACATTCCTTACGGCATCCAGCAGCCGGCGGTGAGCGCGCAGGTGGCGCAGCTCGAGGAATTCCTGGGAGTGACGCTGTTTCAGCGGCGGCCCTTCGCGCTGACGGCGGCGGGCGAAAAACTGTTTGCCTTTGTCCAGCCGTTTTTTTCCAACCTCGACAAGGTCGCGGAAGAACTGCAAGGCGGCCAGGCGCGGCATTTTCGCATCGGCGCCTCAACAATCGTCCTGCGCGACCACATGCCGCAGTTGCTGAACGGGGTGCGGAAAAAATTCCCCGGCCTGAAAATATTTTTGCGCGAAGGGTTTCAGGCGCAACTGGAAGCCTTGCTGGCCAATGACGAGGTGGATTTGGTGCTCACGATGATCGAGCGCAAACCGGCGGCGGGTTTGCAGTCGGAAGTGATGCTGGAACTGCCGCTGGTGCTGCTGGTGGAAAAATCGTCACGGTTCAAAGCGGCGGCGGAGCTGTGGGCGCTGGACAAGATTGACACGCCGCTGATCTGCCTGCCCGCGCACGAGACGATGACAAAAAATTTCCAGGCGCGGCTGGCGGAACTGGGCGTGGAATGGTTTCCCTCAATCGAGGCAAGCTCGGCGGACCTGGTGGAGGGTTATGTTGCGAGCGGGCTGGGCATCGGCGTGTCGGTCAGCGTGCCGGGCAAACCACTGCCGAAAAATGTGCGGGCGCTGCCCTTGCCGGATTTTCCGCTGGCCCTGGTCGGCGCATTGTGGCATGGCAAAAACACGCCGCTGCTGGACGCATTTCTGGACATGGCAAGACAGCGGGCGCGGGAAATGGCCTGAGCCAAGCCTGGCAACGCCCCATTTAAGGACATGAACGGATGGAGTTCAGACAGTTGGACGGGGTGTTTTTTTTATTTTTCATTTAATCCCGGCCTTGGCGCGGCAACTGCTAAAACTGGCGGACAGGAAACATGGCCGGCCGCATAAATTGCCGCTTGCTTTCAGATTAAACAAAGATATAAGAAACCCACATGGCTTTGCCACTGCCATTTTTCAACAGCGTCCTAAGGAAAAGGCGCGCCCAAATGATCGCGGTTGACCTGGGCAGCCGCACCACCAAGGCGGTCCTGTTTGAACGTCGCGGGGAGATTCTCGCGCTGACGCGCTACGCCCTGCTGGACGCCCCGATCTTCGAGAAAAAAATCTCGCCGGAACAGTTGGGCGACCATCTGCGGTCGGTGGCCGAGGCGCTGGGCAACCCCACCAAATTCATCACCCTGGCCGTCGGCCTGGAAGATGCGATGGTGCGGCAAATTGAACTGCCGCAGATTCCACTGGAAGAAATGCGGCAGATTCTCAAGGTCAACCACAAGAATTACCTGCAGCAGGATCTGCCCAATCACGTTTTTGACTGTTACATCATCCCACCACGGGTGCTGGCGGCCAATGAAAAAGCCGCGGCCGGCGGTGGCGCACCAAAATTGAAAATCCTGGCGGCGGCGGCCAAGCAACAACTGGTGGCCGACTTCATGCGGGCAATCCAGTTGGCCGGCCTGGTGCCGGAATGCATGGTGCCCGGCATGGTGGGACCGATCAACACGTTTGAACAGGCGCTGCCGGAAATTTACGCAAAGGAAACGGTGGCGCTGGTGGACATCGGCTTCAAACACACGTTCGTCTGCGTCCTGGATCGCGGAGAACTCGCCTTGACCCGCATGGTGAACATCGGCGGCGACAAGCTGACGGCGGGCCTGGCCGAGTTCATGGGGATCAGTTATGCGGAAGCCGAGGGCATCAAAGTGGGCATGGCCCCGGAAGTGGAGGCGGCGTTGCAGATGCAGGTGGTTCCGCTGGGCCGCGAGATCCGGGCTTCGCTGGACTTTTTCGAGCACCAGCAGGACCGCCCGGTGTCACGCGTTTATTTGAGCGGCGCCTCGGCGCGCTCGGAGATGATTTTGCAGATGCTCCATTCTGAACTGCTGCTGGAATGCAAGACGTGGAATCCGACCGGTTTTTTGCAACTGGCCTTGCCGGGCCAGCAGGCGGTGGAGGTGGACCATATCGGATCGCAACTGACGGTAGCCATTGGAGCCGCGCTGGCGGCTTTTTAAGACTATGCCCATACGCATCAATTTATTGGCCGAGGCGCTGGCGGAGGAGGATTTGCGCCGGCGCGACCCGGTGAAGCGCGCGATTCTCCTTGGTGCGTTTCTGGTGGCGCTTTCGCTGGTCTGGTTCAGTTCCACCTGGTTGACCTTCATGCTCGCCAAGCAAAAGCTGAACCAGGTTCAGGCCGATATTCAGGCGCACACGAACGCTTTTGCCCAGGTGAAAATCAACCTGAAGAAAATTTCCGAAGTCCAGCAGCGGATGGACGCCCTGCAACAATTAAACGCGGCCCGGTTTTTGCAGGGTGACTTGATGAACGCCCTGCAGCAAACTTATGTGCCGAACGTGCAGTTAAACCGTTTGCGGATCGAACAAAGCTACAGCGCCACGGCAGCCATTGCCGCCAAGACCAACAGCTTCGGGGTCATCCCTGGAAAACCGCCGACGGTCACCGAGCACATCTTGCTGACGCTGGACGCCAAGGATTTCAGCCCCAATCCCGGAGACCAGATCAACCATTTCAAAGACGCCCTGCTCAAGCAGGATTTCCTCAAAGCCTGCATTGACCCGGCCAGCGGCATCAAGCTGGCCGGCCCGCCGTCGGCGGTGCAGACGCCGCTGGACAGCAAACCGTATGTGATGTTCACGATTGAATGCCGCTTCAACAAGATCCCATGAAACGCCTGCCGCCAGCCAAACGAAACCAGTTGATCGTGGTGCTTGCCGCCACGGCCGGTCTGATTGGTTTAGTCTATTTTCTGCTGATCGGTCCGCAGGGCGAAAACAACCGCCGGCTGGGCGACAGCATTGGCTCGGAAACCACCCGGCTTGAGCAGATCAAAAGCACCATCAAGCAGATGGACGCGACCGCCGGCGCGCTGGCGGATCTGACCCAGCAGCTGGACCATGCCGAGGAGGATGTCGCTTCGGGCGACCTCTCTGCCTGGACCTACGACACCCTGCGGCGCTTCAAGTCCGCTTATCATGTGGATATTCCCACCATCGGCCAGCCGGCGCAGAGTGACTGTGATTTGATCGGCAACTTTCCCTACAAGCAAATCCGCTTCTCACTGACCGGCACGGGCTACTATCACGATCTGGGGAAATTTGTCGCCGATTTTGAAAACAAATTTCCCCATTGCCGCGTGCTCAACTTGTCCGTCGAGCCGGCCGGCAGCTCGGCCGCCGGCGACGAACACTTGAATTTCAAGATGGACATCGTCGCCTTGATAAAACCCAACAATTGAAGCCGTGAACCCAGTGCTAAAAAATTTATTGATGATTACGCTTGCCGCCGCCGCAGTGCCGGCGGCTGATGGCGCAGCGCCCAAGGCTGCGCCCGCCAAGCCGGTGCCGGCCCGTTCGGTGTTTGTGATGCCGGCCAATGCGCAAGAAGGGCGGGATCCGTTCTTTCCTGAATCAATCCGTCCTTATGGAGACGCCATGACGTCGAAACACACGGTGGAAGTGAACGCCTTCAGCGTCAAAGGCATTTCCATTGAGCGCGGCCGCCCCATGGCGATCATTAACAACCACACGTTTGCCGTCGGCGACGAGGGCGATGTGCGCACCCCGACCGGAGAGGTCCATGTTCGTTGCACCGACATCCGGGCCGGCATCGTGGTGATTGAAGTCAACGGAATAAAACGCGAATTACGCATTGGAACCAAATAGAAATCATTAGTCATCAAACCAGAAAGACAACCCGATCATACTTAAGGGGCCGCCCCAAACCAAATCAGCCATGAAAAAAATCGCCTATAATATTCTGTTCGCCGGACTGGCCAGCGTGTTGATCGCCCGTGCGCAGACCAACCCCGCCGCGTCCAGCCAGCCGGTTGACAACACCAACGCAGCGATTGCCGACTTGTCGGCGACGAACACGGTTGCGACGGCAACCAACAGCGTGCCGGAGGCCATGCCCGCCCCGGGCGCGGCTGACACCAGCGCGGCAGCGGTCGTCATCGTCACCAGCAACAGCGCCCCCCCCGGCGTCAGCACCGCCAATGCGCCCGCCAACGGGGCCGTGAGCATTCCGTTGATTCAATTCTCCGACGTGCCCATCACCACGGCCATTGAGAACCTGGCCCGTCAGGCCGGCATTAATTACATGCTTGATCCCAAGATCGGCTACGGCCAGCCGGATCAAACCGGCCAGGTCAAAACGGAACCGCAACTGTCCATCCGCTGGGAAAACATCACGGCGGAAAGCGCGCTGCTGGCCCTGCTCGACAATTACGGCCTGCAGTTGATAATTGACAAGAAGACCGCCATTGACCGGATTGCCTTGAAAGATCCGCTGGCACCGCCGCCGCTGATCACCCGCGTGGTGCAGTTGCAATATGCGAGCGTCTCCAACATGACGGAAGCCGTGCAGTCCGTCTTGGGCGACAAACGCAGCCGGGTCATTGCCGACAACCGCACCAGCCAGTTGCTGGTGGTGGCCACCGATTCGGAACAGCAGTCCGTGGACACTTTGCTCACCCAACTGGACAAGCGGACCAAACAGGTGCTTATCGAAACCAAGTTGATTGAAATCTCCAGCAACCCAAGCAGCAAAAAAGGCGTGGACTGGTCATCCACCTTAAGCGCACAAAATGTGGCATTTGGCAATGGCACACTGTCAGGCACCGCCACCACCGCGACGACGCCAGGTAGCAGCACCACCACTACCACGCCGGGTGGCGGCTACACCACCACCACCACCACGCCCGCAGGCCAGAGCACCGTTTTGAACCTGGTTCAAAACGTCGGCGTCGGCGGCATATCCGCCAGCACCATCAGCGGTCTGATTCCCGCCACCGGTTTTCTGAATGCCGACGGTGTGAAGGCTGTCATATCCTTTCTTAACTCCTCTTATGACGCCCAGATAGTTTCCACTCCGCGGATTGTCACCCTGGACAACCAGACGGCTCATATTGAATTCGTCCGCACCTATCCGATCATCAACTTCGCCGGCGGCACCCAGCAGGCGGCGGGGGGGTCTTCCGTCACCTATTCAAACATCGGCACGGTCCTGGACGTGACGCCGCGGATCTCGGCCAATGCCGACATCTGGCTCAAGGTGACCCCGGAGGTTTCCGATCACTTTGCGGATGTCACGGTCACGGTGCCGGGCGGTTCTGGCAATCCCAGTTTTTCCTATCCAGTCCCGGAGTTTGACCGGCGCAGAATCGAATCCCAAGTCATGATTCCCAACGGCAACACGCTGGTGATGGGCGGTCTGGTGCAGGATAATCCGTCAGCCACTTACAGCAAGGTGCCGTTTTTGGGCGACATACCGGGATTGGGCTGGGCCTTCCACAGCGAAAGCAAGTCCATGTCCAAGGACAACCTCATCATATTCCTGACGCCAACCATTGTCCGCGATGGAGACTTCCAGCCGACGGACTCCACCTTCCTGCAGTCAAAACCAAAAACGATGATGTCGCCAATGAACCCGCACAAGCCGTGGGACGGGGCCGAACCGGAAACCGACTGGAGCAATCCCGCACCGTTGCCGGGTGAATTCAACAAGGAAAAAATCAATGCCGGCAATGGAAATTATTAACGCAATCGCAGCCCGGAGAGTTAAAAACCATATCGTCAGTCTATGAAAAACAAGATTCTCAAGCTTTGGTTGCGGGACTGCGCCGCACTGGGGCTGGCATTGCTGGCCAGCCACCTCCAGGCGCAGACCGTTACCACCATCGGCGGCGGCGCCCCATCCGCTCCTTATTCCGGCCACCAGGACGGCCCCACGCTGCAAGCCAGATTCAACCAGCCGTCCGGCCTGGCCATGGACCCCGCCGGCAATTACTTGTTCGTGGCCGACTATTCCAATGATGTCGTTCGCATCATCACGCAACCCGGAAATACCAGCAGCACCACCACGACATTTTCCAATTCATTTTCGCCCGCCGTCACCCGGGGCATCAGCCGGCCGGTCTCCGTGGTCGTGGACGGGGCCACGAATGTCTATGTGTTGAACCAGGGCAACGGCATGAACGGCACCCTGCTCCAATTCAACGCCGCCTCCCTCGGCTACCCGACGTTTGTGGTTACGAATGCCTCGCACCTGACCAATGCCACGGCGATGGCCATGGACGGTTTGACCAACCTATTTGTGACGGTCGGCAATAACTCTGTGCTGCGCATCACGCCGCCCAACGCCGTCAGCGTGGTGGGCGTGATCACCAATTCCGGCACTCGCCTGCAAGGCATCGCCGTCCTGGATAACGGTCAGCTCGCGTTGAGCGACGCAGGCACCAACAGCGGAATCTGGTTGATGAATCCTTATGCCGGCAATCCTTCCAACAATGTCACCAAGCTCGCAGGATTCAATGGAGCCGGTGACAACCCGGATAATTGGCCCGTGCCCGCCACCGATGCAATCTTCAATCATCCGGCCAACATCGCCAAAGCCGGAAACGGCATCCTGGTCGTGGACGACACGGGCAATAACCGTGTGAAATTACTAAATACGATAACTGGAACCGTCACCTTGCTTTACGGCGTCAATTCCAATTACTGGGGAAATCCCAACACCACCAGCGACCAATTCCCGGGCTGGCTTGACGGCACAAGTGGAATCTTGCCTGGATATGCCGAATCCCGTCTTCCTTCTGGCGTGGTGGTCGCAACTAATGGATCGGTGTTTATAGCAGAGGATTACTATCATGTCCTCCGGCACGTCACTGGCACGGGCTTGAGCGCGCCGCGACCGGGCTACCCGCCAACCTTCAGCTCTCCGCAAGGCATCGCGTTTGACAGTATCGGCAATAATTTGTTCATCGCCGATTCCGCTAATAACACGGTGCGACAATTGGACCTTGATGCCAATGTAACCTCCACTTTCCTGTCCGCCGATGACGGACTATTGAACCCAGTTTCGGTGCTAACGGACACCAACGAAAACGTTTATGTCCTCAACCAGGGAACTCCCGGAAACGGCTTCATCCTAGAATTTGATATTTATGGCAACGCCTACGGCCCGGTGGCTACCGGCTTGAACCAGCCCACGGCATTCACGATGGACGGCGACGGCAACCTCTTTGTCACCGAGCAATCCGGCAATATTCGCGCCTTCGGAATGGGCATGTCCAATATCGTCGTGACTGTCACCAACGCGAATGTCTCGCTGCAAGGCATCGCCATCTTCAATGATGGCAACCTTGCCGTAAGTGACGCCGGTAATCACGTCATCTGGACGATCAACCCCATCACCAAAATAGTAACCAAGCTCACCGGTCAGCTTGGCATGAGTGGTATCGCCGTGGGCGCTTCCAACTTCGCCAAATTATACCAGCCTCGCCAGCTCGCCCGGGTTGGCGGCAATCAAATCGTCGCCGCCGACTATGGCAACAATCGGCTCGTGCTGATTCAGCGCAACGGCACGGTCAGCACCAACAGTCTCAATTCGTTGACAGCCAGCATCTGGTTCGGCCAGAACGGCGACCCGGTTACCAGCGCCAGTCCAAAATTTGTTCCCATGGTGTCACCATCCGGCGTGGCCGCCGGCAACGACGGCGAAGTCTTCGCCTCGGAAACCTATTATGAAGATATTCGCGGTTTGACCGCAACCGGCGTAACCGCCCCGCCCGCGACGCCTATCGTCACCCTGCCCTTCTTCAACTATCCAGCGGGTGTCGCGATTGATTCCTCCGGCAGTGATTTGTTCGTCGCAGACTTTGCCAACAATGCCGTGGAGAGATTGAATTTTGCTAACAATCTGACCACTGATTATCTGACCGCCACCAACGGTATCAATCACCCTATCGCGGTCTTGTTCGGTGCCAACAACAACCTATATGTTCTCAACCAAAATAACGGCACCAATGGCAACATTGTTTCCTTCTCTCCTTATGGGTGTGACTGTCCGTTGGGAACTAATGCCACTGGTTTAAGTGACCCGACAGCGTTCACCATGGATGCGAACGGGAACACCTTTGTTGCCGAACAATCTGGTAACATTTGTCTAGTATATCCTTCCGGAATCACGGATATTTTGGCCACCATTACCAACGCCAATGTTTCCCTGCAGGGCATCGCGTTGTTTGATGACGGCAGCATCGCCGTCAGCGACGCCGGCAACCAAGTCATTTGGACCGTCAACACCATCACAAAAAACATCAGCATATTAACGGGGCAATTTGGTTGTAGCGGGACGACAATTGGAGCTTCCAATTGCGCAAAGCTATTTCAGCCGCACCAGATGGCCCGCGCCGGCAACGACCAGTTGGTCCTTGCCGACACCGGCAACAACCGGCTAGTCACAGTTGGTCGCGATGGGTCCATCACTAATGTTTTGAACTCCACGAACGCGACCGTCTGGTTTGGCCAGCCGGGGGATCCAGCCCCCAACGGCAGCGCTAAGTTTGTGTCGATGACTTCGCCCGTCGGCGTCGCGGTCAGCAGCTCGGGAAGTGTTTTCGCCTCCGAAACATATTATCCCGACATTCGCGGCCTGACAGCAATCGTCGCCGCGCCAACGCCCGTGAATGTGCTGTTGCCGGCGTTTCTCACGCCGTCCGGTATGAGCTTTGATCCCAGAGACAATTATCTCTTCATCGCCGATCCCGCCGCCCATCTCGTCAAACTGCTGGATTTGAACAGCAACCTGACTTCGGTCTTCCTAGCGGCGTCGAATGGCCTCAACCACCCGGTATCCGTGCTGGTGGACACCAGCAAATACATTCCCTATATTAATGTTCTTGACCAGAATAGCGGCACCAACGGCGCCATCCTGGCCTTTGACATCTATGGCAATCCGCTAGGCACCATCGCCGCCGGCTTGAATCGGCCGACCGCGTTCACGGAGGACGCTTACGGCAATTTCGTGGTGGCCGAACAGACCGGGGCAGTTTGCCTCGTTACTTCATCCGGAAAGATCATCACACTTGCGACCCTCACCAACGCGAATGTGTCGCTACAAGGCGCGGCCCTGTTTGACGACGGCACTATTGCCGTCAGCGACGCGGGCAACCAAGTCATCTGGACAGTCAATGCCATTACCAAGACCGTGAGCCTCCTAACCGGACAAATCGGCATCGGCGGCACCTCGCTTGGTTCTAACAATGTGGCCAAACTGAACCAACCGCTGCAACTCGCTCGTGTCGGCGGCGACCAGTTGCTGGTTGCCGACTTTGGCAACAACCGGCTTATTACAGTCACCCGCAACGGTTATATTACCAACATCCTCAACTCCGCCGATGCCAGCATCTGGTTTGGCCAGAACGGGGACCCGGTTACCAGCGCCAGTCCAAAATTTGTTCCCATGGTGTCACCATCCGGCGTGGCCGCCGGCAACGACGGCGAAGTCTTCGCCTCGGAAACCTATTATGAAGATATTCGCGGTTTGACCGCAACGGATGTGAATTACCCGCCCTCTAATCCGGGTGTTCCCCTGCCCGTTTATTCCAGTCCGACCGGTATCGCCTTGAATAACGAGAACACGGAACTCTATATTGCTGATCTAACCAATAACACAATCAGCCAGTTGAATCTGGCAAATAATCAGACGACTGTTTTTCTGGATGCCAGCAGCGGCATTTATCAACCAGTTGATGTCGCCTTGGATAGCAGCGACAACTTATATGTGCTCAATCAGGGAACCGGCGGCGATGGCTCTATTGTGGAATTCGACAAATACGGCAACTTGCTCGGCACCAATGCGGCTTCGCTGTCCCTACCGACAGCAATGAAATTGACCTTTTCAGGAGACATTTACGTGTCGGAACTAAACGGCGCGGTTCAAAAGTTCAGTTCCAGTGGTTCCAACACGTTGACGACCATCACCACGAACGGGAATGTTCAGTTGCAAGGCATCGCGGTGCTCGACAATGGTTCCGTGGTCGTCAGCGATGCCGGCAACCAGGTTTTGTGGAAGATCGCGCCGACGGCCACCAATGCCGTTCTGTTCACCGGAGTCCTCGGATCTTCCGGCACTAATTTTGGTGGCGTTGGTTTTGCCAAATTGAACCAGCCGATGTGGCTGGCCCAGGCCAACGGCGGCCTGCTGCTCATCGCAGACTCCGGCAACAACCGGGTGGTGGTGGCCGACGATTTGGGAACCGTTGCCTCGGCGCTTAACTCCACCAACGCCACTCTTTGGTTCGGCCTGCCAATTGACCCCGTAAGCGCGAGCAGTCCAAATTTTGTTTCCATGCTTTCACCGGTGGGCATTGCCATCGGCACTGCCGGAACCGTTTTTGCCTCGGAAAATACTTACAAGGACATCCGCGGCCTGTTAAGCACGGGAATACAAGCGCCGATACCGCCGCCGCCCGCCCCGCTCAACTTGGTGGCAACGGCGACTTATGGCCAGGTTGCCTTGAACTGGTCTGCCTCCAGCGGTGCAACTAATTACAACGTCAAACGCTCGACCTCCACCAACGCAACTTACACCTTGATTGGCAGCACCGGCACCACCACTTTCACGGACACCAATGTGTTTGGCGGCTCGACTTATTATTATGTTGTTTCAGCGGTAAATGCCGGCGGGGAAAGTCCAAATTCGGCGGTGGCCAGTATCCAACCTCCATTGCCACCGGTGCCCGACCCGCAAATTGGCTATGTTGACTTCCCAGCTACAACCTATCCACTTTATACCTCGGTCTTTCATCCGGTTGCGTCCTTTGTTTTTAACAACGATGCGCCTATTGTCATTGTCGGAGCGGCAGGCAGCCAGTCATATTATACTTACGGGCCTACGGCTAGCACCATTCCAGATCCGGCCACTAATTCCGCCTCAGCACCGGTGGGCTATCAGGATGGAGATTCCCCCAGTCAGGTCGCCATTTATTCGATAAACCCTTCACTGTCCGACGTGACCATCAAGGCGTTTGGTGCGAAGAGTGATGGCAGTCCCAACAGTGCGATTGTTCAGGCCCGATTCCAGTTTGTCACCGCCAATCCCAACATCACCGGGGACAATGCGGCGCAATTTACCATCAGCGATGCCACAGCCAATGCGCATCTTTATTATACAATTGATGGATCTGACCCGTCCACCAACAATGGTGTTGACTTGGGAACAGTGGCCAGCGCGACCAATCTGTGGACCGTCGGATTCCCCATTACGACCAATGTCCTGTTCAAAGTCACAGCTTTTCGTGACCATTACCAGCCCAGTGCCACTGTGAGCACTTCGTTCTCGCCTTCAAATTTTGTGGCCAACGTCATCAGTTTCGGTTTCGCCTCGGGTGAGGCTTCCAGCGATTTTATCGCCGCGCCCGGCCAGACTTTTTATGCTCCGGTAACCCTTTCCACCCTGCCAAACACAACGATATACAGTCTTCAGTTCAATTTGACCGCGACCAATGCCGGCCCCAACCCTGGTCCAGCCATTACGCCCAATAATTTTAACTTTCAAAGCATGCTCATGAAGCCGGTTCCAAACGAGCCAGGCATTTACGTCCCGATTCCACCGTATGCATATGTAACCACCGGCCTTAATCCTCCGCCAACCTCGAACAGTATTTACTACGAGGGCAACTGGTTTGAAAGTCTTGTAGCTACGAACAGCTTGAACAACCTGCTGGCCGTCGGCTGGCTGGAGCGAGCCGGCAAAACCAATTTATACGACACGACGTCACAAGACTTGATTACTTACTCAATTGCCCATGATGTTTTGCACACATCCGCCAGCGGAAGTGTGGAAGTGGGCGGTTATGCGTTCGGAATTCCGACCAGTGCCACCAACGGCCAGACTTATCAAATTCAGATCGGTCGTCCATCGGCGACGTCGGATGGAATTGGCGCACCCGGGGCAGACGTGTTCATCGCCGCACCCACCAACGGTTCAACTGCGGGCGGCGGTCCTATCAATGCCCTGAAGGTTGTCACCGTTGGCCAGCGAAGTTATCTTGCCGGCAGCGTCTATCCCTTCCGTTGGTTCAACGCCGGGGATTTCGGTTCAAGCAACATTGTCAATGCCGATGTTGAACAAGTATTTCAATCCGCCATTTACGGTTTGAACAGCCCGCCACCCGGCAGCGACTTCTTCGACGCCATGGATTCCTGCGGTGGAACTTATGTGGATCTGGGACATGGCTATCTGGAGTTTAACTCATATATCTCAGGCCCCAGCGCAATCAACCCGCTGTTCGACGGGAATGACACCAGCATCAACCAGATTGCTTTTGGTGACGGCGTGTTGGACGTGTGCGATGTGTATGTCACCTTCCGCCGCTCGCTCGATTCCAGCCTCATCTGCTTCGATCGTTATTGGAACAACGGCCAGCGCGTCGCAGAAATTGCGCCCAATGTGGCCTCGCACTTGGCTGCCAAAGAGTCTCCCATCCAGAGCGAGGCTAAAACTGTTTCCGCCACCAACCCGCAGGTTAATTTCACGGCAGGTGACGTTCAAGGTTCCGCCGGTCAAACCATCCAGGTGCCCGTTAATGCGACCATCTTTGGCAGCTACCCGCTTCGTGTGCTGATGCTGAATTTGACTGTCTCGCCGCTGGACGGTTCCCCCGACCTCGCCGTTCCGGTTCAATTCACACAAACTGCAACCGTGCTGGGAGCTCCCTTGACCACCGACTCCGACGGTAATGACAATTTCTCCGCCGTCTGGCTCAACAGCACTAATACCGGCCTGACTGGCACCGTGACCATCGGCATGTTGACCGTCACCATCCCTGCCAGCGCCTCGACCAATGCCGCCTACGCCGTGCATTTCGACCACGCTTCGGCGTCACCCAACGGTCTGGCCTCGTTTCCGAAACAGACCCTTACCGGTCTCATCACCTTGGCGAGCCACACCAATTCCAGCTACGCTGACGGCATTCCTGACTCCTGGCGCCTGCGTTGGTTTGGCACCGTCAACAATTACCTCTCGATCTCCAACGCATGCCCTTCAGGTGATGACATCAATAACTGGATGAAATATGTGGCCGGCGTTGACCCTAACACTGCCAATGACTTCCCCAGTCTGAATTCCAAGACGCCAGTGCCGTCGGGTTCCGCCACGGCCATACATTGGCCCAGCGTGAACGGGGTTGAATACGTCGTTCAAAGCTCCAGCAGCCTTTTCACCGGCAAGTGGACGGCCATCGCCACCAACACCGGCACCGGGACAGACATGGAGTTTGACGACAACTCCACTGGCACGGTGAAATTCTACCGCGTGCAAATTCTCCCATGAAAATCATTTTTTCAAACACTTTTTGAACTATGAAACTTATCAAAAGTCTTGCCTTGCTGGTTGGTTTCCTCTGTTTCGCGCTTATGACCTCTGGCGCTCCAGTTGATTCTGCCACAGCCGCATTCATGACCAGAGGCTGGCTTCAGTTGCAACCTTCACCATTGGGAACCAAGCTGGGAAACAAGGTCAAAAGCGTGGAGACCTTCAAAGATGGATCAGGGGTCCCTTTGTATCATGTGGTTAATCTGGAACCGTCGGGCTTTGTGATTGTGTCGGCGGAGGACCTGGCCGAACCCATCGTTGCTTTTGTCGAAAAAGGCAGTTTTGACCCGTCACTTCGAAATCCCTTGGGAGCTTTGATCAGCCGAGACATGCCTGTTCGGATGGCAAGAGCGCGAGCGCAGGGTAGCGGCAGCCCGAAGGGGCAGGCAAACCGCATTAAATGGCAAAAATTAGCGCAATATGCGGCCAGCGGGGCGCAACCGAACGCGGTGGGGGTTGGTGGAAGCATTGGAATTTCAGATCTGCGGGTTGCTCCGTTTATCAATACTCTCTGGGACCAGGGAAATCTCTACACTACCGTCACCAACATGATTTGGGTCACCAATACAGTTGCAATCACAACACATTTTGTAACCAACTCACTCAATGACATTACAACCACCAGTGTTGCATTCACAAACGTGCAAGGCACATTGATTATCACCAATGGCCCCGGAAATCCCGTCAACTATTGGTTTGGAGGCCAGAGTGTTAGTGTCAGTGTCGACAACGGACCAGACAATAATATTACCAATTCGATTTCCGTCACCGTTACCATCCCCATTGTGTTCACCAATGAATTCGGCCAAGTTATCGCCAATCAGGTTTTGGTCGGAAACGGAGTCTTTTCTGACATTGCGACTGGTTCAGCCGGCAATGCTGTCACACATCAGGTTTTAACCACGATTGGAATAAAAATGGTCGTCAGTGACGCGAAGGCCTGCTATAATTATTTCACTCCGCCCCACGAGCCGAGAAACACGGACAATGATGTTTGCGGGTGTGTGGCAACCGCCATGGCGCAGTTGATGTATTACTTTCATTGTCCATCAACAGGCGTTGGGACTCCATGTTTTACGGTCACAGCGAATGGCAACTCAGTGGGGCGTAATTTGCGCGGCGGCGACGGCAGCGGAGGCTCTTATGACTGGAGCGATATGCCTCTGGCCCCCGACTACTTTTCACTCACCCCCCTTCAAGCTCAGTCTGTTGGCGCGCTCACCGCCGATGCCGGTGTTGCGGTTCACATGCAGTATACAACGGCATCATCCGGCGCTTACATGACTGACGCCAAAGCCGCGCTGATCAGCACGTTTAAATATAGCAATGTTATTGTAAATTCCGTAACAAATCTGGATACTGGGTGTTTTGAGTGCAGTTTGTTCAACATGATGAACCCCAATTTGGACGCGCGGTTGCCGGTTCTGCTGGGCATCACTGGCGATCCAGGGGCCCATGCCATTGTGTGTGACGGTTATGGGTATTGCTTTGGTGCGCTCTATCATCACCTGAACATGGGCTGGAGCGGAGCCTATGACGCCTGGTATCAGTTGCCTATTATTGACATGTATGATCCAGTTTCTGGAACTTATTCCTACTTTTGGAATGTCACCGAGTGTATTTACAACGTTTATACGAATGGTAGCGGTGAAATCATCAGCGGACGGGTGGTGGACAACTCTGGATTGCCTGTCAAAGATGCCTGCATTACAGCCACCCGCATCGGAGGTGGCGCTTATCAGGCGATTACGGATTCCAACGGCATCTATGCTCTGGCGGGAGTGCCTTCTGCTTCCACTTACACGCTCACGGTGACAAACATGGGCTATTTTCCTGTCAGCAGCAGCTGCAGCACAACCACGTCATCCGACTCCGGAACAACCAGCGGCAATGTTTGGGGAGCCAACTTTACTTTGGTTCCGGCGCAGGGACCGCCGACATTCACCCTTCAGCCGCAAAATGAAACTGTTATCCTTGGGGCAAATGCTCTTTTTACTGCTGATGCCACCGGTCAATTGCCGCTATTCTTCCAATGGCAATACCAGCCCAGCGGCAGCTCAACCTGGGTCAATGTCAACGATGATGGAACAAATAGCGGTTCCACAACCACTAATTTAACGATTAATCCGGTAAGTTTGACCATGAGCGGAGTATTGTTCCAATGCGTGGTCACCAATACTCTGGGCAGCGCCACCAGCGCTCCACCCGTCACGCTGACTGTAACCGGATTAGCCCCGGTTTTCATCACCCAACCGCAAAATCAAATTGTCGGGGACGGGTCAAACACCACGTTTAGTGCATTTGCTGCCGGAACTCCCCCTTTATACTATCAGTGGCAATACCAGCCCAGCGGCAGTTTAACATGGGTCAACGTAAATGATGATGGAACGAACAGCGGTTCCACAACCACTACTTTAACCATCAATCCAGTGGATTTGAGCATGAACGGAAAACCGTTCCAATGCGTGGCAACCAATTCGTGGGGCAGCGGCACCAGCGCACCTGTCTTGCTTGCCGTCAGCGTGAACAACTCTACACCTGTTTACCTTGGCACGTTGGCCGGGCTGGCTCTCACCAGCGGCAGCTCGGACGGCATGAATACCAACGCACTGTTTGGCAATCCCCACGGCATTGCGGTGGACAGTCATACTAACATTTTTGTGGCGGACATGTATAATCAAGTCATCCGCGAATTGACCCCGTCCGCGACGGGCTGGGCCGTCACCACCATTGCCGGACTGGCCGGCAATTACGGTGGCGCTGATGGCACCAGCACCAATTCCCGCTTCAACGCACCTTACGGCATCGCCGTGGGTGTTGGCGACAATGTATTTGTTGCGGACACCTACAATCAAACCATCCGCCAATTAACACCGTCTGGAACCAGCTGGATGGTCAGCACCATTGCCGGGCTTGTTGGCACCAAAGGAACCAACGACGGCAGCAATGCCCGCTTCAATTTGCCCATGGGTATTGCCGCAGATAAAAGTGGCAACCTGTATGTGGCGGACGAAGGTAATTATAGCATCAGAAAAATGACATTTAACGGGGTGTTCTGGACAGTCAGCACCGTTGCTGGCGGCAGTTTTGGGATAAATGACGGCACCAATTGGAGTGCGCAGTTCGGAAACCCTTATGGTATCACAGTAAATGCCAGCGGGATGATTTTTGTTGCCGATAAATATTTCAATACGATCCGACAACTGACGCCGTTGGGCACAAACTGGGTGGTGACCACCATCGCCGGCAAGAGCGGCAGTCCTCCTGGCAGTGCTGATGGCATTGGCAGTGCCGCACAATTCAATCAGCCCACTGGCATTGCCGCCGGCGTGGATGGAAATCTTTATGTGGCGGATTATGGCAACAATACCATCCGCCGTTTGGCCCCGGCGGGAACGAGCTGGACCGTGTTCACAGTTGCCGGACTGGCCGGAAGTTCCGGCAGTATGGACGGGGTTGGCGTCAAGGTGCGTTTGAACGGACCCTTTGGCATCGCGGTGGATAACAACACCAATGTCTATGTGTCAGACGCAAACAACGACACCATCCGCGGAGCCGTGTTGCCTTTCACTCCCAGCTCCTCGATTGTTCGTTTGGAAAAGCAAGATACTTTGAATGCGTTTGCCCTGACTTGGAGTGCCGTGGCCGGAAACACCTACCAAGTGCAGTATAAAACCAATTTGACCCAGGCTGCATGGATCAACTTGACGACCATCACCGCTTCCAATTGGACGGGTGCCGCTTCGGTCCAGGTGGGGGCTGAACCTCAGCGATTTTATCGCGTGGTTCCAACCCAGTGAAGATTTACGAAACAATTCCTTCCCGCCGCCGGTCAGGCTTGAGAGGCTAAACGCCGCAGATAGTCGAATGAGTAAATGCCCGTGCTGTGGCCGTCCGCCCAGACGGGCTGGATGGCATAGCCGCCCACGCTGACAATCCTGACCAGTTCAAACGCCTTCACCGTCAGCGGCTTTTCGGGGTTTTTGTAGAGGTTGCCCAGGACGTCCGTCTCGCCTTTGCAGCCGGCGCAGGGACAGGCCCGCCGGAGCTTGTCCAGCACGATGAAACTTTCGCCGCCATCGGCCCATCGAATGGCCAGTTCATTCCCGATAGGTTGTAGATCCAGCGGTCGCATCAGCCAGGTCGTTTCAACATGCGCTCGAAGGCCGCCAGGGTTTCCGGGCTGACGTGATGTTCGATGCCTTCCGCATCCAGCTCGGCCGTTCTGGCCGCAATTCCGAGCGAATGCAGGAAAGCCACCACAGTTCCATGCCGCCGCTTGCACTCTTCCGCCAGCCTGTTTCCCGCCTCGGTGAGAAAAATCGCGCGGTAAGGCTTCGTGTTTACGAACCCGCTTTTTTTCAGACGCGCCAGAGTGCGGTTGACCGTCACATGAGTCACCCCCAGCCGCCGGGCTAGATCCACCACCCGCGCTTCGCCCAGCGCCACGGTCAAATCGGCAATGGCCTCGACATAATCCTGCGCCGTCTCCAGGGCGCGGTCGCGGCGAGAACGGCGGAAATTCTCGGCCTGCTGCGCCGGCGAATTCCCGGCGGCAGCCCGCTCAAAAGCGGATGATTTCTTGGTGGCACGCGGCATAGTTTGAAAGAGTGAATCCCACCGCCGTTTTGACGTCCAGCCTTTATTTTGTAACCCAAGCTACATTCTTGTTGACAGCCCGGGGCTTAAATTGTATCCATAGCTACATATTTTGTTGTTGATGCAAAACAGATTGTTCCCAACCCCGGCCACCGGCCTCATTCATTCGCTGACGGTCTGGGGCGCAACGGCGCAGGAATCTCCCCCGCTCGCAAGTTCCACCAACTCCCCGGTGCAGACTTGGAACTGGCACGTTCAGAACACCGACATTGTGCAGGGTTATCCCGGCTTTCCGGCGAATTATTCCGGGCCAAACAGCCTGCCGCCCGGCGGCGAGGCGCGAGAATCGGTTTCGCTGGATTTGCTGGCCGGGGTCAATCTCTGGCGCGGGGCCGAAGCGCACATTGACGGGATGTTGTGGCAGGGTTTTGACGTGAACAACACGCTCGATGTGGAAGGGTTTCCCAACGGCGAAGCGTTTCGTCTCGGCACGAGCGTTCCCAACGGCGCCATCACGCGCCTGTTCATCCGCCAGACCATCGGCTTGGGCGGCGAGCAGGAGGACGTGCCCGACAAACACGTTCGACCTCGCCGGCGCGCTCAACGGCATCTCCCAAGCGCATCAGAAATTTGTGGAGGCCGGCGGCACCGGCATCCTGGCGGGCGGCGGCAATTTGAATTATGGCTGGGGGAAAATTCTGGAAACTTACTACGATTTCAAAATTTGGAAAGCCGTCCGCACACTTTGGATTATCAATTCATCAGCGATCCGGCTTTCAACCAGGATTGTGGACCGGTGTCGGTATTTAGCGGGCGGCTGCACTGGGAGTTTCAGCAAATGAACCGGACTTTATGAGCAAAGACGATCACACCCCAACGGACTTGTGGGAACCGGCGAAGGACAGAATCGCCACGGTTTCGCGCCCCGGCGCGGTGTCGCTGGAAGGAATGCATGGCAGCGTAAAAGTGCCGTCTTCGCGCGCCGGCTTCTGGCGGCAAATGGCCGCATTCTTCGGCCCGGCGGTTTTGGTCAGCGTGGCCTACATGGATCCGGGCAACTGGGGGACTGATCTCCAGGGCGGCGCCCAGTTCAAATACGGACTGCTTTGGGTGGTCGGCC
>CAYVGC010000070.1:0-23741 GCA_964449815.1 uncultured Bifidobacteriaceae bacterium
CCGCGCCTGGCATGACGAACACGGCTGGCACAACGAGCGCGGCCACTGGCGGTGATTCATTTCCTCCGCCCAAACATCAGGCCAGGACCACAATCTGTTTGAATCCTGAGAAAATTTCAAAAACCGGCCGCTACTCCAGCCGCTTGATGTCCACTTTCACCTCCAGCTGGCGTTCCATGGTGCCCTTGTAATTTCCCGCCACGGGCGGCACGTCGGCGTAGTCGCGCCCGACGGCGATTTTCACATAGGTGTCATCCACCGGCCGGTTGTGCGTCGGGTCCAGCGCGATCCAGCCGGTGCCGGGAATCAAAACTTCCACCCACGCGTGCGTCGCGCTCGCGGTTTCCGTGGCGAGATAGCCGCTGACATAAAGCGCGGGAATTTTCAGCGCACGGCAAAGCCCGATCATTACATGCGCGAAATCCTGGCAGACGCCGCGTTTTTCCTGCAATACGTCCCGCATGTGCGTGTGGACGGTCGTGGAGCAGGATTCATATTTGAAGTCCGCGTGGATGAAATTCAGGATGGCCAGCGCTGCCTGCCAGGTGTCCGTCACGCCCACCGTCGCGTCCAGCGCCAGCCGCCACACTTCCGGCGACAGCTCCACGTAATGGCTGTCCTGCAAAAAATCAAAAATCCGCGGTTCGCGCAGGACTTCGCCGATACGCGCCAGCGGCCAGGGCGAATCGGTTTTGGCCGGCAGCGCGGGCTTCCACGTCGTCACGCGCAGATGGCTTTCCACAAGCAGGGCCGTGTGCGGCTCGGCAATGTCGAAATGATGGATCGTGTTCGAGTAAAAATCATGGTGATGCCGCAGCCGCGCGGCTGGCAGCACCTTCAGCAAAAAATAATCCACCGTCTGCAGCGCGTTGGAAAACGGCTGCAGCCGCGCCTCGTTGAAGCTGTCATGCACCGGCGACGCGTAGAGGTAGGCCGTGCGATGAAAGATTTCAAATTTCATGCGGAAAAACTGCCGTAACTTCATGCCTCCAAAGCCGCGCCGCACGCCGCATTGGGCGTTGGATGTTCAATGTTCGATGTTCGATGTTTTCCATAATCACACCACCTCCACGTCCACCGAAACTTTCACGACATGCGCGCCGCCGCCGGTGATGACGCCGCTGACGGGTCTCACGTCCGAATAATCGCGGCCAAACGCGACCGTGATATGCTCCTCGGCAGGCAGCAGATTGTTGGTCGGATCGAAATCCACCCAGCCGACATCGGGACAAAACACCGCGAACCACGCGTGGCTCGCATCCGCGCCCACGAGCCGTTCCTGGCCGGCCGGCGGACGCGTGCGCAGATAACCGCTGACGTAGCGCGCCGGCAGGCCAAGCGAACGCAGGCTGGCGATGGCCACATGCGCGAAGTCCTGACAGACCCCGCGCCGTTTTTCCAAAACCTCTTCCAGTGGAGTCGCCACCGTTGTCGCCGTGGGGTCGTATTTGAAATCGGAAAAAATCCGGCGGTTCAAATCGGCGACGGCGGCGAGCAGCGGCGTTTTTGCCAGGAAACTTTTGCGCGCGTAATCAGCCAGCTCCGGTGACGCGCCCAACAACGGTGAATCAAACATAAATTGATACGGCTCGACCACTCCGGGCAAAACCGGGTCGGAAAACAATTTCACCACGCCCTCCCAGTCCGGCGACAGCGACAGCGCCGGCGGCTTGGCGGCGGCCACCGTCACCCGGCTGCGCGCCATGATTTCCAGGCGCTGGTGGATTTCCTGGATGCTGAAACCGCAGACCTGGTTGCCGAAGAAATCTACGCGCGACTTGATGACCGCCGGGGTCGGCCCAATGCGCAGTGAAAAATCCTCCACCTGCTGCCGCGGCAGCGCGCGCGGCTCCACCCGCGCCGCATGATGCGAAACCGTCACGGGCGAGGCGTATTCGTAAATCGTGGAATGAACGAGGTTGAAAGTCATGGCTGGTAGCCTCCGCCGGTCCGCGAGATTTCCGAGTGCGCAAAATAGCTCACCGCGATGGCGTCGGATAGCCGCGGCAGGTCACGCAGCGTCTCGGCGATGACGCGGCCGGTTTCGCCCGCCGGCCAGTTTTTCGGATGCGCGGCCAGTTCGCGCGTGTCGAGCGTGCGCAGGCGCGAACTGCACTCGCGCAAAATTTTCTGCTGCGGCGTCACCGACTCGCTTTCGCGCGGCAGCCGTTCGAAGTGCTGCGCGAGCTGGTTGATCTGGAAAAACAACGAGCGCGGATTCGTGTCATCAAGCAGCACCAGATCATAGACCGCCGCGATGTTTGGCAGCAAGTTGTAGCGTGAGCGGTAGGTCAGCGTGCTGTCGGCAACTTCCAACACGGCTTCCAGCACGCTCGGATTGTCGGCGTCCGGCGAACGCAGCGAACAATCCAGAAACGTGCACAGGCTCAACGCCCGTTCAATTCTCATGCCGATGTCAATGAACCGCCAGCCTTGCGCGCGGGTCATGTTTTCCCGCGCCAGTCCGTGGAAGGACGCGAGACCGAGCAGCGTCTGGTTCAAAATCCCCAGCGCGTCGGCGGCGAGCAGGATTTTTTCCTTCGGCGCGTTGGCGAGCAAATCGCCGAGTTGGTTCGCCGCGCGCCACAAATCATTCGACGTGCGGTCGCGCACAAACATTGCGATGCGCTGCAAGTGGCCGACCAACTGGCGCACGCTGCCGTCGCGTTGCGGATCAAAAATCGCCGTGAGCAGCCCGGCTTCGAGCGCCTCGGGATTTTGCCGGGACATGGACTGGCTCTGGCCCTGGCTCTGCGTCTGCTTGGATTGGCGATCCAACTGGCCCTGTTGTTCCAAGGTTTCGAGCAGCGGCGCGAGGTGCGGCAGCGTGCCACCGCCGCGTTCGGGCGTGAATCGCCGCAGGGCGCTCCGCAACAATCGGGTTGTGGCGTCGGCGCGCTCGGCATAGCGGCCGAGCCAGAAAAAATTATCCGCCAGGCGCGACGGCAGATTGTTGCCCACGCGGCGCAGTTCGATGTTCGGCCCGCTTTCCGAAAGCAGGGAAACTTCCGGCACCGGCTGATCGCTCAACACCCAAGTGTCCTTGCTCGCGCCGCCGCGCTGCATGGAAACGGAACTGGCCCCGGCGCGCGGTGCGACGCGCGACAGGCCGCCGGGCATTACTGCATAGCCGTTTTCTGTCGCCACCAGATAAACGCGCAAAGAAACCGGGCGCGGCACTAGTTTGTTTCCGTCGAGCGCAGGCGCGGTGGACAGTTCCACCCATTCCTGCGCGACAAATCCGTGCGGCTGAAATTTAATTCGATCCACCAGCGCGGCGCGTGCCGCTGCGGATAAATTCTTTTCCGGCGCGGGGCCGGGCTGGCGTTGCCGGAACGCAGGTTTCACATACAGCTCGTCGAGGTGTTCAAGGACATAATTTTCCGCCGACTTCTGGCCGCACCACCAGGTCGCGACCGACGGCAGTTTTAATTTTTCGCCGAGCACATGCCGGCTCAGGCCGGGCAGAAACGCCATGAACGCCGGGCTTTGGAGCAGGCTGCTGCCGGGCAGATTCGCAATCGTCACGTTGCCTTCGCGCGCGGCCTCGATCAGACCAGGCACGCCGAGAATCGAGTCGTTGCGCAGCTCCAGCGAATCGCAAAATTCATCGTCCACGCGGCGCAAAATCACGTCCACCGCTTCGAGGCCGGCGAGGGTTTTGAGAAACACGCAGTCATCGCGCACAGTTAAATCCTGGCCTTCGACGAGCTGATAGCCGAGGTAGCGTGCAAGATACGCCTGTTCAAAATAGGTTTCGTTGTAAGGTCCCGGCGTGAGCATCACAATGCGCGGATTCTCCGGATTCAACGGCGCGAGTTGCGCGAGCGTCTTTTGCACCTCGCGGTAAAAGCCGGCGAGCCGGTGAACCTGGCAGTCGCGAAATGCCTCGGGCAACGTGCGCGACGTGACCAGCCGGTTCGCCAGCGCGTAGCCGGCGCCGGTCGGAATTTGCGTGCGGTCCGAAGTCACCCACCAGCGTCCGTCCGGCGAACGCGCCAGGTCGGCGGCGTAGAAAATCAGAAATTTTCCGCGCTTCGGCTGGATGCCATGGCAAGGTCGCAGAAAATCCGACTGGCCAAAAATCAGCGCGGGCGGCAGACCGCCGGTGCGGATCAGATCCTGCGGGCCGTAGCAGTCGGCGAGAATGCGGTTGATCAGCTCGGCGCGCTGCACGAGGCCGGCTTCGAGTGCATGCCATTCGTCCGCCGCGATGAGAAACGGCACCGGGTCGAGTTCCCACGGGCGCTCCATGCCGCGCGTGTCGCCATAGACGTTGTAGGCGATCCCCTGCTCCTGCACGAGCCGCCGCCCGTTTTTCCAGCGGCGTTCCAGTTCGCCGGCGCCGATCTGCTCTAACGAACTGAAAAATTTCGCATAATGCGGACGCAGCCTGCCGTCGGCCGCCACGCTTTCGTCAAACAGTTGCACCGCGCGCGGGCTTTTAGCCAGCGGCAGTGCGGAAATTTCTCCGAATTCGACGGACGTTTCGCTCATCGGTGCAAACGAATCTAAACGTGAACCATCCTTTTTGCGAGTTTCGTCAGACATTGCGTAAATCCAACGTAAATGGGAATTCGCCGTTCAAAATTTTTGGCGGCGGCGTGAACTTGCCCTGCTGATGGCCATGCCGGAAAAAACGTGACAAACGGCGGCTCTCGGCCTCGTAACTATTAACCGGAAACATGTCATACCCGCGCCCGCCCGGATGCGCAACATGATAAGTGCAGCCGCCGAGCGAACGCTGGTTCCAGGTGTCGTAAAGATCGAAGCGCAGCGGCACGTGGGATTTGATTGTCGGTTGCAGACAAACCGGCGGCTGCCACGCGCGATAACGCACTCCGGCGACGCCTTCGCCGTTCGTGCCGGTCGGATGCAGCGGCACACGGTGGCCGTTGACGGTGATGGCGAACCGATCACCGACAAGTCCGTTTGCCTTGACCTGCAAACGTTCGAGCGAGCTGTCCACGTAACGAACCGTGCCGCCGCCGCCCGGTTCTTCGCCGAGGACGTGCCACGGTTCGAGCGCAGTGCGGAGTTCGAATTGAATGTCGCGCTGTTCCAAATCGCCGATGCGCGGGAAACGAAATTCAAAGTGTGGCGCGAACCAGTCGAATTCGAACGGATAGCCAGCTTCGCGCAAATCGCCGACGACATCGCGGAAATCAGTTTCGCAGAAGTGCGGCAGCATCCAGCGGTCGTGAATGTCCGTGCCCCAGCGCACCAGATCGTTTTTGTAAGGCTCCTTCCAAAATTTCGAGACGAGGCCACGCAAGACCAGATGTTGCGCCAGGCTCATGCGCGCGTGCGGCGGCATTTCGAAGGCGCGCATTTCGACGAGACCAAGCCGGCCGCTGCTGCTTTCGGGCGCGTAAAGTTTATCAATCGAAAACTCGGAGCGGTGCGTGTTGCCGCTCGAATCAATCAGCAGATTGCGGAACAGTCGGTCCACCATCCACGGCGGCGTCTGGCCGAACGTGCCGATTTGCCGGTCCATTTCCTTGAACGCGATTTCGAGTTCGTAAAGCGAATCGTTGCGCGCCTCGTCAATGCGCGGTGCCTGGCTTGTCGGGCCGATGAACAGGCCGCTGAACAGCCAGCTCAACGACGGATGATTCTGCCAATACGCGAGCAGCGAGCGCAGCAAATCCGGCCGGCGCAGCACCGGCGAATCCTGCGGCGTCTCGCCGCCAAGGATGATATGGTTACCGCCGCCCGTGCCGGTGTGGCGGCCGTCGAGCATGAATTTTTCCGTGCCGAGCCGCGTCTGCCGCGCCTCCTCGTAAAGCACCGTCGTGCGCTCGACCAGTTCGTCCCAGGTTTTGCTCGGGTGCATGTTGACCTCGATGACGCCGGGATCGGGCGTCACTGCGAGCTTGCTGAGACGCGGATCGCGCGGCGGCGTTTCGCCTTCGATGATGACCGGCGTGCCCATTTCGGTGACGACGGTTTCGATGCCCGCAATCAAATCCAGATAATCTTCCGTCTGCTCGACCGGCGGCATAAAGATGTGCAGCCGTCCGTCGCGCGGCTCGACGCACAGCGCCGTGCGGATGATCCACGACGCGCTCTGGCCGGGCGCGGGCCGGCGCAGCGGATTTTCATCCGGCGGCAACGGCTCCAGCGGTTTTACCTTTTCGCCGAGATCTTGTGCGCGCTGGCCCGGCCCGTAACCAGCGGGCAAGGGCGCGCCGCCCGTGCGCATGAAACGTTGCCCGCTCGTTTCTGGCCGCGCGCGATACGGAAAATCATTCGGCAGTTCCGGCAGTTTTGGTTGCGACGGATCCATCTGCCGCAGCCACGGAAAATCCTTTTCGTAAACCCACGGAATTGAATCCAGCGGCAGGCGCAAACCCATCGGTGAATCGCCGGGAATGAGCCAGAGCGTGTCGTCGTCGCGCAAAAACCATTTGCCGGTCATCCAGCCGCCGGCGACGCGCTTGATGGGCAGCGAGTAACCGATGACCGAGTTCAAGCCCTGCTGGAAAATCCGCGCGATGCGGTCGCGCTCCAGCTTGTCCTTGAGATTCGTCTTCTCCGGAGTGACGTTGACCGGGAAGCGGCGTTCTTTCCAGGTGTAATAAAACGCGTCCTCGTAGGCGGGAATCAAATGTTTCGGGTCGCCGCCCACGGTCTCGGCGATGCGCGACAAAAGCTCCTTAGCTTCTTTCGCGCCATGGCCGTAGTTTTTTGATTCGTCCGCAATCAGCGAATCGTCCTTCCATACCGGCACGCCGTCCTTGCGCCAATACGCCGCGAGCGCGTAACGCGGCAGCGGCTCGCCGGGATACCATTTGCCCTGGCCGTAATGCAGCAGCGAGCCGGGCGCGAATTTTCCGCGCAGTCGCCTGATGAGTTCGCCGGAGAGAATTCTCTTTTTGTGCGAGACGGCGGTGAAATTCCATTCCGCGCCGTCGGGATCGTCAATCGAAATGAACGTCGGCTCGCCGCCCATCGTCAGGCGCACGTCGCCTTTTTTCAGATCGGCGTCAATCGCGTGACCGAGCGACTCGATTTTTTTCCACTGCTCGTCGGTGTAAGGCAGCGTGACGCGCGGCGATTCGTGGGCGCGCGTCACGTTCATCTCGAACGAAAATTCGGTTTCGCATTCGTCCACGCAGCCCGAAATCGGCGCGGCGCTCGAAGGATCGGGCGTGCAGGCGAGCGGAATGTGGCCTTCGCCGGCGAGCAAACCGGAAGTCGGGTCGAGACCAATCCAGCCGCCACCGGGGAGATAAACCTCCGTCCATGCGTGCAGGTCGGTGAAATCCTTTTCCGCGCCACTCGGGCCGTCGAGCGATTTCACGTCGGGCTTGAGTTGGATTAAGTAACCGCTGACGAAGCGCGACGCCAAGCCGCAATGCCGGAACAACTGGCACAGCAACCACGCGGAATCGCGGCACGAGCCGCTCATTTTTTCCAGCGTTTCCTCCGGCGTCTGCACGCCTGGTTCGAGGCGGATGGTGTATTTGATGTCCTTCCAAAGCCGCTGGTTGACGGCAACGATAAAATCATTTGTGCGCGGCTTGTCCTTTTCCGGGACGGCAAGCCGTTCCTGTTTGGTGCGGCGTCTGGTTTCGCCGAGGAAATCTTTTCGGATCGCCGTCAGATATTTTGTGAAAGCCGTCGTCAGCCAGCATTTGCGGTTGAACGGCGCGAGTTCGTGGTCCAGCGCCGGATCGTAGGCAAACGGAAATTTTTCCGCCTGCGGTTCCAGGAAAAAATCGAACGGATTCAGCACCGACATTTCCGCGACCAAATCCACTTCCACGCAAAATTCGCGCGTGGGCTGGTCGAAAACCAGCCGCGCGGCGTAATTCGCCTGCGGATCCTGCACCCAGTTGATGAAATGTTTTTCCGGCCGGATTTTCAGTGAGTGGCTTAAAATTCTGGTCCGTGAGTGCGGCGCGGGCCGCAGCCGCACGACCTGCGGGCCGAGATTGACCAGCCGGTCATACTGGTAATGTGTCTTGTGATGCAGCGCGACGTGGATGGACATGGGTTAATGATGCGTGATGCGTGATGTGAGACGACCGCGTGACTGCTGTTGCTGCTCCTCCTGCTGCACCATGATTTCGTCTTCCAGGTTGGTGAAGTTCTGGGAAATGTAGGCGTTGAACAGCGCGCCGCCAATGTCGTTCAACTTGCCTTGCAGCACGTCGAGATAGCCGTGCAGCCCGGCCTCGAAAATTTCGTCAATGGTCATGAACTGGAGTTCCGCGCCAAGGCGGCCCGCCAGTTTTTCGGCGTCGTTGCAAAATTTGCCCTCGGCCACGCCGGAAATTTTGCGGAGCGCGTGGTTGAGTTCGTCCACGCAAAAGCGGACGGAACGCGGAAAATCCTCGTTGAGCAGCAGAAATTCCGCGACCAGCTGCGGGTTGACCTCCGCACCGTGAATGGTCTTGAAGGCGTCCCACGCGCTGCACGAGCACAGAATGGCCGACCATTCGAGCGCATCGGTTTCGCTGACGGTTTGCGGCACGCCCTTTTCCGGCAGAGCCTCGTAGCGCAGGTCGAGAATGCGCGAGGTCTTGTCCGCGCGCTCGATGAACTTTCCCGCCTGTGCGAACCACCAGCCTTCGTTGTGGATCAGCGTGGCATAGCTCAAGCCGATCAGGTGGAGCGAACTGGCCTTGATCTGCTGGAAAAATTCGCTCGGGCTTTCCTTCCACACCTGCCGCGCGGCCGGTGTGCGCACGAACCAGTAAAGCCGGTTCAATTCCTCCCACAGTTCAACCGTGATCTGATCGCGCACCATGCGGGCGTTTTCGCGCGCCTGGCAGATCGAGGAGATGATCGAGTTCGGATTGTCCATCTGGAACACCAGAAACTCGGTGACATTCTGCGCGGTGGCTTTTTTATGCAGCGCAAAAAACTGTTCCTCGTCGCCGGTGGTCTGCACGATCGGCAGCCAGTGCTTGGCAAGGCGCTCTTCGTCGAGGTTGCGCAGGTCGAGGAGCAGTTGCAGGTTCACGTCCACGATGCGCGCGATGTTTTCGGCGCGCTCGATATAACGCGACATCCAATAGAGCGAGTTGGCGACGCGGCTTAACATGATAATGAAGAATGAAGACAAGCCTGGCGTGCGTGTGTTTGAAAAAAGTCTTCATTCATAATTCTTCATTCTTCATTTGTTGTTTATTCATCTCCATACAAAACCCAGGTGTCCTTGCTGCCGCCGCCCTGCGACGAGTTGACGACGAGCGACCCCTTGCACAACGCGACGCGCGTGAGGCCGCCGGGCACGATGACCGTTTTTTCGCCGGAAATAATGTAAGGCCGCAGATCAATATGCCGGCCTTCAAAAAGCCCGTCGGTCACATGCGTTGGATGGCGAGACAGTGAAATCGTCGGCTGCGCGATGTAGTTGCGCGGCTCGGCCCCGACCTTTTTGCGGAACGCGGCAACTTCGGCCTTCGTCGCCTTCGGGCCGATCAACATGCCATAGCCGCCGGATTCGTTCGCGGCCTTGACGACGAGTTTTTCCATGTTGTCCAAAATATATTTCTTGTCGGCCTCCTCATTCGCCAGATACGTCGCCACGTTCGGAATGATCGGCTCCTGATCGAGATAGTATTTGATCATTTTCGGCACGAAATGATACATCACCTTGTCGTCGGCGATGCCCGTGCCGATGGAGTTCGCAAGCGAAACATTGCCGGAGCGGTAGGCGTTGACGAGGCCCGGCACGCCGAGCATCGAATCGCGGCGGAAAACCGTCGGATCGAGAAAATCATCGTCCAGCCGGCGGTAAATGACATGCACGGGCTGCAAGCCTTTCGTCGTGCGCATGAACACCCGCGCGTCGCGCACCACGAGGTCGCGGCCCTCGACAATTTCAATGCCCATCTGCCGCGCGAGATAAGTGTGCTCGAAGTAAGCCGAATTGGCCGCGCCCGGCGTGAGCAGCACCACCGTCGGATCCGACACGCCGGCAGGAGCAATGTGTTGCAGCATCCGGAGCAGCTCACGCGGATAATCCTCCACCGGCCGCACGCCGACGCTCTCAAACATCTGCGGAAACGTCCGCTTCATCGCACGCCGGTTTTCCAAGACGTAGCTCACACCGCTCGGACAGCGGCCGTTGTCTTCCAATACAAGGTAATTGCCCTTGTCGTCGCGGATCAGGTCCGTGCCGCAGACGTGGATGTAAATGTCCTTCGGCACGTTGAAGTTCACGAACTCGCGCCGGAAATGTTTCCCCGACAAAACGTAAAACGGCGGGATGATGCCGTCCTTCAGAATTTTCTGCTCGTGGTAGAGGTCGTGCAGGAACAGATTGAGCGCCGTGATGCGCTGCACGAGGCCGCGCTCCAGAAATTCCCATTCCGCCGCCGGGATGATGCGCGGCAGCAGGTCGAACGGGAAGATTTTCTCCATGCCCGCCGAGTCGCCATAGACATTGAACGTGATGCCCTGCCGCAAAAACGCCAGATCCACCGACTGGCGCTTGTGTTCAAACTCCTCCAGCGTGAGCGACTGGAATAATTCACGAAAACGACGGTAGTGCGCCCGCAACGAGTCGCCGCCGACCACCATCTCGTCGAAAAAATTTTCCGGGTCGTAACCTTTCAGCATCCGCGCCCGGGGCGGCGATTTAGTCTTGGTGGCCATTTTGCAACAGTTCGGAGAATGCTTTCCCGGTTTTATTTCTTCCAAAAACCCGCCGTTTTTCTCGTAAATCCTGGTAAAACATGTTTTTTAACCAAGTTTGCCTGGCCGTCAAATTTTCGCGCTGCATAATGAACATGTCCCTAAGCAAGCTCCTTGCCGCGCAGCCTGACTGCAAAAAATATCAGCCATTGGCAAGACCGCCGAACTGCCGGGACACATCTTCAATCCAGTCGCCGCCCGGCTGCGCATACGGACGGAACATTTCCAGGCTGCCTTCGCGGTCGTTGTAATAAAGCGCGCGATGCAGTCCGAGCGTGGCGGCGGCGGGCGCGTCAATCAGACTGGCCGAGTCGCTGGCGCTCATCTGGAAAACCACGCGCATCTCAAATTCGCTCAAGGTTTTCCGACCGAGACAGCGGCTGACATTGTTGTAAGTGTCGCAGGTGGTAATGACATGGATGCCGCGCGCTGAACCTTCGGTGATGAGGGTCAGAAGAATGGCGGCGGGATTCGGCGCGTCGCTGGTGCTGCTCGAAAAACTGAATTCGTCCTCCTGCCGAAGCTTTTTGAAATTTTGCAAACCTTGGATCAGCACAAAAATTTCCGGCCCGGCCGGTTCATTCTCCGCGCGGCGCTTTAATTCTTCCGCCAAACTGGTGATTACATCCGTGAGATTGCTGTTGCCGCCCTGAACAACTTCGTGAGGAACAGCCCGGATGACCTGCTGTAAAAACTCGCGCTGCGGAAATCCCGGCGGCGTGCTGTCCAGCACCACGAAACGCGCGGTCCCTTTTGGAAATTGCGCGGCCAGCGAAACCAGCGCCACGGACAAAATCGTGGTCGTGCGCTCCTCGCTTTGCCCCACGACAAGCAGGTTGCCGCCGCTTTGCCGGCGGAAAACCGCCTCGGTCGGCCCTTTGATGGAATTTGGCGCGCCGAGCCAGACGCCGGCCTGCGCGGGAATTTGCACCGCGGCTTTTTGCAGCGCCAAGCGCAGCGGGAAATTTTCCCGCACGTCCGCCGGCGCATTGCCTTCAAACACAATCGGGCCGGGATATTGATCCGGCTTTTGGTCGGCCCGCCCGCGAATTTTCGCGAGCCAGCCGTCTCGCGTCTTGTCGGACAGCCAGACGGTTTGAAACGGGCTGTTGCCTTCAATCGAACCGGCGGCATCGTTGTAAATCCCTTCGCCGGGCCGCGAGAGCAGGCGCGGCGCGGGATTGTCCTGATCCATGATGAGGTAAGCGTCGGCCTCGTTGCATTGCAGCGCAATGCGGATGACCATCTGCCCAATGGTCGCGCGCGCCAGCGTGTAAGCGCCGCCGAGCGTCTGCGAGCCGAGGATGACGTGAATGCCAAACGCGCGGCCCTGCCGGACGATGCGGTCCAGCAGCACCGCCGCGCCCTGCGAAACGCGGTCTTCCTCGGTGAAAAATTCCTGAAACTCATCTATCATCAGCAGCGTGCGCGGAACGGCTTCCGTGCCGCCGGCGCGCTTGTAGCCCGCCAGATCCTGCGCACCCAGCTTGCGGAACAGATCGCCGCGCCGGCGCAGCTCCTCGTCCACGCGCTGCAAAACGCTCAGGCCGAATTCGCGGTCGCTTTCGATGGCCACGACGCGCGCGTGCGGCAGACGACGGCTCGCGTAGCATTTGAACTCCACGCCCTTTTTGAAATCCACAAGATAAAACTCCACCTGCTCCGGGCGGCACCGCAGCGCGAGGTTCGTGATGATGACGTGGAACAAGGTGGATTTACCGGAGCCGGTCTTGCCGGCGATGAGCGCGTGCTGCCGTGTGCCGCTGCCGATTTCCAGATATTGCAGCTTCGTCGCGCCGGAGCGTCCAATCGGCACGCGCAAAAGCTCGGTGGTCTCCTCTTTCCAAATGTCCGTCTCCGCCGGCGCGACCTGTTCAAACGGCACTTCGACGCGGCTGGAATTTTTGCTGTTCTCGCCGACGCGCTGGAGAAATTCCGTGGCGAACTCCGGCGGCGGCGGCGCGTCGAGCATCAGCCGCACGCCCGGCGGACGCCAGTCGGACAGTTCAAAACCGCTGGCGGTGCGGACGAGACACACGCTGTTTTTGCGCAGCTCGTCAGGCACAAATTCCGGCGGCAGCGGCGTCCGCTGGTCCCAGTGGATGAGCGTGTAAACGCCACAGCGGGCGCCGTTGGCGGCGATGTTGCGCAGCCGGCGCGCGGCGGTTTCAGTGAAATTCACCGGAAACGACGCGATGACGAGGAAATGGTATTTCTCCGCGACGCTGCCGGCCTGCGCGTTGTATTCCGCGATGGTCGCGTATTCGTTGCGCAGATACATCTGGATGATTTTTTCCATGTGCTCGTTCAGCTCCGCGAGCTTCTCCTCGAACTGCGCCGGCTGCGTCCAGATGCGGCTGTTGATGCTGCTTTCGTCGTAATCCGTCAGATGCGTCAGCGCGGCGAAATTCTGGCCCAGGCCGACCGGGTCAAAAATCGTGAAGCCCAATTTGCCCGGCGGCGTGGCGGACAGCAGCCGGAAAATGATGTTGTTCATCGCGCTGAAGGCTTCCTCGCCGCCGGCCTCGCCGGATTCAAACAAAATGGAGCCTTGCGCCGGGCAGACGAGCGCGAGCGGGGCGGAAAGCGTCGCCGGCCCAAACCATTTCAGGCGCGGATCTTTTGGCAGCGCGCCGACGAATTTTTCCACGTCCGCCTCCAGCCGCGCGAATTTCGCGGCGTTCTGAAATTCCGCCGGCGGCGTCCAGTTTTTCCACTGCGCCGCGTCCCACGGCGGACAAAGTTTTTCGGCGGCTTCGTTGACCTCGCGCAACTGCGCGCTCAGCGGCTGGAGACGGTTTTGCCATTCCGCTGCCAGTTCCTGCCAGCGGCGCTGATGCTCGCCTTCGATTTGCGCCATCCTGGTTTTGTGCGCCTCGGCAATTTGCCGGACCCGTTCGCGGTCCGCCGTTTTCAATTGTGTCATCGCGGCGGCGTAACGCAACTGCACCCGTTCAAGCTCCGCCTGCCGCCACCGTTCGTTCTTCTGCGCGAGCCGGGCGGCTTTATTGTCCACCACCACCGGTTGCTCGCCGCGCAAACGGCTGATGCCGCGCACCGCCTGCCGCCATTCCTGGTTGAGCCGCCGCTTGGTTTCCTCAAATTCGTTTTTGACCCGCTCCTGTTCCGATTGCAGATGCGCGGCGGATTTTTCGATGCAAACGTCGAACAACCGCCGCGCCCCGGCCAGATCACCGGCGACAACTGTCGCCAGCGGGGCCGCCACGCGCCCGCCTAAAAAATAAACGATGGCGACCAGAACAAACGCCGCCAGCGCGAGGCCGGCTTCGAAATGGGAAATGGTGTGCCGTCTGAAATGACCGAGCACCGGATCCGCCAGCGCGACGCCGAGCAACAACGCCGCCAGGAGCCAGACAGGAAGAAATCTGAAAATTTTTGGCGGCAAAAAAATTTCGAACCGCGCCAGGTCGTTTGAAATTTTTGCCTGAAGTTTTTGCAGTTCGGCGAAGACCGCCCTTTCGTCCGGCGGCAAATTTGGCTCCGGCCAGGGCCGGCCACGAGCCAGCAACCGACGGAACCGGCCATAGCCGCCGAGCGCACCGCGCACCGCCGCTTCGAGTTGATTCAACTTGTCGCCGGTTTCGGACAACTGTTGCCGGAAGTTTTCATAGGCCGCAGCGGCGCCGGCCAGTTGCTCGTCGCGGCGGCGTTCCGCAGCCTGCACGCCTTGCCGGGTCTGTTCTTTCCACCGGGTGTCCTGCTCGCCGATTTGGTTCAGCACGCGCCGGCTGACGGCGGCGTGAGCGGAGTTGATCCGGATTTTGCGCCGCTCAAACCGCGACTGGCATTGATCCTTTTCGTTTTTCAACGCCGTCGCCACATCCAGCTCCTGTGTCATGGCGGCGGCTTCCTGCGCCTGGTTCCGGCTGGCAAAACCCCGCAGTCCAGCGGCCGTCTGGACCCGGAAATCGCTTTCCAATTTTTCCTCGCGCGCGGCAAAATCGCGGACGTTTTTTTTCAGCGCGTCCAGCAGCGCAAGCATTTCATTGACGCCGGGCAGGCTATTCACAGTCGCTCCTCACTTTTTTCAACAGCTCCTCCAGTTTGTCCAGAATGATGACCGTCCGGTTGACGCTCGCCGACAGTTCCGCCATGAAGCGGCGTTCGAATTCCTCGCTCTTCGCGTCGCGCCAGTGATCCTTCGTCTCCGCCCAGCGGAGCGATATATCCTGCGTCAAGCCGACGAGCCGGCCTTTGTTTCCACTTAAATTCATTTGGGTTCCCCGTTTTTTCCCGCGCGCTGCGGCGCGACGCGCTGGTAAGCTTCCAGCGCCTTGAGCGCCTGATCAAGGTAGGCGACGGCCCGCGCCATTTCAACGGTGAGAAATCCGTGCAATTGTTCCATCTGTTTCACCAGCGGCGCGCTCCGGTCGTCCAGTTCGCGGTCCCATTTTTTAATGATCGCCAGCTTGTCTTCCACCGCACGCAGGTCGCGTTGCGCCCGTTGCGCGGCCATCTGCTGAGAACTTTTGGCCTCGTTCATCCGCGACATTGAGACATTGAACAATTCCTGTCTGGCATCTTCCAGCCGCCGGCCGCGCACGCGTAACTCCTGCTGCCAAAACCGCCGCCGGTCATCCTGCAACCATGACCGCGTATGCAAAACTTCACTCGTGATTTCGTCCAAAACCGGCCGCATCTGCGCGAGATACACGACCAGATCCGCCCGAAACGATTCGATGGCTTCAACCGAAGTGATCTGGGCTTGTCCGGCCATGTTCATCTCAAAAAAACATCCAGCCACCAACCTCTAACGTCAAACATCTCAAGGTTGAACGCCCGCCACGCTGAATGCCGGACGCCGGATGCCGGATGTCTGGTGCTCTCATTTTTCTTCAGCGCTGGTTCAAATATTCCTCGATGCGCTGGGCCTTGCGCAGCAGAAACGGCGTGTGTTCCTTGGACAGCTCGGTGAATTTTTTCAACGCCTTCATCGCCTGCCGGAACTCCTCGGAAAATTTTTCGTGCTCCTGATCCTGCCAGGTGTCGCCGAGCGCCGTGAACCGCGCGTGCAGCAGCGCCATCCGGTTCTCGATCTCGCTGTTGAAGCGCTGCAGTTCCTCCGCGAACCGCCGCACTTTTTCCGGGTCCATGATGGCTTGCGACATGATGATTTCCTTAATTATTTGTGCCGCGGCCAAGATGCCTCATCCGCCGGCACAAATCCATCCGCGTTTTGTCTTTTCTTCGCCGGCGGTTGAATAAAACACCTGTCCGCTGCCGCCGTGGCGGAATTGGCAGATCGGATTTGGTTTCGACTCAACGCGTTTTATTTGCACTCCCAAGCCGTCCGGTTATTCTTCGCTTGAATGAATTTTGCGTTCACGAAATACCACGCGCTCGGCAACGACTACCTTGTCATCAATCCGAAAGATCTGCCCGCGCCGCTCACGACCGAACAGGTCAAAACAATTTGCCACCGCAACTTCGGCATCGGTTCGGATGGCATTTTGCTCGGCCCGCTGCCGGCGGAAAACGCCACGTGCGCGCTGAAAATTTACAATCCCGACGGCAGCGTCGCGGAAAAAAGCGGCAACGGCGTCCGCATCTTTTCACGGTATCTTTGGGACACCAAGTTGGTCGGCGACGAGGAGTTTGCCCTCCAAACCGACGGTGGCATCGTGCGTTCAACGGTTTTTGACAGCGGCAAAATGGTGCGCGTCGAAATGGGCAGGGTCAGTTTTGACAGCGAGAAGATTTCCGTCGCCGGCCCGAAACGCGAAGTCATCAGAGAAAAAATTTCCGTCGGCGGCCGCGAGTTCACGTTCTGCGCCGCGACGATCGGCAATCCGCACTGCGTCCTGCCGTTGCCGGAAATCAGCGCCAAACTCGCGCACGAATTCGGGCCGCTGCTGGAAGTGCATCCGATTTTTCCACGCAAGACCAACGTGCAATTCCTGAAAGTGCTCGACCGCGCGAACATCCAGATTGAGATCTGGGAGCGCGGCGCGGGCTACACGCTGGCGAGCGGCAGCAGCAGCAGCGCGGCGGCGGCGGTGGCGCACAAGCTCGGTCTGGTGGACAAAAAAATTTCCGTCCACATGCCCGGCGGGATTATCGAGATTGAAATCGGCGACGAATTTGCCATCCGCATGACCGGCGGCGTGACGCGCGTTGCCGAAGGCGTCATTTCGCCGGAGATTTTTTCGGTGAAAGTCTAGTCATCCTGTTCCAGAATAAAACAAGCTGGACAACACTTAACGTCCAGCGCAACCTCGAATTTATGAAACATGACAGGCCCAAAAACTGCGGCCTAATTATTGTTGGGCGACTTCGCCCACAAACCATCCGTGACCATTACGCATCATAAACAAGACGGTTTGACTCTTATTGAGTTGATGGTAGTCATCGCTGTCATCGGGATTCTCGCGACGCTTTTACTAACAGCCGTTTCTCAATCCAAACGGAGAGCGCAGCAAATTCAGTGCGTCAACAATTTGCGTCAAATCGGCGTCGGGTTGCAAAACTTCCTCGCAAATAATCACGGTTATATTTCGTGGTTTGCGAAGGCGGGCGCTGATTATCCCGGAACGTGGATCGGTCAGATGGAAAATTACGGGCTTGAGATTTCAAAACCCGGAACAAATTATTTCCAAACAGGCACATGGCGTTGCCCTTCTGCTCAGTTTGGCTCTTGGAGCACCCGACCTGAGCATCCTAGTTTTGCTGATTACGGTTACAACGGTTTCGGTGTCGGGAACAGCCGAACGAATGCGTTGGGGTTATACGGTCATTATTCTCGGAGTTCAGGCACGATTGTTCCCATTGGCGAGTCAGAGGTCATCGTTCCAAGCGATATGATGGCGTTCGGTGATAGTTTTGACGGTGATATTGGATTGATGCGCGTAAATGCGGGAGATTTGATAAGATATGGAAACACGCTCACCCGCCATCAAGGCAAAGCCAACGTGCTATTCTGTGATGGGCACGTTGAGTCGCCGAAGTTACAATTTCTTTTTGATGACACTAGCGATTCAGCATTAGTGCGATGGAATCGCGACCACCAACCACATCGAGAGCTGCTAAATCCTTGAGCCAGTCACAGCTTGGTTGGCTGCAATGTCCTTCGCCGCCTTCGTGCACCGCTCAACCTTCCAAAATCGCCGTGGCCGCGGCGTAATTTTCCGTGTGGCTCAGGCTGACGTGCAATTTTTTGGCGCTGCGCGCCCTAAATAATTCCTGTCCCTTGCCATGCAGCACCACGAACGGTTCGCCGGATTCCTTGCGGCGGATTTCGATGTCCCGCCAGCCAAGCTGCGCGCCGATGCCGGTGCCGAACGCCTTGGAGACCGCCTCCTTCGCCGCAAAGCGCACGGCCAGAAACGGCGCGGGCCACCGGTGCGCAAGGCAATACGCGATTTCATCCGGCAGCAAAATCCGGTTCACAAAGCGTTCGCCAAATTTTTCAAACGACGCCGCGATGCGCGTCACTTCGATGATGTCAATGCCGGTGCCTAGAATCATTTGCCAACCACAATTTACGATTTGCGGCTGGCGCACAAGAAAACTCGCGGTTCGTCGCGGCCGGTTTAATTCGTGAAATTTTCCGCCGGACCTGCCAGAATGCCGGCGACAATGACCACGGCGAACAAGATCACCATCCTGCGAATTTTGCTGATTCCATTTTTCGTGGTGGAGATTCTATATTACGTCGAGACGGGCAACGAGCTGCACCGCCTGGCGGCGTTGCTCGCTTTCGCCGTGGCGGCGATTCTGGACGGCGTGGACGGCTACGTCGCCCGGCATTACCACCAGCAGAGCGAGCTCGGCATGGTGCTGGACCCGCTGGCGGACAAATTGCTTTTGGTTTCCGCCATCGTGGTGTTGAGCTTCGACCACGCGCCACGGCTCGGCCAGATTCCGCTCTGGCTCACCGGCACCATCATCGGACGGGATTTGCTGCTCGGCATCGGCGCGGTGATCATCCGGCTGGTGGTCGGCAAACTCACGGTCCAGCCGCGGATCACGGGCAAAATCGCCACGGTTTTTCAGATGATCGTGGTGAGCTGGATTTTATTGCGCTGGGACTTTAACTTTCACGGACATCTGCTGCCCGTTTGGATTCTCGGCACCGGATTGTTCACCGCCGCCTCCGGCCTGCTTTACATCTGGGACGGCAGCAAACAGCTTGGCTCGCACCCGGCCAGCTCACCAACGAGAAAATGAATTCATCAGCTTTATGGCCAAAACAATCGAACTCAAACTGAAAGCGGGCGATGTCGCCCCGCAATTTTCCGCCGCCGCCGGCGGCGGCGGGGAAATTTCGCTCGCCGATTTCAAGGGGCGGCATGTCATTTTGTATTTCTATCCGAGAGACGACACGCCCGGCTGCACGAAGGAAGCCTGCGCGTTCCGCGACCATTTCACCGGCTTCACGGGAAAAGGCGCGGTCGTCCTCGGCGTCAGCACCGACCCGGTGAAGTCGCACGAGAAGTTCGCGGAAAAGTTCCAGCTGCCGTTTACGCTGCTTGCGGACGAGGAAAAGAAAATCGTCGCGGCCTACGGTGTGTGGGGCGAAAAAAGTTTCATGGGCCGCAAATATCGGGGCACCCATCGCGTGACCTTTCTCATCGGGCCGGACGGCAGAATCAAGAAAATCTGGTCGCAGGTGAAACCGGAACAGCACGCGGCGGAAGTCCTGGCAGCCTTGTAATCAAGGCCGGCAGTTTTCCATCGTTTTGGTTTCCATGCGCCTGCCAATTTTTTTGACAAAAACAGATTAAGGTTTGGCCAAATATGGTTAGCCGCCATTTGATATTAAACTGATAGTTGCGGCATGAACATTGGCTGTCGGATTTCGGAAAAGCGGGCGGCCCGACTGGCAAAAACGCGAGATGATCGCGAGCCGTCAGTTCAGGACGATGCCGATTGGCTGGATCGGATCGCCGTTCAATTTCGTCTGGCCAGGATTTTGCAAGTTCCTGTCGGATTTGAGGATGAGACGGGGTTTCATCCCGGCGTGCCGTGGATTCAGGAAACCCAGCCGCCCGTTGCAGAACTGAAAAATATTTATTTGAAGCCATAACAATTTTGATCCGGGCGCACAGCCGTTTCTTCAGTGGACATCCCCTGTCCCGCCTCCTTGGCGGCTGTGGCCCGGATCGGATTTTTCACTCAGTTCACTCAATCCTCGTTTGACACGGGCGCGGTGAATGTTAAATATTTGGCGGCGGCGTAACCGATCAAACCAAATATAAAACAAACCATTATGGCAATTCCCGTTGGCTCCAAAGCTCCTGATTTCAACCTCAAATCCAAGACTCCCGTGGATGCGGAAGTCAAATTGAGCGACAACTTCGGCCGGAAGAACACCGTGCTGCTGTTCTTTCCGCTCGCGTTCACCGGCGTTTGCACGGCGGAAATGTGCAGCCTCACCGGCGGCCTCGAGGAATATGCCAGCCTCGGCGCAAACGTCATCGCCATCAGCGTGGACAGCCCGTTCGCGCAACTGGCCTGGGCGAAGCAGGAAAAAATCGGCATCACCCTCGCCAGCGATTTGAACAAGGCCGTGACCAAGGCCTACGACGTGGTGTTCCCGATGCTCGCCGGCGTGGGCGACACCTCGGCGCGCGCCGCCTTCGTCATTGATAAAAAGGGCGTGGTGCAATACAGCGAACAAACGCCGACGCCGAAAGATCTGCCGAACTTCGAAGCCGTCAAGGCGACGCTGGCGAAGTTGAAATAAGTCGCTCTGCCCGGCTTTTTCAGGAGCGCGCTGAAACCGGCGCGCGCTTTCTGTTTCCGGTTCGTCACCCGGATTTGACCCGGACGTCTTTGTGTTTGGCGCAGGACAAGCTAGCTTGTCAGCATGGTGCCGCGCATTTTGATCGTGGATGACGAGCATGACTTCATCGAGCTGCTGCAATACAAGCTCGCGGGGCATGGCTATGACTGGATTGTGGCCAGCGACGGCATCCATGCGTTGAGCCAGGCGCGGCAGATGAAACCAAATCTCATCCTGCTGGACATTTTGCTGCCGGATCTTGACGGCCTGTCTGTCTGTGAAATCCTGCGCCGCCAGCCCGCCACGAAAAAGATCCCCGTCATTTTGATGAGCGCGCTCTCCGGCGACATCACCAAGCGCACCGCGTCCATGCATGCCGAGGATTTCTTCACCAAGCCGCTCGACCTGAACCGCCTCGAAAAACGCATCGGCGAGTTGCTGCACATCGTCCCGGCGGCAAACTGACGGCCGGCGCTCCCTGTAAAAAAACGGCGCGTCTTGCGGCGCGCCGTTTCTCCTGCGTGGCATGTGCATCAGGGCACGAACCGCGTGACGGCCATGCTCCAGCCGCTGTAGCCGGTGAGGCCGCCGAGCGCCCGCACCTGGACGCCGGTCGCCGTGCCGGCCAGGCTGTGGGTGCGGGCGAGGTCGCAAAACAAACTGAAGGTCTCCAGTTGCATGGCTGATTTTATGCAAAACGCCGGCAAACGTGTCAATTCAACAGGAGCGGAGGGATCATCTTTTGCCGGCGCGCCGGCCGCCGGCCCGGCCAGATTCTAATTTTGGCCCCAACCTGCCGGGGCGGAGCCCGGCGCTCCGGGAATATCCAGCATTCCGTAATTTGCCGCGCGCTTCGCTTGACACCGCCGCGCGCAAACTTCATTTTTACATGATTATTTTTTAATTATCGAAATTAAATGAGCAAATCACACAATCTTTTGGGCACGCTGCAGTCCTTTGAACTTGGCAATGGCCGGACGGGGAAATTTTATTCGCTGCCCGCGCTGGAAAAAGCCGGCGTCGGCCCGATCTCCAAACTGCCGGTTTCCATCCGCCTCGTGCTGGAATCGGTGCTGCGCAACTGCGACGGCAAAAAGGTCCACGAGGCAAACATCAAGGAACTCGCCAACTGGCAGCCGGCGGAAACGCGCACGGCGGAAATCCCGTTCGTGGTTGCGCGCATCGTCTTGCAGGATTTCACCGGCGTGCCGCTGCTCGTGGATTTGGCCGCGATGCGCAGCGCCGTCAACAAGCTCGGCAAAAACCCGAAAATCATCGAGCCGCTCGTGCCGGTGGACTTGGTCGTGGATCATTCTGTGCAGGTGGATTTCGCCGGCAGCGCGGATTCGATGGCGAAAAATCTGGATCTGGAATTCACCCGCAACCGCGAGCGCTATCAATTTCTCAAATGGGGCATGCAGGCGTTTGACACGTTCAAAGTCGTCCCGCCCGGCATCGGCATCGTGCATCAGGTGAATTTGGAATATCTGGCCAAAGGCGTTTTGTGTGGGGGCGACGCCTCGTCGCCATCCGGTTCTGCGACGGGGGCGTCGCAGCCACTCTATTATCCCGACACGCTCGTCGGCACGGATTCGCACACGACGATGATCAATGGTCTCGGCATCGTCGGCTGGGGCGTCGGCGGCATTGAGGCGGAAGCCGGCATGTTGGGCCAGCCAGTTTATTTTCTGACGCCGGATGTCGTGGGGGTTCACCTGACCGGCGCAATCCGCGAAGGCGTCACCGCCACGGATGTCGCGCTCACCGTCACGCAGATTTTGCGCAAGGCGAAAGTCGTCGGCAAATTCGTGGAATTCTTCGGTCCCGGCGCGGCGGCGTTGCCGCTCGTGGACCGCGCGACCATCGCAAACATGGCGCCCGAATATGGCGCGACCATGGGTTTCTTCCCGATTGACGCCGAGTGCGTGAATTATCTCCACGCCACCGGTCGCAGTGACGAAGCCGTCAAGACCTACGAAAATTATTACAAGGCGCAAGGCTTGTGGGGCATTCCAAAGAAAGGCGAAATCACCTACTCGCAGGAAATCGAACTGGATCTTGGGACCGTTTTGCCCAGCGTCGCCGGCCCGAAACGGCCGCAGGACCGGATTGAACTGCCGAAACTCAAAAGCGAATTCATCAGTGCGTTCAGCAAGCCCGTCACGGAAAATGGTTTTGGCATGAAGGCCGAGGATCTCGGCAAAATTCGAGCGGATGTTACGGCCAACGGCGGCGGCAAAGTTTCCATCGGTCACGGCTCGGTTTTGATCGCGGCCATCACCAGTTGCACCAACACCAGCAACCCGAGCGTCATGCTCGCCGCCGGTTTGCTCGCAAAAAAAGCCGTCGAACGCGGCCTTACGGTCAACTCCACCGTCAAGGCGTCGCTCGCGCCCGGTTCGCGCGTGGTCAGCGATTATCTGGACAAAACCGGTTTGCAGCCTTATCTTGACAAGCTCGGTTTCAACCTCGTCGGCTACGGCTGCACGACCTGCATCGGCAACTCCGGTCCGCTGGCCGCTCCGATTGAAGACGCGGTGGTGAAAAACAATTTGATCGCCGCCTCCGTTTTGTCCGGCAACCGCAATTTCGAGGCGCGCGTCCACCAGAACATCAAGGCGAACTTCCTCATGTCGCCGCCGCTCGTCGTCGCCTTTGCGCTCGCAGGCCGCGTGGACATTGACCTTGCCAACGACGCCCTCGGCACCGGCAGGGACGGCAAGCCTGTTTACCTCCGCGACCTCTGGCCGAGCCTGAAAGAAGTCCGCGACCTCATGCAGGCCGCCCTGCAGCCGGACGTGTTCCGCCGGTTGTATAAGGATTTCGCCGCGCAAAATCCGAAGTGGAACGAAATCCCGTCCAGCACCGGCAACGTCTATGAGTGGGATGCAAAATCCACCTACATCCAGGAACCGCCGTTCTTCACGAATTTTTCATTGACGCCCGGCGGCATTGCGCCCATCACCGGCGCCCGCGCGCTGGCGATTTTCGGCGACAGCGTGACGACGGACCACATTTCGCCCGCCGGTTCCATCAAGAAAACATCGCCGGCCGGAAAATATCTCATCGAGAACGGCGTGACGGCGGAAGATTTCAACAGCTACGGCTCGCGCCGCGGCAACGACCGCGTCATGACGCGCGGCACCTTTGCCAACGTCCGCATCAAAAACCTGATGCTCGCCGGCCAGGAAGGCGGCGATACGATTTTACAGCCCGAAGGCAAAAAGCTGCCGATTTACGACGCCTCGATCGAATACCAGAAACGCGGCACGCCGCTCATCGTCGTTGCCGGACAGGAATACGGCACCGGCAGTTCCCGCGACTGGGCGGCCAAGGGAACGAA
>CAYVGC010000071.1:0-23530 GCA_964449815.1 uncultured Bifidobacteriaceae bacterium
CGCCCCAGCTACACTCTTCTTCCCAAATCAGGAAATCCAATGCCAGACCAAAAAATGTGGGTAAGGACAAGCCATTCATGGCTGGGTTTTGCGTCAATCAAATGAAAAAGTCCCGGCAGTGACGAAAGAAAGCCCGATATTTGCGAAAGACTCTGCCGTCCCTTGTATCTTCCTATTTGTCCTGCTTGGCAGACTTGAAAGAGAACGCCAAGCTGGAGTCCTCCGCCTGGTTGCAACCGGACAGCGGACGGCGGCACCAGCCCCACCAGCAAGGCATTGGAATTTGTCACATTGTCCGCCGTGTTCGTTACCGTGACAGCGTAGGCTGCTGCTGGAACGAAAGGGAATGGATTAGCCGCGAAATACCCCAAATAGGCAAAATCAAAACCAATGAATTATGTGATTCAGTCGTTCGTGTGTTTCGCGGTTAAAAATCAGTAAACCAAAACCAGCCCCGCTGCCTGCGCCGACTTCACCGCGTTCTCAAACGCCTTATCCTTCGCATTCGGCTCCTTGAGTTTTGCCGCCACGTCCGGCACGAATTCGAGGAAGTTCAACTACAGGCTGCTCTCCACCGCGGAATTCACTTGGTGGCCGTCCGCAATGACTCCGGCAGCGACCCGGTGGCCGCCAGCGCCGCCGACGCATCCAGAAAAGATTTTCATCGCGAAAAAAACAAATACGTGAAAGCGGACACAAAATGAATCTGTCCTTTTGTTTTTCGTGTAGTTCGCGTATTTCGCGGTTAAGAAACCCTGCAACCCGATGTCCAGGAAACCCACCTTAGCCACCGTCCCGCCAAGTTTCACGCCCTGACTCGCCGTCGCTGACCCTACACACTCCCAGATTTTTATCACTGAACCCCGACACGATAGAAGTATGACCCAGAACCAACGGCACCAAAAACTTTGTAGCTTGTAGTTCCAGCTTTTCCAAAAATGTAGCTGTTAATTGTTGTAAAAGCGGGCTGTGCCGAAAGGTTAGTGCTATATTGTAAAAAATAAATTTCCCCGGCCACGCTTTGCCACGTCAACGTCGGGCCAGACACGCTGTTGGATACGGACAGCATCTTCAAACAGGATGCGGCGTCGGTGGGATTGGTTCCAGTGAACCATTCTTGCCAGTTGTTCATTCCATCACCGTCCGAATCAATCGAACCGTCGGTGGAAAGACCATATGCTTGTGCCCAAAGGTATGGCAGGGTGAAACCCGGATTTTGAAATTCATACGCGCCGATGTCCACCGCGCCGCCGACAATGCGAGGGCTGCCGTCCAAATCGTTGGTAGTGGTGGCATAGCCATTGTTGCCGGAGTTGATGCAGGGAGAATTTGATTGGAGACGCAAATTGCCATTGAGGTAGTCCACAAAGGCAGGATCGTTGGTGATATTGCCAGCGCCGGCAGAGTATGGAAGGGTGCAGCTATAGCTAACCAGGTTGGTGCGGAAGTAATTAGGAAACTGTGGTGCTGAATTAAAATAGACAATGCAATTGTTCAAAGTCGTATAGTAAGATCCACCACCAGTTCCGGCGCTATTGCCGGCGACGGTGCAATTATTCAAGGTGCCATAATATGACCCGCCGCCGGTGCCGGAGGCAGTGTTCCCAATAAGAAGGCAGTTGTTTATGGTGCTGCCGGATGATGCTCCTCCGGTTGAAGCCATATTACAAATCAACAGGCAGTTGTTCAAAGTGCAGCTATTTCCAGAAGCCTGATAAGCACCGCCGCCGTCAAAAACGGCTGAGTTGTTTGTTAAAGTGCAATTATTGAGCGTTCCACCATAGGCTCCGCCACCATCACTTGAAGCCACGTTGCCAGCAAGGATGCAATTATTAAGCACACAATAGTGGGACGCGCCACCAGCCAGCGCCGTATTTCCGGACAAAAAGCAATTGTTGGCCGTGGCAGAAACGCCTGCTCCGCCGAGAGCACCACCGGCTGTCCCGGCCGAGTTGTTTGTCAGCACGCAGTTGTTCAAGATGCCAGAATTTGCCCCGCCACCATAGTTTGCCCGGTTGCCGGTCAGCAAACAGTTGTTTAAAGTGCCATTGTATGCTCCCCCGCCATATCCGTAGGTTCCGGCTGAATTCGCTGTAAAGGTGCAATTGCTATAATTCCCGTAAAATGCCCCGCCGCCATCCCACATCGACGAATTGCCAACAATTGTGCAGTTCAAAATCACCGAACTGTCAGTGGACTCACACCAAACGCCTCCCCCGCAATCTTCGTGTGAAAAATCGCCAGTGGTTAGGGTCGCTCCGTTGGTGATGGTGAATCCAACCAAAGTCGCATTGTTGGTAATGTAAACACAACGCACAGCACTGACGCCGTTGGTTGCACCCGGCATTTGATAGCCTTGGATGGTTGTTGCCGACGCTCCGTTAATACTTTGCACCGTTACAGCTTTATTAATAACCACACGATTGGTAAGCGCGTATCCATTTACTGTTTGCCCTCCAGTCTGATATATGCCGTTCGTTACGAGAATTAAATCACCGTTTGTGGCCGCATCTACTGCATCCTGAATGTTGGTGGCGGCGGTGCTCCAGTCTGCGTATGGCGGCGTGGGGTTGTTGCAGTTCAAGTCCACATACAGCGTGCCCGCTGGCACGGTGGGGGAGACGTTGAGGGTGATGATGGCTGCCAGTGAAAGCCAGGTCCAAAAGTTGCCTGCACAAATTTTCATAAGAAATAAAATTGGTGAAAAAATTTGACAATAACCAATCCCACCGTCCATTACAACTTCCATTATTTGGAATCCGTTCGTCCACCCCAAACTGCTTTTGGCCGCGGTGGCCGGGGTCCTCCCCATGAACCTCATAGCTGCCGACGTGAGAAGGCTCTCACTACTTATATCAACAGGATAAGCCTACCAATGAACGGCTGGTCGCAAATGTTTGGCTTTCCTTTTCGTTAAGCGAGTCATGCCGGCTTGGGCACCAGCTCGTATTTCAAGGGTCTGGCCAGCTTTTTCAGGACTTTCAACTGGGTGTCGCGCACTCTTTGTTCGTAACTCTTAACCGCCGGTAAAAACTGGCCAGCCAAGCATGTTTTCCCACCGCCATGTATTGCACCGCCCGGCAGAGAATCCTGCCGTCGGGCGTCAGGTGGCGCTTTTCCCGCCGCCGCCGCTTCCCGCTCTGCACACTGCTTGGCGACACCGCCAGCCAGCTGCCAAAATGCCGCCAACCCGGCCACCGGCTTATGTCGGTTCCAATCTCGGCCAACAAGAGTGTTACTGTGGATTCATTGAGACAGGGCAGTTGGGCGAGGTCTTTTCCAAAAACCTGCCCCATTTGCACCCGCAGATTCGGGATCATCAGTGCGTTATGGCGCAACTCCTTGGGTTGGCCCAGTTCGGGAGTCGGCCGACCACCGCTCATCTCTTGGAGCACTTGCGCCATCTGTTCGTCGCACTGTTGAATCTGTTTTTGGTAAGCCTCGTAGCTCTCCAAAGCGAGCCGCAAGGCGAACAAATGCTCTAGGCACCAAAGCCCATGCAAGGCCTCGATCATCCGGCCTCGCTTGGTTTTTAAGATCTGCTCCACGCAGAGCTGCACCAGTTTTTCAGGCTCCCTTTTGCCCGCCAAAATCGCCCGGATGATTTTCATCCCACTGACCCCGTGAGGTCACTGATCATCACATGAATCTTCACATTGAGCCGGTCCTGCGCATGCCGCATAGGTTGCGCCGCCAGGCCCACCAGGTCGCTGCGCAACCGCACACAGTCCCGCAACCGCCGAATGTCCGCCGGGGGCACAAACCCACTCGTCAACAGCCCGTGCGCATGGAGCACCGCCAGCCACTGGTAATCTTTCATGTCCGTTTGGCGGCCCGGAAAGTTGCGGCAGCGCGCGCCATTGACCACCACCACCTAGAAACCCGCTTCCTTCAGCGCGCCAAACAGGTTAATCCAATAGACTCCGGTCGCTTCCATCGCGACCGAGTGCACTCCCTCCGCTTGGAAATGCCGGCACAACTCCTGAATTTGCTCCGTCACGGTCAGAAACACCTTGGGTTCCTGGCCGCCAACGGAGGCGAAAAACTTTTCGCTGCCGACATCGACGCCGACGGCATGGGTTTTAACTGTCCATTGGCCGTGCCTGCCCGGCGCATATTTCGTTCTGTGAACAAGACAAACCTACAACCTACCAAGCGGGATAGACAGCCACCCGAGTGACTGCCTTCACCAACTTATGCCACTGCGACACGCCGGAGCCAATCTCCTCAATGGGTTGTTAACACCAAGGTTCTTGCGACTATGCTGCACGCACGACTCACGAGCAACCCCAGGATACCAAGTTCACTGGTCCTATGCCGCTGCTTTCTGGCAGCTCTGATTCTCCTCACGTCGGCTCCTGCATTCGCCCGGCCAACGCACCAGCGTGTCTTGGACTGCGGGATTCTCAAGGCCGGGCTGTCGCCTGTGGCGTTCTGCCACAATTTAAGTTCTTGCTCCCGTTCTTGGATATGGACAGCCGGGCAGAACCTAAAAGTTCGGCACCGTCAGCGGCCTGCCGTTGTCGGCGGAATTGATGTTCAACAGGAAGGGCGCGGCGGTCCTGGCCCATTCCGTTGCGGTGGGAAAATTGTTCGCGCCGCCGGCAAAGCAGCTTTGCAGCATGTCGGTGTTGATGATGCCGGGGTTGAGCGGCACGGCGGCCAGGCCCGGTGGCAGCTCCTGCGCGAGCGATTGCGTGAGTCCTTCGATGGCCCACTTTGTCGCGCAATACGGCGCGACCTCGGCATCGGTCGAGCGGCCCCAGCCGGAACTGAAATTGACGATGACGCCGCCCCGGCGCGCGATCATCGTCGGCACAAAATGGCGGATGACATTCGCCACGCCTTTGAGGTTCATGTCAACCACGTCGGAAAATTCGCGCGCGGAAACCTGCCAAAGCGGGGCGTTGCGGTTGATGAGCGCGGCGTTGTTCAGCAGCAAATCCGGCGCGGCGTGCGCGGCCAAAACTTTTTTCGCCCAGGCCGCAACCTGTGCGTCATCCGCCACATCCACGACGGCGAAATCGTTGGGCGCGGGAAATTGTTCCGACAACTGCGTGGTTTCCTTGGCCGAACGTCCGCAGCCGAGGACGATGTGGCCAAACCGGATGAATGCTTCCGCCAGCGCGCGGCCCAGCCCGTGCGAGACGCCGGTGATGAGGATGGTTTTCATGCAGTCGTAGCGGCTTCGCAGAAAGCCGCACTATTTTTCATGGCTGAAGTTTGCGGCGCTCGGCCGAGCCGTCGCTGCGATTCAAACGCGCGGATTGAATTTTGATTCGCGGGCGAGCTGCTCCCACAATTTTTTCCCCGCAGCGGAAATTTTCTGCGGCAACACGATTTTGGTGACGACCATCAAATCGCCGCGTGTGCCGTCACGCGGTGCCAGGCCGCGATGGCGGACGCGGAGCTTTTGCCCGCTGGGCGTGCCGGCGGGAATCTTGATGTTCACCTTGCCGTCCAGCGTCGGCACGGAAATCTCCGCACCGAGCGCGGCCTCCCACGGCGCGAGTTCCAGTTCGTAAATCAAGTTGTGGCCGTCCACGTCGAAGTCGGGATGCTTGGCGAACCGGACGCGCAGAAACAAATCGCCGTTTTCGCCGCCGCCGGTGCCGCTTTCGCCGCGACCGGCCAGGCGCAGCTTTTGCCCCTCGCTGATGCCGGGCGGAATCTTGACCTGATGCGATTCGGCTCGGTCACCGTGGCGGACGTTGACGGTGCGCACAGAGCCGCGCGCGGCCTCTTCCAGCGTGACCATGATGTCGCCCTCGATGTCCGCGCCGCGTTCGGCGAAACCCTCCTCTGAAAAATTTCCGCGCTGGTCAAAACCGCCGCCCGCGCCGCCGCGCATCCGCGCGCCGAAGAGCTGCTCGAAAAAATCGCTGAAGCCGGTGCCGCCGAAATGAAATTCCTCGCCGCCGGTCGCACGTCCGCCGCGAAAAGCCTGGCCGCCGCCAAAGCCGCCGTAGCCGGGCGGGGGGCGGAACTCCGCGCCGGACTTCCAGTCCGCGCCCAGCTCGTCGTATTTTTTGCGCTTGTCGGCGTCGGACAAAACTTCGTAGGCCTCGTTGATCTCCTTGAATTTTTCCTCGGCCTTCTTTTTGTCCTTCGCCACGTCGGGATGAAACTCGCGCGCGAGCTTGCGGAAGGATTTTTTGATTTCATCCGCGCTGGCGGTGCGCGGCACGCCGAGGCTTTGGTAGTAATCTTTGTATTGAACGGACATCGGGAAAGAATTTGCCCGTCGGCGGCGATTTGTCAAAGCCGCAGATGGGCAAAGTGAAGCCCGTTTTTATTTCCCGCGCTTGGTGTTGTCCACGCTCAAGTAGCGGGTGCCGGCAAAATCGCCGAGCCGCCGCCAGACTTTCACAAGAATCTGATCGCCCTTGGCGGCCTTGCAGAACCGCACGGCGTCGTCGGAACCGGTCACGGCCTGGTGGTTGATTTCGACGATGACGTCATTCTGTTGCAGGCCGGCGTCGGCGGAATTGGAATCGGGGTTGACTTCGGTGACAATCGCGCCGTGAACGTGGGCGGGCAGGTGCAACTCCTCGCGGACCTGCGCATCAATGTCCGCCACCGTGACGCCGTCCAGCGCATCCGTTTTTGAACTGTCGGTGTCGGCGTTTTTATTCTTGTCTTCCGTCGCGCTTTCGCCGCCGGGAAGTTCGCCGAGCGTGACGACAATGTTTTTGCTCACCCCGTTGCGGATGATCTTGAGCGTGGCTTGCGAATCCGGCGCGAGCTGTGAAACCGTGAGCTGCAGGTCATGCGCGTCGGAGATCACCTTGCCGTTGACGGTCAGGATGACATCACCCGGTTTGAGGCCGGCTTTTTGCGCGGGCGTGTCGGGCATCACGTCACCGACGAGCGCGCCGTTTTGGTCGGGCAGATTGAATTGCTTCGCCAGCCCGGTGTCAATGTCCTGCGGTATGATGCCGAGATAACCGCGCGTGATTTTGCCGCCGCTGACGAGGCGTTCAAGCACGTGCCGCGCCATGTTGATGGGCACGGCGAGGCCGATGCCGTTGTTGCCGCCGCTGGGGCTGATGATGGCGGTGTTGATGCCGACGAGCCGGCCTTCAACGTCCACCAGCGCGCCGCCGGAGTTGCCGGGGTTGATGGCGGCGTCCGTCTGGATGAAATTTTCGTAGCCGTTGAAACCGAGTCCGCTGCGGCCGAGCGCGCTGACGATGCCCATTGTCACCGTCCGTTCCAGCCCAAACGGATCGCCAATGGCGAGCACGATGTCACCCACTTCAAGCTGGTCGCTGTCGGCGAGCGTGATGGCAGGAAGATTGCCGGCGTTGATTTTGAGAACGGCGATGTCCGTGGCCGCATCCTTGCCGATGACCTTGGCGGTGTATTCCTTTTTGGTGCCGGTGATGGCGACCTTGATTTCATCGGCATCGGCGACAACATGGTTGGCCGTCAAAACATAACCGTCGGAAGAGACGATGACACCGGAGCCGAGGCTTTGCTCCTTGCGCGTGCGTTCGCGGTCATCGCCTTGAAACTGGTCGCCGAAAAACTGGCGGAAGAACGGATCGTTCATGAGCGGATTGCGCCAGGGCCGCTCCTTGACGAAACGCGTGGAGTAAATGTTGACGACGCTCGGCGCCGCTTTCTTCACGATGGGCGCGTAGCTGGTGCCGAGGCGCGCGTCGCGGTTGACGGACGCGTTGGAAACATTGAAGGCCGGCTCGTTTTCACGGCCCCACGAGGTGAAATGCAAAACGACCGTGACAACGAGCGCGCCGGCCAAGGCCGACGAAACACCGACAAAACTTCTGGTCAATTTCATATTCTGAAAAATTGACACAACCTGCGGGCGGATGTTCAAAAATCGGCGTTACTGTTTTTGCTCCGCCTGGGCTTTTTGCACGTCTTCAGGCTTGATAACTTCAATCTTCGCGCCCTTCTTCAATTCCTCGGCGCTCGGCACCTTGATGATGTCGCTGGTGAGCGGCGCGACGGGGGTTGCCGCCGCCGGTGCCGGTGCTGGCGGCTGGATTGCGAGCAGTTCCACGTCAAAGATCAAAGTGGAATTCGGCGGGATGTTGCGGTTGCCCTGTTCGCCGTAGGCAAGTTCGGACGGGATGAACAGTCTCCAGGTCGAACCGACCGGCATGGTTTTCAGCGCCTCGGTCCAGCCGCGGATGACGCCGCCGACCGGGAAGGAGGCGGGCTTGCCGAGCTTGTAGGAACTGTCGAATTCCGTGCCGTCGAGCAGCTTGCCCCGATAATTGACCGACACCTTGTCGCTGGCTGCCGGGACTGGGCCGATGCCGTTGGTGAGGACGAGGTATTGCAGTTCGCTCGTCTTGCCGCCCGGCAAGGTGACGCTCAAAAGCTTGATGCCGGCATTGATTTTGTTCGTGGTGAGAAACGCCTCGCCTTCGGCCTTGTTCTTGGCCGCCAGTTCAAGCCGTTTTTGCTGCTGCTTGGCGGTGAACTCTTTCCTGAAAGTCTCAATCGTCTGCTGCGCCTGCTCCTGTGTGAGCAAAGTCGTCCCACCGGTCATCGCGTCCTTGATGCCGCGCGCATAAATGTCAGGATCAAAATTGAGATCCTGTTGCTTCCATTGGTGGCCGGTCATCATGCCGATGGCATAACTCACGCGTGAGTTTTCATCGGCCAGCTGGTTCGTGCCGTCCGCAAACAGCGGCGCGGTCATTCCGAGACAAAACATCGTAACAATTATTTTTTTCATAGTCATCTTGCGAAAAAGTTTATTAAATTTGCCTGATTGCCAGGCAAAAGGCAATCCATAACGAACGGCCAGATCGGGCCGGCCGGCGACCAGACGGTTGATGGACAGGCCCCGCGAAAAAAAGTTCAAAATTTCTGCACCGAGGTTCCGTGAATTTCGTCCCGTTGTTTCCGGCGGGAAGTTCTGGCAGAATTTCCTGGGCTTCATTATGCTGTGCGTTCTTGAATGAACACCATTTTTATCACCGGCGCCGCCGGTTTCATTGGCAGCAACCTGGTTGACCGACTGCTCGTCGGCGGCAAAACCGTTGTGGGTTGGGATAATTTTTCCACCGGCCAGAAAAACTTCCTGGCCGGCGCGCTGAAAAATAAAAATTTCAAGCTCATTGAGGGCGACAACCTGGATTTGCCCGCGCTGACCCGGGCCATGGCCGGCTGCGACACCGTGTTTCATCTCGCCGCCAACGCCGACGTGCGCTTCGGCCTCGAACATCCCGGCCGGGATTTGCAGCAGAACACCGTCGCCACCTTCAACGTGCTCGAAGCCATGCGCGCCAACGGCATCCGGCGCATCGCGTTCAGCTCCACCGGCAGCGTCTATGGCGAGTCGGCGGTGATCCCCACGCCGGAGAACGCGCCGTTCCCGATCCAAACCTCGCTTTACGCCGCGTCCAAGGTCGCCTGCGAAGGGATGATTTCCTCCTATTGCGAAGGCTTCAAATTCGAGGGCTACATTTTCCGGTTCGTCTCGATTCTCGGCGAACGCTACACGCACGGCCACGTTTTCGATTTCTACAAACAGCTGTTGGAACATCCCGACCGGCTAAAGGTCCTCGGCGACGGTTTGCAGCGGAAAAGCTACCTCTACGTCCAAGACTGCGTCAGCGCCATCCTGCACGTCATGAAGCTGGGCACCGCAAAAAAAGCCAAACACGGCCTGGAAATCTACAATCTCGGCACCGACGAATACGTGCAGGTTAACGATTCCATCGGCTTCCTCTGCGGCGCGCTCAATTTGAAACCGCAGCGGGAATACTCCGGCGGCAGCCGCGGCTGGATCGGCGACAACCCGTTCATCTTTCTCGACACCAAAAAAATCCGCGCCACCGGCTGGAAGCCGTCGTTGACCATCGAGCAGGGCATCGGCCGCACGCTCGAATGGTTGCAGCAAAACCAGTGGGTTTACGAAAAGCGAAAATGAACATCACCGTCCTCGGCCTCTGGCATCTCGGCTGCGTCACGGCAGCCTGCTGCGCGAAACATTTTACCGTCACCGGACTGGATTTCGACGCGGCGAATGTGGCCCGGCTGAACCGGGGCCAGGCGCCGTTGTTGGAACCCGGCTTGAATGAACTGATCGCCGCCGGGCTGGCGGCGAAAAAACTTTCGTTCACCACCGATCCGAAAACCGCCTGCGCGAATGCTGACATGCTCTGGCTCACCTACGACACGCCGGTCAACGACCGCGATGAATCGGACGTGGCCTTCGTGCTGGGCAATTTGCGCCGCGCCCTGCCGCATCTGCCTCCAGGCGCGCTGGTCCTGATTTCCGCGCAGCTCCCCGTCGGCACCTGCGCCAAATTGGAAGCGGAATTTCCGCAGTTCCACTTCGCTTATTCGCCGGAAAATCTCCGGCTGGGCAAGGCTCTCGACGCGTTCGAGAAAGCCGACCGCGCCGTCGTCGGCGTCCGCACCGACGCAAAAAAAGCCGTGCTGGAACAACTGTTCGCGCCGTTCACGCCGAAGGTTTTGTTCATGCGCACCGAGTCGGCGGAAATGGTCAAGCACGCGCTGAATGCCTTTCTGGCGCTCTCGATCACCTTCATCAACGAGGTCGCGCGCCTCTGCGAGCACACCGGCGCGGACGCGAAGGAAGTCTCCGCCGGCCTCAAAAGCGAGGCCCGCATCGGCCCCAAGGCGTATCTCGGACCCGGCGGCCCGTTCGCCGGCGGCACACTCGCCCGCGATGTCGTCACCCTCACCCAACTGGCCGAGGCCAACGGCGAAAAAATTTCCGTCATCCCCGCCATCAAGCAGAGCAACGACCTGCATCGCGGCTGGGCGTTCCGGCGGTTGCAGTCGCGGCTGGGCGGATTGCGCGGCAAAAAGATTGCCGTGCTCGGCCTGACTTACACCACCAACACCGACACGCTGCGCCGTAGCGCCGCCGTGGAATTGTGCCGGCAACTGCTGGATGCGGGCGCGTCCGTGAGCGCCTTCGATCCGGCGATCAAAAATCTCCCGCCCGACTTGAGTTCCGTCGCGCTCGCCAAAGACATCACCACGGCGCTGGCCGGCGCGGACGCCGTCGCCGTCTGCACCGAGTGGCCGCAGTTCCGCCAGGCGAACTGGGCAAAGATTATTCCACAAATGCGGACGCCGGTATTCGTGGATGCCAACCGTTTTCTGGAAAAGGAATTGAAATGCATCCCCGGCATTGAGCATCTTTCCGTTGGACGAGCCTGATGAAAAAACGAATCACCCGAATCACCCGAATTCGATTGAATTCCGGCGGCTGGTTTTTTCGTGTTAATTCGTGTCTATGAAACTCAAAAATCTCAATGCGCTCATCACCGGCAGCAGCCAGGGATTGGGCAAGACCATCGCCGAACAGTTTCTGCGTGAAGGCGCGAACGTCGTCCTCTGCGCCCGCAGCGAAAAGGATTTGTCCGCCACGCGTGCCGAACTCGCCAAAAAATTCCCCGCCCAAAAAGTTTTTGCCCAGCCGTGCGATGTGTCCGATGAAGCGCAGGTCAACGCGCTGGCGGCCTTCGCGCTGCGCGAACTCGGCTCGCTCCAGGCGCTCGTGCTCAACGCCGGCGTCTATGGCCCAATGGGGCCGACAGAATCCGTGCCGCTCGCCGAATGGCGGCGCGCGCTCGAAATCAATTTGTTCGGCCTGCTCCTGCCCAGCCGCGCGGTAATCCCGCATTTCAAAAAAACCGGCCGCGGAAAAATCGTCGTCCTCAGCGGCGGCGGCGCGACCAACCCGCTGCCGAACATCAGCGCCTATGCCGCGTCCAAGGCGGCAGTCGTGCGCCTGATGGAGACGCTCGCGGAAGAGCTGAAAAGTTTTCATGTAGACGTGAATGCCATCGCGCCCGGCGCGATGGCGACCCGCCTGGTGGATGAAGTCCTCGCCGCCGGCCCGGAAAAAGTCGGTCCGGCGTTTTTCGCGAAGAACCAGAGTTGGAAGAAAAACGGCGCGGTGCCGCTGGAATTGGGCGCGCGCCTCGCGGTTTATCTCGCCAGCGCGGACAGCGACGGCATCACCGGCAAGCTCATCAGCGCGCAGTGGGATCCGTGGCAGGATCTGCAAAAACACCGGGACGAACTGGCGAAATCAGACATCTACTGCCTGCGCCGCATCGTGCCGGAGGACCGGGGCCAGAAGTGGCAATGACGAATGCCAAATGACGAAGGAATGCCCCATGACAAATTTCCAAATCCAACGTCCGGCAAATCATTTTAGTCATTCGCGCTTGGTCATTCTTTCGTCATTCGTCATTTGGATTTAGTCATTTTACCATCATGCCAGACAACTCAAAAGCACTGAAGGTCGCCCTCATCGGCTGCGGCCTCATCGGCCAGAAACGTTTGAAGCTGCTGCCGCCCGGCAGCGTGGTTTTCGCCTGCGACACGCAGCCGGAACGCGCCCAGAAACTGGCCGCGCAAAGTCCGGGCTGCGTCGCTGCCACCGACTTCGCGGAAGTGGTCCGTTCGCCGAAGGTGGACGTGGTGATGATTGCCACGATCAATGCCGCGCTCGCGCCCATTGCCCTCGCGGCAGTGCAAAACGGCAAGCATGTGCTGGTGGAAAAACCCGGCGCCGTCAGCGTGGCGGAATTGAAAAAAGTGGAGGCGGCCGCGAAGAAAACCGGCGCGCTGGTCCGCATCGGCTACAATCACCGCTACCATCCGGCGGCGCTGAAGGCGCAGGAGCTGTTTCAAAGCGGCGCGCTGGGACCGATGATGTTCGTGCGCGGCCGCTACGGCCAGGGCGGGCGCGTTGGCTACGAAAAGGAATGGCGCGCCAATCCGAAGCTTTCCGGCGGCGGCGAGCTGATTGACCAGGGCGTCCACCTGATTGACCTCGCAGGGATTTTTCTCGGCGAATTCAAAACCGTCGAGGGCCACGCGGACACGTATTTCTGGAAAATGCCGGTGGACGACAACGCGTTTTTGAGCCTGCGCAACGCCGCCGGCAACACCGCGTGGCTGCACGTCAGTTGCAGCGAGTGGAAGAATCTGTTCAGCCTCGAAATCTACGGCCGCGACGCGAAGCTGCACTGGGAAGGCCTCGGCGGCAGCTACGGCATCGAGCGGCTGACGTATTACAAAATGCTGCCGCAAATGGGACCGCCGGAAACGACCATCTATGAATTTCCGCGCGGCGACGAGTCGTGGAAAATTGAAATGGCGGAATTTTTCGAGGACATCCGGCTGAACCGCACGCCGGTGCCAGGATTGAAGGAGGCCCAGGCGGCGCTGACGGTGGTGGAGAAAATTTATCGGCAAAGCGGAAAGCGGAAAGCGGAAAGCGGAAACTAAAACCCCCAGTCCCGCCACGCATGAAAACGGATTTGGAAGACAGAACAAAAAAGTTTGCCGTTCAAGTCGTGAAAACGGTTGCAGCCTTTCCAAAAACTTCCGAAGGACAGATTATTGGCCGGCAATTGTTGAAGGCTGGGACTTCCATCGGCGCGAACTATCGCGAGGCGAATCGCGCCGAGTCCAAGGATGATTTTGTCCATAAGATTGGCGTGGCTGAAAAAGAGGCGGCGGAAACGATTTACTGGTTGGAGATTTGTCGGGATTCCGGGATTGGGCCGAAAAAGCAAATCGCCGGACTGTTGGATGAATCTGGTCAGTTGCTGGCGATTTTGATTGCCATTGGCCGCAAGGCAAAGAACAATACATGAAACATTCAACCTACGGGCGCGGGGAAAGTTTCCGCTTTCCGCTTTCCGCTTTCCGCTTTTGCTTATGATCATCGCGCGTTCCCCCCTTCGCATCACCCTTGGCGGCGGCGGCACGGATTTGCCGTCATACTACGAGAAATTCGGCGGCTTTCTCATCGCGGCGGCCATTGACAAATACGTCTATATCACGGTGCATGAGACGTTCGTGCCGGATTTGATCGTGAAATATTCGGAACTGGAACGCGTGCCGGACGCGGCGCAGTTGAAGCACCCGATCATTCGCGAGGCGTTCGGCCTGCTTGGCATGAACGGTCATTCGCTTGAACTGACTTCGATGGCGGACATTCCGGCGGGGACGGGGCTTGGCTCGTCCGGCAGTTTCACGACGGCGCTGCTCAAGGCGCTGCACGCGCACAAAAAAAATCTCGTGCATCCCGCCGAACTCGCGGAGCAGGCGTGCGACATCGAGTTGAACCGGCTGAAGGAGCCGATTGGCAAACAGGATCAATACATCGCGGCTTTCGGCGGGCTGACGTGCTTCAATTTTTTGCCGGGCGGAAAAGTCGAGGCATGGCCGCTGAAAGCTTCGGACGAGACGCGAGACAGTCTCGAAGACAATTTGCTTTTGTTTTTCACCGGCTATTCGCGTTCCGCCTCGGCAATTTTGAAGGAGCAGGATCAAAAGTCGAAATCGGACGACCAGTCCATGATTGAAAATCTGCATTTCGTCAAAGACCTCGGCCAGCAAAGCAAAGCCGCGCTCGAATCGGGAAATCTGGCCGAATTTGCGCGGCTGATGGACGTCCATTGGCAGCGCAAAAAACAGCGCAGCGGCGGCATGAGCAATCCGAAGATCAACGGGTGGTATGACCTCGCGCTGGCCAACGGCGCGCTCGGCGGCAAATTGATCGGCGCGGGCGGCGGCGGTTTTCTGATGTTCTACGCGGAAGACAAGGCCAGTCTGCGCCGCGCGATGCGCACGGTCGGCTTGAAGGAGGTGCGCTTCCGTTTTGACTTCGAGGGAACCAAGCTCGTCATCTCGTGAGCGCGCTGCTGGAAAAAATTCCCGTTGCGATTCTCGCGGGCGGACTCGCCACGCGGCTGCGGCCCATCACGGAAAAAATTCCCAAGTCGCTCGTGCCGGTTGCCGGCCGTCCGTTTCTCGCGCACCAGCTTGAAATGCTTCACGCGCGAGGTGTCCGCCGCGCCGTTTTGTGCATCGGCTTTCTTGGCGAAATGATCCAGCGCGAGTTCGGCAGCGAGGCTTTCGGCATCAAACTCGATTATTCCTTCGATGGTGAAAAACTGCTGGGCACTGGCGGCGCGGTAAAACGCGCCCTGCCCAGGCTCGGCGAGGAATTTTTCATCCTCTACGGCGATTCATATTTGCCGGTTCAATACGCACCCGTCGCGGAAACTTTTCACCGCAGCGGCAAGCTGGGTCTCATGACGGTTTATCGCAACGAGGGCAAATATGACACGAGCAATGTGGTTTTTCGCGACGGCGGAATTGTGGTCTATGACAAAAAAGTGAAGCTGCCGGAGATGCGGCATATTGATTACGGATTGAGCCTGTTCAAATCATCGGTGTTCGACGCTTATGCCGCCGACCAGGTGTTTGACCTCGCCGAAGTCATGGGCAAACTCGTCCGTGACAAACAACTGGCCGGCTACGAAGTCCTTGAAAGATTTTACGAAATGGGTTCGCCTGCGGGCTTGGCGGAACTGGAAACATTGCTACAATCAAAATCACGATGAGTTTCACCAAACAATTTCTCGCCGAAGTCCAGCGGGTCACGGCGCAGCTTGATGATGCCGCGATTGAAAAATGCGCGGACGAACTCGCCGCCATCCGCGAACGCGGCGGACGCCTCTTCATTCTCGGCGTCGGCGGCAGCGCGGGCAATGCCGGTCATGCGGTGAACGATTTCCGCAAGATCTGCGGCTTCGAGGCCTACGCGCCGACGGACAATGTCTCCGAACTCACTGCGCGGACGAATGACGACGGCTGGCCCTCAATCTTTTCCGAGTGGCTCAAGGGCAGCCGCCTCAATGCCAAAGATGGACTGCTGATATTTTCCGTCGGCGGCGGCAGCCTCGAAAAGAATGTCAGCCCGAATCTCGTCAACGCCGTTCAACTTGCGAAGAAAGTTGGCGCGTCTGTCATTGGCATCGTCGGACGCGACGGCGGTTACACGGCGAAAGAGGCGACCGCGTGTGTGATCGTGCCGACGGTGAATCCGACCCACGTCACGCCGCACAGCGAGGCGTTTCAAGCCGTCATCTGGCATTTGCTCGTGTCGCATCCCAAGCTCAAAGCCGCGCAGACCAAATGGGAAAGCACGAAGTAAAATTGCACCGCGCGGTTTTTCTCGACCGCGACGGCGTCATCAATCGTGCATTGGAGCGCGATGCAAGACCCTATCCGCCGACGAGCTTGAGCGAGTTTGAAATTTTGCCTGGCGTTCCGGCCGCGTGCGCAAAATTGAAAGCCGCCGGATTTTTATTGGTGGTGGCGACGAACCAGCCTGATGTCGGCCGTGGCACCCTGAAACAGGAGGTGGTGGAAGAAATCCACGCGCACATGACGGCGCAACTGCCCGTTGACCGCGTGGAATTTTGTTATCATGCCGGCACAGGCGCGTCCGATTGCGATTGCCGCAAGCCGAAACCCGGCATGTTGCTGCGCGCCGCGCGCGAACTCGGCATTGACCTTTTGCAAAGCTGGATGGTCGGCGACCGCTGGCGCGACGTGGACTGCGGCCGCGCGGCGGGCTGCAAAACGGTTTTCATTGACCGCGGCTATGCCGAGGAATTGAAGCAGAAACCGGATTTTTCGGCTCGCAATTTAGGCGAGGCTGCGGACATCATCTTGCGCGAGTCTAAAATTTTTTAATCATGCGAACACTCAAAGACCTGACCGTGAAAATCTTCGCCGACGGCGCGGACAAGGCCGGGATGCTCCAGCTCAATGCCAATCCGCTCATCCAGGGCCTGACCACCAATCCGACGCTCATGCGCAAGGCCGGCCTGACGGATTTCGAGGCGTTCGCGCGCGACATTTTGCGCAGCATCACGGTTAAGCCGCTGTCGCTGGAAGTTTTTTCCGACGAATTTTCCGAGATGAAACGGCAGGCGTTGAAAATCAACGGCTGGGGGAACAATGTTTACGTCAAAATTCCGATCACCAACACGCGCGGCGAATCGTCGCTGCCGCTCATCCAGGAACTCGCCGGCCAAGGCGTGAAACTGAACGTCACGGCGATTCTCACGCTGGAACAGGTTCGCGGCGTCGCGGCGTCGCTCAACCCCAAAGTGCCGGCGGTCGTTTCCGTTTTCGCCGGACGCATTGCGGACACGGGCGCGGATCCGGTCGGCATCATGGCCGGGAGCAAAACCATTTTGAAAAACTTGCCGCACGCCGAACTGCTCTGGGCCAGCGTGCGCGAAGTGCTCAATATTTTTCAGGCGAACGACTGCGGCGCGCACATCGTCACCGTGCCGCACGACATTCTGGGCAAGGCGATCAAAATGGCCGGAATGAATCTGGGCGAACTCTCGCTCGACACCGTGAAAATGTTTGCCAACGACGCCAAAGCCGCAGGTTTCAGCTTGTGATCGCCAGGCCGGGGCAACGCGCCCTCGCTGGCCGCCTTCGGGTGCATTCCGTCCGCGAGGCCGTTCGGGGCCTCAGATCAGACTTGTCACTGTCGCGAAAACATCCGCGACTTTCACTGACTCCATGCACGCGAGTAATTCCGCGCGCGTGCCTTTGATGTCGCCGCCGTCATAGCGGTAAAAATCCAGACCGCGCCCGTTCACGGCGGGATTTTTTACGAGCGTGAATTTATTTCCATACGGCCAGTTCGTCACGTTCAGCGTTGGCGCCTCGATGACGATTTGGTTTGGCACTTTCATTGCGGCGGCAATGTGCATGAGCGCCGTGTCCACGCTCAAGAAGGCGCTGCAGCGTTTCATTAAAGCCGCCGTTTCGCGCAGGTTTTTCGTCTTCGCTTCCAGTGTCAGCTCGCGGCTGGCCTGCGCCAGCACGACCTGGTGGTCTTTCGCCTCCTCCGGCCCGCCGAACAGCAGCACGCGGATGTCCGGGCGCTCCTGGTTCAGCTGCCGCACCAGCCCGGCATGATTTTTCAACGGCCAGCGCTTCAGCGGCAGATTTTTCGTGCCGCCGGAGCCGACGTGGAGGCCGAGAATTTTTTGCCCGGCCAGCTTGTGCTTCAGCAGAAAGTCATCAGCAAACCGTTCCTCGGACGGCGTCAGAAAAAATTCCATTTCAGGTGCCGCCAGTTTTTTCGTGGCGCCAATCAGGGGCAGCACGGCAAAATTATTTTCAATCGAATGGCGCGCGTAATCCTGCGGCAGCGTGCCGGTCACGAGCCAGCGGTCCAGCCAGTTGAAGCGGTCGTATTCGTGGCTGAGGCGCACCTCCGCGCCGGCCAGCCACGCCGCCATGCGGTAGATGGTGCGGCTTTGCGGATGCGTGTTGATGGAAAGCTGGTAGCGCTCGCGCCGCAACGACCACAGAAATTGCAATGCCGCCAGCCTGCCGCATTGCATCAGATTTTTGTAGAAGACGCGGTTGACGTGCGGGTTGCTCTCCAGCAAATCCCGGCCGCCGGCTTCCTTCGTCAGCACGTCAATCGTCGCGGCGGGGAAATTCGCGCGCAGCTCGTGGAGCAGCGGCGTGGCGATCAGCGTGTCGCCGATGCCCGCCAAGGAGATGACCAGAATTTTCACAGCCGCGAAATTTTTTCCAGCAGGCCGGTGGTGGACTTGCCGGGCACAAACGGGACGAGCACAATTTTCCCGCCCGCCGACTCGACCGCGCGGCGCTCATCCTGGTTCAGCGTTTCCAGCGTGTAATCTCCGCCTTTGACGTAAATGTCCGGCTGCGCGGCGGCGAGAAATGCCGTCGCCGTCGTGTCGGCGAAAATGCAGACGCCATCCACGCTTTGCAAGGCGGCGAGGACGGAGGCGCGATCCCTTTCCGAATTGACCGGCCGGCCCGGTCCTTTCAAGCCGCGCACCGCCGCGTCGCTGTTCACGCCGATGAGCAGGGCGTCGCCGGAGTTGCGTGCGTTTTCCAGATACGTCACATGGCCGAGATGCAAAATGTCGAAACAGCCATTGGTGACGACGAGTTTTCTGCCGCCCGCGTGAACGGTTTTGCGCCATTCGGGCAATTTGTCCCATGCGATGATTTTGCTGCGGAAATTCACGCCGCCAGTTTGCCGCTGGAACGCCGGTTCGCCAACCCGAAAAATTGAGCGCGGCTTTTGCCTGGCGGAAAATTTCTTGGCAGCAAGCATGTGCCGGCGCGGAGGAAAAGCCCCGGCTAAACTTTGCGTCTTGGTGGTTCAAGTAATTTCCACACGCGCAACGCCTCCGTCGCGCCCCAGGCCTGCGCGTCGCAGCCGCGCTGCGTGTGCGGGACGTCGCCGTCGAGAATTTCAGGAAGCTGCCCAAGGCAGCCTTCATTCAGGATTTTTTCCGCGCTGCCCAGGTAGCTTTTCGCCGCCGCCATGGCTGCCGGTGAAAAATCCCACGCCGCCGCCAGCGCTTCGCAAAACGTCGGGAACGTCCAGGTCCACGCCGTGCCGTTGTGATAAGCGGGCTTGCGGCGCGTGTCCTCGTCGCCTTCATAGCGCGGCCAATACGGTTCCGGCGGGTTGTTGATCGGTTGGCCGTCGCGATAGATGGGCAGCGGCACGGAAACCGGCAGCGGCGCGAGCGAGCGCAGCGCGCCCGGCACGACGAGAAATTTTTGCGCGGCCTCGACGCAGCGTTTCGCGCGCCCGCCGGTGACCAGGCCGAGGCTGACGGCGAACAGGCAGTTGCTCCGCAGCGCGTCGCTCGGCGTGGCGGCGCGGGCGATGACGCGCGGCCCGGCCAGCAGCACGTCGGCAAACCAGCCTTGGGTTTCCAGCCAGAAGAGTTTTTCAAACGACGCCGTGGCGTGGCTGGCCAGGTCGCGCCATTTTTTTTGTTCGGCGGCGGCGGAAATCTTTTCGAGCTGACGCAGCAGACGGATCCATAAAACCTGGATTTCCACCGGATAGCCTTCGCGCGGCGTCCCGGCGGGGAAATTCGTGTCCATCCAGGTGAAATGGCCCGGACTCCAGATCAGCGCGGAATCGGCATCCATGCGGATGCCGTTGGGCGTGCCCCGCGAATAATTTTCCGCAATGCTCGCCAGCACGTCGCGGATGGTGCGCCCGTTTTCATCAACGCGTGAGTCGTAGAAAATTTTAAGTTTTACGTCTGAATTTTGATTTTCAGAAATGTCCTCGCACGCCAGGGCGAACCAGAGCGGGGCGTCCGACGTGTCGCGGTTGGAAACGTCGTTGCCGTGGATCGTGTTCGGCAGCGTGCCGTCCTTTTCAAATTTGGCGAAGGTGAGCAGCAACTGTTTAACTTCGTCCACCATGCCGGCGGCCAGAAGTCCGCGCGCACAAATCAATGAGTCGCGGCCCCAGTCCAAAAACCACGGATAACCGGCGATGATGGTTTTACCGTCGTCGCGGCGGACGACAAATTGTCTGGCGGCGCGTTCGAGCTGGCCGGCGAAATCATTGCCGGCATTTCCGCCTTGCGCTTTGCGCTTTTCACTTTTGACTGCCTCCACTTCGGCCGTGAGCGTCAGTTTTACCTCCGCGCCTTTTGCCAGCGGAATTTCAAACCAGCCGGGGCTGTAGGCGTCGCCGCTGCCGACCTGGCCGCGCGTCTGCTCGACCGGATGCGGAATGTTCTCGCACCACTCCGGCTGCGGATGATATTCGCCGGCGTCGGCAAACACGCGAAGCTGGCGATCGGGCGCGGGCGTGAAGGCAAAGCCGTTTTGCGTCCTTGATTTGGCGCCGGGCGCCTGGAGCAAATGAGTGTTGGCTGCAAAATGGAAGTCCGCCCCGCCGTTGCGCTTCGTCTCGCAATGAAAATTCCGGTCTTCGATGTCCACGCGCACGGTCAGGCGCACATCGGCGGCGGCGGGCAATTGTTTGCCGCTCGCCAGTTTCTCCGTCGGGCGGCTGAAGTGGAAAACGGTGGTGTTTTTTCCGCCGACCATCCCGGCGCGCAGTTGAATTTCAACGGTGCGGCTGTCGCCGGCTTTCGCCACAAAATTCCAGACCGCCGGCGAACCGGCCCGGAACGACGCGAGATTTTTGAAATCCAGCGGCGAGAGAAAACCGTCGGCGTTGACCCAGACGCGGAGGCGTTTCACGAAAACATGGCGGTCCACCGGCACGGCGGGATTCAGATTTGCACCGAGCGCGCAGTCATATTTGGAATTCACCCGGCCCAGGTCCGCGCAGAGCCGCGCCATGCCGCCGAGGCCGTTGGTCAGCAAAACCAAGGAAGACGGCTGGCAGTTGATGGCTGATGGCTGCGGTTCGGGCGCGAGCAGGCGGAGCGCCGCCGAAACTTTTTGCGAGGTGGTGGCATGGCGCTCCAAAAGCAGCTTTGCTTCTGATGCGGTTTTGGCCGGGGCAAATCCGGCGACATGCCGGCCGCCGGCAGCGATGGATTGAACATGGACCGCTGGATTCCGAACTCTGGATTCCGGAGGCTGCGTTTCCAGCGTCGCGCGGAACGGCGCGGAATCCTCAATCAACAGCCAGTGGCCGTGCGGCACGAGCGTGACGCGGCGGCTGTCGAGCAACGTCCATTCAACCACCGGTGGAAAAACCTTCCCGGCTTCAGTTTCAACCAGCAAATCAGCCAGCGATGTTTTGGACTTGCGCGCGGCAAATTCACTGGCGGCGGTGAGAAAATTTTTGGGCGATCGTTCCACCTGTTCCGCGAGCCAGCGCCAGTCGAGACCGTCAACAATTTCGGCCGGGATGACTTGGTTCAACGATTCCAAGGCCCAGGCCGCCTGGGCGCGGACCCGGCGGTAAGCATCGCCGCTCAGGCCGGCGGGTCTGGCCGTCGGCGCGAGACAGAAAACCGCGCCGGGGGCGAGGGCGAGCGTGATTCCGTCTTGCGTGGCGGAAATTTTTGGCGGCGGCTGGCCAAGCTGGTCAAATCTGAAATTTGAAAATTGAAATTTCAAGCCGGAGAAAAGCGGGCCGTCGCCGGTCTTTGCGAAGTCGAAGGTGAATTTTTCTTCTTTTTCCACGTCCGTGTTGGCGAGGACGAGGATGGCATCTTTGCCTTCCGCAGATTCACGGAGCAGGGCATAAACCGGTGATTCGGGCGCGCTTAACCGCGTGAGCTTGGCGCCGTCGAAGAAGCACGGGTGGTCGGAGATGAGTTGAGTCAGGTGCGCAAGTTCGGGGATGATGTTGTCGGCGGCATCCCAGTTCAATCCGGTGCAGCCGTGGACGCGGATTTTCTCGGCGGCCAGCCATTCGACCCCGCAGGTGAAACCAAATCCGCCGCTCGGGCTGGTGAGCGCGCAAAGGCGGTTGCGCAGCAGCGACCACGCGCGGCCTTTCCCGGCCAGCCGTTGGTTGTCGTGGGTTTCCGAATAGTGGACATAGCTGCCGACGCGTCCGCTCTGACGGTTGGCGTAGTCGAGATAGCTCGCGACTTCTTTGCCGGAATAATTTTGGAACAACTCGGAATATGCACATTGCATTCCGCCTTCGGTGAGCAGCAATTCAGTGGTTTCCCACTTGCCGCCGAGGCCTTCGAGCAGAAAAATGGTTTCGGGAAATTCCTCCTGCACACGGGCGACGATGTATTGCCAGGCGGGCGCGGGAATTTTGTAGCCGGCATCGCAGCGGAACCCGTCCACGCCGCGCCGGCACCAGACCAGGAGCGAGTCGGCGATGAGATCCCAGAGTTTGATGTCGTGCTGTTCGAGTTCGACCAAATCCTCCCAGACGGTGCCCCACGCGCCGGGGCTGGCGAATTCGCCGTCCGGCTTTTTCAGGAAAAATTCCGGGTGGTTTTCCTGCAAGGTCGAACCCCAGCCGGTGTGGTTGATGACAATGTCAATGAACACACGCGCGCCGAGCGAATGCGCGGCGCAGGTCAATTCGCAAAACTGCTCAATGCCCGTGGTGCGCTTGTCAAACTCGATGAGCGCCGGATCAACCGCCGTCAAATCCAGCGACGCGTAAGGGCTGCCGAAACGGTCGAAACGGGCATAAGTCGTGGGCGTCGGATGCACCGGCAGCAGGTGAATGATGCGGCAGCCGAGCCGGTTGACGATGTGCGGCAACTGGCGCGTGAGGTCGCGGAATTTGCCGGACGGCGGCAAAGTCGCGTAGCCGTGTGCTTCGAGCGGCGTGAGTTGAGCCTCCAATTTTTCGTCGGCGGTGGAAGCGAGATTTTTGGTCGCGCCGAATAGTCGCGTGAAGGCGCAGTAAATCGTGTTGGCCGTCCGCGCAAAATTGGGGTGGACCGAAATGCCGACATCCGCGCCGTCCGGCCAGTGCTGCCAGTTTTTTTCGTCGAGCAGATAGGCCTTGGCCTGAAAGAAACCGACTTCGGCGAGCGGCAGTTCGATCTGCCAGCCGCCGGTCATTTTTTGCATTGGCACATCGCGCCAGGAAGAATTGGCAACCACCGCCTGCCCGGCGTGGGCGGCGATGATTTCGCGGCGGCGGGCGGCGGCGCGGCCCAGGTTGGTGCGGAGCAGCGCCTGAAAATTTTTCGGCGGGCCGGCGAGTTCCGCGCGCAGTTGGAAAATGATTTTATCGCCGACGAAACGCAGGAGACGTTCGCCGGTGGCCGGTGCCATGATTGGTCTGGGTTGTTCCACCTGAAAAAGTTTTAGCAGGAAGCGGCCTGGGGCGAAATGAAAATTGAACCGGGCTTTGGCGGGTTGGCCCCGCCGACCGCCGGGGCCGCGCGACGGCGTGATAACAAACACGGACGGCGGCAAATGGAATCCAAGAAATTGCCTGCCGCCCGTCTGCCCGAAAACATTC
>CAYVGC010000072.1:0-23498 GCA_964449815.1 uncultured Bifidobacteriaceae bacterium
CTCTGACGCATCATCAAATCATCCGTTCAAAAACGTTTTGCAGAGGTCTCGATTTATGAAAACCCTCGTCCTTATTTTTTCGATGGTGATATGTGCGAAAACCGTTTTCGGGGTCATGGCGCTGCCGCCGGCGGCGGCTGGCACAAATAATTGGGCATTACAAGCCGGCCAACTCCGTGAAGTTTCGCTCCGTTCTTTCCAAAGTGGAGAGCTCCAGCAACTGCAAAAGGAGGTGAGCACGATTCAGTGCGAGCAATTATTTCTGGCAATTGCGGTCGGTGCCGCCGCCGGTGCCAGCCTGCTGACCATCCGCAGCGTTCGTAACGCGAGCCGCGTTCAAGAAGACCAGACAAAAGAAAGCAGCGTGAAGAAGTGAACACAGCAGGAGTCATCGAATGAAAAAAATCTCCGAATCGAAACCGTGGCAGGATCATGCGGCCAAAAGTCTATTTCGGGTTGCCGAGACCGCCGGGCTTGCGGCTGTTGCTATCGGGGCGGCTTGGGCATGTCGGCGTTGGATAGACTCTCAAGGTAAAGCAGATCGAGAACAGGAATCCCAATCCGAACATCCGGCCGTTACAGAGGTAAGCGCAATCAAAAATGAAGCCGCCTGCACGAAATTGTCAGATGTCGCCGGTATGCAAGATGTTAAAACAGAATTGCATGAGAAAATCATCGAGCCATTCATCCATCCTGAATTATTTGAGCGTTTTCATCTGAGTCGCTCCGGCTCCGGGGCCCTGTTATACGGCCCGCCGGGAAACGGTAAAACTTTTGTGGCCAAGGCCGTCGCTGGCGAGTTGGACGCGAAATTTTTCCCGCTCAATCCTGCGGACATCAAAAGCAAGTGGGTCGGCGAAACGGAAAAGAATTTGCAGAGGATTTTTGACGAGGCAAAGCAACATGAGAAATCAGTGATTTTTATTGACGAAGCGGACGCTCTTTTGGCAGCGCGCGGCAATCGTAAAATTGGAGCCGTCACTCAGTTTTTGCAGCTCACCGACGGCCTTATCAGGACGAAAAATTCCCCGTTTCTCCTCGCCGCCACCAACAAACCTTGGACGCTCGACGAAGCGGTCATCCGTCCTGGCCGGCTCGGAACCCACATATACGTCGGCCCGCCTGATTTGAAGGCGCGCGAGGCCATCCTCGTTCTTAATCTTAAGGGAGTTCCCATTGCTGTAGATGTCAGTCTGGCCGAAATCTCCGCCGGCGCGGTAGGCTATTCTGGTGCCGACCTAGCCGAGATGTGTGACCGTGCCAAACGCGCTGCCAAAAACCGCCAGCTTGGCAGTGGTAAAGACGAAGTTGTCACGAAGGACGATTTTGCCGAAGCGCTCGGGAAAATCCGTCCGTCCGTGTCGTCTGCGCAACTCAAACAATTCGAAGATTGGCGCAAGAGTCGGCAACGCCCGTCCGAAATGGATGAATGCGAGGATTAACTTTTATCCCAGCCGCTATGTCCAACCTTCAAAACATCAAAGACCATGTGGCTTTCGCCATTGATGCAATGGAGGGTCTATACGGTCAGGGCAGTCTCCAGACACCGGACTGGCAGTATTTGCGTTCAGGGGTTGCAGGCGGCAATTCCAAACTGGGAGCGGCATTGACGGTGTTTGGGCGGTTCAGGAATGAGCCGGTAATATGCGCCCAAGCAAGGATCATTTGGAAGCAGGCCGTTTGCCGGCGGTTGCCAATCGTCTGGTTTGTCCGTTCGCATTCTGCCGGGAAGATCATTTTTACTGCCATGTGTTGCTTGGCTGTCGTATCAGTTCAGAAGATCGTCAAAGGTGAGTTGACCGAAAAGGATTTTTCCCTCCTGACTTGTGTTGTGGGATATTTGTCGAGTGCGCCTTTACGCATTTGCGAAATTTCTGGAGCACTCCAATTCAAAGAATCCATCGAGACTTTGGCGCTGGAAAATTCGTTCAGTTTTGCGGTATGTGATTGGGAACTGGAGGGCGAGGACTTGGCGCTGGCGGAACATTTTACTCGGATTTCAAGCCTCACGTTTTTGTGCCCCGCTAACTCATGGGCAAGTCTGCCTCCTCCGCCGTGACCAACGCGCGGTTTGCTGCGTTTCGCGGGCTGCCCGTCGCTCGTATGCCTCGCGACGACGCCCGTTCCACTTCGCAAATCCGCGCGCTCGTCACGAGCGGGCATCCGCATTGAACCGCTATGGCGGCGGGCTTCCGTCTGCGGCTCGGCGGCGGGACGTTCCGCTCCGGCTGCGTTGCGCTAGACGCTCCTCTCCGCCCTCCGCTCCACTTTCCCCGCTCGCCGACCGCAGACCGAAGCCTTATTTGAAACCAATCCGGGTTTGGGCTTCAAACCGTATTTTTCGTCACAAAATCCACACAGTTTTTGTGACATCCATAAATGTTGGGATGTATTCCCGAAATGTTTCGGTTGTGCCAATTGGCTTTGGGGTGACGCGATGAAAGCCCTTCTGATTATAGGGCGGCGGTGGGCGCATCAAGGAACTACGGGTCGCTCGCTAGACGCTCGCGCTGCCGTTCCTCCTTGACCCGCCCTCCGCCGCCGGGGAGTTTGCTTTTAGGTTTTCATCGCGGGAGTCTGCCTTGCTGACAGTGAATTTTTGGTGTCATTTGAATTCCGGGCTGTATTTTCAGCGTCAATTCGCGTTTAATAAGCATTGCCCAGCAAGGCGATTTCGCTGTCGTGAAAAAAAACATTCAAAAAACCTATTATCGCAACGGCCAGCTTCGAGAACTTGTGCCGTTGCGCAACGGGCGCAGACACGGCGCTGTCCGCGCCTGGCACAAGAACGGCGTGCTGGAAAACGAAGAATCCTACCACAACGGCCTGCTGCACGGCATCTGCCGCCAGTGGAATGAATCCGGCAAATTGCTCGGCAAATACCGGATGATCCACGGCACGGGCGTCCAGCGGGCGTGGCACGACAACGGCAGGCTTCAGATGGAATTCTCCACCGTGAACGGGGATTTTTCCGGGCGTTACCGCCTGTGGCTGCATGACGGTTCGTTGCTTTCAGAGGAAATCTATTTGCACGGTCGTCCGGTGACTGCCGGGGAATATCGCGCCGCCCGCGCAATGGATAAATCCCTGCCCAAGCTCATCGGGAGACCCGGCAAACCCTTGCCGCAATCCGCCGCCACAGACAAACATGCCCACGATGTGTTTGTCAGATTCCTTTTGAGGCAAAAGCGTTGCTCCGAGGCCCGCCATTGGCTTGCAAGTGGGGGTAAAGCTGGGCGGTCGCTCGGACGATTCAAACGCGCGGGCGATGCCATGAAATTTGTCAGCGGCCTTTATGAAGCAGGCGCGACGAAGGTGATCGCGCCTGACATTTACGCCGGCAAGGCCGGCGCTGAATTCGCCGATGCTCTGTTGGTCAAACTTCCCAAAGTTGCCGCCAAGCGGAAAGCTATCCGCAAAGTTTGCGCGCAATTGGCGGAGCGCAAACTTGGGGCTTTCCTGCCCGACAAGGATTTCGGCGAGTCGCACCTGTATCTGTCGCTGGCCTGATTCACAGCACAATCAGACAGTCGCGCAATTCGTCAAACGTGAGCGCACCGCAGGTCGGACGGCCTTGCAGCAGACATTCCGACACGGCATCGCCGACCAGTTTTTCCACCGCATCGCGCATTGGACGTGCGCCCAGCTTCGGATGAAAACCTTTGCGCACGAGAAACGGCATGACGGTTTTATCCAGTTCCAGCTTGTGCCCGCGTGCTTTCAGAAACTCAATTTCCCGCGTCAGGAATTTCCCGGCAATTTCCAACTGATGCTCGTAGCTCAAGCGATGGAACACGAGTTTTTCATTTACCCGCGCGAAAATTTCCGGACGCAGGGTTTGCTGCGCCCGCGTGAGAACGTGGCGTTCCAGCGTGGTGTCGTTGGAATGTTGCAGGCTCATCAGTTCCGCCGAGCCGATGTTTGACGTGAGCCAGATGTAATAGCCGCTGAAGTCCAGCGTCTGGCCGGTTGCCACCGTGATGCGCGCCGCGTCCAGCAATTGCAGCAGGATGTCCAGCACGCGCGGATGCGCCTTTTCCGCCTCGTCAAACAGCAGTGAACCTTCCGCCGCGCGCTCCCTCACGCCGCCGAGATAACCGACTTCGCCCAGCCGCGCGCCGAGCAGCAGACCAAGCGCCTCCTGATTCTGAAATTCACTCATGTCGAACCGGAACAGTTTTTCCGGGCCGAAAATCTGGTTGGTTGTCACCACGACGGTTTCCGTTTTTCCCACGCCTGTTGGGCCGAGCAGCAGAAAGCTGCCGCGCGGGCGTGACGGCTTGGTCAGGCCGAGTTCGCCGCGCTGGATCGCCGAGGTGATGCGCGGCAGCGCGTGGGACTGCCCGCGAATCTCGTGTGGCAGCAGCGCGTTCAGATGTTGGAGCTTGGTCAGATGATGGGGGTCTATTGTTTTATTCATTCCAAACTTCTAGCAGAAAAAATTTTCATTTTGTGTGCCACGCACACCACCGCGTTTTTATTTCTGCGAAAGTGGACGCGTAATGCAGCGAATGAATCGCTGCAAAAAATGAAAAATAAAACAACGCGTATGAAAATCATCAAACACATCAATCCGAAAGTCCGTTCCCGGCTGCCGTCGCTCCTGATGGCCGCCGGCCTGTTCGTCCTCAATGCCCTCCCGGCGCTCGCGCAGTCCACCACGTTCAGTTCCACCGACCTCAAGACCGGCATCAGCAACAGCCTTGCCGTGATCATGATGTTCGGCTTCGTCCTCGGCATCTCCGCCGTCATCTATGGCGGCTTCGCCATCCGGCGTGGCGACGTGGACCAGGGCAAGATGTCCATCATCGGCGGGGCCATCATCGCCGCCGCACCCGCTGCGGTCTATGCCTTCTACAAAATCTTCGGCATTGATTCCAACAGCGCCGTCGGCGTCGGCAACTTCTGACCGCGCGACGATTTGAACCAACCCAACCACCAACCGCCCACGAGCATGAAAACCGACCTCCGCCTCACCGACACCAACGCTGCGTCCGATTCCAAAGGCCGCACCTGGGGTCTCGAAGGCGGCTTGTTCTGGTGGCTCGTGGGCGGTGTCGGCGTGGCCATCACGGTGTTCTTCGTCCTGCTCGTGATGATGAACACCTCCTTGCTGACGGCCTTCCTCGCCGCGCTCGTGCCGCTCGGTATTTGCCTCGCCTACATCTTCGGATTCCGGCAGGGCAAGCCGCCCGGCTACGACCGCGATTGTTTCGAGCGTTGGGTTTCCGGCGGTGGTTTCGCACCGGAGGTTCAATCCCGCTTTCTCAAACACCCGCTCGCGGAGGACAAATCATGAATTCTGCCGGACTCAATCTGGTTGAACTGCGCCGCCGGGCTTTGCTCGGCCAGTTGGAAACCGCCGAGGTGAATCTTCGCGCCGGGCTGCATCAACACGGTCTGGACACGCTTGTCCGCGCCCATCTCGAACGCGCGCTCGCCCATATCCGCGAAGTTTTCATAGCCATTAGCGAGCAGAACAAAGCCCGCACCGTTCAGGAACTCGCCGGCCAGCTTGCGCGCGTTGAACAGATGCAGGCCGAACTGCGCGCCCAGGAAACACCCGCCCGCCAAACTTCACCCTCAATTCACGCCTGACTTATGTTTGAACGCGCTCCCAACGGTTTCTTTGTCCGCGACCTGCTTGTTTTCAACCTGCTGCGGCGCGGCGGGTTTGTGTCGAAAGGTTTTGTCTTTGAAGCGCCCGACCTGACCAACAGCCCCATCGCCGACCTCAACGATTTTCAAGATCAACTCTGTCTCCTGCTCGCCTCGCTCCACGAGAACCAGCGGCTGCAAGTGCAATACTTCTGCGATTCCGATTACAAGGGGGAATTGCTGCGCTACCAACAGGAGACGGAGAAATTTTCCAACGTCTGGACCAAGCGCGTCCGCAACGACCGTTTTGTCCGCTACTGGCAGGCGATGTCCGAACGCAGACTCCGCCGCCAGCGAGTCATCTTCTACATTTCGCGCTCGCTGGAAAACGCACCCAAGTCGTTCCAATCCGATGCTGCCCGGCGTGATTATTACAACACGCTGCTCGACCAGCTTGAAACCGAGTTCCATCACGTCCACCGTCTCTTGTTGGAAATCTTCGGCGCTGGCGGGGCACGCATCGTGCCCATGACCAACCTTGACCATTACCGGCATTACAAGCGGTTCCTCAACCCATCCCTGAACGACCGTTTTGATTTCGACCCGGCGGACGGTTTTGAACCGGAACTGTCCATTCAGGAAAATTGCTGGCACAGCGAAGGCAACGGCCAGTCCGACTTCGGTTTCTTTCTCGACGGCCATTATCACTCGCTCATCGTTCTCACGCGCTGGCCGCGCACGACCTATCCCGGCATCATCCAGCGCCTCACCAATCTGCGGCTTCTCGATTACACCGTCACCGTCAATGTTGATCCGCTGCCGATTTCACAGGAAATCAACAAGGAGGAAAAAGAGCACGACCGCGTGGCCGGTGACTACGCCAGCGAAAAGAAAATCTCGCTGCTCACCGTCATGGAGAAGAAGCAGAAGAAAATCCATGCGCTCATGCAAGGGCAGACGATCCCGTTTCACGCGATGTTCGCCATCCGCGTCTGGGACAAGACCCGCGACGGTCTCAACGCCAAGGCCGGGGCAATCAAGAACGCCATTAACTCAATGAACGCGGCGCAGTATTTCGAGAGCAATCTGCCAAGCACGTCGCGCAACCTTTTTTTCCAGACGTGGCCGGGCTGGACATGGGGACGCTACGAACATCGGAAGCTCTACGCCGAGCATCGCTTTCTCGCCGACATGCTGCCCGTCACCAGCACTTTCACCGGGCATTTGGCGACCGCCGAGGCGATTTACGACGGCCCGCACAACAACCTGGTCGGCATCCAGACATTTTCCGGCGGCAAAGATTCCGCCTCGCCACAGCACGCCGTTTTGCTCGGCATGAGTGGCGCAGGGAAATCCGTGACTGTCTGCGACCTGCTTTCGCAGACCGAAGGTTATTTCGGTTACACCGTCATCATCGAGGAAGGATTGAGCTACGGAATTTATACCGCGACCGTCCAGGAGGGCGCGCGTCCCATCATCATTCATCCCGATGGCGACCTGACCATCAATTACCTCGACACAAAAGGTCTGCCACTGACGCCCGACCATCTTTCCGCCGCGACTGCATTGGTTGCGCGGATGATTGGCACTTCGAGTCAGGAGGACAAACAGATGCTCCGGCAGGCCCAAATCGCCAAGTATTTGAACCTGATTTACGAGGATGCGTTCCAAGACTGGCAAAAGAAGCGGCACGACCAGTTGCTCGCCATCGCCCGGCACGCGATGGCATTGCAGAAATTCCGCGCCGAGAAAATGCCGCCGGGCGCGACCACGCTCGAAACCTTTGCCGATTTCCGCGATTGGAAAGCGGCCCACGCTGACGAGGCGCAGAATTATTTGCAGCAGTTCAGCGAGGACGAAGCGTTGAAATTCCTGAAAGACCCACGCACGAGCAAGGAGGTCCGCAATCTGGCGTTCGCACATTTCACGCCGGATGAATTTCCGACGCACCGGATGCTTCAGGAGTTGATGATGCTCGACCCCATCGGCGCGGAGCGCGATCAAATCATGGAAATCGCCACGCTCATTTTGCCGTGGTGTCGCGACGGCAACTACGGCTGCTTGTTCGACGGCACCAGCAACCTGTCACTCACCGGCAAAATCGCGCACTTCGAGTTGGGCTATATCCCGGAGTCCGCCAAGGAATTGAAAGCCGCCGCCGGTTTCCTCATCACCAATCACGCGCGCAAACACATCATGACGCTGCCGCGCGCGATTCGGAAACGGAACATCTACGAGGAGGTCGCCCGCTTCCTCGACATTCCCGGCGGTCAGGAAATTGTGCAGGAAAGTTACGCCCAGCTTCGCAAATTCAATTGCTGGAACATTTCCATTGTGCAGCAGTATGCCCGCTTCAAACAGTCACGCATCCGCTCCGCCGTGTTCGGCAACAGCCGCCAGTTTTTCATCATGCGGCAGAACGACCGCGCCGACCTTGACGACATGGGCAAGGACATCGCGCTGCCCGAAGTCACGCAGCACGCCATCATGAATTATCCGCTGCCTGACCATCAGCCGGGCGAGAAGTATTCGCCGTTCACCTACCTGCACACCGACTCGACCCGCAACCTGTGCGGCACGGTCCACAATGTCGCGTCGCCGGAGATGCTCTATTGCAGTTCGTCCAGCGGCGAACACTTTGACCGCCGCGCCCGCGAACTCCGCCAATGTCCGAGCGTTGTCGAGGGAATCATCCTTAACGCCCGTTCCAACAAATAAACCAACATCAAAATTGTTATGAAAAAAATGCTTCGATTCATTCCACTGGTCTGCGCCGTGTCCTTGTTCACGGGCTGCGCCGCCGTGACCCGGACCGCCACTGATGTCGGTCTGGGCGCGGGCGGCGCGGCCCTCGGCGGCGAGCTGTCCCACAACAATCCATACGCCATTGTCGGCGGCGCGGCAGGCGGTGCGCTCTTGGGCGAGGGATTGCACTACGCCAACAGCAAACTCAACGACCAGGCTTACCAAACCGGTTACGACAAGGGCCGCAGCGATGCCGTGAAACAGCAATACTGGCTCTATGTTTCCATGCAGCAAACCAAAGCCGGAGACGAAGGCCGGGTCCGGCTTTACCCGGTGCATCTGCCCGAACAAGTCATTGACGGCGTGATTTTCAAACCGACCACCGAAAATCTCCGCATCGAGGAGTGACTGCGTCACGGCCACCATTTGCACCCAATAATTTCCTCTCCAAACAAACAACCAAAGAAAGGAAAACAAACATGAAAAAAATACTCATCATCACCGCAATCGCCCTACCGCTGGCGTTCTCCGCCCGCGCACAGTGGATCGTCTATGACCCGACGATGAACATCCAACAGATATTGGATCAGGCCGAGAACATCGCCAAATACGTCACCATGATTGACAACCAGGTGCAGCAAATCAACACGCTCACCAGCCAGTTGACCGAGTTCAAGAACTACGAGGCCGTGTTCGGTAATCCGGGCAATGTGCTGCTGTCAATGGTCGCGCCGTTGAACGCCGACTTGCAGAGCCTTGAGCCGAATTTGAACCTCGAAAATCTCGTCGCCAATGCCAACGGCAACATCGCCCTGAACTTTAATGATTCAGGCGTCTACGCCACGGTGGGCACGAGTTTTCAGACGCCGGGCGGCCAGACCATCCAACGGCCCGCCGACCAATACAAACCGTTTGCGGCCGTCATCAACTCCGCCAGCAACTACGTTGCGGTGGCCAACAATGCGGCCCAGCGGCGCGCGTCCATCAAGGACCAAATCGCGCAGACGACCCAGCAGCTCCAGAACGCCACCACGGATGCCGAGGTTCAGAAGTTGCAGGGCGTCCTTGCCAGCCTCAACAGCGACCTCGCCAGCACCGATGACGAGGTGAATCAGGCGGCGTCCGCCGCGATGGTGCAGGACATCCAGAACCGGAACGACCAGCAGAAACAAATCCTGGCGTTGACCGAACAGCAGAACGCGGAGTTCACGGAGGCCGTCAGTAACTACACGGCGAAGTTCCAGTTGCTCAACGCGCCGACGACCTTCCCGTCGCCGTAATCCAAGCCGGCAACCCCCAACCGCAACCGACATGGCCACGTTCAATAACATCTTCCCCACATTCCTCGCCAAATGTGGCGAACTCCACACGTTGTTGTTGAGCGTGGCCTTCGCTCTTTTCATCGCCGGTGTCATCGCCACCGTGATGCACCGGACCACAGACAAGGCCATTGTGAATCTGCTCCTGCGTCTTCTGATTCTCACGTCCTTGCTCGTGTTCCTGCCTTCGTGGGGCAACACCCTCCAAAACTTGCTGCAAACCTCCGTCCTGTCTGGCCTTGGCGTTGACCCGTCCCAGGTTTATCAGCAGTTCAATCAATTGCTCGTCATCAAACGCGACCCATCCACGACCTCGTCCTGGTGGAATGTCATGTCGCAACTCCACAACTTCACCACCGACCTGATCATCTCCGCCGTTCTCTGGCTCGTCGGCCAACTGGCCTCCTTGATGATGTTCTGGGGCTACATCTTTCAGACCGTTATATTGAATCTCGGCTACGCGCTCTCGCCCTTGCTCATCGGCTTCATGGCGATTCCGGCGTTGAAACACACCGGCAATCGTTACCTGATGAATCTTGTTGGCGTGCTGCTCTGGCCGCTTGGCTGGGCCGTCGCCGCGCTCGTCACCCAGGGCATTCTCGACTTTATGACCGACCCCAGCTTTGAATTCATTGACCCGACTTCCACGCTGCCCGATTTGCAGAAAACCATCGGCGTCGCCGCCGTTGGCTTCTGGATCATTTTCAGCACCGTCGCCGCGCCCGTCATCATCCAGAACGTCATCGCCCACGGCATCCAGGCCGGCAGTGCATTGCTCGCGGGTGGTGTCAGCAGCGCGCTCCAGACTGCCGCCACCACGGCGGGCGCGGCGGCGACCGCTTCCACCACGGGCATTCCCTTTGTCACGGCCAGTGCGGCGGGCATGGCCGCGCTATTAAGCAGCATGTCGAGCGCCGCCAACATGGGCAGCGCGGGTGCCATCATCATCGCCGGCTCAGGCCTGCCGCCACGCTCCGCTCGCGGTCGTCCCGGTGACGACATCACCGGTGACAAGGCCGTCCGCGAACTCATCGCCAAATCCAAACCCAATTACTACTGACCTATGGAATCATTTGAATTGAAATCAACGCCCACTCAAACAAGGGGTCCGGTGGCCGCCCGCAAGGGCTTTGACCCGACCCGTCTGCTGGTCTTGCGCGACCGCCTGCCGTGGTTCTGGTTCGTCTTCACCGTCGTCGTGTTGTTGCTCTCGGCGATTGACCGATACCATCTCGTCTCGCAGTTCAAACAGCGCGAGCGCGTCGTCATCATTGATCCCGCCGGCACTTATTATTTGAGTCCGCTGCTCCAGTTTGCCGAGGCGAAGGATTTGCACGTCCAGCAGGCCGAACTCGCGACGATGGCGTTCCTCGAACGCAACCCCAAGGACTTCGATAATGCTGATTTACTCAAGTTGTTGTTTCTCAAACCCGCGTTGGCCAAAGCGCAGGATGAGCGCATCAAGGAATCGGTCGAGTTTCGCGCCAAGCAGTTGCACCAAAAGGCCGAGATCGGCCGCATTGACATTCTGGCGACGCGCGATAACGAGGTGCTGGCCGCTGTCACCGGCCAGATCATCCGCAGCGGCATCTTTCAAGACAAGGCGTTCACCGAGGCGTTTCCGTTCACGCTCCGGCTCCGCCTCATCCGTAACCCCAACATGGCCCTGAACGGACGCTTCCCCACCGCCGTGGGCGACTTCAAATATGAAATCAACCGCTAAAATCTTGTCCTTCACCATCACGGTGTTCACCGCCGCCGTCGCGCTGGCTGATTCGCCGGTCATTCAACAGGTCATGCTCGACGACCGCACGGCTGTCACGGTGCCCGTCGCCACCAACCGCGTCACCACTATTTGTTTCCCCAGCGCCATCACCGCCATTGACGGCGCGGGCATCACGGTGGACGGCAAAACGCCGGGCCTGTTTCAACTGGCCCACACCCGAGGCTCGGCGTTTCTTTCCGTCCGCGCGCTTTTCCCGAAGGCGTCCGCGAATTTGAACATCCGCTGGAACGACCACACTTACGTCTTTGAACTTGCCGAAAGCAGCCAGCCCGTGCTGGCCCTGAATCTGTCCGCGCCGCCAACGCCGGAGGAGGCTGGCGTCGGCCACGCGCCGGAAGTCAGCCCGTTGAAATTGCTGGCGCTGCTCGACAAGGCCAGAGCGTTTCTGCTGCTGAAGCAGCAACAGCCCGAAAGCGTCGCCAACGTGGACTTCACCACCTACGACGGCAAACCGCTCGTCAGCGATTTCAATGACTACGAAATCCAGATCGAACAAGCGTTCCGGTTTGATGACGAAGACACGCTCGTCTTCCGTCTCGCCATTACCAACCGGCTCGACACGCCGCTGATTTATCAGCCGGACAGTTTCACGTTGCGCGCCGGCAACCGGCTCTATCCGCAATCCATCAGCGACGCCGACGGCACCGTGCCGCCCAAGGGCCGGAGCATTGTTTATTTCGCCGTCACCGGAACACCGGATGGCGGACGGAATAATCTGTCCCTGAAAAATGACTTCACCGTTTTGGTGACACGCCTTTCGCCGCCGCCACCACCGCCGCCCGTGGTCACTGTCACCAATGCCCCGGTCGTGCATCCCATCCGTTCACCCAGAGGCCATCTATGAAACCGCGTGATTTTTTGAACTTTTTCAAAACCAAGAGCGGCAGGCTCGTTGCCTTCGCCGTGCTGTTCACGGCCGCACTGATCATTTTCAGCGTCGTCCGCAAACATCATGCGTCCGGCGAGGATTCGGTCAATGTCACGGTGCTGACGACCAACGTCACCGACAAACCGCAGGTGGTCCAGTCCGTTGAACGGCCGATGCAGGTCTTCAATCCGCCACCGCCCAAGTTGCCGCCAACCAATTCGCCTTCTTCGTCACCAGCTTCATTATCGCATGGCTTTGCGAAGCCGTCGCCGCTGCCGGTTGTTCCCGCGAATCAGACGCCGGCGCTCGCGCCCATCAGCCTCTTCGCCGACAGTTCGGCGGGTGTCGTGCCGGCCAAGAAATTGGGTCCGGTGTTCGCCCCGTTCGGACGGCTCATCCCGTGCGAAACCATCGTGACGGTGGATTCTTCCTCCATCCAGACGCCCATCATCGGCCTCGTCACCGAGAATATTTATTACGGCGGCAGGCTGGTAATCCCGGCGGGCACGGAGATTCATGGGACGGCCCAAACCGACCACCAGCGCGAACGCATCGCCAGCGGCAATTCCTGGACGCTGGTCTGGCAGAACGGAATGGAAATGCAGATCAAGGCCATCGCCCTTGACCGCGAGTTTGAAAATGAAACCAATCAAAGCGGCTGGGCCATCACCGACGGCAGCGCCGGATTGCGCGGCGAAATCATCAAGTCCGATAATTTGGCCGACATCAAATTGTTTGCCGCCACGTTCCTGTCCGGCGCGGCGAGTGCGTTGACGGAAAAGCAGCAGACCGTCTTCGGTCCCATCAACAGTCCCACGCTCAACAACGCGCCCTTCGCCGGCGCGCAGGCCGTGCTTCAAACCTACGCGCAGCAAATTTTTGACTCGATTCAAAAGAACGGTTTCTACGTCCGCGTGCCGAGCGGCAAACAGTTTTATCTCTACGTTCTGCAAACCATTGATGACGCCGATGCCTCGCTCGGCGGCACCGCCATCCCTGTGGCCGAGGAAAACGACAGTCAACCCATCACCAAATCAAAACGATGAAAACATTTTATCTCATTCCCTTGCTGTTTCTGTCCGCGTGTTCCACCGCGCCCAAGCCCAGGCTCGCGCTGCGGCCCCAACAACCGCCGCCGGTCGCGGATGATTCGGCGGTTCGTTATCCCGAAATCCTCCATGCCTACCACGTCGGTCGCTACGCCGATCCCAACGACGATATGGTCATGCACGATCAGCATGTCGTCTATCGCGTCGAGGAAAACACCCGCTGGAATTTTCATCCCGGTGTCACCGACGGCCTGCCGCCCGCCGCGCCGTCGCGTGACGCGGCGTTCGCCCCGGTCCCCGTCAATGACGACATACTTGCGGAGGTCAACGCGCAACGGCTCGCCACCACCGAAATCATGATGCAGGCCCGCACGCTGTCGGCGGCGCTGACGCAGTTTCAGGCCGCATTGCAGCAGACCAAAACCAACTTGCAGGAAACGGCTCGTCTGCGCGCATCGGTGAACGACATGCGGAAGCGGCTGGACGCCATCGCTGCCGCACAGGAACAAGCGCCAGTTCAATCCATTTCCACGACCAATGAACCCGTTGATTCATTGAGTCCTTGAAACACTTTGCCGGGCGCGACGGTTTATCCGCCTCGTTCCGGTGAACACGGCAAATGCCGCGCAACCAAAACAACAAATAAATCGTATGACAAAACCAAGAACATCCGTGCCACCGAGCGCCGGCGGCAATGCCGCCCCCGCAGAACAGCCCACTTTCCGTTCCAACCCGGAGGTGGATGCCAAAATTGATGCCTACATCAAGGAAAACCCGAAGTATTGGAGCTACGTCCAGACCATGCCGCGCGAACGGCTCGAACGCAGCGTGGTGTTGAACGAAGTGCGCGAACTGGACCGCCAGCAACGCATCCGGGAAGGCGTCCTGAAACAAATCAACCGCAACCCCGAACTGAAGCGCGCCTACGACCTCCTGGTCAAAGACCTGCCCGAAGATCAGAAGGAAACCGTCATCGCGCAAATCGGCCGCACTGCCCGCCGGGCCGTCGCCCGCGTGCAGGGGCAACAGCAACAAAAGGTGGAAGGGGTCGGAGTCTGAAATGCCGGGTGCTTCAGCACAAACGGAAGCCTGCAATCATGGCGGGCTTCCGTTTTTTGAAGACGTCAGTTGATTCAATTGCGTTTGCTTACGTCGCTCACGCAAACCTCTCGGTCGGCGGTTCGACCGGCAAATCGAGGAAGAGTTGCGGAAAATAAAACTCGTGGATTTTTGCCGGGAAAGCGACGTGCAGCGGGCCTTTGGGGCTGGGCGTTTCAAAGTAGCCTTCATCGAGTCCGAGCTTGATGATTTCAGCGGAGACGGTGGCGGCTTTGCCGGTGATTTCCTGCACGCGGGCGCGCGGAATTTCGCCCTCATCCACCAGCGTTCGCGCCACACGCATGATTTCTTCGCGATAGCGGTCGAGATGCAAAGCCTGAAACTGAAAATACCGTTCCACGCGCGTGCGCAGCGCGGGCAGGCCGAGCAACCCGCTCATGAACTGGATCTGATCGAGCATGGTTTCGAGGAAAAATACGCAGAAGTCGGCCAGAGCCGCATCCGAGAGGTTGCCGCGACCGTCGAGGTCGCTCCGGCGGCCACTGTCGGCAGCTTCCAAACTGGCGTAGTAGCGCTGCCGCCAGCGGGCGAGGCCGCGCGACAGCGTCCACAATCCGTGACCGGCAACGCCGTGGTGGATGAGTTGCGCATGGGATTGAAGCCGGATGACACGGCCGTTGCCATCGCCAAACGGGTGAATCCAGGCAAGCCGATGGTGAGCGGCGGCGATGACCACAAGGCGGTCGCTTTCCAGAATATGTTTGTCTCCGTAGAAGGAGTGGAAGCGGTTCAAGAACTTCGGCAGGGCCGCAAAATCCGGCGGAGTGTGTTTGCCGACATCCACCATGAAATCGCGCAGGCATCCGGGTTTGATCTGGTAACGCCTGCCGCTTTTGGTGCTGGCCCAATGCAGCGGCTCTGGCAGACGGGTGTAAAATTCACGGTGCAGCCAGCAAATAAAATCGGGGGCATAAACATCCACCGGTTCGCCGGCCAGCCGTTCTTCCATGAGTTTCTCGACGGCGATGTGGGCCAGACTGAGCTGCTGGTTGTCACGCTGGGTTTGATCGTGCGAGAAGTCGCGCTTCATCGCCCGCTCGATGTCGCGAGGGATGGTTTTGTGCCCTTCAATCAGGTTGGAATAATAGCAGTTCATTTCGCGGACCAGTTCCGCCACCCGCTGGAGCACCAGCGGCGAATGAACCTGTCCGGTAAGCCGGCCGGAAGCCTTCAGAATTTCACAGGTCAGTTCAGAAAGCCGGACGCTCTGCCCTTTGGGGAGCAGAGGTTCCATTGCGCTGGGCTGCCGGTAAACGTCCATAATCCGAACATCTTTATGAAAATCTCAAAACGCAATTAAGATACTGCAAAATAGCAGCTTGTAAAGCCGAATATATTTGATTTGTTGCAAAAACCGAAAGTCTTTCCGAAGGTCGTGTATTCATGTGGGTTACGCTGCCGGTGTTCGATGAAAAGGAAATGTTCCAGTTCATCATCCGGTAAACGCAAAATCATTTGATTGGAGAATTATTTTTCTTCCGTGGCTTCCGTGTCTTCCGGCCACAGGCGCGGTTCGCCATCGAAAACGGCGTCCACCACTTCGCGGGTGTCTCCGCTCCACGGATCGGTCTTGCCGGCTTTGATTCTTACTTTCACCGGCACCCACAGAACTTTTGATTCTTTTCCCTTCGACCAGGGCAGTTCGGCGCTGATTTCCTTCACCATCGTTGCCACCCCGTAGGTTGCCGGTCCCGTCAGCCCTGATATGACCAGCCACACGTTGCCTGCCGCCCGCCGTTGTGCAGCAATAATTCCGTGCATGGTCCACGCCTTGCCTTCAGCCGAAACGCCGTGCGGCGTGCCTTCCAGAATGAAGGCGGCGGCTTGATTGCGTTTCACACGGGACGCGAGCGCCGCATATTCGGAATGCAGTTCGCGCGGGGTCAGCGAAAAGGCGCTGTGAAAATGCCGGACTGATTTGGGAAGCCAGACGAAGAAAAACGGCACTTGTTTGCCGGCCCGGAAACGCGGCAGCACGAACGGCTGCACCCCGAACATTCGCGCCAGCATCATTTCACTGCTCAAGGACGCCAGCGGCGAACCGATGGAAATCACCGACGCCTGGTCTTCTTCCAGAAGACGATGCCAGCGCTCGGAGTGCATTGCCGCCGGGTCAATGGGCATCCGCCAAAGCACGGGTTCAATGTCAAATTCACGGTGGACATCGAGCTTGGAAATCTGGGTCAACAATTTGGCCTGTGATTTGGTGTCCCAAAGGCTGATGTCGTTGCGCCGTTCTTCCGGCCGGGGCTTCGCGCCCAGCATGAACACCACGCGCGACGCATCCATCAACGGCTCCAGAACGCCCGTTGTCTCCAGAATGGGCAATTGCTGCAAGCCCAGGCCGCGTTTGCGGTAATAAGTGTTGAGCGCGATCATCACGTTCAACGTCAGTCCGACCTTTTCCGGGTTGTCGCGGATTTTTGCCAGCATCCGGCGGTTGACGTAGCAGTTGGTTCCCGCTTCCTGATTGGCTTCGTTGATGAGGGCGGTCAGGCGGTTCAATTTGACGCCATTCGTCCCGGTCTCACTGGCAATCAGCCTGCTCAAACGCAATACGGGTCTTGTGTTCATGGTTATGGTGCGAATCTATACAACGTCACCACTTTTTTTTCAACGGACATTCAAGGGCCAACTTTTGACCGTTTCAGCCAACCGGACACGGCAAAGAATTTGACCTCCACGTTTGACACTGCCAACCGGATCGTGGCTGCAAACATTCGTAGGCGGCGAAAAATGGCCCGCTATGATTCCATGCGAACCAACAGTCGTTCCAAATATGAAAACTCACGCCTCCTCAAGTGTTTTCTGTTCCGAACATCAATCAGATGATTCCCCATCGTCAAATGCCGCCTTTCCGGCGGGCTTTTTGACCTTTTTAATCGGACAAGTTGCGCGGGTGCAAACTGCTGTTCTGTGTTTTCCACCGGAATTTTATTTTGTGTGCGTCGCACACCTTCCAGGTGACAAATAATCCTATAAACAAGGCGAACGATTATGCGACGCGATGCAAATATCATCGGGCGCAATGTTGCCCGGCTTCGTGACGAACGAAGACTGACGCAGGACATGCTGGTTGCGAGAATGGAGGTGCTGAATTATTTCGGCATTTCCCGCCCTGTGCTCGCCAGCCTCGAAATTCAGCGGTTCGCAGCCACAGACAAACACGCATTCTATCTCGCAAAGGCTTTACGAGTGCCGATTGCCGACCTGTTTCCACCGTTGACGGATACGCCAAAGAAATGATGCAGGAAAAACATGGCAACCCGGCGAAATCATGTAGAATCGAATCAGTTGGACCTTTTTACAACGCAAAGGCTGACCCATGACACAATTGACATTGACCCAATTCGGCCGCCAGGCGGAACGCCATTGGCGAGAACATTGCCCGAAAATGGTTCTCGAAATGGAGCGGAAAGGCATCCTGCACCAGATGCTCTTGGAGGCGGAGGAAAAGACGAAGGACGAAATGGCCACGCTGCGAACGGAGTTGATGCAAAAGGGATCAACGGCGCAGCAGGCCCAGACCCAGGCTTGGGAAATGGTGCGGGAGAAATACATCCTGCTCCCGCCGGAGACCTGACACCAAAAAAGGAGCGTCGTCACCGTCCTCATCAGGAAGAACCGCCGAAAAATCTCAACGCCTACCGCATCACCGAGGCCGACCGGCTCGGTGAGGGCGGCTTGAAGCAGAAGTTTCAGCGCAACATTACAGCGATTGAAATTCTCCGCGCGCTCGATGCGGAGGAACGCCCGGCGACACCCGAAGAAAAAGCCGCGCTCGTCAAATATGTCGGCTGGGGCGCGCTGCCCCAGGTGTTCGACGTGGACAACACCGATTGGCATAAGGAACAAATCCGGCTTTCCGAACTGCTCTCCGACGACGAACACCGTTCCGCCCGCGCCACCACGCTCAACGCCCATTACACCGCGCCCGTCGTCATCGGTGCAATGTATCGCGCCGCCGGGCGTTTCGGTTTCAACGGCGGGCGCATCCTCGAACCCGCGTGCGGCATCGGCCATTTCATCGGCCTCATGCCCGACGAAATGCTCCGGCGTTCCCATGTCACGGGCATCGAAATTGATCCGCTGACAGCGCGCATCGCCAAGGCGCTCTATCCCGACGCCGACATCCGGCCACAAGCATTCGAGCAGACCAAGCTCGCGGATGGATTTTACGACCTGGCCATTTCCAATGTTCCGTTCGGTGATTACACCGTCCATGACCCGCGCTGGAACAAATTCAAGCTTTCCATTCACGATTACTTTTTTGCGGCGGCTCTGGAAAAAGTCCGTCCGGGCGGTTTGATGATGTTCATTACGTCACGCGGCACGATGGACAAACTGGACTCGACGTTGCGCGAGCATCTATCCGCGAACACCGAGTTGCTTGGAGCAATCCGGCTTCCAAACGACGCCTTCAAGAAAAATGCCGGCACAGAAGTCACCACCGACATCGTGATGCTCCGCCGTTTACGCCCCGGCGAGAGGCCCACCGGCCCGGCTTGGAAGGCGACCGAGAGTTTCACAAACGACCTCGGCGAGGCATTCACCATCAACGAATATTTTGCTTCACGACCGGAAATGATGTTGGGCCGGTTGCGGATGGACGGCGGAATGTATGGCGGCAACGAACCGACGCTTGAATCGGACGGGCGCAAGCTGGCCGACGCGCTGGCCGAGGCCATTGAAAAATTGCCACAGGAAATCTATCAGGGCGTCACGCACAAAATCGCCGAGCCGACCGTCGAAGAATCCATTCCCGCACCGGACTTCATCAAACCGAATGCCTACTGCCTTCACGACGGCATGCTTTGCATCCGCGAGGAAAATGTCCTGCGCCCGCTCACCGACATGCCCGCCGAGATGCGTTCGCGAATTCGCGGCATGGTGCAGGTGCGCGACGCGGTGCGCGATTGCCTGCGCTCGCAGATGGACGGCAGCGCCGACGAGCAAGTCCCTGAAACGCGCCGATTGCTCAACCTGGCCTATGACCGGTTTGTGTCGCGGTTCGGTCCGTTGAATCTCCGCGCCAACCAGCGCACCTTCGACGGCGACCCGGATTTGCCGTTGCTGCTCTCGTTGGAAAACTACAACGACGAAACCAAGCGCGCGACCAAGGCCACGATTTTTACCGAGCGGACGATTCATCACCGCCAGCCCGTCGAATCCGTCGGCACGCCGAAGGAGGCGTTGCTCGTCACGCTCAACGAGCACGGCTGCGTTGACCTCGACCACATGGCTGATTTGCTCAACAAGCCCGTGCCGGAATTTCTGCCGGACTTGAAGGGCATCATTTTCCTGAACCCGCAAACAAACCAGTGGGAGACCGAAGACCAATACCTTTCCGGCAACGTCCGTGAAAAACTGGCGGTTGCCGATGCCGCCGCCGTCACCGACCCGCGCTTCGCTGAAAATGTCGAGGCGTTGAAATCCGTGCAGCCTGCCGACTTGTCGGCGACGGAAATTGACGTGCGGTTGGGCGCGGCGTGGCTGCCACCGGAGGATGTGGAGAAGTTCACCAATGAATTGCTGAATGTGCCGTCCGGCGTGCAGATCGGCCACATCCACGCACTCGGCGCTTGGCACATCACCGCCAATTGGGAAGCAAAGGGCGCGACGGCCAACACGACGGATTGGGGCACGGACCGTTACACGGCGCTGGAACTCATTGAAGATGCTCTGAATCTCAAGACGCCCACGGTGTATGACACGGTGGACAAAAAGCCCGTCGTCAACGCGCAAGCGACCGAGGCCGCCCGCGAAAAACAGGAGCGCATCAAAGACAAATTCAAGGAATGGGTCTGGACGGACGACGAACGCCGGGAACGTCTTTGTCGGCTCTACAACGATACGTTCAATCACACGCGCGTCCGCACGTTCAACGGCGATCACCTGACATTGCCCGGCGCAAGCGGGGCGATTCAGCTTCATTCACATCAGAAGGCCGGAGTCTGGCGGATTTTGCAGACGCCCAACACGCTGCTGGCGCACGTCGTCGGCGCGGGCAAGACCTACACGATGGTCGCCGCCGCGATGGAATCAAGGCGGCTTGGTATTTCCGGCAAACCGATGTTTGTCGTTCCGAACCACATGCTCGGCCAGTTTTCCACCGAATTGCTGACGCTGTATCCGGGCGCGAACATTCTGGCCGCCGGCAAGGAGGATTTTGAATCGCAGAATCGCAAAAAGCTTTTTAGCCGCATCGCCACCGGCAATTGGGATGCCGTGATCGTCACACACTCCGGTTTCGAGCGCATCCCACTTTCACGCGAAACCCAGGAGGCATTTTTCCACGAACAGCTTCACGAGTTGGAAATGATCCGCCGCCAGCACGCCGACAGCTCCAACCGGCGGCTGGTGAAGGAACTCGAAAAAGCGAAGAAGCGGCTGGAGGCAAAATTGCAGACGCTTGCCGCTGAACACAAAAAGGACAACACGCTGACATTCGAGGAACTCGGCGTGGACCGGTTGTTCGTGGACGAGGCGCATTATTTCAAAAATCTTTTTTACGTCACCAAGATGACGCGCGTCGCCGGTCTGCCGCAGACGGCCAGCGAGCGGGCGTTCGATATGTTCCTGAAAGTGCGCCACGTTCAGTCGCTGAATGGCGGGGGTGGCGTGGTGTTCGCCACGGGCACGCCCATCGCCAACAGCATGGCTGAAATGTTCACGATGCAGCGGTATCTCCAGCATGACGAGTTGAAGAAGCATAACCTGCATCACTTCGATTCGTGGGCGGCCACATTCGGTGAACCCGTTACGGCGATGGAACTTTCGCCGGACGGCGCGGGCTACCGGTTGAACACGCGCTTCGCGCGTTTTATCAACGTGCCGGAGCTGATGCAAATGTTCCGCCAGAGTGCAGACGTGCAAACGGCGGCGATGCTCAATCTGCCGCGTCCGAAACTGGATGGCGAGAAGCCGACCATTCGCAACGCGCCGGCGACGGAGCAGTTGAAGGAGTTTGTGCAATCGCTGGCTGCCCGCGCGGAAAAGCTCAAAACCGGTCGAGTTGATCCTAGCGTGGACAATATGCTGAAAATCACGTCGGAGGGACGGAAGGCAGCATTGGATCTCCGGTTGATGAAACCATCCGCCCCGGATGAACCGCAGGGCAAGGTGAATCTGGCCGTCGAAAAGATTTTCAACATCTGGCAGGAATCGAAGCCGGAGCGTTCCGCGCAGCTTGTGTTCTGCGACCTTTCGACACCGAAAGACCGTGGCTTTTCGGTGTATCACGACATGGCGCAGAAGCTCGAAAATCTGGGCATTCCTGAAAACGAAATCGCCTTCATTCAGGATTACGATTCCGACGCATCGAAGCTGGCGTTGTTCCGCGACGTGCGCGCCGGCAAGGTGCGCGTGCTCTTTGGCAGCACACAGAAAATGGGTTCAGGCACGAATGTGCAGGAGCGCTTGATTGCGCTGCATCACCTCGACGCGCCGTGGCGACCGGCGGACGTGGAACAGCGCGAAGGGCGCATCTTGCGGCAGGGAAATAAAAACTCGACGGTGCAAATCTTCCGCTATGTCACCGAGGGCAGCTTCGACGCCTACATGTGGCAGACGTTGGAGACGAAGGCGAAGTTCATCGCGCAGGTGATGAGCGGCGACATGACGATCCGGCGCTTGGAGGATTTGGATTCTGCGGCTCTGACCTATGCCGAGGTGAAGGCCATCGCGTCCGGCAATCCGCTGGTGATTGAAAAGGCGCAGGTGGACGCGGAGTTAATCCGCCTCACGCGGCTGCGTTCCGCTCACGCCGAAGAACAATACCGCATCCGCTCCAATCTTCGCCGTTCGCACGAGGATGCGGAAATCTTCACCACACGCCTGACGAATTTGCGGCAGGACTTGGGAGTCCGGCAGGACACGTCAGGCGACAAGTTCCGCATTGAACTCGACGGGCAGGAACTCAACAACCGGGGTGTGGCGGGCGAATTGATCATGCGCCGCGCCGAGAAATTAAAGGCGCGGTTTGGCGAGGACATCCGCATTGGGAAATTCGCCGGTTTTGATTTGTTTCTCCGTCCGGGTTTCAACAACACCACCGAAATGGTCGTGCGCGGCAGCAACAGTTACGGCGCGCGGGTGACGGACACGGCACTCGGCACGATACGCTCGCTGGAATCCACCGTGCAGGGATTCGAGGAACGGGCAGAACGATTGACGCTGGACATTGCGGACGCGCAGAAACGTCTCAAGGAACTTGGCGAAAAGGTCGGCGCGAAGTTCGAGCGCGAGGACCGTTTTCAGGAATTGACCCGCCGCCAGAGCGAGATTGAGGAAAAACTTGATCTCACCAAGAACCAAGCGCCGAGCCAGGTCGAAGCCGTTGCAGCCGGCGATGACGAACAAACGAATTCCGAAAATCAAACTCAAAAACATTCTGCCCGGCGCGCACGCGGGGCGGCCGTTCATGTATGAATATCACCGCCCAACAAACCGAATTTCTCAGTTGGAAGGTTGTTCCCGCCCGGCTCGACGCGACCCAGGCGGCGTGGTTTCTCGGCTTTGAACCGCACGAGATTCCCAGGCTCGTAACGGCAGGCTTGTTGAAACCGCTCGGCCATCCCGCCCGCAACAGCACCAAGTTTTTTGCCACGGAAACGCTGGAACAATTCCGGCGCGACGAGAAATGGCTGGCCCGCGCCAGCGATGCCATTGCCAGCTACTGGCGGGAACGCAACGCCCGCAAGCAAAAGGCTCGCGGGCGGGCTTGAAGCAAACGATTCAACGCATCGGGTGGACGCATCATAAAAGCGTCTTGCCCTTGCTGGGATGAATCCTGACTTCCTCACGGATGGCAACGCGGACTTTCGCTTCGATGCGTTCAACGAAGCTCATGCCAACCCGGCTGAATTTATTGGCTGGCCGGATTGCGGAGGCAATTTCCAGCGCGGTTTGTTTCACCTTGCTCCGGCAAAGATGTGGAGTTGTGTTGATGCTTTTGAGCGTGTCCGTCATTTCAGTTGTTTCCATATTTTGCTTTCCTGGTTGCGTCGCTGATT
>CAYVGC010000073.1:0-22851 GCA_964449815.1 uncultured Bifidobacteriaceae bacterium
CGCTTAAAATGAGCCGCCTCAACCCAAGGCGGATGTCAACCCATCCTTACACTTTTCTTTCATGACCAATCAAAAAACTGATTATTCAGACGCATTCTAAGCCGCCCGAACAATTTCTAGCTGCAAGGAGTCTCTTTTTTATTGGAGCGTGATGCCCTTGCGTGGGATCGTCGGTTCTTTCTTCTATTTCTGATTTGACGCCGCCGCTCAAAAGGGCGACAACTGCGGCCATCATGAATGCCAAACGCTGGTTTGCCTGGGCGTGCCTGGCGCTGATGCTGGGCGCGGAACTTTTGCTGTTCCGCGCAAACCACCAGCGCGACGCGGCGCAGACGGCTTTGCGCGACGCCCAGCAGCAGTTGCATCAGGCGCAGACGGAGCTGGACGATTTGAAAAATTCCAGCGCCGGCAGGCAGGCGGCGGAAATTTCCAGTTTGCGCAAGCAAAATGAAGTCCTCACCGGCAAGGTCAGTGCCTTGCAAAAAAACGTGGAGCAATTGCAGGCGGAAAGCCAGCAGACGGCGCAGCACCTGACCACGGCCCGCACGGCGCTCGAATTGCAGCAGGCACACCTTCAGCAGCTCCAGACGGAACAGCAGCAGGCCGCGCTGGCCGCCAACGCCAATGCCTGCATCAACAATCTCCGCCAGATTGACGCGGCCAAGCAGCAATGGGCGCTGGAAAACAGCAAGCCCGCCGACGCCGTGCCGAAAGCGCCGGATTTGCTGCCGTATCTCAAAGACGGAATCTTCCCCGTCTGTCCTGACGGCGGCAGTTATTCCCTCAATGCCGTCGGCGAGAACCCAACCTGTTCGATCCAGGGCCATGTGCTGCCGCAGTAAACGGCGCTCTCCTGATTTTCATTCTTGGCTTTCGCCGTCCGTCGGGTAATCTTGCCGTTCTTATTATTTATGATTGAAACGGACATTGAGTTGTTGAAAGGGATCGCCAACCAGTTGCGCATCCACTCCATCGAGGCGACCACGGCGGCAGGCAGCGGCCATCCGACTTCGTGCTGCTCGGCGGCGGACCTTGTCGCCGCGCTGTTCTTTGGCCACATGAAGTATGATGCCAAGAATCCGCATTACCACAACAACGACCGTTTCATTCTCTCGAAAGGCCATGCCGCGCCGCTGCTTTACGCCGCGTGGGCGGAAAATGGTTTTGTGCCCGTCACGGAATTGCTGAAGCTGCGCCAGTTCGGCAGCGACCTTGAAGGCCATCCCACGCCGCGGCTTGCGTTCGCCGATGTGGCGACCGGCTCGCTCGGCCAGGGCCTCGGCGTCGGTGTCGGCATGGCGCTCGCCGCGCGCCAGGACAAACTGGATTACAACACCTACGTCCTGATGGGCGACGGCGAGATCGCCGAAGGCGCCGTCTGGGAGGCCGCGTCGCTCGCGGGCTTCTACAAGTTGAGCAATCTCATCGCCATTGTGGACGCCAACCGCCTCGGCCAGAGCCAGGCGACGGCGTTTGGCCACGACATCGGCGTTTATGCGAAACGATTTGACGCCTTTGGCTGGCGCGTGGAAACCATTGACGGCCACGACATCGAAGAAATTATTGAAGTTTTGAGCGGCATCGGTCTGGACGAAAAGCCGCTGGTCATCATCGCCAAAACCTACAAAGGCGCGGGCGTCTCCTTTTTGCAGGACAAAGACGGCTGGCACGGCAAGCCGCTGAACAAGGAAGAAGCCGCGCAGGCCGTTGCCGAACTCCGGCCCAGCGCCAAGTCCGGGCTTGGCGTGGCCATCCCCGCGCCGGCATCGTTGCCCGCGCCGAATCTCGCCGCGCCCGCGAGCTATCCGGCCATCAGTTACCAGCCCGGCGACCAGATCGCCACGCGCGAAGCCTACGGCTCGGCGCTCGTCCGCCTCGGCGAAGCCGATCCGCGCATCAACGCGCTGGACGGCGACACGAAAAACTCCACTTACGCGGGAAAATTCTTCAAAAAATTTCCGGATCGCTCCACCGAATGTTTCATCGCGGAACAAAACTTGGTTGCGGTCGCGGTCGGTTACGCCACGCGCGGACACGTTCCGTTTGCCTCGACGTTTGCGACGTTCTTCACGCGCGCCGCCGACCAGATCCGCGTCGCGGGCATTTCGCAGTCGAATTTGAAACTCGTCGGTTCGCACGTCGGCATTAGCATCGGCGAGGACGGCCCGTCGCAGATGGCGCTGGAAGACCTGGCCTTGATGCGCGCGATTGTCGGCAGCACGGTGCTGTATCCGGCGGATGCCGTGGCCACGGAAAAACTGCTCGAACAGATGGCGCAGCACAAAGGCCTCTGTTTCCTGCGCACCTCGCGTCCGAAGACGCCGGTCATTTATGGCAACGACGAACAGTTTCCCATCGGCGGCGCGAAAGTGCTCCGCCAGAACGCCGGCGACAAAGCCACCGTCGTCGGCGCGGGCGTGACCTTGTTTGAGGCGTTGAAGGCGGCGGACGCGTTGAAAGCCGAAGGCATCAACATCACGGTCATTGACGCTTACAGCATCAAGCCGCTCGGCAAAAAAGAAATTCTCGCCGCCGCGAAAAAGACGAACCACACCGTCATCACGGTGGAAGATCATTATGCCGAAGGCGGACTCGGCGACGCCGTCGCCGGCGAATTGAGCTGCGAAGGCGTGAAAGTCCACAAGCTCGCCGTCGTTGGCATTCCCCGCTCCGGCCACGCGGCGGAACTCATGGCCGCGTTCGGCATTGACGCCGCCGCGATTGTGAAAAAAGTCAAATCGCTTTAACCGCCGGCCCGGACAAGCAATTGGAAAGGCAGGAGCGCAGGAATTTTATTCCGGTTCCTGCCGGTTTGTTTTTCTGATGAACGGCGGCGCGGAGGTTTTATTTTTTGCCAGCCGCCCGCAGTTGGTGCAAATTGTTCTGGCGATGGCCAACCAGCCAAAATTTCTTCGCGGCCAGCTGCTGCTCGACAGCGGGCAGATGGGCGGTTCGTTTTTCCAGCGCACCGTCGTTCTGATCTGCCAGCACAATGCCGGGGGCGCGTTCGGCCTCGTGCTCAATCGCGCGCTCGGCAAGACCGTCGGCGAGATGATCATCGCCGACCTGCCCGACGTGCTGAAGGAATCGCCGCTGTTTCTCGGCGGCCCGGTGCAGCCCGCCGCGCTGAGTTTTCTGCACACCGACAGTTTCATCCCCGACGCCGACGTGCTGCCGAACCTCGCCCTCGGTCATTCGCTCGATGATTTGCTGGACATCGGCGAGGGTTTTTCCGTCACAAAAAAGGTCCGGCTGTTTGCCGGTTACGCCGGCTGGAGCCCCGGCCAACTGGAAAGTGAAATAAAGCGGAAATCGTGGCTCACTTTTCCGGCCACGGTCCAGCTCGTCTTTGAGACGCCGCCCGAACTGCTCTGGCAAAAAATCCTCAACGACAAGGGCGGCTGGAAAAACAAGCTCCTCGCGCAGATGCCGGACGACTTGTCGCTGAATTGAACCGGTCATGAAAAATAAATTTATCGCTGATGGCCGCTGGCGTTTTTTGCGCGCCAAGAAAATCGCGGCATCCGAATCCATTGAAAAGAAATATGCCGCCGAACTTGCCGGGGCGAAACCCGCCGAAAAGATTCAAATCCGCGAACGAATGGTGGAAGAATACCGGCGACTCTTGAAAAACGAAGGCCACAAACCTTCGCCGGCAGCTTTGTGGTGAGATCAATTCGCCCCGACGCGCAGCAAGGCGGCGTCTGACTTCGCCAAAACTTCCGTTCGTTCCAAGCTCGCCGGAATCAGGCAAAATTGCCCTGCGCTTAAATTCACTGAAATGGTTCCGCTCCTGATCTCAATTTCACCGCCCGTCACCGCGACGATTTGCAATTTTCCCGATTTCAGGAGTCCATTCGTTCCGGGTTCCAGCTTCCACGCTTCGACGTTGAACAACGGGTCGTTCACCAGCGGGCGTTTTTGAACCTGGCCGTCGGCGGCAAAGCTGGTTGCGACCAGCGCCGGCTCAAAGTCGTCAAAGTCAATGCTCGCCAGCGACTGCGCGACGTGCAGCTCGCGCGGCCGGCCATCAAGTCCGACGCGGTTCCAGTCGAACACGCGGTAGGTCGTGTCGGAATTCTGCTGGATCTCGAAAATCACCAGGCCGTCGCCGATGGCGTGGACGCGGCCGCTGGGCAGAAACATCGCGTCGCCCGCGCGCACCGGAATGCGGTGGAAACAATCGGCCACGCTGCCATCGGAAATCTTTTTTTCAAACTCCCCGCGCGTCACGCCGCGTTTGAGGCCGACATACAGGCCCGCATCCGGCGCGGCGTCGGCAATGAACCACATTTCGGTCTTGGGTTCGCCTTTCAGTTCCGCCGCCTGGCTGGCCGGCGGATGAACCTGGAGCGAAAGTTTTTCCCGCGCGTCGAGAATTTTGCAGAGCAGCGGGAAGCGGCCTGCCGCCGCCGGCTTCACGCCGCCGAGAATTTCCGCCGCGTGATGCTTCATCAGCCAGCGGAGGGTTTTTCCTGCGAGCAGGCCATTGGCGATGACGCTGGCGTCGCCCGGCCGGTCGGAGATTTCCCAGGATTCACCGATGGGCTGGTCGGCGGGAATATTCTTGGCGTAAAGCCGTTCCAACTCGCGTCCGCCCCAGATGCGATCCTTGAAAATGGGCCGAAAAACAAAGGGATATAGCATGTCAGGCGGCTGTAGTTTCGGCGGTTTTGGCCGGTTTCATTTCACCGTTGTCCACGGCCTTTTCAATGAAATGGCCATGGGCGCGGAACTTATCATAACGTTTTTTCAAGCGCTCGGCGACCGGCAGCGCGAGGATTTGTTCCAGGTGCTTGAGCAAATGGGTTTTCAGATTGAGCGCCGTTCCCACCGTGTCGGTGTGCGCGCCGCCAAGCGGTTCCGGCACGATTTCGTCCACGAGCTTGAGGTGCAGCAAATCTTTCGCGGTGATTTTCAGCGCGGCGGCGGCCTTGGCGGCGTTGGCGCGGTCCTTCCACAAAATTGCCGCGCAGCCTTCCGGGCTGATGACGGAGTAATAGGCGTTCTCCAAAATCAAAACCCGGTCGGCCACGCCGATGCCGAGCGCGCCGCCGGAGCCGCCTTCGCCAATGATGGCGGCGATGATGGGCACTTCGAGCAGCATCATTTCGCGCAGGTTGACGGCGATGGCCTCGGCGATGTGGCGCTCTTCGGCGGCGACGCCGGGATACGCGCCCGCCGTGTCAATGACCGTGATGATGGGCAGGCCGAATTTGCTGGCCAGCCGCATCAGCCGGATCGCCTTGCGGTAGCCTTCGGGATGCGCGGAACCAAAGTTGCGCAGGATGTTTTCCTTCGTGTCACGGCCTTTTTGCGTGCCGATGACGACGACGCGATGCTCGCCCAGTTTGGCGAAACCGCCGACCATCGCGTGATCCTCGGCAAACAGCCGGTCGCCGTGCAGTTCCTGGAAATCCGAAAAGGTCTTGTGAAAGTAATCCAGCGCGTAGGGCCGTTTCGGATGGCGCGCAAGCTGGACACGCTGCCAGGCGTTCAGGTTCAGGAAAATCTGCCGGCGCGTCTCCTCGATCTTTTTCTCGATGATCTGGATTTCATCCTCGAAGCTGATGCCCAGGGAGTGTTTCTCCGGGTGCGCCCGCAGTTCCTCCAGCTTGTTCTGCAATTCGGTGATCGGCTTTTCGAAATCGAGCTGATGCTTCATGCGCCGGGAATTTTAACCGGCTTTTGTTCTTAATCAATGCGGAATTCGATTTGCTGGCAATTGGGACTGGGGTTGAAAACATTCGCAACGCCCGGTCTGGGAAAAAAGACAGCCCAACTACCCTGGGCCATGCCCGAAGCTCGGTGCAAGCGGCAGACTGACCCGATTGCAAAAAATAAAGAAGGCCGGACTTGCGTCCGGCCTTGATGGTGACGAGGTTAAATACGCCTTCACCCAGGCGCTCAGAAGGGCAGCGCGACCAACTTGGGGTCGCTGTCCGAGCCGCGCCGCAAGCAAAACCTCTATGCCAACCCTAAACGGACAGCGAAATTTTCACCAGCTATCTTTCAGACGCATCTGCGCTGAAAAGGTTCAAATATTTTTCAAAAATCTTTTGCCCTGTTTTATGCCGTTCACCACCCCGACCAACGCCCGCAATCTAAACTATTAACCGTTTAGTTACAAGTTAAAATTTTACAAAATCGGAAAAAATTTTCACCGGCCGCGACCGGACGACGCGTGCCAGCGGCGTCTGGCCGTCCGGCTTTAGCGATTCACGCATTGCGGATTCCTTGGCGGCTCCGGAAATGAGAATCCATATGTTTTTCGCGGCGAAAATCGTTTTGTAGCTCAACGAAATCCGGGTCGGCGGCGGTTTGGGCGAATTCTCCACGACCAAAAACGGGACAGAAATGTCCAGAATATTTGCAGGCGCATTCGGGAACAGCGAGGCAATGTGGCCGTCCTCGCCCATGCCCAAAAAAATCAAATCCAGGACCGGCTGCTGATTTTTGTCTTGCGGGACGAGGCGATACAATTCTGACGCGGCAATTTTCACCGCGATTGAAGGTGCATCTTCCCCGCGCAGACGATGAATTTTTTCGGTGGAAATTTCCAGCGGCACGAATAGCAGTTCGTTCGCCATCTTGAAATTGCTGTCCGGGTCGGTCGGCGGAACGCAGCGCTCATCCGCCCAGAAAAAATGGACGCGCGCGAAGGAAACGGCGCGGGCTTTGGCCAGTTCGACGGTGGCGGCGAAGAGTTTTTGCGCGATGCGGCCGCCGGAAAGCGCGACGCAATGCGGTTTGCCCGCGCGGCTGGCCGCTTCGATTTCGTCCAGCCATGCGCCGGCGGCGGCGCGGGCCAGTTCGTCGGCAGTGGCGAAGGAAAGAAATTCAATTTTTTTCATTTTACCACCTGCGGCTCGTGCCAGGCGTGGCCGAGTTGCGCCAGCAGATCGTCGGCGGCAATCGGTCCCCAGGTGCCGGCGGCGTAAAATTCGCGGTTCGTCAGCGCCCTGCCTTCCCAGCCTTTGCGGACGGAATCCACAATCTGCCATGCGGTCTCCACCTCGTCGCGGCGGATGAAGAGCGTCGCGTCGCCGGCGATGGCTTCGAGCAGCAGGCGTTCATAGGCTTCGGGCGTGTAGGCTCCGAATTCAGAATCATAGCTGAAGTGCATCCGCACGGGCCGCGCGCCGAGCGTGGTGCCCGGCACCTTGCCATTGAAGCGCAGGGAAATGCCCTCGTTCGGCTGGAGCCGCAGCGTGAGCGCGTTGGCGTCAACCTGCTTGCCGCATTGCGCGGCGAACAGGACGTTCGGCGTGGGACGGAATTGAATCCGCACCTCGCTCGCGCTCATCGGCAGATTCTTGCCGGTGCGCAGATAAAACGGCACGCCGCTCCAGCGCCAGTTGTCAATGAACAGTTTCAAAGCGGCGAATGTCTCGACGTTTGAATTGGGGTTCACTTTGGTTTCCTGCCGGTAGCCGGGACGCGACTGGCCGTCCACCGAACCGGCGAAGTATTGGCCGCGCACGATCTGCCGGGCGACATCATCGGCCGTGAGCGCGCGGATGGATTTGAGCAGCTTCACTTTTTCGTCGCGCACGGCCTCGGCTTCGAGCGACACCGGCGGTTCCATGGCGATGAGCGACAGGACTTGCAGCATGTGGTTCTGCACCATGTCGCGGAGCGCGCCGGCTTCCTCGTAATAACCGCCGCGGTCGCCCACGCCGATTTTCTCGCTGACGGTGATCTGGACGTGGTCCACGGAATTGCGGTTCCAGAGCTTCTCGAAAATCGAGTTGGAAAAGCGGAACATCAAAATGTTCTGCACCGTCTCCTTGCCAAGATAATGGTCAATGCGGAAAACCTGCTGCTCGTGTGCGTAGCGCGTCAGCTCCTGGTTCAGCGCGTGCGCGGAGGCGAGATCATGGCCGAACGGTTTCTCTACGACGATGCGCTGCCACGCCGCACCGTCCTTGTTCAACAATCCGCAACGATGAATCTGCTCTACGACTTCACCAAACTGGCTCGGCGAAATCGCCAGGTAAAACAAGAGATTTTCGCGCAACGGCCCGCTGCCGAATTCGGTCAGCTGCGTTTCCAGTTTTTTGTAGGCCGCGTCATCAGTGAGGTCGCCCTGGCAATAAAAAAGATTTTCCGCGAACGCCGACCAGACCTGGTCGTCCACCGGTTTGGTGCGGGAAAACTGGTCGAGCGCGGCGCGTAGTTCCTGCCGCCACGAGGCGTCGGTTTTTTTGCGGCGCGCGAAACCGACCACACGGAACGCCGGCGGCATCTGCTGATCCTTGAAGAGATGATAGAGCGCGGGAATCAGCTTGCGCGCGGTCAGGTCGCCGCTCGCGCCAAAAATGACGATGGTGCAGGTATCGAGATTTTTGCGTTCGCTGCTGATGCCGCCTTCGGTCGGAATTGAATTGTTCACGGCGGACACCATGCCGCAAGCGCCGGAGAAATTCAACTTTGCTTCGCGTGTGAATGCAGCTTTGGCCTGAAGGAATTGGCGGATGCCGATGGATTTTTTTCATGCCCGCGCCTTGGCGGCCGGCGGAAAAACTTTTTGGCTCGCCTGCCGGGGAAAATTTCCGCAAAATTCCTCGTGCGCGCATGAAAGCAAAAATCATCATCACCCCGAAGAAAGCCGTCCTTGATCCGCAGGGCAAAACCGTCCAAACCGCCCTGGCCCAGATGGGCTACACCGGCGTGGCCGGCGTTCACATCGGCAAATACATCGAGATTGACCTCGTGCCCGGCACGGACAAGGCCGCCGCGCAAAAGACGTTGAATGACGCGGCCTACAAGCTTTTGAGCAATCCGATCATCGAAGATTATAAACTGGAAATTTCTGAATAACCACCAAGACACAAAGTCACCAAGAAGAATGAATTGTTTTTTCCTTTGTGCCTTGGTGTCTTAGTGGTTGAAAAAATATGAATTTTTCCGTCCTCCAATTTCCCGCCAGCAACTGCGACCAGGACGCCGTCCACGCCGTGCGGCACTTCGGCCATACCGCGCGGCTCGTCTGGCACAAGGACGCCGCGCTCGGCGACACCGACTGCGTCATCGTGCCCGGCGGTTTCAGCTACGGCGATTACCTGCGCTGCGGCGCCATCGCGCGGTTTAGCCCCGTCATGCAGGCCGTGAAACAATTCGCCGACAACGGCGGCCTCGTGCTCGGCGTTTGCAACGGTTTTCAAGTCCTCACCGAGGCGGGATTGCTGCCCGGCGCGCTCATCCGCAACCGCGATTTGCAATTCCATTGCGAATTCATCCACTTGAAAACCGCCACGAACGGTTCTCCGTTCACCAGCCAGATTCCGGCGGGAAAAATTCTCCGCGTGCCCATCGCCCACGGCGAAGGCTGCTATTTTGCCGACGAAGAAACGCTTGCGAAACTCAAGGCCAACAATCAAATCCTGTGGCAATACTGCGACGCCAGCGGAAACCTGACCGACACCGCGAATCCCAACGGCGCACTGCAAAACATCGCCGGCATCTGCAATGAAAAGCGCAACGTGGCCGGTCTGATGCCGCATCCCGAACGCGCCTGCGAACCGCTCCTCGGCAGTGACGATGGCAAATGGATTTTCGAAAGCATCTTCGCCGCGCTCAAAAACAAAACCGTCGCGCAAGCGGCCTAAAGAATGATCGGCACACTCGCACAGCTTGTAACCCTAGCTTCCTATGGCAACGCAGTTTTGCGCGGCCACAATATTGGTGCGTTTTATCCAACAAACTCGACTTTCCAATTTTGTAACACGGTTGAGTTTTTGGTTTTGAATCCGGCGAAGTCTGGCTTCACCGAAGAAATGTTGGCTGATTCCCCAATCAAGTGGCTGGATTTTCTCAAAAGCAAAAATTGCGCGAGATTAAAAATCGCGCATGTCCCAACACCAAACCCTAAAACTCCAGATCACCAACTGGCAGGTTTTATCGGCGGAGGTGGCCGCTGGATTCTTGAATCGGTTTATAAAATAGACTCGGATTTTTGGGAAGCTCGCTGGCAGGGAAATAATCCAAATGCTGCCGACAAGAAAATCTGGCGTGTTTCATACGGAGCAATCGCTCGAAACACAAAAAGAACGCCTGACCAGAGTAGTGATTTAACAATTATCAAGCGTCAGCTTGTTCAAACCCTTGACCAAATTTGTCAATTCGCGCGCAAGCACAAACTCGATAATTTTGCCGATTGCTTTCAAGGCGGATTAGGTTGTTTAGCTGGCAGCCAAGCTCTTGAGAAAGCTTATCACAAAGATTTAGTGCCATCTGGTTGGTATTCCACCGAGGCTGAACAGGTTCTCGCCGCAGTTTCCACCGCTTGGGTTTTTGGCGGTATGGGTTCTTGGAATGACTTGGGATTCGACGGTGAAGATAACAACATTTACGCAAATTTGTCTGCGCAACTTTATCGGCAATTTAACGAAGGTGTTGTCGCAGCAGTTAATTCAAAGCCTTGAAAGATTTTTCCATGACCGAACCCGCCATCACCCCAGAGTTGGTTGCCAAACACAACCTCACGCCGGAAGAATACGCCCACGCCGTGGAAATCCTCGGCCGCACGCCGAGCTACACCGAGCTCGGCATCTTTTCCGTGATGTGGAGCGAGCATTGCAGCTACAAAAACACCAAGCCGCTGCTCAAGACCTTCCCCACCAAGTCGCCCAAGATTCTCGTCGGCGCGGGCGAGGAAAACGCCGGCATCATTGACATCGGCGACGGCATCGCCATCGCGTTCAAGATCGAGTCGCACAACCATCCGAGCGCGGTCGAGCCGTTTCAGGGCGCGACCACCGGCGTCGGCGGCATCGTGCGCGACATTTTCACGATGGGCGCGCGGCCCGTTTGCGCGGTGAACTCGCTGAGATTTGGACCGATCGCTGCCAGCGGCAACGAATCTGAAATTTCAAATCTGAAATCTGAAATCGCCAACAATCGGAGATTGTTCGCCGGCGTGGTCAGCGGCATCGCGCATTACGGGAATTGCTTCGGCATCCCGACCGTCGCGGGCGAGGTGTATTTCGACAAGACGTATCAAGGCAATCCGCTCGTGAACGCTTTCTGCCTCGGCGTGCTGCGCCACGAACAGATCACGCGCGGCGCGGCCAAGGGCGTGGGCAATCCCGTGTTTTACGTCGGCCCGGCGACGGGTCGCGACGGTCTCGCGGGCGCGGCGTTTGCGTCGCAGGATTTGACCGAGGAATCCGCCGAGCAACAGCGCGGCGCGGTGCAGGTCGGCGATCCGTTCATGGAAAAACTCGTGTGCGAAGCGTGCTTGGAATTGCTTGCCACCGGCGCAGTCGCCGGCATGCAGGACATGGGCGCAGCAGGCTTGACTTGTTCCACTTGCGAAATGGCCGCACGCGCCGGCACGGGCATCGAGATCGAACTCGACAAAGTTCCGCAACGCGCCGCGAACATGAGCAGCTACGAGCTCATGCTCTCGGAATCGCAGGAGCGTATGCTCATCGTCGTCCACAAGGGGCGCGAAGAGGAAGTGAAACGTATTTTTGACAAGTGGGATTTGCCGTGGGCTGAAATCGGCATCATCACCGACACCGGCCACATGACGGTGCGCCACGGCGGCAAACTCGTCGTGGACATTCCCGCGAAAAAGATCGCCGACGAATCGCCCGTGTATCAGCGCGAGGCGAAAGAACCCGCTTACATCGCGGAAGTGAAAACGTTCCGCCTCGACGGCATCGCCGACACGACCGCGCCTGCCGACGTTTTGAAAAAGCTGCTCGCGTGGCCCAGCATCGCGTCGAAGAACTGGGTCTATCGCCAATACGATCATCAAGTGCGCGACGGCTCAGTCGTTCTGCCCGGTAGCGACGCCGCGGTCATTCGCATCAAGACGGATTCCTTGCCCGTGATGAGCGCGGAACTCGCCGCGAAAGTTGGCGACCCGACGGTTTCTGAGAAGCTCATCGCCATGACCGTGGACTGCAACGGCGGTTACGTTTATCTCGATCCCTATGAAGGTGCGAAAGCGGCCGTGGCCGAGGCGTGCCGTAACTTGGCTTGCTCCGGCGCGATTCCGCTCGGCGCGACGGACAATTTGAATATGCCGAGTCCGTTGAAGCCGGAATTATTTTGGCAGATCAAAGAATCCGTGCGCGGCTTGGCCGAAGGTTGCAAAGCCTTCAACGCGCCCGTCACCGGCGGCAATTGCTCGCTCTACAATCAAAGCCCCGCTGGCCCGATTGATCCGACGCCCACGATTTCCGTCGTCGGACTCATTGAGAAGCTGGAGCACGTCACCACGCAATGGTTCAAGGACCAAGGCGACGCCATCATCCTGCTCGGCGACGCGGTGGACCAAGCCGATCCGATCTTTGGTCTCGGCGGCAGCGCGTATCTGCAGGTCATCCACGGCAAGAAGGCTGGTTCGCCGCCGCGTTGCGACCTCGAAGTCGCGAAGACGCTGCACACCACGCTCCTCGGCCTGATCCAATCCGGCCTCGTGAAGAGCGCGCACGATTGCAGCGAAGGCGGTCTCGCCGTGGCGCTCGCCGAAAGCTGCATAAGCCAGCTCATCGCCCGCGAAACGCCGCGCCTCCTCGGCGCAACGATTGATTTGAGCGCGCTGAAAGACGTGCGCCTCGATGCGTTGCTCTTCGGCGAAACGCAATCGCGCGTCGTCATCAGTTGCCAGGCGCTCGACGCCGTGAAAGTCGTCGAACGCGCCAAGCTCATGGGCGTTCCCGCAGTTCAGATCGGCAAAGTTGGTGGCGACAAGCTGACGGTGAAAACCGCCGCCGGTGAATTCTCCGCCCCGCTCACCGAACTGCACGACGTTTGGTGGAACAGCATCGCACGGGCGATGGCGTAATGTGTTGACCACTGAATAAACCTGGCCATAATGCCGGCAACCCAAACCAAAAATGAGAAACCTCAGGTGTTCGGGGACAATTGTAATTCTAACCGTCTTGCTGACGTCGACCTTGCCCCTATCCGGTTGGGCGCAATTCACCTTCATCACCAACGATGATAACACCATCACCATCACCGGTTACACTGGTTCGGACAACAATGTGGTGATTCCCGCGAGCACCAATGGTTATTCCGTGACGGGCATCGCTTTCGAGGCGTTTTTTGGATTTACCTGGGTGACGAGCGTGACGATCCCAAACGGTGTCGACAACATTGATTCCCAAGCGTTCGCGTGGTGCTCTGGGATGACGAATGTGGTGATTCCCAACAGTGTCACCAACCTAGGCGATTGGGCGTTCTATGATTGTTCCAGCCTCACCAATCTGGTGATTCCCAACGGCGTCGTCAGCCTTGGCAGCAAAGTATTTTACCAATGTTCCAGTTTAAGTAGCGTGACTATCCCCGACAGCGTCGTCAGGATGGGCGACAATAACTTCTCGTTTTGTTCCCGCCTGGCAAGTGTGACCATTGGCAGCGGTGTGACCAACATCGGCGTTGCTCAATTTGGCGCCTGTCTCAATCTGACCAATATCGCCGTGGCGGCGGCGAATCCGCGCTATGCCAGCGTAAGCCGGATATTGTTCAACAAAACACTGACCGAGTTGGTCGAGTGTCCTGCAGGTTTTGTCGGTAACTATGATGTTCCCAACGGCGTTATCTTCATTGACGACTCCGCGTTCTATTATTGCACTAGCCTGTCAAGCGTCACGATTCCCGACAGCGTCATCAACATTGGCTTCAATGGGTTCTATATTTGTTCGGCCCTGACCAATGTGACGATTGGCAACAGCGTCACCAACATTGGCGGTTCAGCGTTCCGGTATTGCACGAACTTGCGCCAGACGTTCTTTCGCGGCAACGCGCCCCTGGCCAACGGCCAAGCGGGCAGTTCGGACACCTTGATTTTTAATGGCGAAACCGGCAAGGTGTATCGGCTGCCGGGCACTACGGGTTGGAGCAGCACCTTCGGCGGTTGGTCCACGGCATTGTGGTATCAATCCCAGCCTCAGATTCTCGGCTCCAGTGATGGCTTGGGTGTGCAGAGTAATAAATTTCAATTCACTGTTTCCTGGGCCACGAACACCTCCGTCGTGATCGAAGGTTCCACCAATTTGCACGATTGGACGCCGGTCGTCACCAACGCGCTGGCCAGCGGCACCAACCGCTTCAGTGATTCTACTTGGACCAACTATCCGCAGCAGTTCTACCGCGTGCGTTCGCAGTAAGCCAAAGCCAACGTGGTCTTTTGCGACGGCCACGTCGAATCGCCGCCGCTGCCATTTCTGTTTGCAGACACCCGCGACACGGCCTTGGCGCGCTGGAAGTCTTGGCGGACGGCCACCAACCATCAGCCGCACCGCGAAAAATTGTCGCCGTAAATCCGCCCGTCGGTTTTCTGGAAATAGCTCGGCTCATGGCGCGCGTCCTGTTTTTAGGCGCGGCTTGGGGTTGGCGGCAGTGAGATTGAATAAGTGGCTGGGGATAAGACTATTGCAAATGGGATTTGGAGGAGAAAAATTGGGGGCGGTGGCTGGGGAAATGGGGGCAGACCCGGAAATAATGGGGGCAACCCTCGGGAAAACGGGGGCAGCCTCAGAAAAATTGGGGGCAATCGTCGGGAAATTGGGGGCGGTCATCGGGAAAACGGGGGGAACGGTTTTCATCATGGGGAGAGCCGTTGGGAAAATGGGGGCAGGCCTCGGAAAATTGGGGAACGCGACCCGCGAATTGGGGGCGTGACTTTGGCAATGGGGAAAATCGCCCGGGACAAGGTGGCCGCGCCGGAAGCAGCCCGGTTTGGGACAAAAATCCCGGGAGGCCGCGTATTTACGTCCCGGTCAAATTCATTTTGAACGCCCGCGCCATTTTTCCGCTCCATGTCTTCACATCATGTTGATTAACCGTTTGCAAACGTGCGCGCGGTTTGTAAGCTGTTCGGAAGTTCATGCGTCAATTTAGAAACATTGCAGTCAACGCCTTCATGGAACTCATCCGCCAGCCGATTTTTCTGCTGCTGCTGACGGGTTCCGTGCTGTTTGAGATTTTTCTCGCGGTGCCGTATTACTTCGCGTTCGGCGACGAGATGAAGCTCGTCAAGACCAGCGCGCTGGCGGTGATGCTGCTGACGGGACTGTTTGGCGCGGTGTTGAGCGCGTCGGCGTCGCTCGCGCGGGAAATCCGCACCGGCACGGCGCTGGCCGTGCTGTCCAAGCCGGTCGGCCGCGCGCAGTTCCTGCTGGCGAAATTCGCCGGCCTCGCGGCGGCGCTGACGCTGCTGGCCTACGTCAACCTGGTCGGCGTGCTGCTGGCGAGTTGGATGGCGTTCGATGCCTATGGCAAGACCGATGTGCTGGCCATCGGCATTTTTGCCGGGGCCATCGCGCTGGCCTACGCGCTGGCGGGCTTCAGCAATTTCTTCCTGCGCCGTCCGTTCGTGAGCGACGCGGTGATTGCGCTGGTCGTCATGGTCACGCTCGCGGTCTTCATCATCCTGCAATTCACGCAGCAAATGCAAAGCCTCAACGAAAAGGCGGTGGTGGACTGGCGGCTGATTCCGGCGGGGATTTTAATTCTGTTCGCGCTCTGGATTCTCGCGGCGCTGGCGCTGGCGTGTTCCACGCGGCTCGACACGATTGCCACGCTCGCGGTCTGTTCGGCGGTGTTTCTGGTCGGGCTGATGTCAGATTATATTTACTCGCAAGCTGGCGGAAATATCGAAGGCCATGCGCCGTTGTGGGCTTCAATGCTTTACAGTATTCTTCCAAACTGGCAGCTTTTCTGGCTCGCCGACGCGCTGGAAACGGGCAAGAGCACGTTTCATTGGGCCTACGTCGGCAAGGCGTTCGGCTATGCGTTCGGCTATGCCGGCGCGGCGCTGGCCGTGGGCGTGGCGCTGTTTGATGAAAGAGAATTGAGCTGAAGTTAAATTGTGGAACTGTTGAATCGTTAAATCGGTTCGGCAAATTCCGGTGCAACGATTTAACTGTGTAACAATTAAACAATTTAACAAAACGTGGAACGCAACATCCAAAAAAACGGTCTGGTGAACCTCGCGGTCGCGGTGCTGATCTTCCTCGCCGGCTTTGGCGTCACCGTTTTCGCCGGCTCGCTGGCGGGCCAGGCGGCGGCGGTTTTCCTCGGCCTTGGCGTGCTGGTGGCGTTCATCAGCTGGTTCCAGATGCGGCTCGAGGAAAACGAGCGGCTGGAAAAACTGGAGCTGGACGAGCTCGCCCGCAGCCGCGGCGCGTCGCTGTTTGAGAGCAAGGACGGCGGCAGTTTTCCGGCGCAGAACGCGCGGCTGCAATTCGAGAAATATTTTGTGCCCGGCTTTGCGGTTTTGATCCTGCTGCTCGAAGCCGGCGGCGCGTGGCTGCTGTGGAACTGGAGCGGCAAAAACACCGCCGGCCTCAAGGAAGCCAACGCCACGGCGGCGCTGTCGCTCTTCGCGATTTTTGCGCTGGTGCTGTTTTTGATCGGCCGTTTTTCTGTGACGATTGCGCGGCTGGAAAACCACCGGCTGCTCCGGCCCGGCGCGAGTTTTCTGCTGGCCGGCGCCTACGTCTGCGCGCTCACCGCGCTGGGCATCGCGGGCGTCGAGGCGAAATTTCCCAAGGCGGATTTCTGGGTCGCGCGCGGCCTGTGCGGGCTGCTGGGTTTGATGGCGGTGGAAAATCTGCTGACGCTGCTGCTGGAAATTTACCGGCCGCGCGTGAAGGGCAAGATCGCCCGCCCGCTTTACGAAAGCCGCGTGGTCGGCATTTTCGCGCAGCCGGAAAGCCTGTTCACCACGGCGGCGCAGACGCTGGATTATCAGTTCGGCTTCAAGGTTTCGGAAACGTGGTTTTTCCAGGCGGCGCAGAAAAATCTCGCGGCGCTGCTGCTGATCCAGTTTGCCGTGCTGCTGCTGTCCACGACGGTCTTCTTCGTCGGCGTGGGAGAACAGGCGGTGCGGGAACATTTCGGCAAACCGGTGGCCATGCTCGGACCGGGCGCGCATTTCAAGTGGCCGTGGCCGGTGGACAAAGTTTTCCGCTTCCGCACCGAACAGATTCAATCCTTCGCCGTCGGTTACACGCCGGACGCGCAGGCCGGGTCGGCGAACGTGATTCTCTGGACGGTCAGCCACAACCAGGAGGAAAATTTCCTCGTCGCCAACCGCGCCGTCGCGACGGTGGCAACCGGCACCAATGACACGGCCAAAGCGCAGGCCGTGGGCCTGATCGCCATCAGCATCCCGGTGCAGTTTCAAATCACAAACGTCCTGGACTGGGTTTATAAAAACAGCGAGCCGGACGGGCTGTTGAAGGATCTGGCGACGCGCGAAGTGATTTATTATCTCGCCGGCGAAGACTTGAACGACGTGCTCTCGCAAGGGCGTTTGCAGGCGGCGGACGCGTTGCGCGACCGGATTCAAAACGCGGCCAACGCCCGCGCGCTCGGCGCGAAAATCATTTTTGTCGGCCTGCAGGACATTCATCCGCCGACGGCCGGCAAAGTCGCCGAGGCCTACGAAAAAGTCGTCGGCGCGGAGGAGACCCGGCTCGCCACCATTCTCGCCGCCCAAGCCGACGCCATCCGCACGAACGCGCTGGCCGACGCGAAGGCGTTCACGGTCACGAACGTGGCCGACGCCCGGCGTGTGCAGCTCGTGACTTCGAGGTTCGCCGAGGCGGCGCTGTTCACAAACCAGATTCCGGCTTATGAAGCGGCGCCATCGGTTTATCGCCAGCGGCTGTATTTGCAGAGCTTCGCCGCCGCGACGAAAAATGCGCGCAAATATGTTTTGCTCGTCACGAACACGTCGGACGTGATCTGGTTTGATCTGGAAGACAAAATCCGCGACGACCTGCTGAACTCGTCCATCACCAATTCGCCATGAAAAAAAATCTGATTACCATCCTCATCGCCGCCGTGCTGGTGGTGATTTTCGCGCTGCTGCTGTTCACCTTCCAGGTGCGCCAGTCGGAGGTCGCCGTGCTGACGACCTTCGGCAAGCCGGCCGCGAACAACATTGACCAGCCGAACCTGTATTTCAAATGGCCGTGGCCGGTCCAGCAGGTTTACCGGTTCGACCAGCGGGTGCAGAATTTTGAGGACCAGTTCAGCCCAAACTACACGAAGGATAACAACATTGTGCTGGCGAGCGTTTATGTGGGCTGGCGCATTTCCGACGCCAGCCGGTTTTTCCAGGTGTGGCGCGGCGGCTCCGTGACGGCCGCCCAGCAGCAGTTGGAAACCATGCTCCGCAGCGCCTCGCTGGCCGTCTTTGGCAGCCATAATTTGTCGGATGTTGTGAACCCCGATCCTTCGCAGCTCAAGTTTGAGGCGGTTGAGAACGAAATCAAAGCCAAGGTGCAGCAGGAACTGGGCGCGAACAATTACGGCATGAGCATCGAATTTCTCGGCATCAAAAAACTCGGCCTGCCGGAAAGCGTGACGCAGACGGTGTTCGACCGCATGAAATCCGAGCGGCAGAAATACATCAGCGAGGCGCAGTTCAAAGGCGAGGCCGAGGCGACGAAAATCCGTTCCGCCGCCGAACGCCAGGCCGCCGATGTCCTCGCCAACGCCCAGGCCGCCGCCACGCAGATCGAGGGCTCGGGTGTGGCCGAGGCTGCAAAGACGTTGAGCGTGTTCCAGCAGAACCCGGAGCTGGCGATATTTCAGTTGCAGCTCAAGGCGCTGGAAAATTCGCTGAACCAGAAGTCCACGCTGATTTTCGACGAGCGCCAGTCGCCGTTCAGCCTGTTTCAAAACCTGCCGGCGAACACACCCACGAAGTGATTGAGCCATGAGCGACCACGATCATCCGCACGACCATCCGCACCCGCCGGAAACGCAGGACGCCGGCTCGCAGGCGCTGGCCGAGGCGCTGCGCAGCAGCTTTGTCATCGTCAAGTTCGCGCTGGCGGCGCTGGTTGTCATCATTTTCGCGGCGGGATTTTTCACCGTCGGGCCGCAGGAAAAAGCCGTCATTCTCCGCTTCGGCAGGCCGCTGGGCGAAGGCCAGAAAATGCTCCTGAGTTCGGGGAAATTATACTGGTCGTTTCCATATCCGATTGACGAGGTCGTCCGCATTCCCATCACGGAAAATCAAACGGTCAAGTCCACCATCGGCTGGTATGCGACCACGCCGGAAATGGAAGCCGCCGGCACCGAGCCGCCGCCCGGCCCGTCGCTGAATCCGGAGCGGGACGGCTATGTCATCACCGCCGACCGCAACATCGTCCACACCCGCGCCACGGTGCTGTATCGGATTGACGACCCGCGCACGGCCATCTTCAACTTCACCAGCGGCACCAACCAGAATTTCAACCTCGCCGGCGTGTCCAACGCCGTGCTGAACGCCGTGAACAACGCCCTCATCCTCACCGCCGTGCGCTTCAACGTGGACGACATTTTGACCCGCGACGTGGCCGGCTTTCAGGATGCCGTCAAAGAGCGCGTGGCCGAGCTGGCCGAGCGCGAGCATCTCGGCGTGGCGATTGGCGATGTGCAGGTGCAGAGCATTCCGCCGCGCCAGTTGAAGGACGTGTTTGCGGCGGTCACCACCGCGCGCCAGAACTACGACAAGCTGCTGAACGATGCCCGAAGCGAGGAGAACCGGATTCTGAGCCAGGCTGGCGCGGACGCCGCGTCCATCACCAACGCCGCCGAATCCGCGCGCACGCGCTTCGTCACCGGCGTCGAGTCGGACGCCAACGCGTTCACCGAACTGCTGCCGAAATACGCAGGCAACCCGAACCTGTTTGCGCAAATGGAGCTGGCCAAGGCCATGACACAGATTTTGACAAATGTTCAGGACAAAATCTTCCTGCCCCAGTGTGCCGATGGCAAGCCGCGCGAACTTAGGCTACAGTTGAACCGCGAACCGCCGCAGCCAAAATCGGCGGCGAATCCGTAAAATGAAAACTGTAATCTTCATTCTTGCCGCTGCGCTACTTTGTGGTTGCAACAAAAAATGGGAATACAAAGTCGTTGAATTTAGAAATTCGGAAGGGATTGCCACTACCGAACTTTTTTTAAGCAAAACCAATTCAACGCATGAGTGGCTGACCAAATTGGATGAAGCCAATAGTTCCGCTGGTCTTTTCAGCTTGGAGATGATGCCACCAATCGCCGGGATAAAGGGCAATACGACTATTTCCCCTGATCTCGACACGATGGGCAAGGAAGGTTGGGAATTGGTCGCAGCAGTTCCACAGATTGAAACAATCGCCGGAGCAAAATTCCCTGATGGCATTGATTATTCCGACGGTAAAGCAGTTGAGAAGCAGTCAACTTTCAGCAATACGCGCACGGCGAGCATTTTTCTGATATTTAAGCGGCAGAAATAATTTTTAATTTTATGCAAGTCACGTCCCTTTTAAGCCAGCACGAACACGATGACAATTGCGGCTGCGGCCACGACCACGAACATTCCGTCGTGCATCTCTGGCAGGCCGTCCTCGGCGTCGTCTTCGTCCTCAACGCCTTCATCGTGGACTGGCTGTTTGAATCCGGCAGCACGCTCGCCAGCGCCAGCGCCATGATCGGCTCGCTCATCCTCGGCTATCCCATCATCATCACCGCCGTCAAGGATTTGCGGCGCGGCAACTTGAGCATCAACGAACTTGTCGCCATCGCCGTGCTCGCCGCGTTCGCGTCCGGCAATTACGAGACCGCCGGCATCGTCGCCTTCTTCATGCTCACCGGCGAAATCATCGAGACCCGCACCGCCGAGGGCGCGCGCCATTCCATCGAATCGCTCATCAAACTCACACCGACGAAAGCGCGCCGCATTTTGAAGGACGGCAGCGAGGAAGAAATCGCCGCCAGCCAGCTCGCGGTCGGCGATGTCATCCGCATCCGTCCCGGCGACAACGTCGCGGCCGACGGCGTCATCGTGAAAGGCGAAGGCTCATTCAATCAAGCCACGATCACCGGCGAATCCTTGCCCGCTGAAAAAAACACCGGCGATGAAGTTTTCGCCGGCACGCAAAACCTGACTGGCGTTTTGGAAATCAAAGTCAGCCGCGCCGGCACGGACACCACGCTCGGTCGTGTGCGCGAACTGATCATCGCGGCGGAGCAGACCAAGCTGCCGATCCAGAAAATCGTGGACCAATACATGGGCTTTTACACGCCGCTCGTGCTGGTCATCGGTGCGCTCGTCTGGGCGTTCACGCACGATTTGAACCGCGTCATCGCCGTGTTCGTCGTTTCTTGTCCGTGCGCCTTCATTCTGGCGACGCCGACCGCGATGGTTGCCGCGCTTTCCGCCGCCGCGCGTTTGGGAATTTTAATTAAAAACGTGGCCGACATTGAACTCGCCGCAAAAATCAACGCCTTCGTCTTCGACAAAACCGGCACGCTCACCACGGGCCAGCTCGCCGTCAGCCGTCTCGCGCCGATCGGCGAAACGAAGCCGGCCGAACTGTTGCTGCTCGCCGCGTCCGCCGAAAAATACAGCAACCATCCGACCGCCAAGGCGCTCGTCACGCTCGCGGGCGAAGCCGGAGTGCCGTTGCCCGATCCGAAAAATTTTGCCGAGACCGCCGGTCGCGGCGTGCAGGCGCAGATCAACGGCGCGCCGGTTTTGGTGGGCCGCGCGCAATGGCTCAAGGACAACGGCATTGACGCGGGCTTTGAAAAATCCGTGGACTTGAACGAGACCGAGGGCTGGAGCCTGATTTTCGTCGCGAAAAACGGGAAGTGCGTCGGCTGGGTTGGCTTGCAGGATCAGACGCGCGCCGAGGCGAAGGAAGCGCTGGCGGAATTGAAAGAAGCCGGCGTCCGCCGCATCGCGATGGTTTCCGGCGACCGCCAGATTGTGGCCACGCGCGTCGCGAACGAAATCGGCTGTGAAGAGGCGAAGGGCGACTGTCTGCCGCAGAACAAGGTTGAATTTGTCCGCGCCGTGAAGTCGAAAGGTTACAAAGTCGCGGTCATCGGCGACGGCGTGAACGACGCGCCCGCGCTCGCGGCGGGCGACATCGGCATCGCCATGGGCGCGGCGGGCAGTGAAGTGGCCATCCACAGCGCAACGATTGCGCTGATGAACAACGACCTGCGCCGCCTGCCGTTTTTGGTGAAACTGTCTCGCAGCACGCGCGCCGTCATCAACCAGAATTTCATGTTCGGCGTGTTGTTCATCATTGTCGGTCTGACGGCGACGGCGTTCGGCTACATCGGGCCGATTGTGGCGGCGATCCTGCACAACGTCGGTTCGCTGATGGTGATTTTCAACAGCGCGCGGCTCGTGCGCAAAGGCGAGGAGCTGGAACATTTTAATCCCGAAGCCATCGCCGACAAACACGACCATGGTTCGCAGCCGAAGCCGGCGGGCGAGCTGACGCCGAAACTGGCATAGTTTTCCCAAATAGACATTATGTCCGCCGCTCAAACATCCAATGGTGAAGTCGTCGTCTCCGTGCGCGGGCTGACGAAGGTTTTCAAAGATTTTTGGAATCGCCCGAAGGCGCGCGCGGTGGATGGCGTGGATTTTGAAGTCCGCAAGGGCGAGGTTTTCGGCCTGCTGGGACCAAACGGTTCGGGCAAATCCACCACGGTCAAACTGCTGCTCGGTTTGCTGAATCCGACAAAAGGGCACATCGAAGTTTTCGGCCATTCGCCGCGCCATGTGCAGACGAAGTCGCGCATCGGCTATCTGCCGGAGGAATCGTATCTCTACCGCTATCTTAACTCGCGCGAGACGCTGGATTTTTTCGGTAATCTGTTTCACCTCAACAAAGCCGACCGCGACAATCGCGCGGAGCAATTGCTGGAAATGGTTGGTCTCGGCAAGACGCAGACGCGCGCCGTCGGCGAATTTTCCAAGGGCATGCAGCGCCGCATCGGCCTCGCACAGGCGCTCATCAACGATCCCGATCTGGTGATTCTTGATGAGCCGACCGCCGGCCTCGACCCGATTGGCTGCCGCGAGGTGAAGGATTTGATCATCGCGCT
>CAYVGC010000074.1:0-22623 GCA_964449815.1 uncultured Bifidobacteriaceae bacterium
GAAAAATGTCGGCAACATCAAATAAACAACTCAAACAGCCTTTTTCAGAGGTCTCTAATTATGAAAACAACTAAAATACAGTGGTGTCATTCAACCGTGAATCCCGTCATGGGGTGCGACGGATGTGAATTATGGAAATCGGCGGCGGCGATCCGAGCTGTCCTGCTTGCGCTCCTCCTGCGCTTCACCTCCTTGTCCGGGCCATTGGTCCGACACGCGCTGGCTCAGGTCTTCGGCGATCCGAGGGTGGGCGTGCAGAGTCACGAGACGGTTTTGGAGGGGACCTATCGTTTCAATTTGCGCAAAGGCGCGCTCTTTTTCCAGCCGGATGTTCAATATGTGATGCGACCGGGCGGCACGGGACAACTCGCCAACGCGGTCGTCCTCGGCTGCCAACTCGGCGTCAATTTCTAAACCAACAACCACGAAAATACTATGGCCACCCAAGCACCTCTCCCAGCAAGCGCAACGCCACTCAGCGGGCCGCCCGTGGTCGCGAAGGCCCCGGCAACCACGGCCCCGCAAGTCCAACCCAAGACCAATTACCGCTATATCATCTGGCTGACCGGCGTGGCGGCCATCGGCGGCCTGCTTTTTGGTTTTGATAGTGGTGTGGTCAATGGGACGGTGGCCGCGCTGGCGTCGGCCTTCGGCACCCAGGCCGCTGCCACCGGGTTCGCCGTCGCATCCGTGCTGGTGGGGTGCGCCTTCGGTGCGTTCGGCGCGGGAGCGTTGGCTAACCGCATCGGTCGCCGTCCGACGATGATTATTGACGCAGCGCTGTTCCTGGGCAGTGCGTTTGCCACGGGGGCAGCCGGTTCCGTGGGCGTGTTTATCGGCTCGCGAATCGTGGCGGGACTGGCCATTGGCGCGGCGAGCGTGCTGGCCCCGATGTATATCGCGGAAGTGGCTCCGGCTCATTTGCGCGGCCGGCTTGCTTCACTCCAACAGTTGGCGATTGTCCTCGGCTTGTTCTTCGCATTCCTCAGCAACGATATTATTGCCAAACTCTCCGGTGGAGCGGCGGCGACTTTTTGGCTGGGGGCGTCCGCCTGGCGTTGGATGTTCTGGGTGGAGGCGGTGCCTTCGGCCGCGTTCCTGCTGGGCACACTGCTCATTCCTGAATCGCCTCGCTTTCTTGTCATCTCCGGCAAGCAAGAGCAGGCCCGCAAAATTTTCGCGCGCATCGGAGGCAGTGGCAAGGAACTGGTCGCGCAGGTCGAGAAGAGCATCGCTGGTGCGCATCGTCCACGCCTGTCGGATTTGATCGTCCCCGGCACGCGTCGGATCGTCCCTGTGGTCTGGGTGGGAGTGGGCCTGGCGGCGCTTCAGCAGTTCGTCGGCATCAATATCATTTTCTATTTCGGTGAAGTGCTTTGGAAAGCCGCCGGGGCCTCGGAACAACTGGCCTTAAACATCAATTTGCTCACGGCCGTCATCAACATCCTGGCCACCATTCCGGCGATTATGCTTATTGATCGGGTGGGACGCAAACCCTTGCTGCTATATGGCTCCATCGGCATGGCCCTGGCTCTGGGGGTCGTGGCTGTTGTTTTCGCGACGGCTGGCGTTGGCCCCGACGGCAAACCTCTGCTCGGCCGGGAGTCGGCGATAACGGGGTTGGTCGCGGCGAACCTGTTCATCGTGGCGTTCGCGGTTTCTTGGGGGCCGGTCATGTGGGTGCTTTTGGGTGAAATGTTCCCCAATCGGTTGCGCGCCGCCGGCCTGGCGGTCTCCGGGGCGACAAACTGGATCGCGAATTTCGCTGTGACGGTCACCTTCCTGCCGCTGATGAAGCATGTCGGTCTGTCCTGGACCTACGGTCTATACACGCTTGCCGCCTTGGCTTCCGTGGTCTTTGTCTGCACTGCGGTGCGGGAGACGAAAGGAAAAGCCCTTGAAGATATGTAACCCAAGAAGAACATGTGCATCTCCCAATTAAATCCGTTTCCGTTGGCCGGTTCCACTCATGATCCATGTCCGGGTTATACCCCATAGCGAAGCCGCCCGCACCGGCGCATAGTTGAGTCCAGGCATTCGTGCCGACTGCGGCTCAACAGATTTGTCAAACACGCCGTCACTCGGACGCCAGCAGCGAATAAAGACGAAACGAAAAGAACGAAAGGACCATTATGTTAAGCAAAGCCAAAACACTTGAGGGTTATAAATTGGACAGCCTTGACGGGGAGATCGGCAAAGTCAAAGAATTCTACTTCGATGACCGGCACTGGACCATCCGCTATCTGGTTGCAGAAACTGGAACCTGGCTGGCCGACCGACAGGTGCTGATTTCGCCGTACGCGCTGGTCGCCGTGAATAATGAACGGCGAAACATCGCCGTTGATTTGACAAAAAAGCAGATCGAAGACAGTCCGTCCTTGGACACTGATAAGCCGGTCTCCCACCAATTTGAACAGGCCTATTACGGGCATTATTTATACCCGATGTATTGGGGCGGCCCATACAGTTGGGGGCCATATCCATACCCGATGCGCGACCGTGAAGAATGGAAAAAATCCACCCGGCCTAAAAAAGCATCGGATCATCATTTGCGCAGCACTTACGGTGTAAGCGGCCATCACATCCAAGCCTTGGACGGTGAAATTGGCCATGTTGCGGATTTCATCATTGATGACGAGACTTGGGCAATTCGTTACCTCATTGTTGACACTCATAACTGGTGGCCGGGGAAAAAAGTCTTGGTTTCACCCCAATGGATTGAGCGCGTCAGTTGGGGCGAGCGAAAAGTCTTCGTCAATCTTGATCGCGAAACCATCAAACAGTCACCGGAATACACCGAGACATCTCTGATCACGCGGGATTATGAGATTGGATTGCATGGCCATTACAAACGCAAAGGATATTGGGTCGATGAACTCGTGAACAGCTAGCCATGAACGCACGGTCGGGTTTTACCCCATGGCAAAACCAACCCAACGCATACATTCTTAAAGCATGGAGTTGCGCCGACGAACGCAACCTTATCTCAACCAAAACAAAATAATTATGTTAATAAAAGTCAAAACGCTGGACGGCTATTCAATCCAGAACACCAAGGACGAAACCATCGGGAATGTCAAAGATGTTTACTTCGATGATCGGCATTGGACCGTCCGTTATCTGGTTGCCAACACCGGGAAATGGCTCACGGGCCGGCAGGTATTGGTCTCCCCGTATGCGCTCGTGGGGGTGAATGCTGACCATAAGAATGTTGTTGCCGATCTGACCAAGAAGCAAATCGAGGACAGTCCTTCCCTGGACAGCGACAAACCGGTTTCACAACAATTTGAATCAGATTATTATGGCTATTATGGCTGGCCGGCATACTGGTATGGCCCCTACAGTTGGGGAAATTATCCCTATCTCGAGCGTGACCACGCCAAACGGGGACAACGCAAACCGGGCGAGAAGGTTTGGAATCATCATCTGCGGAGCAGCCATGAAGTCACCGGCTACCACATTCAGGCCGAAGACGGAGAGATTGGCCACGTGGAGGATTTTGTCATTGATGAGGAAACCTGGCAGATTCGTTATCTTATCGTCAACACGAGCAACTGGTGGGCCGGAAAAAAGGTTCTCATCTCACCACTTTGGATCAAGCGAGTGAGTTGGAGCGAGCAAAAAGTGGTGATCGATCTCACCCGCGAAACCATCAAACTCTCTCCTGAGTTCACCGACGAGTCGCTGCTCACCCGTGATTATGAGACCAGCCTTTATGGACATTACAACCGTAAAGGATATTGGTTTGATCAACTGGTTGCCTGTTAGCAGATCGGATGATCATAACAGGATGCCGACCCCGCGGTAAAACTTTTGTCCCGCCTTTCACGCGAAGGGCGGGCTTTTAAAAAACAACACATGAAAACAAGCACTCTTACACCTGACTTGCTCCAGAAGATCAATTCCTATTGGCGTGCCGCCAATTACTTATCGGTTGGCCAGATTTATCTCTACGACAATCCACTGCTGAAGCGACCGCTAAAACTATCGGACGTGAAGCCGCTGGTGGTCGGACACTGGGGCACGACGCCGGGGCAGAATTTTATTTATGTGCATTTGAACCGGGTCATCAAGAAGTACGACCTGAATATGTTTTACGTCGCTGGGCCGGGGCACGGTGGCCCGGCCATTGTCGGCAACGTCTATCTGGAAGGCACCTGGAGTGAAATTTATCCAAACGTCACCCAGGATGAAGCCGGGCTGAAAAAGCTGTTCACGCAATTTTCATTTCCGGGCGGTATTTCCAGCCATGTGGCGCCGACGACCCCGGGTTCCATTCACGAAGGCGGCGAACTGGGCTATTCGCTCAGTCATGCGTTCGGTGCGGCATTTGATAATCCCGACCTGATTGTCGCCTGTGTTGTTGGGGACGGCGAAGCTGAGACCGGCCCACTGGCGACTTCGTGGCAGTCGAACAAATTTCTCGACCCGATTACTGACGGCGCCGTGCTGCCGATTCTGCACCTTAATGGTTTCAAGATCAGCAACCCAACCATTCTGGCGCGCATTGAACCGGATGAATTGGAACAATTTTTCCGGGGCCTCGGCTGGACGCCTTATTTTGTGGAAGGTGATGATCCGGAAACAATGCACGAACTCATGGCCGCCACGATGGAGAAGACCATTGAAGACATTAGGCGAATTCAGACCAATGCGCGGGACAAAAAAGACACGACTCGTCCCCGCTGGCCCATGATTGTGCTCAAGTCGCCGAAAGGCTGGACGGGCCCAAAAGAAGTGGATGGCTTGAAAGTCGAGGGAACGTTTCGCGCGCACCAAGTACCGCTCCTCGTTGATGCCGATCATCCCCAACACGTGGCACAGCTTGAAAGCTGGATGAAGAGCTACAAGGCCGAGGAACTGTTTGATGCCGATGGCCGGCTCAAGCCGGAACTTCAAGAGCTGGCTCCCAAGGGCAATAGGCGCATGGGTTCCAATCCGCACACCAATGGCGGACTTCTCCTGCGCGACCTGGTGATGCCGGATTTTCATGATCATGCGGTGACAGTCCCTTCGCCCGGAGCAACCGACGGTCAGGATACCATGGTTTTGGGCAATTTTCTGCGGGATGTTGAAAAGCTAAACCAAAAGAATTTCCGCGTCTTCGGCCCGGATGAGACGCTCTCGAATCTTCTAGGCGCGGTGTTTGAGGCCACCAACCGCCAGTGGGACGCACGCGAAGTTAAAGGCGATGAATTTCTCGCGCCCGCCGGCCGTGTGCTGGACTCCATGTTGAGTGAACACCAGTGCGAAGGCTGGCTGGAAGGTTATTTGCTGACCGGGCGCCACGGCCTGTTCAACAGCTACGAAGCGTTTATTCGCATCGTGGATTCGATGTTCAGCCAGCACGCAAAGTGGTTGAAAGTCACCTCGGAACTGCCCTGGCGTCGAAAAATAGCGTCGTTAAATTACCTGCTGGCCTCGCACGTCTGGCAGCAGGATCACAATGGCTTTACGCATCAAGATCCCGGTTTCCTTGACCATGTCATCAATAAGAAGGCCGATATTGTGCGGGTTTATTTGCCCGCCGACGCGAATTGTCTGTTGTCCATTTTTGATCATTGCCTGCGCAGCCGGCATTACGTCAATGTCGTGGTCGCCGGCAAACATCCGCTCCCGCAATGGCTGACCATGGATGCCGCCGTGATGCATTGCACGCAAGGCATCGGCATCTGGCAATGGGCCAGCAATGACCAGGGCAGCGAGCCGGATGTCGTGATGGCCTGCTGCGGTGATACGCCCACGCTGGAAACCATGGCCGCTGTCTCCATCTTGCGGGAGCACCTGCCGGATCTCAAGATCCGCGTGGTCAATGTGGTTGACCTGATGAAGCTCCAGCCGGCGAGCGAACATCCGCACGGCTTGAGCGAAGGGGATTACGATTCACTCTTCACCAAGGACAAGCACATCATTTTCAACTTCCATGGTTATCCGTGGCTGGTTCACAAACTGACTTACCGCCGGACGAATCGGAATCTCCACGTCCGTGGTTACAAGGAAGAAGGCACCATCACGACGCCGTTCGACATGCGCGTTCAGAATGAAATTGACCGTTTTCACTTGGTGAAAGATGTCGTGGATCGCGTGCCGAATTTAGGTTCGAAGGGCGACTATCTGAAACAGCAGATGAAGGACAAGCTGATTGAACACAAGCACTATGTTGACAAGCACGGCCAGGACCTGCCGGAGATTCGCAACTGGAAGTGGGGCGCGACGGCTGCCGGAAAATCCTCGGCTAAAATTTTGGCCGACGACCATAAAGCGGTTCCCGAACTGAATCGAATCAAAGGTCTGAAAAATGCCGATTCACATAAATGAACTGGCCGACGGGCATTTTTTGACCGTCCACGTCAGCGGGATTTTGTCCCAGGCGGATTACGAACGGTTCGTGCCGAAGTTTGAACAATTCGTCCAGCAGCACGGAAAGCTGCGCGTGCTGTTCGACATGACCGGTTTCCACGGTTGGGAAGCCGCGGCCATCTGGGAGGAAATCAAGTTCGACGTCAAACATCTTGCCGACATTGAACGATGCGCGATGGTTGGAGATATGAATTGGCAGATGGTGATGACGTGGTTTTGCAAGCCATTCATGAAAGCGACCATTCACTACTTCGATCACAATCATTCTGACGAGGCGCGACGGTGGTTGGCGGAGCCATAATATTTTATGAATGAATTGAAGCACGATCACAAGTCACACGGCGATCCGAATGGTGGCCCGATTCATCACGGCAAACCTCCTTATTGGCGAAGTGCCCATCGGGACTGGCGAATTTGGTTTTGCGTGATTGTGATGCTCGCGGCGATGGTGGTTTATCTGATGACCGGTGACTTACGCTGGCCTTTCCACGGTCATCCGCAGCCAATGGTGCCAATCGCTGGCTGAACACGTTAAATAAAATTGTGGAAATAGTTATTGCCCCATCGCTGCTCGCCTCGGATCACGCCCGTTTCGGTGAGGGGGCAGAACGTGCCGGAAAATCCGGTGCCGACTGGTTGCATCTCGACATCATGGATGGTCACTTCGTGCCGAACATTTCCTTCGGCCCACAGGTGGTCAAGGCGGTGCGTCCGCTCACCAAACTGTTTTTCGATATTCACCTCATGTGTTCCAAACCGGAGATTTTGTTTGAAGCGTTTGCCAAGGCCGGGGCGGACGAAATGATCATTCACGTCGAACTCGGCGATCAAATCCCGTCACTCATCCAAAAAATAAAAGCACTTGGCAAGAAAGTTGGTCTGGCCGTCAATCCGCCCACGGCAATTACCGCTGCTGAGCCATTTCTCGACCAGATTGATCTCCTGCTGGTGATGACGGTAAATCCCGGTTTCGGCGGACAGGAATTCAACCGCGAAGGCTTGTCCAAGATTCGGCAGGTGGCGACGTGGCGACGTGAAAAGAATTTATCCTACCGCATCAGCGTGGACGGCGGCATCAACGACCAGACCGGCGCCGATTGTGCCCGCGCCGGCGCGGATACTTTTGTGGCCGGCACAAGTTTGTATGGCGCCAGCGACCTAAAATCAGCCGTCGCCCAATTGCGCCGGAGTGTGATCGAGGCTGCCCCTCGCTGAAGGGGTTAAACAACTTATTCCGACTCCTGCGATGGGGTGAACACCCCATCGCAGCAGACGAGTTGGCGGATGTATTCTATCGAATATGAAAATCAAACAAAGTCAGGAATCGAATTTTGCAAACAGTCTGGCTGATCGGATCAAGATCGGGCTGGCCATTGCAATGCTGACCGCACTGACGGGTTGCATCGGCGTCGTGGGCGGTGACGGATATTATGGTGGCGGTGGCTGGTGGTGGGATGACGGAGGGTGGTGGGGCGGCGGTGGTCGGGGTTATGATCGGGGACACGATGTGCATGGTTATAGTGCTCGCGGAGCAGCCAGTCGTGGAGCCGCGCACGGTGGCGGCGGACATGCGAGTGGTGGTGGTCACGGCGGCGGTGGAGGCAAGCGGTGAATTCTACGAGGGATTGCAATTGCACAACATCACACCTGACAAATCTACATTTATGAAAATTCTGAACGCATTGAAAAGTAATTCCAACTTGCTGAACGTCGCGCTGTTCGCATTGGCTTTGGGCATTTTGCCCGCAAAACTCCAGGCGGCGGAGCCGGAAGTAACACCAGCGCAGCCAACCCTCACGGAACAATTGTTCGCTTCGCCAGATGCGGCCGTAAAGGCCTTGCAAGCCGCCGCCGAAGCCAAAGATCAGGCGGCCTTGCAGACAATTTTTGGCCCGGAGTTCTCCGAGCTTTTAACCGGTGACAAGGTGCAGGATGCGAATAATGCGCAGCGGTTCGCCGCCGCAATGGCGCAGGGCTGTAATCAAGTGAAAGAATCAGACGATAAAATTACGCTTGAGGTGGGCACGAACAACTGGCCGTATCCGATTCCGTTGGTGAAAGCAGATGGCCAATGGTATTTCGACACGGCGGCGGGGAAGGAAGAGATCATCAATCGCCACATCGGCAAGGATGAACTCTGCGCCATCGGCGTCTGCCGGACTTATGTGACCGCGCAACGGCAATATGCGAACCTGAATCCAGCCACCGGCGGAGTCGTGAGTTATGCGCAGAAATTCAAGAGCACAGCCGGCAAGAAGGACGGCCTCTACTGGCCGGTGGTGGAGGGCGAAGCGGCCAGTCCGTTCGGACCTTTGGTGGCGGACGCTCATGCCGAGGGTTATGTCACGCATAAAAGTGCCGGCCCGCATCCTTTCCATGGATATTATTTCAAGATTCTAACCCGCCAAGGTGAGGCTGCGCCCGGTGGTAAAATGAATTATTTAAGCGACGGTAACTTGACCGGAGGATTCGCGTTGGTGGCTTACCCGGAACATTGGGACCAGTCGGGCATAATGACGTTTATTGTGAATCAGGACGGTAAAGTTTATCAGCGCAATCTGGCGGAAAAGACTTCCCGGATTGCGGCGGCGATTAAGGAATACAACCCGGACAGTAATTGGATGCTTGAGTCGGATGAAGGTGTATTGAGTGCGGCATCCGAGAAATGACTCCCGCCATGGTCATTACCGCAGACAATGAAACACCAGTAAAATCTGAAGCCATTGTTGCTACCGGTCTAACCAAGTGGTTTGGTGCAGGCGAGACCAAGGTGACGGCTGTAAATCAGGTCGGGCTGGTCGCGCATTTTGGCGAGATGTTGTTCATCGTCGGCCCCTCCGGCAGCGGTAAGACGACCATGCTCAGCATGATTTCGGGCATCCTGCGGCCCAACGCCGGCAACGTCAAAGTCAAGGGAGCCGATATTTGGACGTTGAACAATGACCAGTTGGCGGATTTTCGTCTGAACACGATTGGCTTCGTGTTTCAGGATTACCACCTGTTTCCACGGTTGACCACGGCGGAGAATGTCGCGATCCCGCTTATTTTGAAACAGCGGAACTGGGACGAATCCATCACCGAGGCGAGGCAATACCTTGAAATCGTCGGCCTGAAAGACCGGGGTGAAATCTTGCCGGTCAAGCTTTCAGGTGGCGAGCAGCAGCGGGTGGCGATTGCGCGGGCAATCATCAGCCAACCGGAGATTCTGATTCTCGACGAACCGACCGCCTCTCTCGATGGTGACACCGGGAGGATGATCATCGCCTTCGTCAAAGAGAAAATTCTTAACGAAAAGCGCTGCATCTTGATTGTCACACATGATGCACGCATCAATGAATATGCGGATCGAATCCTTCACATGGAAGATGGACATCTCACCGCCGAAGACAAGGGAACCGAATGAATACCGACCAACCTAATCCCGAAGTTAAAGCGGTTGAGCCAAAGTCGGAAACTGCCACACCCAAGCCCGACCCCAAAGCAATCGAACTGACACACGATGCCAAAGCGGCCAAATCCGTGCCTGAAATCAAAGCCCAAACTAAATCGGAAGTTAAGCCCGAGGCCAAATTTGATGCCAAAGCTGTCGCACCCAAGAAGAAAATTGGAAACAAGATCATTTTTGCCATCGCCATCGTCGGCATTTTAGCCGGATTGGTTGCCGCCTATGTTTTTGGCCTGGAACGGAAGGCGCAGCCGCCCGTGTTCAAGCCGGTGAGCAATCCGTTCGAGACGGCCATCTATGCCAATGGCATGATTGAGAGCGAACAGCCGAACGGGGCCAACATCAATATCTTCCCGCAAGTTTCCGGCCCGATCACCCAGGTGCTGGTGCAGGAAGGCGAGCAGGTGAAGGCTGGCACTCTTCTTTTCACCATTGAAGATTCTTTGCAGAAGGCCAACACGGAACTGGCCAAAGCCAACCTGAAAGCGGCACGCGACCAATATAACAAGCGCCGCGCATCCTATGACATTGATCCGAAATCGGTCAGCAAGGACGTGCTGGATACGGCGGAAGATGCCGTCACTGAGACGACCGCCGCGCTGAAGGCCGCCAACGCGCTGCTGCAATACTATTCAGTCAAAGCGCCGGTTGACGGAGTGGTGCTGGCGGTCAACACGGCAGTCGGTGGCTATGTGTCGCCACAGGGCAACTATGACACCTACACCGAGCTGTTCGACCCGCTCGTGGTCATGAGCGGGCCACAAGATTACATGGATGTGCGTTGTTATGTGGACGAGATACTGGTCTCACGGTTGCCGTCGCACTGGCATATTAAGGCGCAGATGCAGATTACCGGGACGGACATCAAGGTGCCGCTGGAGTTCGTCCGAGTGCAGCCTTACATCTCACCCAAGATTGAGCTGTCCAATGAAAAACAGGAGCAGGTGGATCTGCGTGTGCTCCCGGTGATTTTCCGTTTTGAGAAAAAGGATGCCCCGGTCTATCCCGGCCAAATGGTGGATGTTTTCATCGGGCAGGAAGCAACTGGAGCAAACGCGACGAACAATTTTTAATATGAGATACAGCGGCATCCTGCGGATCGGCTTCAAGCTGCTGGTCAATGATCGCGGCAAGTTTTTTGCGTTGTTGATCGGGATCACCTTTGCCGTGTTCCTGATGATGGAAATGACCGCTTTGTTTGCCGGCATTCTCAACAAGGCCTTTTCGCCGGTCACCAATATCGGTGCGGCGATGTGGATCATGGATCCGGCGGTCAACACGGCCAGCAGTCCGATTCCCATGCCGGGATATGTGCTGGACGCGGCGCGCAGCATGGACGGGGTCAGCTATGCGGTGCCGCTATTCATGGGCGGCGCGCTGGTCAAGCTCGTCAGCGGCGCCTATCAAGGGGTCAATGTCGTTGGCATGGACGACGAAAGCCTGTTTGGCCGGCCCGCGCTCGAACAGGGCAATATTCTGGACATTTATGCTGACAATACATTCTTCGTGGTGGACGATCCGGAAATATCCAAGCTGGGGGATCCGAAAATCGGCACCACGTTTGAACTCAATGACCATCGCGGAAAGATTGTGGGCATCGCCAAAGTCGTTTCCAACGGGCTGAACGGTGTGCCAACGCTCTATACCACCTACAACCGCGCGGTCGAATACCTGCCTTCGACGCGATTCACCTTATCCTACGTTCTGGTGCAGCCGAAGAACGCCGCCGCCATCGCCGGGATTAAAAAGCAGGTGGCCAAACTCGGCTATGTCGCCTACACCAAGGATGAATTCGACAACAAGATCAGCAATTTCTACGTCTACCAGACGGGTATTGGCACCAACATCCTCTTGATGACCATCATCGCTTTTGTCGTCGGCTTGTCCATCTCTGGCCAGACCTTTTACACCTTCATCCTGGAAAACCTGGAAAAATTTGGCGCGTTGAAAGCCATCGGGGCCAAGGGACGGGAGCTGATTTACATGATCCTCTTCATGGCATTCTTTACCGCCATGATTGGCGGTCAACGGAAATTCACAGACGTTTCTGACAAACGGGCTTGTCGCCTACTATCCATTCAACGGGAATGCCAATGATGCGAGTGGCGATGGATACGACGCCAGTGTCCAAGGGAACTATTACTACACCAACGGGACATTGCATCTGATTGGAGACGGTCAACTTTTCTATAATGGTGGCGGATATGTGGCATTGCCTGACTACGGCAACTTGAACTCTGGTTTTACAGTATCCATCTGGGTCGGCGGGGAAACCGACCAAGGCAACAGCATTTACGCTGAATACTACGTTTGGTTCGATAATAACAATCCACAAAATGTGGCTATTGGTCAACACGATGTCTATGCACAGGACGGACTCACAAGTGCGGATTTTCCATTGACAATCACTAACTATACGCCTTGGAAGCAGTTGGTATTGACGTATAGCCCAGGCCACGTCGCTGCTTTTTTGAATGGCGTAATGGTGGGAAGCACAAATGTCACTGTGAATCCATTCCCAACCGCAAATCGTGCCATAGGAAAACATTGGTGGAATGGCGGGAGCGATTCATCCGCACGGATGACGATGAATGTTAAGAATTTTCGCATTTACAACCGTGCTCTTTCTGCTTCGGAAGTCCAGCAACTTTATGCTATTGAGTCTGGCGTTCCTTTTGTGGGCTTAATCAAGGCGGTTAAGCCATCGTTTTCCAACCTCACAATTGGCACCAACTACCAGATGCAGATTTCAACCGACTTGGTCAATTGGACGAATTCTGGTTCTGCTTTCACAGCGACGAATAACAGTATGGTCTCAACACAGTATTTTGACGTGCCCAATTGGAACCAACTATTTTTCCGATTGCAGTAGCCGCAACGAAGCTGCAACAGGAATAACACCACAAAATATGAATACACCATCCACTAGCGAACCGTCACAAGTCGTTCCTGCGAAGTCGGACTTCTACCTGACATTTTTTCTGGGTCTTTTCCTCGGCGTATTCGGGGTTCACAGATTCTACACGGGCAAGATTAAATCGGGCGTAGTCCAACTGCTCACCTGCGGTGGTTTGGGGATTTGGTGCTTTATTGATATGGTGATGATTCTCCTCGGTAAATTCAAAGACAAGAATGGCGTGGCGATGCCTAACATCAATCCAAAGTTGACTTGGGCAATTTTCGTGGTTTGCGTCATCTTTGGAATTGCTGGCACCACCGGGCACAAAGAATCCGCTCCTGTCAGTTCTAGCTCTGACGTAAGCTCCCCAGAGTCTTCAACGGACACAACCAAGACCGTGAACGATGTAACACGGATAGGTATTTACGAGGGAACAGCCGAACCCCGGAGAGTCATGGGAGTCTTAATGACAGGTAAATGGACTGTGGCTGTCTTCAAGCACAAGAATGGAGTATTGAAATGCAAGTGTACTCTACGTTCATACGACGACCAATCCGGTTGGAACGAACCAAGAAGCGAAACAGTTGAATTGGCAAAATCATCGGGAGAGGAAGCGGGGAAGTTCAAATTGGATGCGACGGGTAAAAACCTTTTCCAAAATGTCATTTTTAATGAAATTTCCTTTGAGTCGGGTAGCATCAAAGAGGCTTTCCTATATGACAATGACACCGTCGAGGTTGCACTGAAACAAACACAGGGGCCGGACTCCCCGACTCCTGCACCAGCAATCACTTCAACAGCGTTAATAACAAAAGATGCGTTTGAAAAGATTGTCGGTAAGCCGTATGAAACAAGCGACCAAGTTGAAGCGAGTTTCGCAGCAAAGAATGGCTCTACACTCAGAGATTGGCTCAATAAGCTGGACAAAAACCAATTCAAAGCCTCGCCAGACGACCAAGGGGAGTATTCTGCTGGTCACTCCATTAGTGGCGTCAACATAAACAGTCGCTCAGAATTGGCGGAACGCTGGAATGATTATTATTACTGGTGGATATACCGAAGAGAAGGAATAACAAATGCGACCTTTGCTAATTACCGAACTGAACAGTCGGAAATACGAGCGTTTTTCAAGGGTGACAAAGTATTTTTGCTGATTGAAAAATGCACTGTTCAGTTGCCCGATGAAAGTTGGACGGGTTGGTGGTCAAACAGATTTGAACAACTGAATGGCGAGCATCCTACGATGGTCAGGACAAACCTCGGCGTTCCACCATATTTGAAAGAAGATAAATTGAACCTTGCTGTACCCCAATACATTTCATATTCAGAGGGTTTGGACGCTGCCGAGAATGTAACTATATTGGGGAAAAATTGCTTCGGTCAGCTTGCGTTAGGCAACAGATACTCTGTCAAGACACCGACCTTGATTCTCGGAGATGTGAACTTTCTTTATCCGCTCACAGAGAGAGATTCAGCAGCGTATGTAAGAAAAGTGCGTGCCGCTGATGAAGAGTTCAAGCGAAATAGAGACGATATTTTATAGAACTCCAGATAGCATTGCCACGCTGCTACTCGTCCAGCATCCGTAACAATTGGTCACCGGGGCCAGCATAATGCCCCTTTGCGTCGAACGTCTTGTCTGTTGACTTGATGTGCTGGCCCTTCAAATGCCCCTTTGCATCACGGATGTAGGTCACGTTTCCGTTTTCGATAATCTGGCCGAGCAATTTGCCCCGACCGTCTCGTATGAACTCGCTCATTTTGTTCCTTTCATTTTGCGGCGGCATTGGCTCCTCACCAAAGCCCCTCAGACTTTAGCATCCTCTCAAATTCGTCCTCTGCCGATTCGTCGCCCAAGGCATTGAGTTTGTCGCCGATGACCGTCAAATCGGATTGCTCCAGCGGGAAGGCGGATGCGTTCACGGGTTCAAAAACTTTTTCGGGAACATTTTCCGTCGCAATCACGAGTTCATTTGAACGCTTGCTGTCAGGCTTCCGCACAAAAAGCAACGTCAACCCCTGCCGCTCCGCCAACACCAATGCCCAAACCAGCCGATTTGATTTTGGCAAACGGTAGGCGACTTTGCGGACAATACACATTTTCATATCACTTTTTCGCCGTCGTATTGACGATTTTGAAGACGCTCGCCACGGGCAGTTTCAACTCCCGTGAAATCTCACGGATGCCCTTGCCCTTTTTCCGTAGCCCCATCACGTCGTCCCGATGCTCGTCCAATGTGGCTGGGCGTCCAAGCCGCACGCCCTTGGCTTTCGCCGCCGCCAGCCCGGCATTTACCCGTTCCCGAATTAGGTTGCGTTCAAATTCACAGACCGCCTTTAACACGTCCAACTGAAATTTGGCACACGGGTTGTTTTCGCTCGTGTCAATTCCTTGGCTGGTGCAAACCAATGGCACGCCAAGGTGATTCATTTCGTCAATCAAAAGGCAAAGGTGGGTCAACGACCTGCCGCAACGGTCTAATTTGAAGCAGACGACACGGACAATTTTTCCCGCCCGCAAATCCTGCATCATTTTTTCCAATGCTGGGCGAGTCGTCTTCGCACCCGATGCTTTGTCCGTGTAGATTTCAAGGTTCTTCCAGCCACGGGCGGCACAGTAGCGTTTTACCTCGTGCAATTGCGAGTCGGTCTTCTGGCTACCGTCTGCTTTGCTTACCCGTGCGTAGATTGCCGTCGTGCTGTTCATAATACATTTATATCATAAACACAACCATTTGTCAAATGAAACCCCTATAAAAGCTGGGGATTTTTGCGGTCGCAAAGGGGGAGTATTTGTGAACGGCGTTCAGGTTGGCCTCAATACGGCCTCTTCCGCCCGAATTTCCGATTGTCCTCGTCAATTTTCTGGGCCATCTCATCGGGTATGGTTCTCTTGTTCTTCTCAATTTTGGAAATGAGGGACTGAGAAACCCCGAACATCTTTGCAGCATCGGCCTGAGAAATGTCCCGCCTTTTACGCCACTGCTTCAACCAGTTTCCAACTCCGTCATAGCCAAATTTGCATAAAGCAAATCTCAGTTCCGTGCTGGTGTGATGGTCGTATTGCCACAACTTGCCGTCGGCCTGAATTATGAGGCGACGAAGGTTGCCGAACTGAAAATCTCTGCCTTCATACGAGACCTTGCCAGTAATCATCCACGGATTATGACACATTTTGTCATAATCGCAATAATCCTCCCTGAATTTCTTTGGAGAATCGCAGTGGCAACAGTATTTACTCGGCAGCATTCAATCTGTTTGAAATCATTGTATATTGCTCACGTTATCAGCAATCACGCTGATGACGGGCGGGGCCGAAAGCCCCGCCGAAAATAATCCGTGCGTTTTCTCACAGGAGAGCTACGCACGCAACACAATAAGTAAGCAGTATGCACAACATAAAGAACATAAACGCTAATAACGCAAATCCTCAACCAACGACCAACCTTGCTCGTCTGCATCGCCTTTTCGACCGTGCGGGCTTGGGCGTAGTTGTCGTTCAGGTGGATTTCGAGTTCATCTATACCGCCACTTGGTTTCAGGATGAAAACGGGGCTGACTGCCTCCTGCTTGAGTCGGAAGGCTTTGACGGTCTTGGCGGCAAGGTGTTCTCAAGTGCCGCCATCGAAAAGGGGAAGTTTGACAAGAACACCATCACGATGACGGCGGAAGACGGCCAAGAATATGACTTGGCATTCTTCACGATGAAGGCCGCAATGCTCTAATGCCCCCACACCACCACAACGGACAAATGATTATGAAAAATGTATCCAGCACTGTTGAAGCCCCGAAGGCCACACACGCCGCAACCTCAAATAGCAATTCCCGCAAGTCGGGCAAGCACGGTTCAGGCGGTCTTGACGCTCCCGGCTGTCGCCATCCTCCTGCTTTGAGGACGAAAATCTGCCCCAAATGATTGCCCGTCTTTGTGCTTTCATCGGGACAGGATACACCCTCACTTGCTAACGTCAAGTATGGCTGGGCCGAACGCGCCAAGACCGTCGGCTACCCCGAACGGTTCGCGCAGGAGGCTTTGGGCCACAACAGCAAGGCCGTGTATCGCGCCTACGCGAAACGGGCGTTGATGAAAATTCCGTCCTTGGAAGATTACGAACAGCGGGCCGCCGTGAAGGTTGCCCCAGCCGCCTGAGTGCCGCCGCTAGCGGCGATGATGCCGGACGAAGATTGAACCAAACAACAAGGCGCAGGCTTCACACCCGCGCCTCTTTTTTACCACAGCACTGGTAGAACTGGCGGCAGGCCGGGATGCCTGCTCACACCAGAAGCACTGTCGTCATTGCAACATATCCCGCGCCCGCTCAGGCGCAAAAAAATTTTGGCGAAACGCCCTTTGCTGGTCGTTTCGCGCAGCCAGACTTTTCTGGGGCTACGCGCACCAGACCGCGCCAAAGGTCTTGGCCCTTTGGAATCCGCCAGTGTTCAGAACCCCTGCAACTTGCGTTGCGTTACCGTCCGCGACTTCACCGTCGGCCAGACTCGCCAGTCCCGTTCGCATTGAAACAATCAATCGGTGGTTAAAGTTTATCAATTTCAGGATCTGCATCAACTGTGGCAAAATAAGGACATGAAAGCACTCCACTCCCGCAGCCTTTGGTCCCGCGTTCTGATCATTCTTGGCAGTCTGGCGATGGTCGTCGGGGCCATTGATCCGATGGAGGGGGCGGCCATCATCCTCCCTGGCAGCCTGCTCGTCGCGCTCGGCACCTGCCTCGGCCCGTTTGATCGCCGCTTGATCGCCTACCGGGTGACGGATTTCCTCCTGATTGCCTTTGGCGTCGGCGCGATGTGGATCCTCTCCGCGGCCGGCGGCATTGGCGGCAAATCCGGGCTTTCCATGTGGTGGGGCGTGCTGATTCTGCCGTATCTGGTTGGCTGGAGCATGGGCATGTGGGGGCCGGGATCACCACGCTGGCTCTTGGTGTCGGGCATCGGCGTGAGTCTTTGGTATCTGGTGATCGTGGAGAAGGTGTTGCGGCATTCCAAGCCGGATGGCGGCTCGCTGGTGGTTCTGGTCCTTGCCCTCACCAGTTTGCTGACCATCGCCGGTTGCCTCCGCCGGCTCATCGTGCGAATCCCCAAGCCCTCATAATCCCCGCAACTTCCCGCCACCATCATTGACCAAGGGACATTTCCGATGGTTCCCTGCCCCGCTGCTTCTGGTTCATCTCCTGAATCTGCTTTTCCACGATGCGAATGGCCTTGTCCAGCCACACCGGATCGCCACTCATCCGCTCGATTTCCACCGTCGCAAACCATTTGCGGGCATTCGGCGCGGGCTTCCCCAGCGGCTTGAGATGCCCGGCCCGCACCAGGAACTGCAGGTAATAATCCGGCCAGCCAAACATTGCCGCCGCCGCCTCCATGCTGACGCACGCCGGGCGATTGATACGAAGTTGTTTGTCCGTCGTCATGTCAGCCGGCCTCCCGTGTGCCAGCAGCGGACTGTGCCCATCGCTCGCCCGATTGCGCCTCGTATTCCTGCAAAGCGAACCGGATGCGCAACAGCAAAGCCAGGTCTGCCGCCGAGAGCTTTCGCTTCTCGCTGGACTTCACCAGCCGCCACAACATTTTCAGCTCGTTGGTTTTCATCAGTGGCGTCTGCACGCGTTAAGTTCCGATTCCGCCAGGCTCAAATCTTCCAGCAGATATGAAACCCATTCCGCCGCCGGCATCGCCGCCGTTGGCCAGTCCCGGCCTTTGGCTTCCCACTCGGCCTCATACCACCGAACCACCAGCGGCTCGGCCCCGGCTTCACGCAGGCGCGCTCGAATCCGCTTCATCGCTGCCATTGCCGAACTTGAAAACGGTGAAGGGATCAACCTTCTACGGTGCTAATCATGACACCGCAGAATTATTTTGTCTGCGTATTGGGACAAGACACCGAAGATGGTGTCCTAATCTATTGACAACCGTTATTTTTCAGGAAACCCAGGTTTGCGTTTGGTAGTAAGACCGAGTCGTTCCCGACGTTTCTTGATAAAGTCAGCCGTCATTTTGAAACCCGGTGCAAGCCATCTCCAAACTCTTTCAAAGACAGTATTTGAAAGGTCTTTTGCCGACATATCATTGTATTTGCGGCGCAGCCAATTAAACGCAAGTTCATGATTGATAGGATCAAGCTGCTTGCGTGGACTGCCCATCACCTTGGCAAATTCGCACATCCAACCCGTCCCCACTGGATTGCTTTTCTGCCATGCCAAGACTTCTTCTTCGGTAAAATAATGGGCCAGTTCTGCAAAGAACGATTGCACCGCCTCCCGCTCGACATACTGGCGCTTGACCGGGTCTTTGGTCACGTTCGCGATTTTTATCAATTCCACAGTTTTCGGCTGCAATTCCGCCATCACTTTTAACCGGGCATGATAAACATCATATTCATCCGTGTTTTTGGGGTCCGGTTCGGTTTGATAGTTTGGAAAATTATCTTCAACGAATTGATGGTCTTCCTCTGGCGCATCATAGCATTGAAGCATACCAAGCGCCTTTTCGTGTGTGCCTTTGGCGAAGCTCATCATCCGTTCCATGCTTTCCTTCACTTCTTCCTCGGCGCATTCCGGGCGCAAGAAAGAGATGTTCCCCGGTTCCTGATGGCTGTCCTCATAAACAAACCACTGCATGACCCACACAGCGGTGGCGTGCAGCCTCCTGAGCCGCCAATTGGCGGCCCAGGAAAAAGCCTTTGTGGAGGAAGGCGGCTTCACCGAAAGGCTCTACCGCGTGCGCAGCCAGAGGCGGAATGCGCCGGGAGGCGCGCGATGAAACCGTTCCAACCGTCCGGCTGGGCGACGTGCTGACGCCGACAGTGCGTGCCGAAAGCGTTGACGCCTCAAAGGAATATTGCTTGCTGGGAATTCGTCTCGACGGGCAAGGGCCGTTCTTGCGTGAAACCGTCATGGGCACGCAAACCTCCGCAACTAAACTTTTCCGCGTTGCCGAAAATGATTTCATTTATAGCCGGTTGTTTGCCTGTCGCGGAGCGTTCGGCGTCATCAGCAAAGAGTTGAACGGCTGTTTCGTCTCCAGCGAATTTCCGGCATTTGTTCCCGTGCCCGGCAAGATTGATGTCGAGTATTTGAAATATTGGTTTCGGCTGCCGAGCGTGATTGCCACGGTGGACGCGGATTGCTCCGGCAGCACGCCGCTGACGCGGAATCGGTTCAAGGAGAATTTCTTTCTCGCGCTGGAAATTCCGTTGCCGCCTTTGGCGGAGCAGCGGCGGGCGGTGGCGCGGATTGAGGAACTGGCCGCCCAAATCCACGAGGCCCGCACCCTCCGCCACCAAGCCGACGAAGAAGCCGAGGCGCTTCAGTCGCACGTCGCGCGCGATTTGTTTCCTCAACCAAGCAACAACGTCGTTAGCGAGTGGGTAAAATTCCAGACTGGCTACGCTTTCAAGAGTGAGTGGTTTTCTGGATCAGGAGTGCGGCTTGCTCGAAATGCCAACGTCGGCCACGGCACGCTCGACTGGAGCGAAACGGTCCGCCTGCCGGAATCACGGCGTGCAGAGTTTCCGCGCTTTGAACTTGAGGAAGGCGATATCCTGATAACTCTCGACCGTCCGATAATTTCCACCGGCGTCAAAGTCGCGCGAGTTCGCAAGACAGATTTGCCATGTTTGCTTTTGCAGCGTGTCGCCAGAGCGCAATTTCAAGGCGATGATGTTTTACCAGAATATTTCTTCCGCTGGCTGCGTTCGCCACATTTCACTGGCGCAATTGATCCGGGACGCAGCAACGGCGTGCCGCACATTTCGCACAAGGATATTGAAAAGATTCCATTTGCAGCGCCACCGCTCGCCGAGCAGCGCCGGATCGTGGCCGAACTGGACGCGTTGCAGGCGGAGGTGGACGCGCTGAAGCGCCTGCAAGCCGAGACCGTCGCCGAACTGGACGCCTTGCTCCCCGCCATCCTCGACCGCGCCTTCAATGGGCAACTGGCTTGACAGGACGGTTGGTAAAACATAGTTTAACCGCATGACAAAGACCATTACGAAGATTGGCAATTCGCAGGGGCTGATGTTTGATTCCGCTTTGATGGACTTGGCGCGCCTCAAGGTGGGCGACCTGGTGACGGTGAGCTTGCATGAAGGCGGCTCGATTGTGCTGACACCGGTGCGCCCGGTCATCAACGCCGGGAAGGCGGCGACCACGGCGAAGCGGTTGATTAGGAGAAACACGGAGTTGTTCCGGCGGCTGGCATGAAGCGTCCGCTGGCGCATCCCGCGGTGGAGGCGGTGAAGGCCATTCACGCCGAAGTGCTGGCCGTGCATGGCGGCGGCACGGGTCTGCGCGAAGAGGCGTTGCTGGAATCGGCGGTGGCCGCACCGCAGGCCACGATGATGGGCGAGCCGCTGTTCACCGACCCGGTGGAGATCGCGGCGGCGTATCTGTTTTATCTGTGCCGCAATCACCCGTTCGTGGACGGCAACAAGCGGACGGCGCTGGCGACGTGCCTGGTGTTTTTGAGCGAAAACAATTTGCTGCCGAATGAAAAACTGGACGTGGATGCGTGGGAGGCATTGACGCTGGACGTGACGGCCAGCCGCCTTGACCGCGAGCAGACAACCAAGCGGTTGCGAGCATTGCTCCGCTCCAAAAAATGAACACGCGGATCGTGGCCGAGCTGGACACGTTGCCGGCGGAGGTGGACGCGCTGAAGCACCTGCAAGCCGAGAGCAGGCGGGGCCTGCACCCAATTATGGACGCCTTGCTCCCCGCGATCCTTGACCATGCCTTCAAAGGAGAATTATGAGCCTTTCAACCGGCGCAGAAATTCCGCCGGGTTGACAATGGAGATGTCGCGGAATTGCCGCAGCGGAAGCAGGTGTTTCTTGTCGCCGCTCACAAGGTAATCGGCTTCACCGGCCAGCGCACATTCCAAAACCATTTCATCGGCGGGATCAGGCGTCGCACCTTTGGCGCGTTCGGTGGGGAAAATCAGTTCGGCAGATTCGGTCAGGGCTTTCACCCACTCCACGGCTTTATGCTGGGGGTATTCCTGTCGGAGTTCTTCAATGGTTTCGTGATACTCAGCCAGCAGTTCCGGGCTGACCACGGCGACACACCGGCCTTCGGCCCAGGCGGCCAAACAGTCAAACGGTGTGCCACGCCAGAAACTGGCACTCGCCACCACGTTGGTATCAAAAACAACTTTCACGCGTGAACGCGGGAGCGCACACGCTGGATGGCTCCGGAAACAGCGGCTTCATCTTTGGCGGTCATCGCGGGCAGTCCCCGACCCGCCAGCAGCAAGGACCGGACGCGGGCGGGCGTCAAGGCCCGGCGTTTTCGCATCACAATCAGCCCGCCGGAATAGCCGACATCCAATTCATCGCCGCTTTTGATTCGGGCCTGCTCCCGGATGGCTTCAGGGATGACCGTCTGCCCCTTAACTGATACTTTGGCAATCATGCGGTAAGCCTAGTCTTACTCGGGAAAGAGTCAAGTGGAGTTTGTCCCCAGCGCGCGAGACGGCTAGTTTTTCCATTCCCCTTCCAGACTACGCCTTGAAAAACCGTCCGACTCGCGCTTGCCCAGGTTTGAAGGAGACTGCGGCAAATTGACACGGCCGGGAAAAATACCGTAGCCCGGCCGCGCCAATTTTCCGCAGACTCCGGGCAAGGTTTGAATCAGATTGAATGTGAGCACAGGTTGTTTGTCTTCGCCTCTTTTACGCCCGCCATCACCCCACCGTTTGCTGCTCACCGGTACGACACCGAGCCGACATTCGGGAGCGAGATCAAAAACCGCGCCAGCGTCGCCACCTCTCCCACTTCGCCACTGTCACGGTTTTAGCTTTCGCTGGTTATTGAATGCACTCTCGCGCACGGCTCGCTGTCTCCCCTGTCCTAGCTACCAGATCGTGAGACTGATTTAAGACCTAAAGTGGTTGACACTCC
>CAYVGC010000075.1:0-22375 GCA_964449815.1 uncultured Bifidobacteriaceae bacterium
CGCGCGCGATGACGGCGTTCAATTCCAAGCTCGGCGGCTTTTTCAAGACGACGGTCGGCCGCGTGCAGACGCCGACGCTGGCGATTGTCGTCGAGCGCGAGGCGAAGATCCGCGCATTCAAGCCGCGCGATTTTTGGGAAGTGATCGGCACGTTTGACTGCGCGGCGGGCAATTACACCGGCCGCTGGTTCGATGAAAAATTTTCGCGTTCGGATGACGAGCAGGCAAAAGCCGAGCGCATCTGGGACAAGGTGACGGCGGAAGCCATCAAGACGAAATGTCTCGGCAAGCCGGGCGTCGTCACGGAAGAAAGCAAGCCGACGACCTCGATGTCGCCGCTGCTTTACGATTTGACGAGCCTGCAGCGCGACGCCAACTCGCGTTTCGGTTTCAGCGCGAAGAACACGCTCGGCCTGGCGCAGGCGCTTTACGAGCGGCATAAAATTTTGACGTATCCGCGAACGGATTCGCGCGCGTTGCCGGAGGATTACATCGGCACGGTGAAAAACACTTTGGAAATGCTGGGCGGCACAAATTACAAATCGTTCGCCGGCCAGATTTTGCAGAACGGCTGGGTGCATCCGAACAAGCGCATTTTTAACAACGCGAAAATTTCCGATCACTTCGCCATCATTCCGACCTCGCTCGCGCCAAAACATTTGTCCGAGCCGGAACAGAAACTTTACGACCTCGTGACGAAACGGTTCCTCGCCATTTTTTATCCGGCGGCGGAATTTCTGGAAACGAACCGCATCACGCGCGTCGAGGGCGAGCCGTTCAAGAGCGCGGGCAAAGTGCTGGTCTCGCCCGGCTGGCTGGCGGTTTATGGCAAGGAGTCGGATTCCGACGAAACGCCGAGCCTCGCGCCGGTGAAGCCGGATGAAACGGTGAAGACGAGCGCGGTTGAAGTGAAGGACAACGTGACGAAGCCGCCGGCGCGGTATTCGGAGGCGACGCTGCTCTCGGCGATGGAAGGCGCGGGCAAGCTGGTGGACGACGACGAATTGCGCGAGGCGATGAACGAGAAGGGCCTTGGCACGCCGGCGACCCGCGCGGCGATCATCGAGGGGCTGATTTACGAAGGCTACCTGCTTCGCAACGGCCGCGAGCTGCAGGCGACGTCCAAGGCGTTTTCGCTGATGGAGCTGCTGAACGGCCTGGGCATTCCTGAATTAACGAAGCCGGAACTGACGGGCGACTGGGAATTTCAGCTCAAGCAGATCCAGCGCAAGCAAATCAGCCGCACGGAATTCATGGCGGGCATCGCGGACATGACGCGGCGCATCGTGGACCGCGCGAAGCAGTTCGAGCACGACACGATTCCCGGCGATTTTGGCGTGCTGAAAGTGCCGTGTCCGAAATGCGGCGGCGAGATTCACGAGCAATACAAACAGTTCCAATGCGAGAAATGCGATTTTGCGTTCTGGAAAACCCTGTGCAGCCGGATGTTCGAGCCGGAGGAAGTCGAGAAAATCATCACCGAAAAAGTGATCGGCCCGCTGCAAGGCTTCCGCAGCAAGCAGGGATTCCCGTTCGCCGCCGTGCTGAAGCTGAACGCCGAATTCAAGGTGGAGTTTGATTTCGGCAACGGCGAAGGCAAGGACGGCGCGGCCGCCGCACCGGTGGATTTCACCGGCAAGGAACCGCTCGGCAAATGTCCGAAATGCGGCGCCAATGTTTTTGACGGCGGGATGAATTACGTCTGCGAAAAACAGGCGGGCGCGGCGAAGTCGTGCGACTTCCGCACCGGCAAGATCATTTTGCAGCAGGAGATTTCGCCGGAGCAGGTGAAAAAGCTGCTGGCCACCGGCAAGACGGATTTGCTCAAAGGTTTCATCTCCAAAAAAACCAACCGCAAGTTCGAGGCGTTCCTCGCCTGCAAAGACGGCAAGGTGTCCTTTGAATTTGCGCCGCGCGAGAAGAAAGGCAAAACCAGGTCGTCCGCGCCGCCGCCGAAGATTGACTTCGCCGGCAGGGCCGTCGTCGGCAAATGCCCGAAATGCGGCGGAAAAGTTTTTGACACCGAGGCCGGCTACCTCTGCGAAAAGTCGCAGTCGGAAACCAAGCCGTGCAAATTCAAGATCAGCAAAATCATTCTGGAGCAGCCGGTTGACCCGGCGCAGGCGCAGAAAATTCTCGCCACGAAAAAGAGCGATGTGCTGGACAAATTCATCTCCAAGGCGGGCAAGCCGTTCCCGGCGTTCCTGGTGATGGACGCGAAAGGCAAGATCACCTTTGATTTTCCGCCGCGTGACGAATGAAAATAATTTCGCGCGCCGCCCGCGAAGACGGCGAAGGAAAACAACGGTTTTGTCCCGCTGACTTTTGAGAGCTGCGCGCGACAACTGGCAAAGATGCAGCTTCATTTCAAAGAATCCGGGCAGGGCAGGACGGTCGTTTTGCTGCACGGCCTGTTCGGCGCGTCGGACAACTGGCATCACATCGCGTTGAAGCTGGCGGAAAATTTCCAGGTGTTCGCCCTGGACCAGCGCAACCACGGACAGTCGCCGCACAGCGCGGAAATGAATTATCCGCTCATGGCCGCCGACGTGGCTAAGTTCATGGCGGCGCGCGGACTGGAAACGGCGATGGTCATCGGTCATTCGATGGGCGGCAAGACGGCGATGCAACTGGCGCTGCAGTTTCCGCAGCGGGTGGAAAAACTCGTTGTGGCCGACATGGCTCCGCGCGCCTACGCGCCCGCGCATGGCAAAATTTTCGCCGCGCTGCTGGCGCTGGATCTGCCGAGGTTTCAGACCCGCCAGCAAATCGAGGACGCGCTCGCGCCGGAAATCCCCAATCTGGTTCTGCGCCGGTTCCTGCTGAAAAATCTGGGGCGAAACGCGGCCGGCGGATGGATTTGGAAAATCAACCTGCGCGGCCTGTCGGAAAACTATCCAAAGCTCGGCGAGCCGGTCTCCACTTTCGCGCCGTTCACGAAACCGGCGCTGTTCATCCGCGGCGGCAGATCGAAATACATCCAGGCCGGGGACGAGCCGCTGATCCGCGAATTGTTTCCGCAGGCGCAGATTCAGACGATTGCCGAGGCCAGCCACTGGGTTCATGCCGACCAGCCGGGGGAGTTTTTGCGCCTGCTGCTGGATTTCCTGTGACCGGCGCGGCCGAATAAAAGGCTGGAAAAATTTCAAACTTGGTGCATTGGTATTGAACGATGCTGGCCACCCCTGAACTCATGCGCGAGGCCGGGCAACTGGCGCGCGTGGAGGAATTTCTGCCGCGCTGGCGGGAACTGCCCCTTTACCGCGCCGCGCGCCGGAACGATTTTCTGCGCCTGCCGTTGATCGGCAAGCGTGAGCTGCGCGAAAATTTTCCGGACAATTTTCTGCGCGCCGGGCAGAACCTTGACGCGCTGCTGGAAAACAAATCGGTTGAACTGGAACACACCTCCGGCAGCTCGGACGAGCGGACGGCGGTGCTGTTCGCCCGCGGCTGGTGGAACGAGCAGGAGGCGCGCGTGCTGCGGCTGAACCGTTTCGTCGCGCAAGTGCTGGAGGCGCACCCGCGCGCCCGCCGCGCGACGCTGGTGCCGCCGGTCTGCAACGGGCTGGTTTGTTTTTCCAATTACACCTCCAAGTCCGCGCGCACGGCGGACACGACGCGGTTTGTGAACCAGGCGCGCATCCCGTTTCTGCTGACCGCAGCGGAGTTCGCCCGCATGGCCGCTGAAATTCTGGAATGGTCGCCGCAGTTTCTGGATCTGGACCCGGTGCATGGCGCGTGGTTTGCGCTGGATTGCGAGCGGCAAGGGATCAGATTTCCGTCGGTGAAATTTATTTTGTGCAGCTACGAATTCGTCAGCGTCGTGCACCGCAAAATCCTTCAGCGCGTCTTCGGCGTGCCGGTGTTCAATCTTTACGGCTCGACGGAGACCGGCCATCTGCTCATGGAAAACGAGCGCGGCGAAATGAAGGCCAGCCTCGAAAATGCTTTTTACGAGATGGTGGAGCCGGACGAAGGCGGCATCGGCGGGCTGGTGGTGACGACGCTGACGAACGAGATCATGCCGCTGGTGCGCTATCGCGTCGGCGACCTGGTCGAACGCCGCGAGCAGCCCTACACGACGAATTATCTGGTCCACGGCCGGGCGCGCGACACGCTGCTTCGGCGCGACGGCCGGCGCGTGACGACACTCGACATTGACGGGTGTTTCACCGGCGTGAACGGCTTTGCGCACTACCAGCTTCGTCAAAGAGAGAACGGCGGCTGTGATTTGCAGTTCATTCCCGACCGTGAAGCTCCGGGCGCGGAAGAACTGAAAGCGGTGACGGGGAAAATTGAGAACCTGCTCCAGCTTGAAGATAAAATCGCCGTCCACCTGGTGGAAAAACTGCCGCCGCTGACGTCGGGAAAATTCCGGCTCACCGGCCGCGCGTGAAATTGAATCCGCCACCCGCCAGCGAAAAAACGGAAGTCCGTGACCGATGGATTGCAAAATTCCTCGCGCATCTGGCGGCGGATCGCGGGGCGTCGGTTTACACGCAGCGGAATTACCGGCAGGCTTTGATTGAATTTGCGCGCTGGCATCTGGCGGAACGCAAATCGCCGCCCGCATGGGAACAACTTCAGCGCGACGATTTCCGCGCCTTCGTGAGATTTCTTGGACGGAACAATTTAAGCCGGGCGGCGACGCAGCTCCGGTTTTCCGCGCTGCGGACGTTTTACAAATTTCTGATGCGGCACGGTTTCGTGGAAGCCATGCCGGTCAAAAATCTTTCGCTGCCGAGGCTGGAGAAGCGGCTGCCGAAGTTCCTGACGATTCAGCAAATGAAGGATCTGCTCGCCGCGCCGGCCAGGCTGCTCGAAACACAAAAGCAGAAAAAAGGGCCGGGACGTCCGATTTCAGCGGAGGTTTGCCGGCGCGACGTCGCGGTGCTGGAAACAATCTACTCGTGCGGTCTGCGCATCAGCGAGCTGTGCGGCCTGCGCGTGGAGGACATTGATTTCAACGAACAGATCGTTCGCGTTCGCGGCAAGGGGAAAAAGGAGCGGCTCGTTCCGGTTGGCGGGCCGGCGCTGAAGGCGGTTCAAAATTACTGGGCGGCCCTGCTGGAGCCGCCGGCCGGCGTGCAGCCGGTGTTTCACACAGACACGCGCAAGGCCGCGCCGTTGTCGCCGCTGCAGCTTGCGCGCCGGCTGAAAACGTATTTGATGATCGCCGGGCTTGATCCGGGTCTGACGCCGCACAAACTGCGGCACAGTTACGCGACACATCTGCTCGACGCGGGCGCGGATTTGCGCAGCGTGCAGGAGCTGCTCGGCCACGCGCACCTGATCACAACGCAGGTTTACACGCACGTCACGACGGAGCGGCTGAAGAAGGCCTACGACGCGGCCCATCCGCGGGCGTGAAACCATGCGGGAGAAAACGGGGCAGCCTTTGCCAATTTCCGCAAATCGAATTCGATTGAATTCCGCCGCGGCTGCTGCAATATCACATCCAAGGAATTTTTTCCGATCTCAAGCAAAGATGAACTGGTTTTTTCCATTCCGACCGCGGCTGGTGGACATGCTGAAAAGCTGTTCGGCGGGCGGATTGTTTTCCAGTCTCACGGCCGGCAGCGTTTCCCTTTAGCCATGTATCTGAACATCATCCAGCTTGCGGAATCGTTCGGCGTCGAAGAAGGCGTCGTCGAGAGCTGGGTGCGCAAAGAAGGCTTGCCGGCCATTGAAGACCGCGACCGCCTGCTCTTCGACCGCAGCCAGGTCGTGGACTGGGCCGCCGCACGCGGGCTGGCGGCCAAGGCCGGCTTTCTCGCCGCCGGCCGTTCGGCCAATCTCGCCGCCCGCCGGCTCGAACCCCTGTTGCGCGCCGGCGGAATCTGGCGCGACGTCCCCGCCGCCACGGTGCGCGACGTAATGGAGACCATCGTGGCCAGACTGCCCGGCGCGACCGCGCCCGTGCGGCAACTGCTGGCCCAGCGGCTGCACCTGCCCGAAGGCGTTTCCTGGGCGGCGGTCGGCGGCGGACTGGCGCTGCCGCATTTGCGCACGCCTGTCGCGCTCGGACGCGACGCCGGAACCTTCGCCATCCTGATCCTGCGCGACGCCCTGCGGTTGAGCGAGCCGGTGCCGGACGACATGCCGGTCACGCGGCTGCTGTTTTTCGTCGCGCCCTCGCCCCGCGCGCATCTGGAACTGCTGTCCCAGCTCAGCGGCGCGCTGTTGCGCGGCGGGCTGCGCGACCCCGTGGTTAAAGGCGCGGCGGATGAGGCAATTTACGCCGCGCTCATCGCCGCCGAAGCTTCCGGCAACACCGGCAACGCAAACTCATAAACCATGACGCCCGGCATTCTTCTTCTGATCGCCCTGGCCGGCATGATGGCCGGGCTGCTGGCGGCTTTTCGCGCGCCGCGCCTCTGGCTGCTGGCCACGCTCGCCGCCGCAATTGCGTCGCTCGTCGCCGCCGTCTGGATTTTGGCGGCCGGCGCGACGTGGGACTGGCAGACGCAGCTCCTCCTCGGCGGCGAAAAACTCCATCTGCGGCTTGATGGCGTCAGCGCGTTCTTTCTCGCCTTGCTGTCCGTGGTCGGCGGCGCGTGCAGTTTGTATTCGCGCGAATATTGGTCGGACAAACAGCATCCCGTTTCCGCCCCGTCGGGCCGCGCGTGGTGGAACGGCCTGTTTCTCGGCATGGGAATTGTCCTGTTGTCGGCGAACGGGCTGCACTTTCTCATCGCCTGGGAAATCTTCACCGTCTGCGGCTACTTTCTCATCACGCTGGAGCGGCAGAACCGCGAGGTGCGCCGCGCCGGCTGGCTGTATCTCGCCGCGTCGCACTTCGGCACGCTGTTCCTCTTCGCGTTTTTCGCATTGCTCGCCGCGCGCACCGGCAGCTGGGAACTCGGGCCGCTGCGCGACCAGCCCGAACTCGCCCCGCTGTTCTGGCTGGCGCTCGTCGGCTTCGGCCTCAAGGCCGGCATGTTTCCGCTGCACATCTGGCTGCCCTCCGCGCACGCCAACGCGCCGAGCCATGTCTCCGCCGTTTTCTCCGGCGTGACCATCAAAATGGGCATCTACGGCATCGTGCGTTTCAGCGGCTGGCTGCCGACGCCGCCGGCCGCCGGCTGGACGGTCGCCGCGCTGGGCGTCATCAGCGCGGTGCTCGGGGTCGCGTTCGCGCTGGGACAACATGATTTGAAACGGCTGCTCGCGTATCACAGTGTCGAAAACATCGGCATCATTCTCATCGGCCTCGGCTTCGCCATGATCGCGACCGGCCACGGTCACGACGTCTGGGGACAGCTCGCTTTGGCGGGCGCGTTGCTGCATGTTTGGAATCACGGCCTGTTCAAAGGGCTTTTGTTTCTCGGGGCCGGCTCGGTCCTGCACGCCACCGGCACGCGCGAAATGAGCCGCCTCGGCGGACTCTGGCGCGCCATGCCGTGGACGGCGGGGCTGTTCACGCTCGGCGCGATGGCCATCTCCGGCCTGCCGCCGCTCAACGGCTTCGTCAGCGAATGGCTGGTTTTTCTCGGTTTGTTCGACGCCGTCTCCGTGCACGGCGCGGCTTCCTGGGCGGCGGCCGCGGCGGCGGTGCTGCTGGGCCTGACCGGCGCGCTGGCGCTGGCGTGCTTCGTGAAAGTCTGCGGCGTGGTCTTCCTCGGCCTGCCGCGCAGCGACGCTGCGCTGCGCGCGCACGAATGCGGCTGGCAAATGCGCCTGCCGATGCTCCTGCTCGGCGCCTTGTGCGCGGCCATCGGCCTCGCGCCGGTGTTGTTCTGGCCCGCGATTGCCAGCGCCGCCGCCGCCTGGCAGCCCGTGTGGCTGGACACCGCCCCGTCCGCGCCGATGATCCAGCTTGGCGCGTTCCAGCTCGCCCTCGCCGCGCTGGCGACGCTCGCGGCGATCGGCCTCTGGCACCGCGTGAAGCGCAATGGCCTCGAACGCGCCAGCACCTGGGACTGCGGCTACGCCGCGCCCACGGCCCGGATGCAATACACCGCCGGCTCGTTCGCCGGCATCATCACCGGCTGGTTCGCGTGGATATTGCGGCCGCAACGACACGCGCATCTGTCCAAGGGAAACTTCCCCGCGCACGCCAGCTTTGCCGAACACACGCCGGAAACGGTGCTCGAACACGTCATCGAACCCGCCGGTGCGGTGGTGATGCGGGTTTCCACGGCGGTGCGCCGCTTGCAGCACGGGCGGCTGCAGGCATACATCTTTTACCTGTTGATCGGCCTCGCGGCGCTGGCGCTGCTCGCCGTGCTGGGGGGAACGAAATAAAGCAGGGGCTTGCAGGATGACACCGGCTGGCGGGGTCGGGAAATAAAACTCCGTCGGCATTTGCGGGCCAAATGAATTGAAACCAAAGCGTCGAAACTCATCGGAATCTGTGCTTTGCAAAGACGGCAGACTCCAGCAATACTCGACTCAATAAGCTATGAGTCCCGGCGGCAACTTCACACCGTTGGTCTGCTTGAGCCACATTACCAAGCGATTTGGCGGCGCGGCGGTCTTGCAGAATGTCCAGTTTGAAGTGCGAAGCGGCGAAGTCCATGTGCTCGCCGGGGAAAACGGCGCCGGGAAAAGCACGCTGATAAAAATTCTTGCCGGAGTTCATACGGATTTCGAAGGCCGGATTGAAATTGACGGAAAAGCCGTGCGTCCGCAAACCCCATTGGAAGCCAAAGCGCTCGGCGTCGCGGTCATTCACCAGGAGTTGTCGCTGGTCAGCTCCATGAGCGTGGCGGACAACCTCTTTTTGGGCCGCCAGCTCACCCGCTGCGGGTTGGTGCAGGACGCCCGACAACAGCAGGAAGCGGCGCTTTGGATTCAACGGCTTGGGCTGGACATTGATGTTCGCAAGTTGGTGGAGCAGTTTCCCATCGCGGTGCAGCAGCTCATTGAAATTGCGAAGGCGCTGAGCCAGAATGCCAGGGTCATCGTGATGGATGAACCCACCAGCGCGCTGAATGCGCCGGAGGTCGGGCGGCTGTTCGCCCTCATTCAATCACTCAAGGTGCAAGGGTGCGGAATTGTTTATATCTCACACAAGATGGAAGAAATTGAGCGCATCGCGGACCGCATCACCGTGCTGCGCGACGGACAATGGATCGGCACCGCGCCGGCCGGTGAATTGCCGATGGCAAAACTGATCCGGTGGATGGTCGGGCGTGAGTTGAACGGACAATCTCTCCGGCACCAGCCACCCTTGGGCGAGGAACGGCTGCGGGTGGAAAATTTCAGCGTTTTTCCGGCTGGCAAATCCAAGCAGCCCGCCGTCCGGAATATTTCGCTGTCAGTTCGCGCCGGTGAAATTTTAGGCATTGGCGGCCTGCAAGGTTCTGGCGCAAGCGAGTTGTTTCTGGGCCTGTTCGGCGGCTGCGGTTCAGCCGCGCTTGGCAAGGTGCGATTAGACGGGCAGGAAATAGATTTTGCATCACCGCGCCAGGCCATCGCGACCGGCGTGGCCTTGTTGACCAATGATCGCAAAGCCACGGGCCTGATTTTATCCCTGTCCATCGCCGCCAACGCCACGCTGGCGGATTTGCGCGGGCTGTCTCCCGCCGGCTGGCGTCGTCCGGCCCGCGAACGCGCCGCAACCGAGAAAATGGCCGGACTGCTGCACTTGCGGGCCGCCTCGCTGGACTTGGAGGCGGGCGCGCTCTCCGGTGGAAACCAACAGAAGCTGGCGCTGGCCAAATGGCTGCAAATCCGCCCGAAACTTCTGCTGCTGGACGAGCCGACCCGCGGCGTGGACATCGGCGCCAAACGGGAAATTTACCAGTTGATGAACGAGTGGACCGCGCAAGGGATCGCAATCATGCTGATCACTTCCGAAATGCCGGAACTTCTGATGTTGAGCGACCGGATTATTGTTCTGCATCGTGGTGCGATGTCCGCCGAATTCTCTCGTGCTCAGGCCACGCCGGAAGCCGTGCTGGCCACTGCGATGGGGTTAAACAGCTGCCAGCCTGGCGCTGGCTTTCAAAACTGATGGCTAAGAACTCCTCATTCGACAAAAAAAATCCGCTGCTGCAAGCCGTGGCCAGTCCGGCGGGCCGCGCATTTCTCGCGTTGCTGCTGGTGCTGGCGCTCGGCCTGATTTTTAACGGGGACGGGGCGTTCTTCAAAATGGGCACCCATCGCGATGCGCTGCGGCAAGCTTCGGTCTATGGCCTCCTGGCGTGCGGCATGACACTGGTGATCGTCAGCGGCGGGATTGATTTGTCCGTCGGCAGCGTGCTGGCGCTGACGGCGGTCTGCTCCGCGCAAATGGCGATTCATTGGCACTGGTCCGGCTGGCTGGTCGTGCCCGCTTGCCTGATGATCGGTGCCGGATGCGGCGGGGTGTCCGGTTTGGTCACGGCGCGATTGCGAGTTCAGCCTTTTATCGCCACGCTCTCCATGATGGTGCTGGCGCGTGGGCTGGCCAAATACACTTCCGGCGGGATGAAGGTTTCCACCGCGATGATGAATGCCGACGGCACCTACCGCTATGTGGACGTGCCGCCGTTGTTTCGCTGGGTGGACAACCGCATTCTCGGCGGCAATGTTTCAATGGTGACACTGATTTTTGTCGCGGGCTTCGCCGTGGCGTGGGGGTTGATGTCGAGGCATCGCTGGGGCCGCTACCTTTATGCCATCGGCGGCAATGAGGAGGCGTCGCGGCTGTCCGGCGTTCCGGTGCTGGCGGCAAAAACCGGAGCCTACATTTTTTCGGGAATGTTCGCCGGCGTGGCGGGCCTGTGTCAGGCTGCCCAGGAACAACAGGGCGACCCGGAAGCCGGCGCGGGCTATGAATTGATTGCGATTGCGATGGTCGTCATCGGCGGCACGAGCTTGATGGGCGGACGCGGCGGCATTGGGTTGACGCTGCTTGGCGTTTTGACCATCGGTTATCTCGACAAAATTTTAAGCATCAACGCCGTTCCCGAGGCGGGCCGGCTGATGCTTACCGGCGTCATTATCGTGGCGGCGGTGCTGACACAACGGCGCAGCCGGACATAAGAATTCAATTTATGAAAACCGCAAACCTGCCACCACCAACACCCAACACCCAAAGCGTGGCCAGCTTGGGCACACCGAACAATTGGATGCCGGCTGTTCGATCCGTGCTCTTCGTTTTATGCGCGACCGTGATTTTTCTCGCCGGTTGCAACCAAGCCGCCGACCGCGCGGTTCCCAGTTCTCCCGCGCCGCAAAAACAGTTCACCATTGGCATGTCGCAGTGCAATCTCGGCGAGCCGTGGCGCGTGCAGATGAATGCCGACATCCAGGCCGCCGCCGCCAAACATCCCGAACTCAAGGTCATTTTCAAAGACGCCCAAAATGACACGTTGCAACAACGCGCGCAGATCGAGGAATTTGTCAGCTCCAAGGTGGATCTGCTGATCGTCAGCCCGAAGGAAGCGCAGCCGCTGACGGAGCCGGTCGCGCGGGCGATGGACGCCGGCATTCCGGTCATCGTGCTCGACCGCCGGCTGCTCGGCGACAAATACACCTGCTTCATCGGCGCGGACAACAAAAAAATCGGCAAGGCCGCCGGCGAATGGATTGCCAAGGCGCTCGGCGGAAAGGGAAATGTGGTCGAGCTGATGGGCCTTCAAACTTCCACGCCCGGCCAGGACCGGCACAGCGGCTTTCTCGAAGGCATCGCCGGTTCCGAAATCAAAATCATTTTCAGCGCCGACATGAAATGGCTCGAACCCGACGCGCGGCAGGAAATGGAATCCGCGCTTTCGCGTTTCGACAAAATTGATCTGGTCTATGCCCACAACGATCCCGGCGCGCACGGCGCTTATCTTGCCACCAAGGCCACCGGACGCGAGCAGCAAATCAAATTTGTCGGCATTGACGCCTTGCCGCAGGAAGGCGTGGGCTATGTCCGGCAAGGAATTCTGGACGCGACCTTTCAGTATCCCACCGGCGGGGCGGAAGCGGTTGACACGGCGCTAAAAATTTTGCAGGGTGAAACCCCGCCGAAGGAAATTGTGCTTGGCACCCGGCGATTTGACAGAGACAACGCCACCTCGGGCGGAGAAATCATAAAATGACCATGAAATTTTTTCCGGTTCTTTTTTTTGCAGCCTGGCTTGGCACAACGGCCAGCCCGGCGGCAGATGCCTCCTGGCTTTGGCAGATCGGAAGCGATGACGGCCAGTATCGCGAGTTCGCGCTCGCCTCGGGAAAACTGGACGATTACCGCAACGATCCCATGTTTCTCATCGGCGCATCCAGTCCAGCCACCGACTGGCCGTTCATCCATCCCGGACCTCAAGACGCCTGGGCCGGGGAGCGGTCGCATACTTTCTCCATCGCGTTTGGACTGGCGGATGCGGCGACCCAGGGGCAATGCATATTTTCCGTGGCGCTGGTTGACACGCATTCGCAAGGGCCGCCGGATCTGAAGATTTTCATCAACGGGCAAAAATTTGAACGGCAGCTTCCGCACGGCGCGGGCGACGCTTCGCTCAACGGCCATCCCGAAAACGGCAAACCGTATCGCTTCGACATCGCTTTCCCGCCGGCGTTGCTGAAGCGCGGCGCCAACGTCATTGACATCGTGAACAACCAGGGAAGCTGGATGCTTTACGACTGGCTGGGCCTGAAGGTGCCGGAGGAAATTCATCTCGCAAAAATGGAATCCGTCACCACCGCAACCGCGTCCGCCATTCGGGGACTGATTGAGAAAGACGGAAAGTCTTTTCAGCCAATCGAATTGACGCTGCGTCACGCCGGCAGCAACACCATCGCAATTGTTCATTTGGATGGAACTGAGCTTGCTCATGAGCCGGTTCAATCGGGAACGCAAACTTTCAAATTGCTCGTGCCGGCGGTGGCGACCGAGCGTCAGGCGGAGGTGTCCGTTGAAGTCGGCGGCGAGTCGCTCACGGTGCCTGTGACACTCAAGCCCGTTCGCAAGCTCACCATTTACGTGCTGCCGCATTCGCATCACGATCTCGGCTACACCGATTTTCAGACCAACGTGATTGAAAAGCAGATGAACAACTTGCGCAAGGCCATGGCCATCGCGCGCCGGACCGAAAATTATCCTGCCGGCGCGCGTTTTGTGTGGAACACGGAAGTGCTCTGGTCCGCCGACGATTTCATGCAGCGCGCCTCCGACGCGGACAAGATGCAGTTCGTTGACGCGGTGAAACACGGCCGCATCGCGCTCAACGGCATGTATGCCAACGAACTCACGGGCTTGTGCCGGCCCGAAGAATTATTGCAACTGTGCGCTTATTCGACGCGGCTCGGCACCCAATGCGGCGTGAAAGTTGATTCTGCCATGCAAAGCGATGTGCCCGGCATGACGTGGGGCACCGCGACTGCGATGGCGCAGGCGGGCATCCGGTATTTTTCGCTCGCGCCGAATTATTTTGATCGCATCGGCGACCTCATGGTGCAATGGCAGGACAAACCGTTCTGGTGGCTCTCGCCGTCGGGAAAAGAAAAAATTCTGGTCTGGCTTCCGTGGACGGGCTACGCGCTCTCGCACATCATCGGACGATTTAGCCCGGCGTGGGTCGGCGATTACCAGCAGCATCTGGATTCGCTCCAATTCCCGTATGACATTTCCTACTTGCGCTGGTCGGGCCACGGTGACAACGCGGAACCGGATGGAGAAATTTGCGAGTTTATCAAGGCGTGGAATACCGAATACGCCTGGCCAAAGTTCATGATTTCTTCCACGAGCGAAGCCTTCGCCGCGCTCGAAAAAAAATACGGCGACAAGCTGCCGCAGTTCAAAGGCGACCTCACGCCTTACTGGGAAGACGGTGCGGGTTCGTCGGCGCTGGAAACCGCGCTGAACCGCGGCAGCGGCGAACGACTGGTGCAAGCTGAGACCCTTTTCGCACTGCGCAATCCAGACGCATTTTCCGCGCCGGCTTTTGATGAAGCGTGGAGAAATGTTCTGCTTTACTCCGAACACACCTGGGGCGCGTGGTGCAGCGTTTCCGATTCCGAAAATCCGTTCACACAGTCGCAATGGGAATTCAAACGCGCGCTGGCAGCGGACGCCGACCAGCAATCCAAAGCACTGCTGGCGCATGCACTGGACGCCGGAGCCGCGCCAGCAACTTTTTCCGGCGTGGACGTTTTTAACACCACTTCCTGGCCGCGCACGGAGTTGGTTCTCGTGCCGCCGGAACAGTCGGCGGCGGGCGATTATGTGACGGATGAAGCCGGTCGCGCAGTTCCCTCGCAACGGCTGGCGAGCGGCGAACTGGCGTTTCTCGCGCAGAAAATTCCGCCGCTGGCCGGCGCAAGATTCAGCATCGGCAACGGCAAAGCGGCGCAGGCTTTAACTCCAGTTCATGCCACTTCCCTCGGGCTTGACAACGGTTTGCTGCACGTTCGCGTGGATCCGAACACCGGTGACATCGTTGAGCTGAAACTGCGCGGCGTGAACGAAAATTTTGCCTCGGCCAGTGGCGAAGGTTTGAACAACTACGCCTATCTGGCCGGCGACAATCTGGCCGACTTGCAAAGCAGCGGCCCGGCAAGGATTTCAATTTTGGAAAACGGTCCGCTCGTCGCGTCGCTGCGGGTTGAATCTGATGCGCCGGGTTGCAACCGGTTGACGCGCGAGCTTCGGCTCGTCGCCGGCGCGGACTCTGTGGAATTGAACAACACGATTGACAAAAAACGGGTGCCGCTCAATCCGCATCCCGGCGAAGGCGGTCCCGGCGGCGCGTTCGCGCAACGCGGCTCCAAGGAAAGCGTGAGTTTTGCTTTTCCTTTCAATGTGAGCGGCGGCGATGTGCGGCTGGATATTCCGCTCGGAACCATGCGCCCGGAAACCAACCAGCTTCCCGGCGCGTGCAAAAACTGGCTGCCTGTGGGCCGCTGGACCGACGTTTCCAACGCCCGCAACGGCGTCACGCTCGTGACACTCGACGCACCGCTCGTTGAAATTGGACAGCTTTCGACCCTGCTTGGTTCGCAATCAAATCCCGGCGTCTGGCGCAAACACATTGGGCGGACGCAAAAAATTTATTCCTGGGTCATGAACAATCATTGGGGCACCAACTATCGCGCTTACCAGGATGGCCGCGTGACGTTTCGCTACGCGCTCCGCCTGCACAGAATCTTTGACGCCGCCGAAACCGCGCGGGCCGCCATGGATTTGAGCCAGCCTTTCTGCGTCAGCCCTGCCAGCGGAACCGCCCCAGACCACACGCCGCTGCTGCGTGTTGAACCAGCCGACGTGCTCGTCACCGCGCTCAAGCCGGGCGATGATGGCAAGTCGTGGATTGTCCGGCTGTTCGGCGCCTCCGGTCGCGACCAGCAGGCGAAATTGATCTGGCGAAAGCCGGCTCCGGCAGCGATGTGGATGAGCGGCTTGGATGAAAAACCCGATGCGCTCATCAGCTCCAAAATCCCAGTTACCGCCGGTGGCTTGGTCATCATTCGGGCGCAGCGTTTTGCCGATTAATGAAAATGAAGGTGATCCACGCCCAGCAGCCACGGTCATGAGTGTTTCGGATGCAGGCGGAATTCATTTGCTTTACGCAGCCCGCGACAACGGTCAAATTGATTTGAAGCCATGAAAAACTTTCCGATGTCGGTTGTGAAATTTACCCGCTGTGCGGCGCTGGTTCTTCTGCTGGCGTTGCCTTGGAAAAATCAAGCCGTTGCGGCGGAAAGCCCGGTTGATTGCGCCAATCCGCTGGTGGGCACGGCACCGCTGGACGATCCGCAACTCATCGGCAATGCGCCGCCGCCGGGCGAGGAGATTTACACCGGCTTCACTTTGCCGGGACCGGCGCTGCCGCATCACGAAGTCAATCTTGGCCCGCTTAACAAAGACCTGGCCGAGGCCGCCGGCAATCACGGCATCATCTGGCCTTACACCCATCCGCGACGGATGATGATCGGTTTTTCCAGCATGGTTTCGGAGATGACGATCATGCCGCTGGTCGGTGATTGGACCGTGCCGCCGGATCGCAGCTACGCTTCAGCTTACGACAAAAATTCGGAAAAGGCGTCGCCGGGCTGTTACACGGTTTATTTTCCCGATCACAAAATCAAAGTCGAACTGACCACGACCGAACGCACCGGATTTTATCGTTTCACTTTTCCGCAGACGGACAAGGGCGTCGTTCTCATTGACCTTGGTCCGGGTGACGGGCACATCGAAATTATCGGAGACCAGGCGGTTCGCGGGCAAGGCCGCGGCGGGCGCTGTTTCATCGCGGAATTTTCCAAGCCGGTTCAAGTCGTTTGGCACCTTCCGGCAAAATATCCCGGCGCTGGACGGCGGGCGGGTTCTCCGGGATGATGTCACGAACCCCGATTCGCGGTCCGAATCGGGCAGTTACGCCGGCAGCTATTTGAATTTTTCAACTTTGGCGGGCGAAACGGTCCTGATGAAGCTCGCCGCCGGCAGAACTTTCGAGGAGGCGCAACAACGGCTGGAATCGGAGAATCCCGGCTGGGATTTTGACGGCATCAAAAAACAAGCCAAGGACATCTGGAGCAAAAAATTAAATCTCGTCGAAGTCAAAGGCGGCACCGAACACGACCGGAAATTTTTTTATTCCGCGCTTTACCATTCGCTGACCAGCCCGCGCCTCGTCGCCAAAAAGGGCGAGCCGTTTCGAGGTTCTGACAACCAGGTGCACACGGCGGATTATGACCGCTACAGCCCGGTGCCATTCTGGGATACCGGCCGCGACCAGATTGTTTTGCTGACGCTGCTGGAGCCGGAACTGAAATTGAATGTTCTCCGTTCAGAATTTGAGATGGCCCGCGAATCCGGCTGGATGAACACGTCGTTCCACGGCGACCACGCGGTGATGATGTTTCTCGGCGACTGGGAACGCGGCTTGAATTTTGACTGGCCGGGCGCCTATGAATACCTGCGCAAGAATGCCACCGACCCGGCCGGGCCGCGCCGCAATCTGGCCGAGTATTTGCAGAAAGGCTGGATTCACGACATCGTCGTGGACCATCCCAGCCCGCCTTACGCCGGCGGCAATGCGGGCGTCGCCAAGACGCTGGAATACAGTTGGGACGATTACGCGATGGCGCTTTATGCGAAAAAACTTGGCAAGGACGACGACTATAAAATGTTTCTCGCCCGCGCCCACAATTATACCAACGTCTTTGCTGCCTCAATTGGCTTCATGCGCGGACGCAACGAAGATGGCTCCTGGATTGCGCCGTTTGATCCGCTGGAGCCATATTACAATTTCATGATGAAGGAGGCCAACGGCTGGCAGACGCTCTGGCTGGTGCCGCACGATGTTCAAGGCTTGGTCAATTTGCTCGGCGGGCGGGAAAAATTCTGCGCAAAGCTGGATGAATTTTTTTCCACACCATATCACCCGAAGGGCATCGCGCGCGATGTCACCGGCTTGATCGGCCAGTATTGCCAAGGCAATCAACCGGATCAGCAGACCGCTTACTATTACGACTTTGCCGGCCAGCCATGGAAAACTCAGGCAATTGTCCGCAAAATTCTACGCCAGCTTTACGGCAGTGACAGGGACGGCCTGGCCTATCCCGGCATGGATGATCAAGGTTCGACCTCATCGTGGTATGTGTTGAGCGCGCTGGGTTTTTACACGGTGAATCCCGCCGCGCCAGATTACATCATCGGCAGCCCGATTTTTGACGAGGCCACCATTCACCTTGGCAACGGAAAAAATCTCGTCGTCGTCGCCCACAACAATTCCAACACGAACATCTACATTCAGTCCGCGACCTTGAACGGCCAGCCGCTCGACCGGCCGTGGTTCAGCCATGCCGACATTGCAGACGGTGGCAAATTGGTTTTTGAAATGGGGCCGGCACCGAACCAGAATTGGGGCAGCGCGCCGGCAGCCGCGCCTCCATCCATGTCCAATTAAATCCCGGACCGCAGCTCTATTTCCGCAGCCGGCTTGCCGGACCGCAGGCGATGCCTTCGGTCGTCAAGCAGCATTTTACCACGAAACCGGCAAAAGTGCTGTGGCGGTCGTTTCCGGATCTTCGCGTTCACGCAACGATTGCACGACCGCCACAAATGAGCGCGGAACCACGCCCTCAAAAACAGCCCGCCCGGCTGTCATCACGCGCACCGGCTGATTGAGATCCAGCAATGAATCAGAAAGGCGAAAGGTCAGGCTGCCGGTGCTGGGAGTTTCAATTGTAATCGTCTGCCCTTCGACATGCGCGGCATAAATTTCCCCAGGCCGCACCGCTTCAGGCGCGCGTTCCAGCCAGTAAAATCGAATGTGCGTGACATCGTCGTTCTGTTTCCACACAACACGCTTCGGCCAGTCTTCGCGCAGCAGCGGTGACATGCGGGGAATCACCTCGGCTTCGCGGCCCTGCATATTGTGCGGCAAACCCGGATAAACGGTCAGGCGATGGACATAGCCCGCCGGATCGGCCGTTTGCAGCGCGTCCATTTTTGCGCTGAATTCACGGACGACAACATTTCGGTTGTAAGCGCTATCGGCACCGCCCATGTAGAGAAAAAACGGCAGGTTGCGCAAACCTTCCGGAGTGACACGGTTCGGATGGCCCGCGCACATCGCGGCGGCAGCGAACCGGTCGGACAAGCGCGGTGCGAGTTCATAAACGCCGTCGCCGCCCGCCGAGTAGCCGATGAGATAAACCCGGTTTGGGTCCACGCCATGCTGCAAAACCATGTCGGCAATCAGCCGGTCGAACAAGTCGTCGACCCAAGGCACATGCCACATGTCCCAGGTGTTGGCCGGCGCGCGCGGGGCGACGTTGATGCTGCCGGGCGGAAATTCATAGCGGCCAAAATAACCCCGCCAGTTCTGATCATTTTCCTCCTCGGTCCCCTGCCCGCCGCCGTGCATCGTGATCCAGAGGCTGTGCTTGCCGTCGGGCGCGTTGCCAAAGTTTTTTTCCATCCACTTCAGGCTTTTATCGCCGATTAAAATTTTCTTTGCGGACAATTCTTCCGCCGCCGATTCAGCCCGTTTTTTTTGAACATCATCCCACGCGAGCGAAATGAACCGGTCCGCTTCGCTTCGTGAAAAAGTGAGTTTCGGCGGCTTGCCGCGTTCCGCCGCCGGACGCGCCAGCCAGGCTTCGGCGGAAAGGATATTGGTCGGCACTGGAGCAAGTTCGTTCCAATTAAGATCCAGGGTGTGCGAGTTCATGCACAAAGCGCAGGGCACGACCTTTTCCCGCGCCGCACCGTCGCGCACGAAACGGAAAACCACGCTGGCCGCACCGTCCGGCAGCGTGAAAGCCGGCATGTCGTTCAGGTCCGCCGTGCCAGCGCGGGTGTGATCTTGGGCAAGCAGCCTGCCGTTCGCGTTGCGAAGCTCGACCGCTGCGGTCAACCGTTCGCCCCCGGTTTTTTCAAGCAGCCGCACATTGACGACCGTCGCCGTGGAATTGGTGTCGGCTTCAAGCGCGGCGTAGCGGGCAGAGACGTTCACGCCCGGCACCTCGCGCGAATCGAGATCCCATGCCAGCGGAAAATACTGGCCAGTGCGCCGCCAGCTAGTGGCGTATATTTGGTTGAGCGGATTCGGACTGCGCACGGTTTTGGCGGCGTCGGAATTGAACCAGCCACGGTTGAGTCCATTCTTGTCGTATTCATCCGCGCCGGTGAAAAACCAGTCGCCGTCCCAAATCTCAATCCAGGTGTGGTTGCCTTCCTTTTGCGCCCATTCGGGAACGCCCGCGATGCGCGCCGGCACACCGACCGCGCGACAGGCATCCACCAGAATGATCGAGAGGCCGGTGCAGGTGGCTTTGTGTTGCTCGATGGATTCCTTCGGGCTTTGGTTGTTGCGTTTGCGGCCCAGATTGTAATGAACGTCAATTTGCTTGAAGAGTTCCCGGTTCAACGCCTGCGCGGCTTCGGTGGCGGTTTTGCAGTTGCGCACAATGTCGGACGCGCGCTGGTAAAAATCCGCCCGCCAAGGATCGCGCGGCTCATCCAGCGAAGCATAAGGCAGCACGTCGTTGAAAAAAATTCGCTCCGGCACGGCGCTGGCCCACGCGAAATTTGTCCGCGCCTTGAACGCCAGCGAAAGATTCTCCAGCAGAAAATCGTGGCTTAATCCAGCCCGGTCGCCGGCAGGCATGTTGTCCACCAGGAAATACGCCGCGCGCCGGCCAACGTCGCCGTATTTCTCCGCAGCCAGCGCAACGAAGGTTTCAGTCTCCACCGGCATCACCTGGTCCAGCTTCAGCAACCGGTCCTCGCGGATCCGCCAAACGTGGTTGCTCCCGCCGTCGTTGAACACCACCGAGCAGGTGTAGCCATCCGAGGTCGCTTCCAGCGCAGACATTGCAGGAGGTTCCAGCGTGCTCAAGCTAAGCTCAACCAGGTTGGTAGCCCAGCGGTGGTGTGCGCTCCAGAAATCCCGTTGCGCATAATAAATTTGGAGGGCGAGATCGCGCGCAGGCTTGCCGGGGATGGACGAAACTGAATTTGTCTCGCCCGCCGGCCGGCGTGTGAATTCAAGCAGACCCCACATTTCCGGGCGGTGCATGTCCACCACGCCTTGCGGCGACCAAACCCAGTTGTCCTCCGGCGTGTCCGGCACTTTCTTATAAACGCCGCCGTTGGTGGTGATTTGCCATTCAACCCGCGAGAAATTTATGCGCCACTGTTCGCCTTCGGTCGGCGGACCGGCGTGCCGCGCGTGTTCCGCAAGCACTTTCCACGGAAACGCGATTTCCACAGTCCAACCCTGGTCGGTGTCGGCGGGATGATTGAGCGTGCCGTTGATGTGGACGGCGGTTTTTATTCCGGGAATTTCCCACTCGTCATGCGGCCTGCCTTGATCCTGATACGGCTTGTCGAGCAGCAAGTCCCAAGTGGTGTTGAGCGCGTTCATTTCAAATTCGTAATAAGGCTGGGTAAAACCCAGCGGATCAATGAACACTTCAAAATCCGGGTCTTGGAAAATGACGGAGTTGTGCTGGGTGAGCGTGGCCCAAACGTGCGGTTCCTCCAACTCGGCGGCGACATAGAGATAATCATCGTCCCAGAGCAGTTTTGCGCGCGTGTGAAAGCGTGGTTTCGGTTTGGCGTCGCCCTGAATGTCCACGAAATCGCCCGTCCACGGCGCGGCGGCCCAGGCAGCATCATCGAGCAACCCGTCAATCTTGATCGGCACGGCCGCGTGTTGACAAAGATAGCTGCGCGGCACAATGGGCTGCATCTTGTCGCGCCAGTCGGTTTGTTCACCCGCCGACATGATCGCGGGCAGCAGCACGATCCAGGCAATCAATGCAACCGTTTGCAGTCTGGTGTTTGATGGCATGAGGCTGGCTTTCATTGCTGTCGTTCAGTTAATGCGATTTTGTTTCTAGTTTGCCGGCACATTATTCATGATGCCGGCAATGCCCGGCAATAACTTATGGTGAGTCATTAAATAGCTGATCCGGCTGGCCGCCCCGGTTGGACCGCAACTTTGGCAGTCTGTCCATTGATTTCAAGACGTGCGACCAGGTTGCTTTTCCCTGGCGATCCGGTCAGCCGGACCATGCTCCCGCTGGCGGCGATCGGCTTGGCCTTCAAGTTTTTGACTCCATTGATCAGCCGTAGTTTATTGACCTCGCTTTCGAGTAAAATAATTTCAGATTTCCCAGACGTCAGCACGACCGCTGGTATCGGAAACACATGATTCAACAGCACATTGGCGAACTTTAATCAGCTTTTTATCAGGCATGACAGATGTTCTCCTTGGAACTGGAATTGGCTGGACATCGCGCCGGAATTCGCCGATGTAAATCGGCAGTGGATTAAATGTTCAAATTCCTTTTCAAAATCGCCCGGTGGATCGCCGTGGTCATGCTGCTGCTGGGCGTCGCCGCCTGGTTTTTCCCGGAAAAGTTTTTGACGGTGGACAGCGGGCCGGTGACGGCGGACGTCATTGTCGTCATCGGCGGCGGCTCGCATGAGCGGCCATTGCGCGCGGCGGCATTGTTCAAGATGCGTGCCGCGCCGCGCATCCTCATCAGCGGCGCGGGCGACGACGGAATCAACCGGCAGCTTTTGATCGCCAATGGCGTTCCGGCCCGGGTGATTGAGGTCGAAAACAAATCCACGACAACGCGCGAGAATGCCGGGTTCACCATCCAGCGGTTGCGCGCGGAACAGGTCCGCAGCGCGATTCTGGTCACGTCATGGTATCACGCGCGCCGGGTGGAGAGGACGTTCGAGCATTTCGCGCCGGAGCTGAAATTTTATTCGCGCCCGTCGTATTTCGCCTTTGGCCGTGACGACTGGAAAAAACTGGGCATCAACCGGCGGATGCGGCTGGAATTTTTGAAACTGCCGGGCTACTGGATTCGGTATGGCGTGAACCCGTTTTGAAATAACTTGCCCTGCGCTCCGTCGTGTGATTATAATGCGGCTCCTTGATCGCGGGGTGGAGCAGCCCGGTAGCTCGTCAGGCTCATAACCTGAAGG
>CAYVGC010000076.1:0-22354 GCA_964449815.1 uncultured Bifidobacteriaceae bacterium
TCCAGCTTGATCATCGGCTGCACGGTGACGCCGAGGAAATGTTCCTTGCCGGCTTTCTTGGTGCAGGAAGCTTCAATCGCCTTCCAGGCCTGGCGCACGGCGGAAGCGGTGCGCAAATTCAATTGCACGCCGCCGACGTCCGTTTTGTGCGTGATGGTTTCGGAATACAATTTCAGCACGACCGGGAAGCCCAGCCGCGCGGCTTGTTTCACCGCATCGCCTTCGGTCAGTGCGATGTGAGTTTCCACCGTTGGAATGCCGTAGGAAGCGAGCAGTTTTTTGGATTCAAATTCGGTCAGGATGGTGCGGCCGGATTTGCGGACTTCGGCGATGATGGCGGCGGCCTTCTCGCGGTCAATTTCGCCGTGCGCGTCGTCCTGCGGCATTGCGGGCGTTTCATAAAGCTGGCGCAGATTTTCGCTGTAGCGCCACATGTAATAAAACGCCTTCGCCGCGCGGTCGGGATATTTGAAGGTCGGAATCTGCGCAGCGTTGAGGATGTCCTCGCCTTTCTGAACCACGTCCGCGCCCATCCAGCTCGCGATGACGGGCTTGTTGGAAATGTGCGCATACGGCTTCAAGCATTCGGCCGTGGCGGTCGGATCCGTAACCCCTTGCGGCGTGAGGATGACCAGGATGCCGTCGGTGTTCGGATCTTTGGCCGCGATTTCCAGCGACTTCGCGTAAAGTTCCGGCTTGGCGTCGCCGATGATGTCCACCGGGTTGTTATGGCTCCAGGTCGGCGGCAGGATTTTGTTGAACGCTTCCATGGTTTCCGGCGTGAGTTCCGCAAGTTGCGCGCCGCTGCTGATGAGCGTGTCGGTGGCGATCACGCTGGGGCCGCCGGCGTTGGTCACAATCGTCAGGCGCGGGCCCAGCGGCCGCGGCTGTTTGGCGAGCACTTCCGCCATGTCGAACAGTTCGGAAATGGTGTCCACGCGCAAAACGCCGACGCGCTGGAATGCCGCCTGCAGCACTTCATCACTGCCGGTGAGCGAGCCGGTGTGTGACGCCGCAGCCTTCGCGGCGGCGGCCGTGCGGCCGGGCTTGATGACGATGATGGGCTTGGTCAGCGCCACTTCGCGCGCGGCGGACAGGAACGACCGCGCGTCGCCGATGCTTTCCATGTAAATGACAATGCTTTTGGTGTTCGGGTCGTCGCCCAAATGCTGGATCAAATCGCCCCAGCCGATGTCCAGCATCGAGCCGAGCGAGACAAACGCGCTGAAACCGACATTTTCCTTCAGGCTCCAGTCGAGAATCGCCGTGCCAAGCGCGCCGCTCTGGCTCAGGAAAGCGACGCTGCCAGTGACCGCCATGTTGGAGGCAAACGTGCCGTTGAATTTTCCGCCGGGAACCATCACGCCCAAGCAGTTTGGCCCGACGACGCGGATGCCCGCCTTCGTCGCTTCTTCGAGAACCTGGCGTTCCAGTTCCACGCCCGGCGCGCCAATTTCCTTGAACCCGGCGGTAATAATAATGGCCCCCCGCACGCCCGCCTTGCCGCAATCGCGAATGATGCCGGGCACTGTTGCCGGCGGCGTGATGATGATCGCGAGATCGGGCTTTTCCGGCACGGCGGTGATGCTGGCGTAGGCCTTGAGGCCCAGCACAGTGGGGCGTTTGGGATTCACCGGATAAATCGTGCCGGCAAAACCGCCCTGCATCAGATTATCCATGATCTTACGGCCCACACTGCCGGGATTTTCCGTGGCCCCGATGACCGCCACGGATTTGGGCGAGAAAATCGGGTCGAGCGGACGCCGCGTGGTGTGGTGGAGAATGTCGTGGGCGGTTTCAATAGAATTCGCAGGTTTGTCAGCAGTGCTCATATTTGAAAGTTGTTTTAATTTTAGTAACTGAGAAGAAAATGACACCCGCAAATCTTGCCGACTTCCCCGCTTTTGGCAAATCATCACCTGATTTTGCCAATTTTGCAGAGCCTGAAACGGTTAAAAATGAGCCGTCAGTTCCGGCCTTGGGCATCCAGCCACCGCACGGCGTAGCGGATCAGCTCCGTCGCCGTGGTGAGGCTCAACTTTTCCTTAATGTTTGCCCGGTGGACTTCCACCGTCTTGACGCTCAAATGGAGCCGTCCGGCAATCTCGCGGGTGCCGATCCCTTGGCCGATCAATTGGAACACTTCAAACTCGCGGTCAGACAGCCGCCGCACCGATGAACCGGGATTTTCCGTCTGGCTGCCGGAAAAATTTTCGAGGATGCGCGCCGACATTTTTTCGCTGACAAAAACCTTGCCGGCGAGCACCTGCCGGATGGCCAGCAGAAATTTTTGTCCGCCTTCCTGTTTCATAATGTAGCCGCGCGCGCCGGCCCGCAGCACGCGCTCGGCATAAATCATCTCGTCGTGCATCGAGACGACGAGGATCGGCAGCGCCGGTTTCAAGGTGCGGAGGTCCTTGATGAGTTCCAGTCCGTTTTTGTCCGGCAGCGAAAGGTCCACCAGCGCCAGGTCAAATTTCTGCCTGGCGACCGCGTTGATCGCCTGGCCGGCATTATCAGCCTGGGCGCAAACCTTCAAGTCGCTTTCATTGTCAATTAACTGCGCCAGTCCGGTGCGCATCATCGGATGATCGTCCACGATGAGCAGACGCCTGGCGGAAGTTTTATTTTTGGCGGCCATGATTTTATTTTTGTTCGCCGGCGGCCGGATGATTGGGCGCGGAGCAGATGACAATGGTGCCACCGCCGGCCTGGCGTTCGATGGTGAGCGTGCCGCCGATCATTCCCGCCCGGAATTTCATGATGCGCAGGCCCATGCCGTTCGACTGCGCGGTCTTTTCCAGTGCAAAGCCAGCGCCATTGTCACTGACACCAAGGTAAATCCAGCCGGGATCAGCCTTGAGATGAATGGAAATTTTCCCGGCCCGGCCGTGCTTGATCGCGTTGGAAACGGCCTCCTGCGCGAGCCGGAAGAGATGCGTGGCCATCGCATGGTTTTGCACCGGCACCTGCGAGTCGGAATCGAAACGGCATTTGACGCGGAACATTTTTTCCGTGTTCAACGCCAGCTCATGCAGCGCGGAGGCCAGGCCTTCGGATTCCAGCGTGACCGGCGAAAGCCCGCGCGCCAGCGAACGTGTCTGGCCGATGGCCGCGCGCACATTTTTGGCGATGTCAGCGGCGCGCCGCGCGCCGTCCTTGAATTTTGGCGTCAGTTTTTTTTCCAGCACCTGGCTCAGCATTTCGATGCCCGCCAGATGCTGGCACAGCCCGTCGTGCAAATCATGGCCGATGCGCCGCTGCTCGCGGTCGCTGATTTCGAGGATTTCTTTTTCGAGCTGTTTGCGTCCGGTGATGTCGCGCGCCACTTTTGACGCCCCGATGATTTTTCCTTCCGCGTCGCGGATGGGTGAAACCGTCACGGAAATATCAATCAACATCCCGTCTTTGCGCCGCCGGAGAGTTTCGCAGTGGTCAACCGACTCGCCACGCCTGATTTTTTCCAGAATGTCCGGCTCTTCACTTTTGCGGTCATCGGGAATGAGCACGGAGATATGTCTGCCGATCATTTCCTGGCGCGAATAGCCGAAGACCATTTCCGCGCCCCGGTTCCAACTGGTGACGTATCCGTCCAAAGTTTTGCCGATGATGGCGTCATCCGAAGATTCAACCAGTGCGGCGTAATGCAACAACGCTTTTTCCGCCTTCTTGCGCGCGCTGATATCGCGGATGAATCCCGTGAACAGCCGCCGTTTCTCCAGCTTCACTTCGCTTACGGACAAATCCATTGGAAAAACCGTCCCATCCTTGCGCAGGCCGGGCACTTCTCGCCCGATCCCGATGATCTTGGCCTGGCCGGTGTGCCGGTAATTGGCGAGGTAGCCGTCGTGCGCCGCGCAATGCGGCATGGGCATGAGGACGCTGATGTTTTTGCCCGGGAGCTCGACCGGCGAGCAGCCAAAGATTTTTCCCGCCGCTTGATTTGCCGACTCAATGATGCCGTGTTCATCAATAGTGATGATGCCATCTACCGCCGTATCCAGCACCGCTCGCAATTGCGCTTCACGATCATGCAACGCCACCGACGCCCGTTGCTTCTGCGTCTTCGAGCGGCGGGCGTGTTTGGATTGGAGCTGGCCAATCCACGCCAGCAATTCCGTCCGGGACATTTTGCGGTAGTCCTTCATTTCGCGAATATGGGAACTATCCGCGAAATCGGCATCCCTGCCAACTTCAATCAAAGGCTGATCCCCAAAAATTTACCGGGCAGGGTTTGCTAATGAGCCAGCAACTGCGAACGATATTCCGTCGGCGACTGGTTGAGAATTTTTTTGAACACACGGTTGAAATGCGTCAGCGACTGGAAGCCAACCTCGAACGCAATTTCACTCACGCGCAAATTCGGGTTGAGCAGCAGATTCTTGGATTTTTCAATCCGCACCCGCGCGACGTAGTCGGTGAAATTGATGCCGGCGACTTTTTTGAACATCTTGCAGAAGTAATAACTGCTCATGTTGACGGCCTTGGCGACCTGGCCGAGCGACAGCTCCTCGGTCTGGTGTTCCGCGATGAAGGCACGGGCCTTGGCGATGACCGGGGGTTCGGAGTTTTCGCGCTGGATGAAAACCTGATTGCTCACCATTGCCAAATGCTGTGCAAAAATTGTCAACAATTTGATGGCGGATTCATGCTCTCTTGGGGAAACCACCTTGCCGGAGAAATAAGCCTTCCGGAGCGTTTCCGGCGTCGTCTCCACGCCCCATTTTTTGCACAGCTCAAAGGTTTTTTTGAACTGCGCTTCGGTCGGCTTTTTGCGAAACACCTGGCCGATCTGGAGAAAACCCACGAGCCGGTCGCTCATGCGCACCGGCACCGCGCTGTCGCTCAAGCCGGCCGGGCAGGTGACGGTCTCCGGCTCGCCGGAGGCTTGCTGGCACAGGCGTTCCTGCGTTTGCAGACAATTGGCGCAGGAGCGGTTTTTTCTGGAAAGCAGCGCGCAAAAGGCGTTCTCGTTTCGCTTGCCATGGTGGGGAAGCTGCCAGGTTTCGACCGGCTGCAACGCCACCGGCAGGCCGGTCAGATCACTGAACGCTCGCTCGTAGTCGCGGTAGATGCGGGAACAGGTCAACGCCTCCACAAGAGCCCGGTTGCCCTGGCCATTTTCGGGTGCCGCAGGAGGGGTGAAGTCGTTGGCCTGCGGATGATCCATGTCATCCTTCATCGCAGGAACCGGTTTAGCAATTATTGTTTGCATGAAGACAATTTAGGACAAGTCACCGCCGATGTGCAATTGGTGTCCCGCCTGATTGTTGCCTGTGAATACCCACTATGCCACTAAGAGAAACACCTAGTATGCGGTTGCCTTCACCATTTTCAATTTGAACGAAATTCGGACAGCCTCGCCGCGCATGCGGTGTCCGGATTCTGATGCGGACGACCTCGAAGGCCGGGCCTTTGCCATCAGCCAAGGTCAAGCTGGCCGGCGTTTGAAAAGCGCAAAAATCAGGAAACGAGCGCAACTCCAGCCGGCGCGCTTGACTGGCTTGCTCCTGGTGTTCTCGGCGGCTTCGCGGCTTTCATTTCACGGCTTGCCGGCCTCCCTGGTGAACGCGCTCAGGTTTGTAATGTTCGCGGCATGGGCGGCGTCCATCACCTTCACCATCTGGCCCCACGGCGCACTTTTGTCGGCCCGCACGGCCAGCTTCAGGTTCGGATTCTTCGCGGCCTGCGACGCAAGCTGGGATTGCAACTGATCAACCGTCATCGCCATCGCTTCCGGTCCGAGCCGCACGATGCCGTTCGACTCGATGATCACAACCAGCGGCGGATTTTCGTTTGCGCCGGGGTTGAGCGCCTGTTTGGATTCCGGCAGTTGCAGCCGGAGCGACGGCTGCTGCTTGAACGTGGTGGTCACCAACAGAAAAATCACCAGCACGATCAGCACGTCAATCAACGCAACGATGATGACGGCAGGCGCGGTGCGGCGTTTATGGACGAGAAATTTCATGATTGAAAAATTGGGAAACGTCGAATCTTGAACATTGAATGCTGAACATCGCACTCGCTGTGGCGTTCAGCGTTCGACGTTCGGCGTTTGATGTTCGGGGGTTCCTCATTTCGTCGTCACATCTTGTCCCGGTATTGCCGCCGGATGAATTCGTCGCAGAGCGTTTCCATTTCCACGGCGAAGACCTCGACTTTTTTGCTGAAATAACCCCACGCCACCAGCGCGGGAATGGCGATGAGCAGGCCGATCAAGGTGGCGTTCAAAATGACGCTGATGCCGTGCGCGAGCTTGGAGGCGTTGTTCAGGCCGGCTTCGCCAATGTCGTTGAACACGGACATCATGCCGAGAATGGTGCCCACGAGCCCGAGCAGCGGCGCGATGCCAATGATGATTTCCAGGACGACCAGGCCGCGTTCAAGCCGGACGATTTCCCGGCGCGCGGCCGTTTCAAGCGAACTGACATTTTCCGCTTTCGGCCAGTCAAGATGGTTGGCGGCAAACAAGAGCAAGCGACCGAGCGGCGAAGGATTTTGCCCGCAGAGGGCGCGCATCCGTTTTACGTCGTCGGGCGTGTTGCATTCAGCGACTGCGGCGGCGATTTGCGGTGGGGCGACCTTGCCCCAGCGCAGCATCCATCCGCGCCATAAGACCACCCCGAGGCCGATGACCGAGGTCAATCCAAGTATAAAATAAACGGCAGTTTCCATAAAATATGCGTTCAATAATAATAGAACGTGAAAGTGATTTCCCGATAATTCGCACCGATTTCGCGCTGCATATCCGACGGCCACTTGCCGAACGGCGCGGCTTCCTCGATGGCTTCCTGGCAAAGATAGCCCAGCATTTCGCCGACGGTGTTGTCGAGCGGCTGCATTTCGATGATGGTGCCGTCCGGTTTCAATTTGAACCGCAGGATGACTTTGCCGTCGCGATCCTCCGCATAATGGTGGCTGTCGAGCAGATCATACCAGCGTTGTGTGACGGCCTCGATGATCGCGCGGTCATAATTACCGAACGGCGTGGCCTTGGCGTCGAGCGACGACCACAGCGCGTGCCGGTGAACGCCGCCGTCCTGCTGCATCATCTGGCCGGGCAACTGGTCGCGTTGCGCGAGCGCCTGCCGCAACGTGCGGGGCCGCTCCGGCTGTGCCGGCGGTTGTGGCGCGGTGTTTTTCCCCGGCCTCAAGGGATAAAGATCGCCGGGCGTCTGCGGTTTTTCAGATGGCTTCGACTGCGCGGCCGGTGGTTGCGGCGACGCGGTCGGCTGAAGCTTGGACGGTCGCACCGTGTCTTCGGTCTTGGGCACGTCCTTTTGTTTGCCGTTTAATTTCGGCACGTTCGCATTGCCGTCGTCCGGATTGGCCGCGCGGGAATTTTTATCGGAATAGTATTTCGCCTGCACCGGCGCCTCGGCGTCCGCGTGGGACACGTCCACAAAAATCTCCGGCTCGGAGGGATGAACGGACGCCGGGGGCGGCGATGGATTTTTTTTTGCCGCCAGATGCAGCCACGCGGGCGGATGCATCTGCCGCCACACGCCCGTTTTTTTGCCCGCCTCATAACCGCCCCACACGCCGAGATGCACGAGCAGCGACAGCAACAGCGCCGCCGCCACCCGCTCGCTTTCGCGGCGGCTGAAACGCAGGGAGCCAGGTTCGTGGTGGGCGCTAGCCATGACCGGTCATTTTGCCGGACGATGACGCGCCGGGCAACTGCTAGATTTTTTGAATTTAATTTGGCAAGTGGCGGGGTCGTGTTAAAATCTGCACCACAGTCCATGTCACAAACATATTCGACGCATTCCTCCCCCGTCTCGGCGGATTACATTGTTGTAGTCAGCGACGAGGATGATTATCACAGCAGCTATCATCAATTTGCTGACAAGGTGAACCGCAAACTCAAGGCCGGCTACCAGCTCCACGGGCAGCCGTTCAGTGTTAACCAGGCCTTGTGCCAGGCCATGGTGCGGCCCGAAGGCCCGCAGCCCGGCGGAGACACAACCGTGTTTTTAAAGCATCCCGAGCCGGCCCACCGTTTGTAGGCCGCCCCGGGGCGATCATTCGCGCCTTGCAGTTTGACCGCGATTTGCTTTCATCGCGCCATGTCGAAAGTTTTGCTCGCCGCCATCGTCCAGCACTGCGACCGGATTCTGCGAACCCATGAAATCGGCGACTATGACGGCGCGGTCAACGGCTTGCAGGCGGAAAACTCCGGCGTGGTCACACGCATTGCGGCGGCCGTTGACGCCAGCCTTGCCACGGTGAAACTTGCCATCGCCGCGCATGCGGATCTGCTGGTCGTGCATCACGGATTATTTTGGAGTCCGGTGCATCCGTGGACCGGGAAAAAACATGAGCTGCTCCGATTGCTGGTTGAAAACAATCTCGCCGTTTACAGTTCGCACCTGCCGCTCGACGCACACCCCCGGCTTGGCAACAACGCGCAGCTCGCCGCCGCGCTCGGCCTGAAGAATCTTAAACCGTTTTTCGCCAGCCACGGTCAGACCATCGGTTGCAAAACGCAGACAAAAATTTCCCGCGCCGCCCTCGCTAAAAAACTGGAATGCGCGCTTGGCACCAGGCCAAGGCTGATTCCCGGCGGAAAAGAAATCTGCGAACGCATCGGCATCGTCACCGGCGGCGCGGGTGGCGATTTGAAGCTGGCCGCAGGCGGAGGCGTGGACACCTTCATCACCGGCGAAGGCCCGCACTGGAGTTTTGCGCTGGCCGAGGAACTGGGCTTGAATGTCCTTTACGGCGGCCATTACGCCACGGAAACATTCGGCGTCAAAGCGCTGGCCGCGGAGCTGTCCCAAAAGTTTAACCTGCCGCAGGCGTTTCTGGATCATCCGACCGGATTGTAGCTTTGGCACGGCGCGGGCTTGAATCCCGCCGGTGTTTGTGATTTGCTTCGCGCGGTGAACACTGAAATCAGAACGCAACCGGTTTTGAATTGTCCGTTGTGCAAATCGCCTGGAAAGATTCTTTACCAGCAAATGCACGACCGCTCCTACGCCGCGCCGGGCATCTGGGATTTGCGCGAATGCGAAAGCTGCCGCGCCGTCTGGCTGCATCCACAGCCGGTGCCGGCGGATATTGGGCTGGCGTATCAAGGCTATTACACCCATCACCAGCCCGAACCCGGCGCGAGCTGGGTGCGCTCGACCGTCTGGTCGGTCTGGCACAGTTATTTGCGGATGCGGTTCGGTTACGTTCAGGGTGTCGGCGCGCCGTGGAAAATTATTTTTGCGCCGCTGGCTTTGCTGCATCCGGGCGGCCCGGACGATTTGGGCGCAGCCGCCATGTATTTGCCCCGACCGGCCGCCGGTGCCCGCGTGCTGGACGTCGGCTGCGGCAGCGGCGTGCTGCTCGCGCGGATGAAATCCTTCGGCTGGGAGACGTGCGGCGTGGAAGTGGATGCGAACGCCGTCCAGGCTGCGCGCGCTCGCGGCCTCGACATCCGGCATGGACAGCTTGCCGAAATTAATTTCCCCGAGAACCATTTCGACGCCGTGCATTTGAGCCACGTCATCGAGCATGTTTACGATCCGGCGGCGTTGTTGCGCGAATGTTGTCGCGTTCTCAAACCCGGCGGCACGCTCATCGTGCTCACGCCGAACATTGCGAGCTGGGGGCACCGGCGCTTCAAAAACGCATGGCTCAATCTCGATCCGCCGCGCCATCTGATTTTGTTCAACCGGCGCAATTTTCGGTCGCTCGCCGGGGCGGCGGGTTTCAAAATCAGCCGGCTGGACACGTCCGTTCACAACGCGTGGGTTTACGCCGGTTTGAGCCGTGCCAGCGAGCGCACCGGGCGCGCGGAAATGTCCGAGCTTGGCCGCCTCGGCTGTCTTATTTACGGCGCGTTTTTCCAGTTGGGCGAGCGGCTTCGACGCCTGTTTGATGCCGAGGCCGGCGACGAGCTTCTGTTGATTGCCAAAAAATGAAAAGCAGGCTGCTCACGGTCATCCCGGTTTTCAACGGCGAGACCTTTATCGCGCAAACCCTGGAATCCGTCGCGCGGCAGACGCTGCGGCCCGACCGCGTGGTGGTGCTGGACAACTGCTCCACCGACCGCACGCCGGAAATCGTGAAAAATTTCACCGGCATTCCGTGTGAATTCATCCGCAATGAGAAAAATATCGGGCTGTTTGGAAATTTGAACCGCTCGCTGGACTTCTCCACCGAAACCGAGTTCCTCCAGATTCTGCACGCCGACGACACCATCGAACCGGCATTTTATGAAGTGATGACGCGCGCGCTCGCAGACTGCGCCGGGCGCGGCATGGCGTGGTCGCTGGACGAGCGCGTTGACGAGAACAACCGCCACTTGAGTTTTTCCGGCAAAACGGACGGGAAAATTGAAGTGCTGGACAAGGATGTTTTTTTGCAGCGCAAGGCCGAGCTGGGCAACCAGTCATTCTGCGCGGTGCTGTTGAAAACCGGCGGCCTGCCGCCGCCGTGCCGGTTCCGCGAGGATTTTCCAATTCTGGGCGACACGATTTTTTGGGCGGCTTACGGTGTGGAATGTGGAAAAATTGTCCACGTCCACCGCGCGCTGGCGAAATACCGCTGGCACGGCAGCAACCAGACGGTGTTTCTCGCGCCCGGCCTGCAGCCGCTCATTTTCGACGAATGGCGCACGATGGAGACCAACGAAATGTTGCGCGGCAAAGGCTGGAGTTTGTTTCGCAAACTAAAACTCAAGGGATTGTTCGCCGTCCGCTCCGGCATCAAGGCCAAGCGCGTCCGGCAAAATGGAAATCCGAAATACTCCCGCGAAATTGCGCAGGCCGCACGCGGCATCACCGGCTGGCCGTTGTGGCTGGCGGGGAAATTCCTGGTCGAGCTGCGTGATTTTTATCTCTTCAAAATCCAGCGCCGCACGCGGCATCCGAAAAATATTTACGGTTAAGCCGCCGGTTCGGCATTGCGGCGGCTGGCATAAAACAGGAAGCCGCCCAGCAGCAAGCCCACGCCAATGGCCGCGAGCGTGACGTAAAGCGGGCGGTGCGGCAGGGTGAAGCTGAATTCCACCGTATGCTGGCCGGCGGCGGGCAGATAGACGCCGCGCATGATGAAGTTGCAGCGCAGGAGTTCCGCCGGTCTGCCGTCCACGGTCACGCGCCACTGCGAATCAAATCTGTCGTTAAGCAACAGCACGGAAGGCGTGGTGGCGTTGGCGGCCAGGACGATGTGTTTGGTCGCATAGCTTTTGAACTCGACGCTGCCGGAATTTTCGTTGGTGGCCAGCGCGGGCAGATTTTTTTCCGGCGTGGAAACCAGCACGGTTTGGGCCGGATCAAAATTTAGATCGCCCAGCAATTTCAAATTGGCTTGGTCGTTGGTGTTGACCTGCCAGTTGGCATAAAGTTTCACGCGGGGCAGGGCGCCGGTGAATTCAAACAGCGCGTAGTCGCCGTTTGCGTTGGGAACGGCGGTGAGTTCCTCCAGCCGTGTCGGGTGAGGAATGCCGGGTTTGGGCATGACTTCAAAACGTTGGACGATGCGGAAACGATGCTGCACCGGGTCGAGCTGCTGGTTCATCACTTCGAGATAGCCGGCGGGGCCGAGCAGATAACGGGTGTTGGTGAGCTGCCATTCGCGGGAGACGAGCGGCTCGGTGGCCGCATCGCCGCGCGGGCTGAGCGCCTGCTTGAAAGCTTCTATGTCTTCGGGCGTGCGCGGCATCTGGACGATGTCCAGGCTTTGAATGTTGTAATACGGAAAGTGATGCTGCATCCACTCGCTCTGATAAAGCTCGCCGAACAGTTCCAGTCCCTGCGGCGCGCGGAACGGCAGGCCGGCGACGCGATGTTCGTAGGGTTTGTCGCGCAGAAATCCCACGATGGGATTCAGCGAGCCGACTTCGTATTTTTGCTTGTAATCCCAATGGACGATCCACGGCAGGTTGGCGCGGCCCATGTCGAAAATTAAAAATCCGCCGAGCAGCATCGCGCCGGTTTTGGCGCGCGGGCCATTGAAATAACCGGTGAGAACCAACAGCACCAAGCCCGCTGCAATGGCGAACAGCACCAGAAACCACTCAACTTGGCCGAGACTGAAGGCGGCGAGGGCTGGCGCGAGACCTTCGTGTTCAGGGTCGGGGTCCGGGAAGCCGACTTTTTGCAGGTAGCGGATCAGCGCCGGTTTTTGCGCCGCGTAAATCAACCAGCCGAGCACGCCGGCTCCAACCAGGCCGATGCTCGCATAAGTCCATTTGCGATCAAAGCTGCTGACTTTGGCCCACCAGTTTTTGAACTGCAAGCTGACGCCGGTGGCTTTCATGGCCTTGGGGTCGAGGTAACGGCGGTTCAGCGCGTGGACGCCGTAGGCAAAAATGGTGACGAGCGCCCAACTGAAAAAGATCAGAAACTTGGCCGGATTGCGGATCGTGGAAAAATACGGAAGCTGGTAAAGCAGCGCGTAAAACGGCGCGAACCGGCCCCACGCAAACAGCAGGCAGACCAGCATCACCACCGCCCAGAACTGGATCATCCGTTTTTGCGCGTCGGGGAAAATTGAATTCTGCCGCCGGAAAGCCTGCGCGATCGCCCAGCCAGCGATGAGCAGCACCAAGATGCCGCAGTAATTGCCGCCACCGGTGAACCGCATGTAAATGCCCGGCCCCGATGGTTGAACGCCTTGACTTCCGCTGTCAAAATACCGGTCCAGCCTTGGGTCGCGTCCCGCGCCGCCCCAGTAAACGCCATTGCGATATGCGTCTTGCAAAGCCGGCTGCATGTCCTTGGGCGTATCCATTTTGTAGCCAAACAAACCGGGCACGAGGAGGCCGAGGGTTTCCGCTTTGGGCAGGCTCCATTGCGTGGCCCAGTCCCAGTGCTCCGCCTTGGTTTCGGTGTCCTGCGCGGCTCCGGCCACGCCTTGGATGGAAGTGCCGACCAGCGAAAGCACCGTTTGCACCGCGATGAAGCCGGCGAAGACCGCCACCACCGCCACGCGGCTGACCCCGCGAACGGTTTTTTGCAGCATCGCGCCTTCGCCTTCCGCCAGCGCATGGAAAAATACAAAAATGGCGACGAGCAGGCTGAACAGCGCGCCGATGTCCGCTGCTTCCATGACGTTCATGCCCACGCACAGGCCGGCCAGCGCCAGCCGCGTCCAGCGGAGGAGTGCCGGCGTTGTCGGGTTGCAGCCGACGACGAGCGCCAGCGCAAAAAAATTCATGCCGACGGCGATTTCCTGCGAAGCGACACCCCAGCAGGCGGTGGAAAAAAATGTAGAATTGAGCATTGCCGCCAGAGCGCCCAGCATGGCGGCCAGCGGCGATAATTTGAGCTGCCGGAAGAGCGCCCACGCACCGAGACCGAGAATGAACAAGGCAATTGGCGCGTAATATTTTGCATAGCCGACCGGGGTTAGCAACACATGCAGCATGGCGGTGAGGCCGGGCGTGTAGGCGCCGCCGCTTAGTCCGAGATAATTCAGATCCACCCACATGCCCGTGACACCGCCGGGCATTTGCACCCAGGCGGCGTTTTGCACGCCGAGCGGGCCGTCGTTGGAAAAGTGGACGTAATCCGGCAGAAAGCTGCGCCAGAACAGCACCGCCAGAACGACGGCAATCAGCCCGATTGCCAGCCAGCCGGTTCTGGCCGGCGGCGTTTGTTTCAGATTTTTCATAATGATTATGGTTCAGACCTCAATAACCCCGATGCCGCAGGTGCCTTGATTTGAATCATGGACATACTCGCGGGCGCGGCGTTCATTCTTCACTTCCTGCCAGAAACGGTCCACCTGGCAGTTCAATGCTTCAGGATGCTTGCAAATATCGTGAAAAACAATCAGTCCGCCGGGACGCACCAAGCCGGAATACATGTCAAAATCGGCCTTCACACCGGAATAGGTGTGGTCGCCGTCAATGAACAGAAAATCCACTTTGCCATCTCCCGGCAAAACGCTTTTCAACTGCGCGAGCATTTCCGGCTTGTGCGAATCGCCGCGCAACAGGTGCAGCTTCTGCGTCGCGAACGTGAATCGCTGGTAAATCCACGACTTCCAATATGGATAGCCGCCGCCGTGAATGCCGCCCGGCAAGTCAAGACTGACTATAGTGGCGGCCGGATCTGCCTGTCGGCACCACAGGAATAGCGTGCCGCCTTGGGCGGTGCCGATTTCCACGACGGTTTTGGGCCGACGTTTTCCCACCAAATCGGTCAACTGGATGATTTCCGACCGCACCTGGGATGTGTGCAACAAACCGCCTGCCGCATTGAAACTGAAATCCACCAGTTCCTCCGGCGTCGCGTTGCACGGCAGCCGCAGAAAAAGGAATCGCGCGCCACAAAAAAGCTGATGAAAGTAGATGCGCAATTTATTGACGAGCGAGGCGAGACCTTCCCGGCGGAGGGTTCGCAACGCGATTTCAATTTCGTAGATCATTTTATTTTTCGGTTTTTAATCCACTTTAGGCCAGCCGAGTTTCGCCAGCGACCGGACTTCGGTCCATCGGCCCAATTTCAAGTGCCAGAAACGCAGCATCCAGAAATCCCCATGCTGCCGCATCCGGTTGTTGTGTCCCCGCCATTGGCGCGTGGATGGCCTTATGCGGAAGGCCGCCGCCACGCCGCCGAAATAGGAGCGCCAGACAAAGCCCGGCTTGCGGGTCAGCACCAGCCATGCGATGGCTTCGCAAAAAAATAATAACAGGTGGGGCAGCACCATCAACCGCAGAAGGTGCCGCCCGTTTTTGAGCCAGAACACCGTGCCGTTGCGGACGGCCAGAAAGCGTTTTGCCTCGTTGGTGCGAAATTCCACCAGCCGGCTGCCGCCCGCAGTATTGGCCGCCGCCGCTCCGCGATGATGCACTTTCGCCGCCGGCTCACTGATGACGCTGCCGCCGGAAATCCAGACGCGCCAGGCGAGGTCAATTTCATCCGTATAGGCCTGCAACTCGGCGGGAAAGCCGCCCACCCGTTCAAAACAGTTTTTGCGGATCGCAAAGGCGCAACCGTAGGCCGAAAAAAGTTCGCGCGGACGGTCATGATCGGGAACGCTTACCACGCAGCCCAGCCAGTCAAAACCAAGCGCGCCAAACCCTTGATAGCGGTCATCGGCGTAGTCGAGCACCCGGACCGCAAATATCTCTGCCATGCTGCCGGCGGCAGCGGCCAGCAGCCGCTCCACACAGTCCGGCTCCAGCCAGACATCGTTGTTGAGAAAAAACAGCAGCGGCGAACCGGCGGCGCGCGCCCCGACATTATTGCCTTCGCAATACCACAGGTTTTCCCGGTTGGCGATGAACTGGAACTGCGGCAGCCGTGCGCGGAAACTTTCGCAAATCTCCCGCGACCGGTCGGTGGACACATTGTCCACCATCACCACTTCCAGCCGCGCCACGGCGGTTTGCGCGCAGATGGATTCCAGACAGCGACCCAGCCACGGCTCGCCCTGATAGTTCAAAATGACCAGGCTGATTTCGGCAGGCATGATTCTTCAAACCGCCGGCTCGATGATCTTCGGTTCAGGAACCGGCACGATGAACCGGCCGCCGCGCTTTTGAAACTCCGTCTCGCGCCTGATGATTTCCGGCGCGAAATTCCACGCCAGCAGCAGCGCGTAATCCGGCTGGTCTTTCAGCAGCCGTTCCGGCGGGCGCACGGGAATCCACGAACCGGGCGCGATCTTGTCCTGTTTGAACGGCGTGTTGTCAATGATGTAGTCCAGTTCCTGCGTGCCGAGGCCGCAGGTGTTCAGCAGCGTGTTGCCCTTGGCCGACGCGCCGTAGCCGATGATGCGTTTGCCCTGCGCCTTTAATTTGCGGAGCAGCGCGGGCAGCGCGGTGCGGATGTGGTTCACACGTTGCGCAAAAGCCTCCCACGTCGCCGGTTCGGCCAGCCGCATCTGCTTTTCCTTTTCCAACGCCTGCGCCACGCTTGCGTGCGGCTCGGCTTTCGAGGAGCGATGCCGGAGATGGAACAAAATCGAGCCGCCGTGGATCGGATAATGGTCCACGCGCGACAGCATGAACTCCGAGTCCTTCACCAGCGCTTCGATGGCGGTGATGGAAATATAGGACAGATGCTCGTGGTAAATCGTGTCGTATTCCGTGTGTTCAAAGAAGTCCACGATGTAGGGCACTTCAAACGCGATCAGGGTTTCCGCGTGGGAAACCGCTTCCAGCCCCGCGATCAGATCCCGCAAATCGTCAATGTGCGCGAAGACGTGCCGGCCCAGGATCAAATCCGCCGCGCCCCATTCGGCGCGCAATTTTTGGGCGGTGGCCGCGTTGAAAAATTCCTTGCGCGTCGGAATCGCCGTGGCAAGCGCCACGTCGGCGATGTTGCCGGCGGGCTCGATGCCGAGCACTTCGCAGCCCTGCTCCTTGAACTTTTTCAGGAACACGCCGGTGTTCGACGCAATCTCCAGCACTTTCGAGCCGGCGCCGAGCCGCGCGGTCGAAAGCAGATGCGTCACCATCTTGTTCAGATGCGTGTCCATTGTTGTGGACGTGGACGTGACGTAGGCGTAGTGCGAATAAAGGATTCTCGGATCCACCGTGTCGGCAAGCTGCACCAGCGAGCAGTCCGGGCACAGCACCACGCGCAACGGCAGCGAGATTTTGTAGTTCGCGACCTCCTCCGGCTTGAGAAAGTCGTTCACGAGCGCGGTCTTGCCGAGGTCGAGGATGAGCTTGAGATTTTTGGAGCCGCAGGTGCGGCAATGCGTGCGGGTGTGAATCATGATGGCGGAAGCTGATAAGGTGAATGAGGGTTCAGTTCATGGCGGATTTCATCCACCGGATCGCGCCGGCCTTCGCCTTTGAACAGCAGGCTGGTGACGGTGACGACGAGGCCGAAGGCGCGGCCGACATTGTGATAGGCGTGAACCACGCCGCGCGGGACGTGGATGTGCGTGGGAGCCTGTTCGCCGGTGTTGATGAACCAGCCTCTGGCCGCGCCCGCCGCGCCGGGGCGGGCGTCCCAGAGATAAACACGAAAATCCGACGGCCCGGCGAAGGTGAAATAATCGTCCTGCCCGACGTGCTGATGCGGCCCGCGCGCCACGCCCGGATGCGACCACGAGGAACACGCCATCCGCGGCTGGAAACCGGCGGGAATTTCATCCACGCGAAACAGTTCGTGCAAACTGCCGCGCGCATCCTTGAAGACCGGCAGCGCCTCCACGCGCACGCCCGGCAGCCCGGGGATTTCACAAACCCCGCGCACTTCAACTTCCTGCCAGACGGTGGACATGGGTGTAAAAGCTACCTGAAATCACTTCATCTGCGCGAGCATTTTTCTCAGTCCGCCGCGCCAGGAGCCGGGCGCGCGGCCGAGCTGTTTCGCCAGTTTGCCGTTGCTCATCACCGTGTAGTCCGGCCGGCGCATGGTGGCGTTGAAATACGAACTCAGCACCGGCTCCACCGGCGGCGCGGCGGGGATCAATTTTGCGCGGACGGCTTCCTCCAGAATGCTTTTCGCCCAGTCAAACCGGCTCACGCCGTCGTCGTTGACGGCATGAAACAATCCGGTCGCCTCATGGCGGACCAGTTCCAAAGTCCATTGCGCCAGGTCCGTGGCGAAGGTGGGCACCGAGGCCTGGTCGGTGGCGGACTTCAGCGGCCGTCCCTCCCGCGCCGTCCTCAAAATCGTGTGGATGAAAGTTTTCGTCTGCGTCGGATGCCAGTCGAACACCCAGCTCGTGCGCAGCACCAGGTGCCGCGGCGACGCGCGCAGCACCGCCTGCTCGCCCGCGAATTTCCCGGCGGCGTAATGGTTCAGCGGATTCGCCGCGTCCGTCTCGGTGTAGGGCGATTTCTTTGCGCCGTCGAAAACGTAGTCCGTGCCGTAGTGGACCAGCCGGATGTTTTTGTCCGCGCACAATTCCGCGAGCTGCTGCGGCGCGGCGGCGTTGACCGACCAGGAAAGCTCACGCTCGATCTCGCACCGGTCCACTTGATTGTAGGCGGCGGTGTTGATGACCACCTGCGGCTTCAATTCCGCCAGCCGTTGCGCCAACAGATCTTTTTTGGTCAGGTCAAACTCCGCGTGGCCGAGGAAGGAAAATTCAAAATCGCCCGGCGCGAGCTTTTTCAATTGATACGCCAGCAGCCCGTTGCCGCCGGTGACGAGAATGTGTTTCATGCCGGCCAAAGTTTAGGGGGTGGTGGTCCGCGCGTCCATCAATTGCCGTTGGAGCGCGGGTTGTCCCAACTCGCAGCGGGCGGAAGATTAAGAGACGGCTGGAATGATTTTACCGCGGCCTGTCTGGTCATGCGCTGCGGATTGGAGACAATCCGCGTTCCGATCAAAGCCGGGTCTATTCAAAGCAAGTCTGCCTTCGCCGGATCGTCAACCTCATTCTGCCGCCGCCCAAGTCGAAAGGGCAGGGGCGGTTTCCCATTCCTGCCCTTGCATGTTCCTGAATGACGGCACGGTTGCCTGCCAGATCCCTTACGGCACGTATTGCAGCCGGAAGAAGCCGGCATCATTCGTGATGAACAGGTATTGCGAATCCGTCACCCTCGTCGGGCTAAACAATCCGCCATTCCAGTTTTCCCAGGCCGCGCCGGGGTCGGGCGTGAACTGGACCTGATAATTGTCATACGGCGCCAGTTGCGAGGCGTCCACCCGCATGACCGGCAGCACGGTAGGGGATATGGCGGCGGCGGGCGGCGCGGCGATGCGGATCGTGGGCGTGCTGGTGTAGCCGATGCCGGCGCTGGTGATGACGATGTTCGTCACCACGCCGCCGGAGATTTGGGCCATCGCCGTGGCATTGGTGCCGCCGCCGCCCACGATGGTCACGTCCGGGCTGGTGACATAGCCGGAACCGCCGCTGGTCACCGTGGCGCTGACGATAAATCCAAAATATTCAATCGGCGTGGCGAAAGCCTGCGCCGGCACGGGAATCAAGGCCAGCCGATAATTTCCGCTGCCCACCACGCCAGGAACCATCTGCGTGTAGAGGGTGTTGCTGGCGATGAAGCTAAGTGGCAGGCCGATCCAATACCACCCAGACGACTGTTCCAACAGGTAAGCTCCGCCGACCGTCAGGTTGGAGAAGGACAGGAATGACATGGGCGCGATGCCCAGAACCGGATTGGGAATGAAGGGCGGTTCAATGACCACCACCGGCGCGCTGGTGTAGCCAATGCCGGCGCTGGTCACGTTGATTCCAATCACGACGCCATTGCTCACCTCCGCCACCGCCTGCGCACCGGTCCCGCCGCCGCCGATGATTCTGACGAGGGGTATGTTGGTATAGCCGTAGCCGCCGTCGAAAATGGCGACGCCCACAAAGAAATTGCTGAACGTAATGGGGGCGGCTATGGCCGTGTGAATGACGAACAAATTCGCCGCGCTGCTGGTGATGCTGCCATACTGGCTGGACACGATCACATAATAATTTCCCATGCTCGCGGGCTGCACATTGGTCAGCGTCAGCGTGTTGTTGGTGCCGCCCGGCAAGGTTGATCCGTTGCCCACCCATTGATAATTCAAAATGCCGTCCCCCGTGGCCGTCACGCTGAAGCTGACCGGGCCGCCGGCAACCGTCGTCACGCTTTGCGGCTGGCTGGTGATGGCCGGCGGCAGCACGACCAGCAATGTTGCGATGCTGCTGGTGACGGCGCCATAGCGGTTGCTGATGGTCACGCGATAATCGCCGTTGTTCGTCAATTGGATGTCGGGAATGATCAGCGTGGCGTTGGTGGCCCCGGCGAGGGTGCTGCCGTTAAAACTCCACTGGTAGCTCAAGGGCGATGTTCCGCTGGCGACCACGGTTAATGTTGCCGTGCTGCCGACGGTTTCAGTTGCACCGTGGGGCTGGCTGGTGATAACGGCACCGGACGGACCGCTGACCACCAGCGCCAGACTATGCACGTTGCCGCCGGCGATGGCCACCACATTGCTCAACCCGGCAGGAACAGTTATTTGGCCGTAATTTGCACCACCAGCCCCCCACGCAACCACGGTGCCATCAGCCTTCAAAGCCATGCTGTGATACCATCCGGTTGCGATGGCCACCACATTGCTCAATCCACTTGGAATGCTTATTTGGCCAAAGCTGTTTCCGCCCCAGCCCACCACCTGGCCAGCCGAGGTCAAAGCAAGACCCCAGCTCTGTGCATTGCCGAGGGACGATCCTGCGGCAATGGCCACCACATTGCTCAACCCCGCCGGGATGTTGGTCTGACCATAAATATTGCTGCCCCATGCCACCACGTTCCCAGCCGTGGTCAACGCCAAATCAAAGTAATCTCCCGCCGCAATGGCTGCCGCGTTGGTCAGGCTGGCGGGAATGTTCCTCTGACCCGCGCTGTTGTCGCCCCAGCTCACCACGGAACCGGATGCGGTCAAAGCGAGGCTTTGTTCCCCAAAGGCGGCGATGGCCACGACGTTGCTTAGTCCGCTGGGGATGGTCGTTTGTCCCTCGCTGTTGTCGCCCCAGCCGGCCACGGTTCCAGAGGCCGTGAGCGCCAGGCCATGCTTTTCGCCCGCCGCGATGGCAACCACGTTGCTCAGTCCGCTGGGGATGGTGATCTGCCCTGAACCATTTTGTCCCCAACCCACCATGGTTCCGCCTGAGGTCAGCGCGAGGCTGAAGTAGCTTCCAGCGGCGATGGCAACCACATTGCTTAATCCGGCAGGCGGGGTGACTTGCCCAAAATCATAGCCGCAGCAGGCTCCCCATCCAACCACCGTTCCTCCAGTCTGGCCGGGCGAAATTTGGACTGAAGTTTCGTTCAGCCATACAGTGGCGGTATCGTCGCTGGAGTTCACGCTGATCAAATCCGGCTTGCCATCCCCATTCACATCCGCTGCCGTGAGTGCCAGGGGGTTTTTCCCCACGGGAAGGTTGGTGGCTAAAACAAAGCCGCCCTTGCCATCGTTGGTCAATACCATGAGTGTGCTGCTCCCATAATTTGCACTGATCAAATCCATATTGCCATCACCGCTCACATCTGCCGCCACGACGAAAAAAGGCTGGCTGCCGACGCCTGGCGATGATGAGAGGGCAAAACCGCCACTCCCATTGTTCGTCCAGATCGAAAGGTTGTTGCCACCGTAATTGGCGCTGATCAAATCCACCATGCCGTCGCCATTCACATCTGCTGCCGCGACCTGAAGCGGTTGGCTGGCTCCAGTGAGCAATGCCGCCAACGCGAAACCGCCGCTCCCGTTGTTCGTCATCAGTGAGAGCGTATTGTTATATTGGTTTGCGCTGACCAAATCCACCTTTCCATCCACATTGGTGAACGCCGTGACCGAGCGGGGGTTGCCACCCAAGGCGGGCGAAGACGCCAGCACAAAGCCGCCGCTGCCATTATTCGTGAGCACCGAAAGTGTGCTGTTTGCATTTGCGCTGATCAAATCCACCAGGCCATCGCCGTTCACATCCACCGCCACCACTGAGTAAGGCGCGCTGGTCAGGGCCGGCGATGAGGCCAGCACAAAGCCGCCGCTGCCATTATTCGTGAGCACTGACAGCGTGCGCCCATTTCCCCCTCCATAATTCGCACTGATCAAATCCACCTTGCCGTCTCCATTAACGTCCGCCGCTGCGACCCAACGGGGCGCACTGAGCACGCCGGGCGATGAGGCCAGCACGAAACCGCCGCTGCCGTCATTCGTCAACACCGAGAGCGTATTGTTTCCCTGATTTGCGGTTATCAAATCCACCTTGCCATCCCCGTTGAGATCTGCCGCCACCACTAAAGAAGGCACGCTGCCTACGTCCGGCGAAGAGGACAGTGTGAAAGAAACTTGTGCCTGAAGCTGGCAGGTGAGAACACAAAGTGCGGTCAAGGCGATGATTGTCTTCATAATCTTTTATATCGAGATCTTTTTACCCGTAGTTCTGATGGCTATTCAAGAATCGGTTTATCGCTTATCCCGGCAATTGCAAGAAGTTTTTTACCGCGATTTATGTGAAGGGCGTTGTCGGTTCTAAAGTGGTTTGGAATAACGCAGCAAATCCGTCCAGCCGGGTGGACAAGAAGGGCCGGAACGGTTTCCCGTTCCAGCCCTTTGTCAGCTTTTTGACCAGTGCTGGCGGGATTTGCGATAAATGTCGGTTGGCCAGCAGTTTGGTCAGTTGATCGTGCCCTTTTGCCCCCCGGCCATGGGCCATTCCCAGTTGGAAACGGGTTCTCTGCTGTTTTCGGTGGAATGGAATGATCTGGGGAACGGTCTTTTAGCTGGCCCTGAAAGAGCCAAGGAAATTAGCCGGGGACAAGCTGCAGGTGCCGCCCCCGGAATGGCGTCCCTTTCCGCCCAAAATGATTTCCGGCTTGTGAGCGAGCACCACGCATATAAAAAATGAGCGCGCCATGTTTCCTGGCGCGCTCGGTGGGTGAGAGGTTCAGGAGTATCTATTAGTCGGCGGTCAGGCTGATGGCGCCGCTCCAGTCGCTCGTGGT
>CAYVGC010000077.1:0-22292 GCA_964449815.1 uncultured Bifidobacteriaceae bacterium
AAGTGGTCGCCCCAGCAGGCGAGTTCCACGCCGTCGTAGCCCATTTTTTTGACGAGCGGCAGGAGTTCGGTGAGTGAAAGATCGGCCCATTGGCCGGTGAAGAGTGTGACAGGTCGTGACATAAGCAAAGGAGAATTTGTCCGGTCATCTTGCCACGCCGCAACGAAACGTCAACCCTACAAATTAAAATTAAAACAAAAATGAAAACCTCCGGGCGGCGATTGCCCGGCATCAGCCGCCGCTGCCGGAATCTGTCCGGGTCGGATGCTCAACACGAACGCCAGCGACAGGTTTCGTTCAATGGAGGTTTGTGCAGATTTATAAATTTTCCCCAAACTTTTGGCTGATATTTATTGAGAGCGTCCGCCTGCAGGGGACAAAACCGGCGAAGATTTGGCCGGCGTAACAAGGCTGGCGAGGGAGTTGTTTCTTTTGCAGCCCGGCTTCGGAGTTCGTCGGCCGGCGCAGCCGCCCATGACTGGTTCCCGACCCAGGCTCTTCTGGGCAGGCTGCGGAACCTGTCTTTTGGCCAACAGCAACGCGGCCAGCAGCAGCCCAAAGGCAATGACGCTGATGCCGGCGTAAGTGAGCGCCAGATCCCAGAGGATGGTCATGAATGTCATAAAATGATTTGAACGGCGTTGTTTCTGCTTAAAATCGCCACTTTTACCAAGTGATTGTCTGCCAGCGCTGGGGTTTATGCATTAAGCGCAGATTGAAATCGTGCATGTTCAATGTGCCAGGTTATTTCCGACGGGGGAACAGCAGCATGCCCAGCCCGCTCAAACCGGCCAGCGCCAGCGTGGAAGGTTCGGGAACTGTCCCCATCTCAATCGGCACCCCAGAGTTCTCGTAGGCGTAATTGAAAATATCGAGGTTGAGCTCTGCCGATGTGCCAGTGCCTGTCACGTAGCTGTCCACGGTCATGTAGCCATATTTTTTGGTGTTGGAGTCGGTGGCGTCCAGGAACCAAAAGGGGATGTAGGTGGGGTTGGACCGAAGGTTCTCCCCCGTTCCATCAGACTGGGTCAGGGAACTGATGTCCGCCCACGATGTCTCGGAGTGACTTCCGAGGTCGGACCAGGTCTGGAGAGGATTAAGAGACTCGGAGAAGTAGCTGTTCAGCGGTGCGTAAATCTGCGTTGCAAATTCAAACGAGCCGGCAGTGCCGGCTCCAAAGAGCTGAAGATAGTTGGCTCCGTTGAAAGAGGGCGTGACAGCAATCTCCAGAGAGATTGATCCTGGAAAAGAGAGCGTATCCAGCGTCTGGCCGGCCTGGGCGGATGTTCCCACGGTGAAATTCAACGGGCTTAAACTATAATCGAAAAAGATTTCCTGGGCCCGGGCAAATGGAGTTGCCGCCGCGCCGAGCAGTGCAAGGGCGCAGGCGAGTTTCAGCAGTTTTATTTTCATAGTTTTTTGTTGTGCAACTGATTTAGATTAACCATAGGATAGCGTCGGATAGATCGGCGCAGGTTCAAAACCCCCAAATTACCCTTTTTAGGGTAGTTTCGGCTTGCGGGCACGGCGGCAATTGCCATCCTGCGGATGTGTCAGCCAAACCCGTCCGGGTGCGGCAGGCGGCTGGTCACTTTGAAAATCAACGACTTGCGCGTCTTGTTTCTTAAGCGGCGTCATGCAGGCCTTAAAATTTTCATATACAAAAATCAAAGGCACGGTGTCTATAATGATATGAAGCACGCAGTTAAAATTATCGAAGGAGTTTGTTTTGGCACCATCCCCGAAACTTTTCCACAAGCAAACCCTCGCAAGCCTGCGGCTCACGATCTCGGTTTTACGCTGGTTGAGCTGCTGGTGGTCATCGCGATCACCGGAATCCTCGCCGCCCTCCTTTTCCCGGTGCTCTCACGGGGCAAACAGAAGGCGCAGCAGGTCTATTGTTTGAGCAACGGCCGCCAGATGATGACGGCCATAACGGTCTATGTGGGCGACTCCACAGACTTTTTTCCGCCCAACCCGGATGACGGCAACATCATCCCCGGCCACAACTGGTGTTCCGGCAACGCCGGAGTCGGTGACCCGCAGGAGTTCAATCCCGACGTGCTCAAAGACCCCACCCGCAGCCTCCTTGCCCCCTATCTCCAGGGCAACACCGGCGTGTTTCATTGTCCCGGGGACAAACGGATGGGGGTTTACCAAGGGTCCGACCCCGCCATGATGGGCAAAATCATCCCCGCCGCCAGGACTTTCTCCATGAACCAGGCATTGGGAACCATCTGTCCGGAATTTGACCAAACCCGATACACCGGCTGGGCGAACTCCAAGCACGCCGGGGCACCGACTCTCTCCGTCAATGGGATCTGCCTGAACAACCAAAAGACTCACCACCGCAACTCGCCCTGGCTTACCTACGGAAAGCTCGCCAGCATCCACGATCCCGGCCCAGCCATGCTCTGGGTTCTGGTGGATGAGGACATCAACGGACTGAACGACGCCGCCTTCGCCTTCGGGATGGATGCGCCATTTTGGTTCGACGCGCCCGGCACCTACCACAACGGCGGTTGCGGTTTCGCCTTTGCCGACGGTCATTCGGAATCCCACCGTTGGGCCAGCACCGCCCCCAAAAAGGCCAATTCGAGCCTGGCCAACCCCCAGGATTACCAGGACTGGCTCTGGATGCGCGTCCGCACCTCCGCCAACATCTCTGGCGTGATGCCGTCCTCACAATGAGGGCGTGGGGATTTGCCCGGCCCGCGCGTGGTTCCGGCTCGCAGCGGGTGGAAGAACGGGAGACGGCGGGGATGATTTCGCGGCTGGCGGGTCTTTTTCAAGCACCTTTACCCGACGAGACCTCGGCAAAACCCGGTTTCAAGTGGTAGCGGCGGTCGGTGACCGCTGTTGTTTCCAGCCTTTTCACCTCTCCTCGGCGCTCACCGAGCGCCGCTACAAGAACCCTGCGGACGCCGCCCCCGGCGAGGGTGGCGCGCCGTGCCGACCGGCACCCTTAATCGGCGAACAGTCTGGCGGAGCCGCTCCAATCCGTCGGGCCGGCGGTGCCCAGCACCTATAGTATTTCACATTGACATTAGCAGTATATGAGGTAAAAGATGGTGGCGTTCCGGTGCCGGGAACGGACCAATGTCATTGCCGCCTGCCAAGACGGCAAAGTGGTTGCTCCGCTGACCTTTGCGGGCACCTGCAACACGGAGGTGGTGGACGCGTATTTTGCGCAGGTGCTTTTGCCGGAGCTGCCGCCGGGCAGCGTGATCGTGCTGGACAACGCCCGCTTCCATCAGTCGCCAACCACGGCGGCGCTGGTGGCGGCGGCCGGCTGTGCGCTGTTGTTTCTGCCGGCCTATTCGCCCGACCTCAATCCCATCGAACACCTGTGGGCCGCCGGCAAAACCCGCCTCCGCCAAGGCCTGTCCACCACCCCCAACCCAGCCCTTTTTGTCGGCTCAACCTGCCTATGTTATTGTTAAATACTATAACCGTCTATGGTGTGGCACACTCCCGCCGGCAGGCCGGTGAAGACATGGGTGACGGCGGTGTCCTGCACGATGACCGGCACGGCTCCGGGCCGGTTGGCGATGATCCGCCAGTTGTGACTGACCACACCCTTGACCGGCCTGACCCGCACCATGATGTCATCGAGCTGCGGGCCGTGTTTTACCCCGGTCTCTGCGGTTTCAGCAACTGGCCGACCGGTTCGCGCACCGGCTTGTGCGTGGGAAATCCACTTAAAATCAATTGGGCCAGGTCGCCCTGGCAGGCCACCTGCACATAGCAGGCCAGTTGGCGCACCAAATCCGTGAGCGCCTTGCGCGCCTGCTTTCTGGCCACGGTGGCGGACCGGCCGCCATCCGCCGCCGTGGCGGTTTTGCCGATAAAATCATCCAAGGCCGTCTGCACCGCAGCCAGGGATGGCGACGGGCCATCATAAATGTCCGCATTATCCGTCATCCCTTTGATGATGGTGCCGATCTTGCCTCGCAAATCCGCGTCATTCACACGGTTGAGCCAGGTTATGGCGGGTTTGACGATCATAATTATGGTGTTTTCATTGGTTTGCCGGGCCGGGTTTGTTCTTGCCAGCCGGCCCATTAAGTCAAGCAAAGACCATGCCAGCAAGATCAGTCAGGCCGGTTTGAGATATGGCACAATCATTTTTGCGGGATTATGCACATGACAAACAATCCGAGTTTTATCCGCAGATGACGCGGATTTTCGCCGATAAAAGCCAGAAAATCTGCGTGCCTCGGCGGAATCTGCGGAGGCAAATGCCGTTTTGTTTGTCATGTGCATAATCTCGATTAAATCATTGCCATCTCACCGGCTGCATCCGTGATTTGACCGGCCTATTTGGTCATCTCGCACCAGTTTTGCGCGTGGTTGCTAGGCTGCTTGGCCAGGTCGCCGACGCGTTCTGCAATATGACTCCCGTGCGGCGCGACCTGACACCGGCCTTTTGCGATTTTACAAAATGGCTTTGTAAAGTCACCCGGCGCGCTTGTTTTATGGCGGACCGGGGAAATTATGCCGGGCACAAACGGCCGCAGGAGACGGCAGAACGGTTGTTTGTGCCGCCGCCGTCAGGCGGCTCTAACTTTGCCTTAGGAATTGAATTCAAGCTGGAGCCGCCTGACCTCGGCGGCTGCAAGATCCATGGGAGGCCCCGGCCCTGCGGCCAAAGGTGGTTTGGGTTGGGCAAACAACGGGACACAACAAACAGAAGTTTGTGTTGACGCTCGCCCTCTAGGGTTGCTTCGAATTGACGGACAGAGAATTGGAATATCCCTGCTGTGGATAAATAATAATCCCCCTCAACATTCATGGAGCAAAACTCACAAACTCATCCCGGAAATATTCCGCGCCTTTCTGCAGACTTCGGCAGCGTGCTGAACGGTTCCGGGAAGCTCGGCACCCTTCAGAAGCGTTCCGCAGGTTCCAGCACGCAAGGAAAGCCACACCTTGACCGTGCGTGAAGTGGCGCGGCTATTTGAAACTGCTGGGGGCGCCCGGACGGAACGGAGCATCGTGAATTGGTGCCAGCCGAACCGGACGGGCATTGCCCGGCTGGATTCGTATTTCGACCCGAACGAACGGCGTTATTTCATTTCACCGCAAAGTGTAGAAATGGCGATAGCTGAAGAAAAGGCCAAAGCCGCGAAGAACAAGGAGTCTGCGGAATTGCTTGGAACCGTTCCGCAACCTGTGGAAACAGTCGGAAAAAGCAATCCGCCCGTGGCTGATGATATATCACGGGCTAAGGAATTGGAACGAGACACCCTGGATTTGAGAATCACAAATCGAGGCAAGGATTACCTGATTGATGAGCTTAATAAGGAACGATTTTTTTGACCAACTCTTGTCTGCCAATCGAAAAGTAGGCGAATTGGAAAACCGGTTGTTGCAATTGGGGGATGCCTGATTTTTGAGTATCGCGCCGGCCATTTGAATACGACGGCGTGGAACCGAAAGCCATCAGGGTTCCCACTGCTTTAATTGCGGAGAATAGGTTCATAAGAAAAGTCAGGCGCGCACAAGTTCAAGGATTGATTTTCAATGCGAACGCAATGCCGCACGGCCGTTCATCCGGCAGCGTGATCTGCAATCCGTTTTTGGCGCGGATGAATTTCAAGTTACCGCGCCCGCCCAGCAACCGGACGCTGCCGACCGAGCCGGGCCATAGCGCCGAATTTTCCGCCAGCGATTTGATGGTGATTTTGCCATCCGCCGGAAAGGCCAGGCAAATCGCGTAAAGGGTCTGGCCATCCTTGGACTGGGTGAACCGGAGGTCTGCCGGCGTGAACGGCTTCGTGTCGGCATCCCGCTGACCGTCAAACTGCCCCTTTTCAAAAGCCGTGGTGGACGGGCCCTCGCCATAAACTTTCCACGGGCGCGTCGCGTAAATGGCCGCGCCGTTGACTTTGAGCCAGTCGCCGATGTCACCAACAATCTTCACCTCGTCCCCGTCAATCGAACCATCGCCACGCACAGGCACACTCAACATCAGGTTACCGTTTTTGCTTACGATGTCCGCGAGCATCGGGATCACGGTAGCGGCGGATTTGTATTGGTGCTTGAGAAACAACTCGCGCTGGTAATGCCAGTCGCCGAGGCAGGTGTCGGTCTGCCACGGTTCGGGCAGGGTGCCGGTCGCCTTGCCGCGTTCAATGTCATACACCAATGCCTTGCGCTGCAATGGATCAAGGTGCTTGGCATTCATCACCGCTTCATTGCGACCATGCCGCTGGATGCTGGAATTGTAAAAGTGCGCGGCCAGCTCCAGGCCGATTTCATCCGTCACGCCATGAAACGGCAGCACCGTGTCGTCGAAATAAATCATGTCCGGCTGATAGTCATCCCATAGCTGCTTCGTGCGGAGAAAAAACTTTTGCAGATAGGCCGTGTCCGGCGTGCTGGCGCCTTTGGCCGGTTCCCAGTCCCACCAATCCCAGCCCTTTTGAGAACCGGGCGCATGGTTTTGAGCGTAAAGGTCTTGCGGATCAAGGCCATCCCACCAAAGCCCTTTGCCGTCGGCCTTCGTAAGCTTGCCATCATAAGGCACACCGGCGAGCGGACCGGCTTTGTCCGCGCCCAGCGCGGGTTCATACCAGGTCCAGGCGTGCGTGGCGTGGACGCTCACGGCAAAACGCAGGCCCTTTTTCCGAGCCGCCTGCGCCCACAGGCTGATGATGTCCTTTTGGGGGCCGATGGCGACGGAGTTCCACGGCTGATATTTGGAAGCATACAGGTCAAAGTTATCGTGATGGTTGGCCATGGCCATGAAGTATTTCGCGCCAGATTTTTTATAAAGGGCGAGCAGTTCGTCGGGATGAAAATTTTCCGCCTTCCATTCGTGAATCACATCCTTAAACCCGAACTGCGATAGCGGACCATAGCGCGCAACGTGGAATTTGTTCTGGGTGCTGCCTTGCAGATACATATTGCGTGCATACCAGTCGCCATCCTCGGGCTGGCATTGCGGTCCGAAAACTGCCCAGATGCCGAACTTCGCGTCGCGAAACCAGTCCGGGCAGTGATACTGCGCGGCCAGCGATGCCCATGTCGGCTGAAACGGCCCGGTGGCAACAGCCTGCGCCGCCGGCAGATTGGTCTGGGAAAAGACTTGGGCCGCAGTGACAAACAGGATGAAGGTCGCCACAAACCGGCTTGAATGAAAGGGTGATTTATTATGCACAACCAATAATGAAATAGTTCAAGCCAATTAGGCAGATTGGTTCCAATTTTATCAAACTTCGCCGGCGCAACTCAACTGAAAGCTTCCTTGCGTGTGGAGAAATATGGAGCTTGAATCTTCGCTAAACTCAGCCCGCCGCAGAAACTTTGCAAGTCACCAGGGGCCGGTGCCAATGGCGACGGGAACATCGTAATAACCAGAAGTGCCGTTGAGGGCGGAAACAGTGATATAATTCTTGTTCCCATCAAACTTCACCCATTCGACGTGTCCGTCCTCATAGAGATAATTCCCGCCGAAGGGCGCTCCGCCTTTACCCGCGTGATTTGCCGCCGGCCCGTTAAAGTTAAAACCGTCAAGACTGAACGACATTATCCAACTGCCGCTCTGGGTTTCAATCGAATCGCACACCACCGGAGCATTGCGATATTGCGATCCCAGTTTTGTCCGGGTATACCACGGAGCATACGCGGTTAGATAGCGGCTATCACTGAGCCGGGCCGGCAGCCAATGGTAACCGATCAACCCTGGGGCGCCGCTCGCGGCCTCGTAATCCCGGTGCCAAGTGTCGGTCGGGCAGTAAATCACATCGTTCTGTTTGCGCACCCCTGTGGTGGCATTGCCGGCAACATTCTTGTATAAATACGCTGGATAAAAATTTGTGTCGAAATTGGGACTCACCCAGCCCATGCCAAAGTAACTGTTCGGATTCACAATGTTGCCGTTGGGGAAATGATCCCCGAAATCACCGGCATACATGTTGACCGCCACGCCCCACTGCTTGAGATTGCTCGCGCATTGGGACTTGTAGGCCGACTGCTTGGCCCTGGCCAGGGCCGGCAGCAGCATTGCCGCCAAAATGGCAATGATGGCAATGACCACCAGCAGTTCAATGAGCGTGAATCCCAAACCCCAAAATCGGTGAGCCTCATTCTGGTCTGAACTAACAACACATTTATTCATACTGCAAACTTATAATTTTTGTGGGGCCGGGCGGCCACGCCCCAACGCGTGGCCGCCCTTTCCCAGTGAACTTTTCTGTGTCCAACTAATAAACCAGACGGTAAAACACACTGTCGTTGGCGGGCACGATGGGAAGGGTGACTTGATTGGTGGCGGTGGACGCAGTGAGTCGCACCCAGTTGGTTCCCAAACCCGCGTTCAATGAGTTAGTCTGGACTTCCAATGTCCAACCGGTGTGATCCATCGGCCATGCCAATTTCAGGGAATTCCCGCCCACCACGGTCGCCACGATGGGCACCACGTTGGTGGCAACGGTATCGCCCACGACGACTCTCAATTTGCCGTCCACAGCCAGCGTGCTGGTGTCCCAAGCCAGGCCGGAACCGGGAGTTGCAGGACTTATGCCCGCGAAGGTTCCTGTGTATCCGGCGGCGGAAAACAGCGGGAACACGTTGCCGGCCACCAGCGTGCCGGACAGGTTACTGACCACGAGTGTGCCGCCATAAGTCAGCGTATTGGCCCCGGTGATTATGTCATTAGTGGCCGCCGCCTTGTTTAGCTTCATACTGGTGAAGCTGCCGGGGGCCAGCGCCAGATTGTTGTTAATGGTCAGCGCGCCTGTGCCGTTTCCGCTTGGCAATCCCGGAGCCAGGGTGCCGCCGGCCGCCACTGTGACGGTGCCCGCAAGCACCGCGCCATTGCCGCCCAGCGTGGCCCCCGACAACACCGACACCGCAGTTGAGGCTGACTGGTTGGTGATCAGCAGGATGCCGCCGACAACGGTGGTGTTGCCGGAATAAGTATTGGCCCCGCCCAGCGTCCAGGTGCCCGTGCCACGCTTGACCACATACAACGCCGTGGAACCATCGGCCAGCACGCCGTTCCAGATGCCGGTGGCCGCGCCTTGCAGATTCAGGTTGTTGGTGTTGGCGTTGGCATTGTTCATAAGCGTGCTGCCGGCATCAATGGTCAGTTGCCCGGCGGCTGCTTCTACGTTGATCTCGGAACCGCCCTGGCCGGTCATGAAACTCAACGGACTGGTGATCATGTTGGTGCCGTTCCAATTGGAAACATGCGGTGCCGAGGCCTCAATCCCCGTGTCCAGCCGGGGATCCAGTTCCAGCGGCTGGGTCCAGGTGACGTTATTGGAAAGATAGAGGCCACCCAAGTTATCCGCGCCCGTCACGGCGGTGTAACCAGCATTGGCATCGCCCAGCGCCTGGGGATTGTCCACAATGACCGGGCCCCATGCGAGCCGGTTGGCCCCGGTAAAACTGCTCAACCCGGTCAGGATCGTGGTTTGGAATCCCGTAAAGGCATAATGTCCGCTGCCAGTGACCGCGTTGGGTATGACCAGCACGCTCGCCTGGCTGTTCGGCTGAAGTTCGGAGTCGTTGAGAATGTCACCCGGATTCGGCGAGCTGGCGATTAGTAAGACACCAGAATTGACAGCCCCTATGGTATAGTCGCTGTTGGTGGCGGACAAAATCGTAGTTCCCGAACCATCCTGGATGACAGATCCCGAACCCGTGATGACACTGGAAACGGTCAGCACACCGGCCGCGTTCTGAAAGTCAATCGTGCCGTTGTTGGTGATGTTATTGGCCCCGAAGGCGAGATCATCTGTGCCAGCATAGCCAACATCCAAGGTTGAGCCGGCATCAATGGTCGCCGTCGCAAACGAGGCAGACGCTTGCAAACCAAGAGTTCCGGAATTGTCTGCCGAAGTCAAATGAAGGGCTTGCCCGTTGATGCTGCCCGCGCCGCCCAATTGGTAGGTTAGATATCCAGTTACATTGACGGTGACGGCATTGGGATTGACGATGTTGGTTACGGAGATGTCGTAGCCGCCAAGGTTATAACCCAGCGTGTCAAAGGTCACGTTGTTGCCACTGGCAAAGTCGGCCTGGCTTGTTCCACCGTTGGTGGTCCAGTTTGGTGTCACTATATCCCAAGTCGTCAAATCCACCGTCGGATACCAGCTAAGATTATTGGGGATCAAAACCGAAACATTCGCCACCGTGCTGGTGACCACATTCAGGCTGTCCAGCCGGTTGCTGACGACCACAGTGAACTGGTCGCCATTGTCCGCCAGCGTGGCGGCGGCCAGTGTATAAATTTGATTGGTGGCATTCGGAATGGCGGTCCCATTTTTGCGCCACTGAAACGCCGGATACCAGCCGCTCACCGTCACGCCCTCCGAAACTGGTGCGCCAACCGCCACCACTTGCAGGGGATTAGGCTGTGAAAAGATCGAAGCTGGGGATTGCGGATCCTGATAAACGAAGGATGAACCGCCGCTTGATCCAAACGTCAGCGGCAGGGTGTTATTCGCAAACGTCAGGTTGGTGCCGGTGACTGCCGGCAGAAAAGTGCCTGACAAGTTTTGATCTATTTCCACGAGCCAGCCCATGTTGGTGGTGCTGCCGTTGGCCGACGGATAAAGTTCAATGCGGACGCGGTTGGTTAAAGCACCGCCGCTGGTGGGATTGCTGGAACCACTGCCGTTGATGGTCAACTGGCTGGGACCGGTTCCCTGCCGGCAGAGCACGCCAAGTTGGGCCGTGGTAAAGTTGCCATAACCGCTGCCGCCGATGTTAATCGCCGTCCAGGCATCCGACAGCTGCGCGCCGTTCGGAGTAAGAATACCGTCAAATACCACGGTGTCGCCGGCCAGCAGTTGACTGCCGCCGATCGCCACACCCGGGTCAGTAACCGGGCCATAGCCGGCGACGGTTGTCGTGGTCGGAAAATTAAAGGGAACAATGCCCGGCCCGGAGCGGACCACCAAAAGCGCGACGGAACTGGTAACCACATTGCCCGGAGTAAGCAGGTTTGTCACGACGATGCTGTATTGTGCTCCATTGAAAGATGCCGTGGTGGGCGGCGTGATGTAAGTCAGGCCGGTGGCCCCGGAAATGGGAACGCCATTGGAAAGCCATTGCTGGGCGGTGTTCAGCGGATAACCTTGGGTGAGGGTGGCGGCAAAAGTCGCCGACGAACCGGCTATGACCGTGTTGATGGCGGGTGTGGGTGCTGAAACCGCAATAATGGGCTGGACTTGAACGAACAGGTGCGCCGCATTGTTGGCACCAAAAGTAAGGGTGATGATGTTGTTGGCAAAGGTTACTCCGGCGCCCGAAAGCGAGTCGTTATAAACCCCGGTAACTCCTTGATCTATTTCCACTAGATAGTTCATATTGGCGGTGGAGCCGGCCTCGGTGCAGGTCAGCTCGATATGAATCCGGTTGGTCTTGGAATCCAAAGCGGCGCTGCCAAATACCGTTGACGTGCCGGTGCCATTCAGGAACAACTGCCAGCCATTGCCACTGGCGGTTCCCGTTTCCGCCAGCACGCCCAGATTGGCGTTGACGAGACCCAAATAGCCGCCTCCATTCAGATTGACCGACCCCCAAGCGTCGCCCGTCGAACCGGGCATATCAATGACGATGCCGTCAAACACCACCACATCCCCGACATTCAGATTGGCACCGCTGATGGACGTGACGCCATTGGCGGGATTGGACGGTCCAGCCCCCGCGTTGACCGTGGTGTTGTTAAATGTGAACGTGTTGGTGGCCGCCGGCACGGCCAGCGGCGCAACAGCGCAACTGACACTGACCAGCCAGCCGGCAACAGTCTTGCTGAATCCTTTGTTAATGGGACTTAACATGTTTTTATTGGTTTGATGAACAATGAGCCTCAACGCCTCGTATGAAGGCTTGCGGCGATGGTGTCATCGTCGCCGAGCTGTTAGAATCTGTAAATACCCTGAGCGAGTAGCCAACCTATCACCCAAACAGGGGATGGTAAATTCGCTCCGGCGAAAAAGCGCCGCCGGGCAGATTAACTGGCGCTCGGAGTTTTGGAAGCCAAGTAGCGAACCACGGCTTCGGTGCGGGAACTGACGTGCAGTTTCTCGAAGACGTGTTTCAAATGGTGACCAACGGTGTCAATGCATATCTCCAGACGGTCGGCAATCATCTTGTTGGTATTCCCCTTGGCCAGAAGCAGCAAAATTTGCTCCTCCCGGGCCGACAGGCGCAACGACTCATCGCGGGTTTTGGCCTTGAGCCGGAAGGATTCCACGACACGCCGGGCAATCTCGCTGGTCATCGGCGCGCCGCCGCTTAACACGTCCAGCAAGGCCGCGCGCAAATCCGCCGGCTTGGTGCGCTTCAACAGGTAGCCGTCCGCGCCGGCTTCGAGCGCCATGAAAACCAGCTCCTCGTCGTTCATGGCGGTAAGAATGATGATCCTGAGCCGCGGCATCAGTTCCTTGAGGCGCGCGGTGCATTCGATGCCAGACATGCGCGGCAGAAAAATATCCATGAGCACTGCATCCGGCTGGATTTCTGGAATTACTCGCAGTGCTTCCTCGCCAGTTTTACAAATACAGCTGCAGGAGAGATCAGGAAAAGAGTTGATAAGCTCGGTCCAGTTCTCGCGCACTTTCGGCTGGTCTTCCACGAGGGCGATTTTGAGCGGGGTCTTGGCGGAGGTTTTGAGGGGCTTGGTCATGTTAGTTTTTAGTGATCGCCGGGGCCGGTTGTGGTTTAGCCAAGCGGCCCAGCCGCCAGTTCGACCACCACGGGCGGCGGCGCATCTGGATGAACGGAATATGAAACTCGACCCGGCAGCCTTTGCCCGGCTGACTGGTCAGTCGGCAGGTGCCGTCCACTTCGGTCAAACGCTGTCTCATGTTGTTCAAACCGTTGCGCTCCGCGCTGGCCTGAGCTGGATCAAAACCTTTGCCGTTGTCCTGCACCGCCACGATCAGCCCATGTCCTTCCCGGTGGATCTGGAGCAGCAACTCCGTGGCTTCTGAGTGTTTGACGGCGTTATTGAGCGCCTCTTTGACCGCCATTAACAGGCTTCGCCGGAACGGAAGGTCGAAGGCCACATTGGACAATCCAGGTTCCACATCCAGTTCGCATTGGATGGGCGTGGCTTTCAAAAATGTCTTGGCGTGGCCGCACACGAACGTGGCAAATTCATGGAGTGTATCGCGCCGGGGATTAATCGCCCAAAGAATTTCATCCATCGCCTGCAACGCCTCGCGCGCCTCTTCGGAAATCCGTTCCAGCCGCCCGCGCATTTTGGAGCCGGCCGGCAGTTCGCCCTGGGCCACTTCGCCTTGCAGCACGAGTTGCGTGACGCGCGTGCCGAGGTCGTCGTGGATGTCCCGCGCGATGCGGGCGCGTTCGCGCTGGAGCAACTGCTGTTCTTTCTTGTGGAGCAACACCTGGGTCATCAGGCTGAAACTGACCAGGCTGACCACCCCGCAAACCGAGATTAAAATCATCTCGAACCAGCCGGTTTGCCAAAACGGAATAACCACCGGCTGCATCGGCGGAACCAGGTTGATGTAGTCCATCGTGCCCCACGGGCCGGAACCAAACGGACATTCGACAGTCGCCGGCCGCCAAGTATCGCCCGGCTCGGTTTTATTTTCCCAGCCGGACACGTCTTCGGGCACGATGAACCAACTGGCATCCGACTTCACGCCCACCACTTGTCCGTCCACCAGCCCCACGCGCAGGCCGAACATAAAGCCCGCTTCCCGCGAACTGTTATAGACCTCCACCGCCAGCACATGCCGGCCGGGCTGTAGGAGGGCGGTAATGTCATATTCGTAAAGGTGCCGCCATTCGGCATCCCGCCCCAGCTCCTGGCCGTCCAGATACAAAACGTATTCATTGTCCGCCGTGATCCGCAGCCGCGCCCGCAAGATGGCCGCGCCCGCAGGAATTTCAAACGACCGCCAGAACCGGACGGTCTGCCGGTCGAACGTGTTCGTTTCCCAAATCCACGAACCCATGTCGCTGAAGTTATGCGAGCCGCGTTCGGTCAGCGAATCCTTAACCGACTCCGCCGGATCGTCCACATTGGTGTTGCTGGCGGGAGTGGCGGCCGCTTCCCCGACGGGCGCGGGCTGGCTCCTTGCCGCCGGCAATCCGCAGGCCAGCCAGACCACCAGAACGCCGCAGCGCAAAACTCCCTCAAATGGTGCTGGATTTTTGGGCCGGGCAGCGATTGAACCAGAAACCAACGTCGCCAGCCGCCAGAAAGGATTTCGTCTCGTCTGCATCAGTCGATCAATGTTCACTTAAACTACGATGATTTCCAACCCGTCTCAAGCCCCAAGCTTGAATGGCGCAACGGCCCGGACGCCACGGAAATAAAAACGCCGGCTGGAGCCAATGTCCAAGCCGGCGCGAGAAACTACAAATTTGCCTCAGGCTTGCGGGCGGCGAAACCGGCGCACGGCAAACAACGTTCCCAAACCGCCCGCCATCATCGCCCAAGCCGTCGGCTCGGGCGTAGTGACATATTCAGCAGTCAAATTCGCCTCGACCGTGCCAATTTGTGCAGGCGTCAGCACGCCGCTATAGATGTCAATTTCAGCAATATCCCCGTTAAAGTAATCACCGCCTCCTTCATTGTTGCCAATTTGAGTAATCGGATTACTAAACGCTGTGCCGCTGGAAGTGGTGCCGTCCGGCGAGCCGTTGAAATTAAACGAACCCGCCAGCGTAGAACTAACAGCCAAATCCACCAAACTGAAACTCGATGTGGGAACGGTCGCAGTTCCGTGGCCAACATCCTGCAGATACTCCCTCAAAAAATCCTGGTTGCCGCCATAAACATCATATTCTAGCGCTCCACTACCTGACCCGCCGGTGAGGGCTTGCCGTGACCCGCTAGAACCGGTTGGCTCAATATAAGCAAAGATCGTGTAGCCACTGCCGTTGCTGATGGGGTTAAGCAGGCTAAAATGACTTCCAACACCGTATGATGCATTGCTGCCGATAATGTCCACCGCCGAAGAACCGTTCGGGGTCGCACCAGCAGCCAAAGTAGGGAGTGTTCCGTTGGCAAATGTTGCGGTATCGCCGTTACCACTCGAATCGGTCCATACGCCGGTGGTCGGATTGTAATTGGCCGCTTGCAATTGCAGCGAGAGAGTTTGAGCACTGGCGGACAGGCCGCCGACCATGATCAGGCCTGCGATGGCAGTGCAAGGAATAGCTACGAGGAGTTTCTTCATAGGATTATTTTTATGTGGTTGAGTGCGATTCGTCAGGAATGTAGTTGGTTTTGTTTACTGCTATGAAAAGATTTTTGCAGAAAACTGAAAATGCGTAAATCGCCAGATAATGTAGCCGGGGCATCACCCAAACATGGGATGGTAAGATCGGGGTGAGAAAACCCGGCGCACCAGCCGGCTCGCTTTCTTAATCAGAAAGCGGCGATACCCAGGGTGGAGGATTCCAAAATGCAAAGGCGGCCTGAGAGTGCGTCTGAAAAGTCATGAATGATCAGGAATCAAGCCAGCCGGCGGAGTTGAATTCGGATCATCGCGACATAGATCCACGCCACGGCGCTGGACTCGGTGGTTTCGTAATCGCACACGAGTCGCCGCTGGTGCATCAACCGGTTGAAGGTGCGCTCCACCACCCAGCGGCGCGCCAATACTTTGAAGCCCTTGGCCGTGTCGGAGCGTTTAATGACCTCGACGGCCAGCTTGGGGCGGAGACCTTTGACCCATTGGGCAAAGGTCTCGCCGGTGTAGCCGCCATCGACCCACAAGATGCGCAGCCAGGTGAACCAGTCCAAGACCCGGCCCAAGAGGATTTGTGCTCCGGCGCGTTCGGTGGTGTTGGCCGGGGTCGCGGCCACGCCGAGCACCAGCCCCAACGTGTCCACCAGCAGCTGCCGCTTGCGGCCTTTGATCCGTTTGGCGGCGTCATAACCCACGGGGCCGCCGCGACCCGCTGACTTGACACTTTGACTGTCCAGAACGGCGGCCGTGGGCCGGCTGCGCTTGTCGTGGGTGCGCCGCACGAGCGTGCGCAGGGCATCGTTGAGGGCGGCCCACTGGTGGTTGAGCGTCCATTGCCGGAAGACATGACAGACAGTTTTCCACGGGGGAAAGTCGGTGGGCAGATGGCACCACGGGCAGCCACATTTGACGGCATAGAGGATGGCGTCCAGAATGCGCCGCCGGTCGGCGGGCGGGCGTCCGCGTTTGGCGGGTTTGGGGGAGCATCGGTTGGAGGTATGCCCATTGGACCTCGGTGAGGCTGGTTTCGTAAGTGGCGATTTTCATCACCCCACTGGCGATGCTGCGAATGAAAGCCGCAAAACCAGCCAGTCAAATCAAACGTTTTGTTCGTTTATTTGCCAGTTACGCCCCCATAAATACCCCGGTTCTCTTTTTCAGACATGCTCTGAGGTCTGCTTATGTTCACGGGTAGGAGAGCCGGAAGAAGACACTGCTGCTGGCCAGGCTGATCGGGAGAACAAACTGATTGGTGAAAACTGAGCCGAGCACTGTCCGCCAGTTGGCACCCAGCCCGACGTTGAGCGAATTGGTCTGCACCTGCAATCCCCAGCCCGCGTGATCTGGCGGCCAGACGAGTTGAAACTCACCGCCGGCAAATTGAAACGCCAGTTGCGGCGGATTCAGGGCAGGCAGCAGCGCCAGCCGCACGCTGTCTATCAAAACGGTATTGTCCCCGCCGTTGGCGTCCGTGCCGACGAACGCCAGCGTGTGACTTGTCGCCGCTGAGGCGGTGAATGTCGCGGTGTAGTCTGCATAACTCTGTGCCGCTTCCGGCGGGGCGTAACTTCCAATGAGTTTCCCGTCCAGCCGCAACTGCCACGTCTGGCCGATCTGCTGGCCGTAAACATTGTTCCGCTGGGCGGCCGCGAAAGTGACCTGATAAATCGCGCCCGCGATCAGGCCCGTCAGGGTTTGCGATATGCTGCCGGTGCCCTGTAAAAACGCCACCTGGCCGCCTTGCGGCGCGTTGGGATTACCGCTGTTGAACGCGCTGCCATTGGCGCAAATGCCCGAACCGTTGACTCCGGCCAGCGCGGTGAAAATCCAGCTTCCCCCGGACGGGTTATATTGATAGGCACTTACAACCGGCGTCTCGAAACCAAAGTTCGCGATCAAACCGGGCGTCGCGCTTACTTCCGCCGAATTTGCGCTTTCATTGCCGCCGCCCACGGCCGAGACGACATAGTAATAAGTCACGTTGTTGGACACCGTCAGGTCGGTGAAATTCGTGCTGGCCACACCGCCCGCCACGGTGACGGAACCACTCCCGCTGATGGTGGAACGTTTCACGTTGTAGCCGGTCACGTCGGGAACAGCGTTCCAACTCAACAGCACCTGGCCGTTGCCGGCGGCAGCCTGCAGTCCGCCCGGGGCCGTCACCGGATTCCAGGCAAACTGGTAAGTGCCAGAACCCACCGTCCAAACCGCATAAGTTTGCGCACCGCTTCCTTGGATATGATCAAAAGCCACGCCCGTCGCGCTGCCGGCGACCGCGCCATTGTTCCATAGAGTCGTGCCGCTTTCCTTGATCACCAGATTGGTGCCCACGTTGCCCAGCACGGGCAGATAAATCGAGCCGGTGGAGCCGACCGGGATCGTGACATTTAGCGCCACCGCGTGGTTGGTGAACGACCAGTCACTTACAATCATCCCCCGAGCCGAGTCATAGCTCGCGTTGACCCAGGTAATGCCGCCGACAAATGTCGGCTTGATGATGACGTGCTGGAAACCGGGCGCGGCCGGATCCCATTGGATGCCCGCGAGGTCGTGATAGAACCATTCGGTGAGGTGGCCCAGCATGAAATGATCCTGCGAATCGACCGGGTTGGCATCCCACGCCTCGGTCAAAGCCGTGGCACCCTGGCTCAAAATGTAGCCGTATCCGGGATCGTTTGTGCCGCCGTGCAGGTTGAACACGACGTCCGAGCGGCCCATGTCGGCGAGGGCGCGCAGGAGATAGCGATGGCCAATGTCCCCCGCCGTCAGGCCCTTGGAATTGACGTTGGCCACGAGCGCCGCCGTGACCGCGGCCTGGTTGGTCGGGTTGACCAGCCCCAGATAGAGCGGCAGGGATTGCGCGGTCTGCGAGCCGGTGGAGTAATAACCATTGGCCGCCGAGTAATAGGTGTTATTGAAGGCGGTTCCTATGTTGGTGGCCAGGGTGCCAAACCGCGCGGCATCACCGGTCCGGCCGATGACGGCGGCCGCCTGCGCGAGAATCTGCGCATCCTGGCAGTAATAGGCGTCGGCAGTCAGCGACACCGGCGTGTCCTGCGAGTAACCCGGCGCGTTCGGTCCGATGTCATACCAGTCGCCCAGCCCGTTGGGATAATTCAGGAAGTTATTGACCGACTGGTTCTGGAGATAGCCAAAGTAATTGGTCATCGCGGAGTAATAGTTCCCCAGCAGCGTGTCGTCGCCCGTGAACAAATAGTGCTGCCAGGGCACGATGATGACGGAGCTGCCCCATTCGGGCGAGTCGCGGAAGCCGCCGCTGAAGACCGTATATTCCGGCGCAATGTCCGGCACCAGGCCGGCGGCGGTCTGGCTGTCGGCCATGTCCTGCATCATTTTGGAAAAGAGCTGGCCCACGTCGAATTCATAGCGGAGCGACGGGCCGTGCAAGTTATATTGTTCCAGCCAGCCCAGGCGTTCACGGTGCGGACAATCGGTAAGGATGCTGATAAGATTGTTCCGCTGCGCCCAGCGGATCAGCGTGCGAACGCGGTTGAACAAGTCATAGGAGCAGGCGAAGTCGCCCACGTTGGCGGATGCGCTTTGGATGACCGTGCCGGTCAAGGAATCCACCACCGGAAGCTGGGCCGAACCGGCGGCGGTCAGCGTTACTTGCAGATAGCGGCAGCCATGATAAAAGAACTTGGGCGTCCAGGTTTCGGATCCGGTGCCGGCCAGGGTGTATTGCCAGTAAGCCGTGCCGCCGCCAACCGACGTGCGGTTGACCGAACCATCGGTATTGGTCAATTCGGCGGGAATGATTTGCACGACAGATCCGGCCGGGCCATGCGTCGTCAAAGTGGGAATCAGCGCGGCGTTCTGGCCCAGGTCATAAACGATGGCACCGCCGGAAAGCGTGTTTGTCTGGATGGGTTGCAGGATCTGCGTGGCGACAATGGGCGGGGCGGCATGGGATTGCCCGCGCAAAACGCCGCCGGGGCCGTTTGTGACCACGGACGGTGACCAGCCGGAAGCATCGAATCCCGCCTGGTCCCAGCCGGCACCAAGCAGCCGGGCGTCGTAGGCCTCGCCGCCATAAACGTGCGAATAAGTGATCGGTCCGGCCGTCGTCAGCCATTGGGCATCGCTGGCAACGACCTGGCGGGTGCCGTTGGTGTAAAACAGATAGAGCTGCGCGATGACTTTGGGCGGACCGAACGAGCCAGTAAACTTGGTGTAATTGGCGGTGGCCGGCACGTTATACATGCCGTTGCCCAGCATCACGCCAATGGCGTTGTCGCCATTGGTCAGACAGGCGGTGAGATCAAGCGTATCGTAAAGACAGGTCTTGTTGTATTTGCTCCAGCCCGGGGCCAGCAGCGCATTGCCTACTTTCACACCGTTGGCCGACAATTCGTATTGGCCCAGGCCGCAGATGTAAATCAGGGCGCGCTGCAAACCGGCGTTGACCGTGAACTCCCGGCGAAAAATCGGCAGCCCGGTTTGCACGATGATGTTGGTTCCCCAAGGACTGATGCCGTAACCGCCCAGCACCAACGCGCTGGTCCAAGAACTGTCATTGAACGAGGGCGACTGCCAATTGCTTTGCAGCATGTTGGCCGTCTTCCAGGTGGCATCCATTTGGACGTTGGTTTGCGTGCCATCAGCGTAAGTCAAAATGATTTTCCCGATCAAGCCGGCGGGATTGCCGCTGGTGCCGGCATTGGCGGCGGCGACGGCCAGCAGATTCGCCCCCGGTTGAAGCTGGGCGGTCACGTCAATCGGAACGACCGTCGTGTAATCCTGTCCCTGTCCGGCCTGGGTTCCATTGAGATAGGCGGTGAAGGAATTGTCGGCGGTCAGCAGCAGCGTTGCGCTGGCCAGCGCCGCGTCCGGACGGACGGAAAAGCTTTTCCGAAAGTAACGGGTTCCGACCGGGGCCGACTGGGTTGGATTGCCTTCCGGATACCAGATCCATGAACAATCGGTCAGACTGTATGCGGAGTTGGTTGCAGCCGCCGTCAGCCAGCCGCCCTGCCAATCGGTCGGATGGAGCAATCCCATCGTCCAAGTGGCCACCGGACTCCACGCGGAAGACTGGCCGTTCACATCCCAAACCCGCACCTGCCAGAAGACCTGCTGCGCCGACGCCAAGGTGCCTCCGCCGTAGGCCACATTGAAGGGTTGCCCGGAAACCACTTTGCCGCTGTCCCACAAGTCTGGTTGGTTGCCGGCCAGCAAGACGATGGAAGAAGCCGCCTGAATCTGATAAGCCGTCTGGCTTTGGGCGCGTTCAGTGGAATTCGTCGTCACGACCTGCCAGCTCAAACGCGGATTGGAATCGTCAATGCCCAGCGGATTTTGCCAGGAGCCACAACGCAGATTGACCGGCGCAATTCCGGCAAGGAGCCACTGCGTTGAAAAAACCGCCGCCACGCACAGCATCCGGGTGACAAATAAAAACATTTTCATAAATAGGAACCTCTGCTAAACCCGGTTTGAGTGTTTTAATTTAATGTCATTACAGTTCACAAAGGTAAAATTGCCTTGACCGCGTTCGCGGCGAACGGTTTCGCGCTCCGGTTTTGACCGGTTTGAACCCGCTGGCAGGCATTTTGTGGGTTCCGGTTCATGCCGCGCTCAAATTGGCCATTCGTTTCAGGTTCCAACAGATGCTGTTGAACTCCAACTCCAGCCGGTTGGCCGCCTGCCCCACATAACGCACTCGCCGATAGCCTGCGCTCCGTTTCCACCAGGTAAACACGGTTTCAATCTTGCACCAGATCGAACTGAACCAACGGTTCGCCCGCACCGTCGCCGGGCGCAGCTTCTGTCCTCGGCTGGGCTGGCTCAAAATCCAGTTGGCCACGCCGTGTTTCCCGCACCATTCGCTCCGGGCCTGGCTCCAATACGCCTTGTCGGCCATGACCATTCCCTCGTCGCCACGAACCACGTTTTCAAATTCCTGGCTGTCAGACACGCTGGCCGCCGTCGGCGTCACCTGCCGGATCAGCGTGTGCATTTCGTCCACCGCGACATGCGCCTTGTAACCGTAATGGGGCCGGCCTTTTTTCACCGTGTAACCCGCGTCGCCATCACCGCCGGTGAAATCGCCCTTCACAGGCGCACGGCGTGCCGCCTGCAACAGGGTCGCATCGACCAGCGTGCAGGTTTTCAGAATCAAGCCTTTGGTTTGCAACTGCCGGTTGACCAGCCCCAGCAGGTTTTCGTGCAGACCGTGTTCCCGCAACCGCTGGCGGAAGCGCACCAGCGTCGTTTCATCCGGCACGGCGTCCTGCAAGCCCACAAAGCGCCACCAACTCAAGCGGTCGCTGACCAGTTCCTCGCACTGCGGACCGGACAAACCATAGCAACGTTGGAGCAGACTCAGCTTGAAGAGCACCAGCGGCACCCAATTCAGCGTCCGGTCGAGCCGTTCCAGAAATTCATTCGTCGGCGTGGCGGTCATCAGGCTGCCCAAAAGTCCAAGCTGGGGATTGGTCGTGGCTTGCATATCTTTCGGACGCTTTGTTCAAAAATTAAGTTTCAGGACTTTTGCAGAGATTCCAAAAAGTCTAAAGTCAACGCCCGACGTGCTCGCGGGTTCAAAACCTATCCTGAATCATTTGCCATGTTAAGCGTTGACTTGCCATATCCAACTGAACTAGATCGGCGGCGGAATCTCGGTAGGTTCCGCACCTAATACAATAAAAACTTTTCGACATCAAAGACTGAGTTTTATTTATACACGAGAATCTTCACCCTGGCCACACCCCTAAATGTGTTACGCTGCGACTACCTAAACAGGGGAAGTATTGCCCCGTCCTCATTGACGTGGCGCAGCAACAACAGCGCGGGCGGAAACGCTTGAATCTCATTGAGAAACAACAACATCCTGCCGGATATCGCGCTCCGACCCCACAACAGCGCCAGTTCCGCCTGCACCCGCTTCGGATCTTGCTGGAAAAACAGACTGTGCCAAACCCGTTCATACTCCAGATCCACCGGCATCAATGGGCGGCAGATGTTCGGGTGCGTTCAACAAGAGTTCGCGCAGGGCGAGATGCGTGTCGGCGCTGGTTCTAACGCATTTGTCCTAGCTACCAGATCGTGAGACTGATTTAAGACCTAAAGTGGTTGACA
>CAYVGC010000078.1:0-21169 GCA_964449815.1 uncultured Bifidobacteriaceae bacterium
CCTCGCTTCGGGGATCAACTGTTTTCAAAAACAACCCCTTTTGCAGACATCTCCTACTGGGTTCGCTTTAATCACCGGTTGTTCACCCACGCGCAGGCGGTGGAGAACACGATCCGATTGTTCGAGGCCGCACGGCGGGCAGGAGTGCGCCGCGTGGTTCATGTCAGCATTACCAATCCGTCGGCGAATTCTCCACTGGAATACTTTTCCGGCAAGGCGCGCTTGGAGCAGGCGTTGCAGGCGAGTGGTCTTGCCTACGCCATTTTGCGGCCGACCGTTTTGTTCGGGCGCGAGGATATTCTCATTAACAATATTGCGTGGGCGCTGCGACGGTTTCCATTTTTCGCCGTTTTTGGCGATGGTGCATATCGCCTGCAGCCGGTTCATGTGGACGATCTGGCGGACTTGGCGGTGGCCGAGGGTGTGCGGACGGAAAATGCCGTCATCAACGCCATTGGCCCGGAAACTTTTACTTACCGGGATCTGGTCAAAGCGGTTGGTGCGGCCATTGGCCAGCCCCGGCCTTTGGTAAAAGTATCGCCGGGGATCGGGTATTGCTTTGCGAAGCTGGTGGGGACATTCATGAATGACACGTTTATCACGCGTGAAGAAATTCGCGGCCTGATGGATGAACTGCTTTATGTGACCACGCCGCCCACTGGCAAGACGACTTTGACCGCTTGGATGCAGAAAAATGCCGCCACCCTGGGTCGGCGCTACGCCAGCGAGCTGGATCGCCGACGCAACCGGCAGATGCCGTATTTCCACGAATAATCGTGGCGCGTATCAATGGCCCATCCGATCCGGGCATTGGCTGGCTATAATTATGCCCGCCCTTTGCCGACGACGGGGGCGTTGCCGGCTGCGCCCGGGGGCGGGCGCGCTCCCCGAACTGTTGTTTTTTGACCACCGGTAGGCCGGGGAGGCCGTCACCAGCTCTCGAACCCCGGTTTTTGCGTCTTTTTGAGGGTTTTTGAGATTTTTCAGCCGTTCCAGCAACTTTTTTAGCGGCTAAATTAATTCTTTGGGCCGTTAAAAGATTTCTTTGGGCCTTCCAAAGAATTATTTGGAACTTCAAAACAATTCTTTGGACGCTTAAATAAGTTATAGCAGCCTCCAAAAGAATTCTTTGGAAGCCTCAACAAGTTCTTGCGGGGGCTGAAGCAGTTCTTTGGAAGTTCCAAAGAATTGTTTGGACGGCTAAAAGAATTCTTGCAGCCTTTGAATAAGTTCTTTGGAACCCTGAAAGATTTCTTTGGGAGTCCGAAAGAATTCTTTGGAAGGCTGCACCAGTTGCGGCAGACCCTGAAGAAGTTGCTTGGAAGGCTGAAAGAATTCTTTGGCACCCGGAATCAGTTCGTGCCGCCGTTCAAATAGTTCTGGGACCGGTTAAACAAGTGGCCGGCACCGTCCGGAAAGCTGGCGCAGCGGCCCGCCGAGGCGCGCCAGCAAGGAGGCTCCCGGCCTGACCAAGAACTCAGTCAGGCAGCAGTTTGACGCGGATATTCTTGAAGCACGTTTTGCTGATATGGCCGGGCATCGGAGGATGTCCTTGAAGGGCGAAGGTTCCGCGCGGCAACCAAGTTCCCCCGGTGGGAAGCTTGTGTTCGGCATCGGCATCTGAAACTTGGTATTCAAACATGGTCTCGCCGTTCAGCTTGACCGTCACCAAACCGTCCTGACAGATGACTTCCTGGGTGTAAAAAACGTTGTCCGTGACCGGCGGCTTCGGCAAAATGGTGACCGTTTCCTGGTTGTCCGTCGGCGGCGCTTCCGGTCCCCAGGAGATGTTTCTGATGCCCCACAGGCTGCCGGTGCGGCGCCAGTCGCTGTGGCTGTTGTCCACCTGGCATTCGATGCCGTGATTGGGCCACCCGGCCTCCTGATATTGCGTATGGAAGTAAATCCCCGAATTGGCGCAGGGGAAGGTCATCACGTCCACCCGGAGGTCAAAATTCTTGAAGCTGTGGCCGGTCACGTTCCCGTCATAAAACAAGTGGGCAGGATTGTGGTTCGTGGCGGGACATTCCATCACGATCATGCCGTCGCGGACCTGGAAGACGTCGGCGTTCTCGCCAATCTTCCAGCCATCAAGGGTCTTTCCGTCAAAGAGGCTCACAAAACCCGCTTCCGTCTGGGGTGTGTCGGCGAGCAACGAGCCTGCGGCCAGCAGCGGGATCACGGCGGCGGTTAACAAGAATTTCATATAACATTCCTTTTCATAAAATCGGTTCACGACATTTTTAGATTGCCACAAGCTGAAAGCCGTTCAAAGGCATGCATCGCCTTTCGCGGCAGGACCAAACGGCTGATGATTACTTGTGCCAAGCCGGGGACCGCATGACAAGCTAAAAATAAATTGCGCGGCTGCCGGCCTGCGCCACCGGGTGACGCCCGAAACTGGCACACTGTTGATGACGGCAGGCCCGGCGTTTTGCGCTCGGCGGCCAGTTCATCGGCGGGTTCACCGGGCCGGACAATCATGCTTTGGGAAAAATTGTCAGACCTGATGCGTGCCGGCGTCATCCGCCGGCTTTGCTTCAGTTTCCAAAAGGCGGGCGAAGTAAAAGCAGGCGGCGGCGATGGCGGCCGAACCGGCGGCGATCAGGCCGGCCTGCGTGCCGGGTTCCTTCAGGTCATTTTCCAGATCCTCGATCAACTGCCCTTGCTTGCCGTAGAGAATCCCCATCTGCCGTTCCTCGGCCCGGTTAAATCCCAGCATGTCGGGGTCGTCCGCATAATCCGGCGCCCGCGCCCCCAGCCAGTAAACCACGCCCGCGCTGACGAGGCCCAGCAGCAATATGATGACGCCAGTTGCCCGACATCGCCGCGCCCGCCGATAAACCGATGAAACCGGGGTGGTTGATGTGTTTTTCTCACTCATGCGGCACGAGCATAGCGCAATCGAGGAAAGCTTTGCAGCCTATTCTCATATTAGCCCGCCAACCGCCCCCGAGGCGGGGCAATGACACAAAAAGATGGGCATTCATAAATGCCTACATTTCATCATGTCACGCCTATCTTCTTAGGAGGCTGCTGGCTTCGATTTCTCATCTTGCTTCCTTGCGTTGAGATAAGTCGCGACACCCGCAGCTACCGCTCCACCGGCCGACTTGCACGCGTCGTCATAAATCCTCCACGACAAACCATCCTGATGATGGGCAAATGGTGCTAACGTAAATCCATACATACCCAAATAATACGAGCCGAAATTGGCGAGCCACAAAATGACGCCAAAAATAGCGAAAGCCATCACTGCCTTCTTCAACGATTTGGTATCACCAATTTCCATAGCGCGTAAGCAGCCTAACATATAATAGCCGGACAGGTTTGCCGCCCAGGCGGTTTCCTGCGGCGGACATTGTGCCGGGCAAAACCATTGGCCGGGAAAGAGTTAAGCCGGAACTGGTCCGCAAACGCCGTCCGCCAGGGCTGCAGGCGCCCGCCCTCATTTGCCGGACTTGAGGGCATCCAGGTTTTTCCGGGCCTGCTCAACCAGGCCGTAGAACTGCGATATTTGAACCGCCGACAGCGGAATTCTTGGCCCGTCGCCGTATTGCAGGGAATATTGAACGCCGCCATCCTTCCGAAGGCTGCCGGCAATCACCCGCAGGCCGGCCTTGGTGGCGTAACTGGCTTCAAAACCGGGCAGCGAGGTGACGTCGTAGTTGATTTTAATGAGGTAGTTGATGCCGCCGAGCAGCGAATCAATTTCATCGTCATCCACCAGGATTCTGTCGTGTGGAAAAGGGTTCCCAGCGATCTCAATGGCCAGGCCATAGATTTTTTGACCGGTGCCAATGTCGGTGGTTTCCTTGCAGCGCACCGAGACCTCGTCCGCTCCGGCCGCGATCGAGCCGGTCTGGCCAAAACCCTTGACGATGACAACGTCGGTCTGGGCCTCGGCCGCGCCAATCTCGGTTTTCAGGGAATTGGTGTCCTGGGCGGCAGCGGCCCAGCCGATCAAGCAGATTGCGGACAGCAAATTGATCTGTAGTTTATTCATGATTTTCCTCCAAATTAGAAATCGCGGGCGGCATTGTCATTCTAAAAACCCCGTCTTCCTGGAAAAGTTGCGCGGCAGCGGGCCAAACTCTGGCTCCTGGTCTCAACCGTCAGCCAGGGCGGCGAGGCGGATAAATGCGCGGGCCGTCTGTCGGACACAACCGCGCCCGTTCCTTGAGCGGATCTATCTTTTCTGCGCTGACTTCGCCCAGGTGTCTTTTAAGGTGATGGTGCGGTTGAAGACGAGCCTGCCGGGCCTGGAATCCAGGTCGAGCGCGAAATAAGCGAGGCGCTCAAACTGATACCGGTGCTCCGCACTGGCATCACTCAAAGACGGCTCGCATTTCGCCGTCACCACTTCGAGCGAATGCGGATTGAGAACGGATTTGAAATCGCGCCCGTCCTTCTCCGGCTCGGCCTCGGTGAAAAGCCGGTCGTAAAGGCGCACTTCGGCGTCCACCGCGTGCGCGGCGCTCACCCAATGGATGGTGCCTTTGACCTTGCGGCCCGCCGTTGCGCCTCCGGTCTTGCTGTCGAGGTCGGCGGTGCAGCGCAGTTCAACCAGCTTGCCGGCGGCGTCCTTGATGACTTCGTCGCACTTGATGATGTAGGCGTATTTCAACCGCACTTCGCCGCCGGGCTTGAGGCGGAAAAATTTCGGCGGCGGCACTTCGGCAAAATCATCGCGCTCGATGAACAGCTCGCGGCTGAACGGAATTTTCCGCATGCCGGTCTCCGGCGCTTCAGGATTGTTGACGGCGTTAAGTTCCTCAACCTGGCCGGCGGGATAATTCGTGATGACGATTTTGACCGGGCGCAGCACCGCGAGCCGGCGGAGCGAACGCCGGTTCAGGTCGTCGCGGATGGCGTATTCCAAAACGGACACGTCCGTGAGGCCGTTGTATTTCGTGATGCCGATGTTGTAGGCGAAGTTGCGCAACGCCTCCGGCGTGACCCCGCGCCGGCGGATGCCGCTGATGGTGGGCATGCGCGGATCGTCCCAGCCGGTGACGAGTTTTTCCTGCACCAGCTGCATGAGCTTGCGTTTGCTCATGATGGTGTAGTTGAGCGAGAGCCGGGCGAATTCATATTGATGCGGGAGCGGCCGCGGCAGCTCCAGGCTTTCGAGAATCCAGTCGTAAAGCGGCCGATGCACCTCGAATTCGAGCGTGCAAATCGAGTGCGTGATGCCCTCGATGTAATCGCTCAGGCAGTGCGCAAAATCATACATCGGATAGATGCACCATTTTGCGCCGGTGTGATGATGTTCGGCATGGCGGATGCGGTAGATGAGCGGGTCGCGCATCCAGACGTTGGCGGCGTCCACTTCAATTTTCGCGCGCAAGACGCGGGCGCCATCGGGAAACTCGCCGTTCTTCATGCGGGTGAACCAGTCCAGATTCTCCGCCACGCTGCGGTCGCGGAACGGCGAGGCTTTGCCGTTGCGCCGATACTCATCGGTCTGATCCGGCGTCAGGTCGCAGACGAACGCCTTGCCCTTTTTGATCAGCGCGACGGCAAATTCGTAAATCTGGTCGAAGTAATCGCTCGCGTAAAACGGCTCCAGCTCCACGGCGGAATGTTTGCGTTCGTTCTCGGAGGTGCCGAAGACCGGCGCGAGCTGAAAATCATTTTTGCCTCCGGCATTTTTCGCCTCCGGCGTTTTGCCGCGCGGCTTCAAGCCGAGCCGGTCCTCCGCCCAGCCGCCGATGAGCCAGTTCACGTCGGCCTGGATGGACTCGACGTATTCGATGTCCTCCTTGGTCGGATTCGTGTCGTCCATGCGGAGATTGCAGATGCCGCCGAACTCGCGCGCGATGCCGAAGTTCAGGCAGATGCTTTTGGCGTGGCCGATGTGCAGGTAGCCGTTCGGCTCCGGCGGAAAGCGCGTGTGGATGCGCGGATACTTGTGCTCCGCGACATGCACGGCGACGATGTCGCGGATGAAATCGGACGGCGCGGCGGGCGCGGCGGGTTCTATATTTTCCAAACTCATAAAATCCCGCACAGGGTAACAAATGAAAACGGGCTTGTCCAAAATTGTTGCAGGCCGTTTGAACCGGATTAAGGCGGGGTGGAAAAGCCGCAAAAACAGCCCCGACATTTCCACCGCAAAACCCCGCTGAAAAAATTGTTCAAATACAGTTGACGCCCGCCGCCGTTTTTAGAAGAGTTCCTTCCGCACTCCATGAGGGAACGGGAAACAGACGGAAGTTTTGCTGGGAGCCATCGTGCGAAAGGTTTGCACCCTGACCGGAGAATTTTTATACCCCGAACCAACCGGCCCACTGCCCAGCCGCGCCTGACCGCTGCCACTTGCCGCCTTGCTGCGGCCTTCCGCCAGACGGCGGAACCACGCCGCCAGACCGCCGGGCCATTTTACCACGCCGCCGAGCCACGCTGCCATCTGGCAGAGTTATTCTGCCAGACCGCCCGGCAATCCTGCCCTTTGGCAGAGCAATTCGGCCAGACTGCCGGGCTGCTCGACGGCCTGGCAGAATCATTCTGCCAAGCCGCTTTTCCCGCCAAAAGCACCCCATTCCCGTGCAGTTAAACAACTAAAAAACAACATATTATGGCAAAACAATACTTCATCCCCAAACAACAGGCACCCTACGTCCAATGGCACGACACCCTCAAAGGCGGCGTCAGCGCCACCACCCCCGGCGCGACGGCGGCGGACGCGACCATGCTGGCCGCCGACAATGCCACTCTGCACGCCAAGCTCACCGCCGCCACCCTGGCCGACAACGCCAGCAAAGCCGCCCATGCCGATTTGAACAACGCCATCGCCGCCAGCAAAACCAATGCGCGGCTCCTGGCCCAGCGCATCAAAAAAAGCACCACCTACACCGACGTCATCGGCAAACAGCTCAACATCATCGGCGCGGAAGACACCACCGACATGACGCAGGCACAGCCGACCCTGTTTGCCAACGTCAAAGCCGGCGGCGTGGTGGAAATTGATTTCAACAAAATGGATGCCGAGGGCGTCCATATTTACGGCATGAGAGATGGTGAAACGGTGTTCAGCTATCTTGCCAGCGAAACCCATGCCGCCTACGTGGACAACCGCCCCTTGCTGGCGGCGGGCAAACCTGAAACGCGCCAATACAAGGCCGTGTTCTTCATCGGCAAAAGCGAGATCGGCCTGCCCAGCGCCGTCGTCATCGCCATCGCCGCGCCGTGATTATGGACTCCTTTATAGGCTATACCGGTTGGTCTGCGTAAAGATTTTCGATACTGATAAAGAGACAAAGCATCAACCAAGGAACAAAAAATAAAAAACACAATGAAATCGCTCGTGTATGGACTGGTCGTGTTATTGGCACTCCTACCGGGCATCTGTGAGGCGCAGACAATCCTCTCCGGCAACATCTCCGGCAATTGGTCGCCGTCCGGCAATCCCTATATCATCTCGGCCAACGCCACGGTTCCGGGCGGCCAGACGCTTACGATTCAGCCCGGGGTCATCGTGTGGATTGGTCAGGGCATTTCCATGACCGTCAACGGCGCGATTTCGGCAGTGGGAACATCCCCGTCACACATCACATTTCAAGCACCCATTACCTCCCAGTATTGGAACACCATTAACGTGAATAACAGCTTTACGAATGTGTTCAACTACTGCGATTTTGTGAATGCAACCAATGCCCTCGCGTTTGTTGGAACTGGCACCAGCAATCAAATCACCTATTGCACGTTCACAAACGTCATGGGCACGGCGCTGGCTTTTAATAACCAAAGCGGCAATCAAGTATTGTTCTCAACTTTTCAGAATGTAAATATCGGCATAGCTATGGCGGCTAATGGTAATAATTGGACGCTTAACGCCAACATTGGAAATTGCTCATTCAGTAATTGCATGGGGCAGGCTGTGTTTGGGGCGGGAAATGGGAACTTTAATAATAATGGAACTATTGTGGCGACAATTGAAAACTGCTCATTCAGTTCCGTCGGGAGTGGTTGTAGTCTAAATATCTATTCAGGAACCGGCAATTATACTTACGGATATGGCAACGTGCAACTGATGGATAATTTATTTAACAACGTCACCAACACAGCCATTTTGCTGACACAAAATGGGTATGCGGGCAATAGTCCGGCAACGCTGATAAACAACATCATTCTCAATGCCAGAAATGGCATAATTTCACAAGACCCGTGGGATGCTATGGTTTTGGATAACATTCTTGTAGGTTGCACCAATGCCGTCACAGACACAGGATCGCTCTCGCGCAACATCGAATACAACGATTTCTACAAAAACGCTACAAATTTTGTCGGCTACACAAGCGACTACGGCACCGTCATCATTGCCGACCGCAACGGAACGCCCTGCGACCTCCTGTTCAACATTTACCAAGACCCCCTGTTTGTTTCGACCAATAATTTCACCCTGCAAACGAACTCACCCTGCATTGATGCTGGCACGCCAAATGTCGCCTATATGGATGTAAGTTTTCCGCCATCGCAAGGAACTGGTTTGCCTGACCTCGGCATTTACGGCGGGCCTTTAGCTGCCAATTGGCTTCCGGTCGTTCCAGTCACTCCCGCTCCCATCACCCTTTCAGCCAGTCGAGCACTGAAACTGACGTGTAACAATGTTGTGGCAGCCGGCTCATATCAAATCCAATCATCCACAAACCTGACCAGTTGGGCCGATTATGGCTCGCGTTTTTATATGACTGCCACATCCAACCTGGTGCAGTATGTGGATGCGACAAATAAAGCGGGATTCTTCCGACTGAAAAGCCTGCCGTAATAAGGCAGTTTGGCTTGTGAAGCCACAGTTTGATGCCATTTAATCACAAAAACACTATATGGAGACTATCGAAATCAAATCAGTTGCACATTTATCTGAACTCGTGGATGACAAGTTCGACGACGAAGACGAAACCACAGTGATTTATAGAGGGTTGGAGGACGTAGGCTACACTCTTCAGCCAAAAGTTGGCCGTCCTGGTATTAAATTTAAGGGCAAAGACTTAACACCACAAAATGAGAAGCGGATAATTGAGCTTTTTAAACGACGTTCCACAGGCTTAACACCGCTCAATGCCGCTGATGAGTGGGAGCTTTTAGCTATCGCCCGACATCATGGGCTTCCCACGCGGTTGATGGATTGGACTCGTAATCCATTAGTGGCTGCATATTTTGCAGTTCGGAGGAAATTAGACTGTGACTCCGTTATCTATGCGTGGCGTTGCCCAAAGGAATGTCTATCAACCTGTCTCGAAAAACCATTCGAGATCAATGAAGTCACTCGATACATTCCACGCCACGTTGTAGCGCGTATTAGAGCACAGTCCGGTTTATTTACCGCACATCCCTATCCATATTCCCCTCTTCAAGAACCCGGGCTTGTTAAGTTACTTATCCCCAATAAAGACGAACTGCGCAAGCAAATCAAACGTTCCCTGTGGCGACTTGGTGTTGATGAGGCAACCATGTATCCTGATCTTGATGGGACAGCACGGCATATCGAATGGCTGCAAACGGATTGTCACTAACTAAGGAAAGCAGTCCAGAGCATCGAACAATTCTTCCAAGCCCCTGCGTTTATTTCAATTTTTCTTTCCCGTGTAAAGGGGTCAGACCCGCGTCCAATTGTGCCAGATTTCATTCTTCATTCTGCCTTCGCCTCCCGGCCCGGGCAGTTCATCAAAGATTTTCTGGATAACTGTTTCGGAAACTTTAACGCAAAGACGCGGAGAATTTCAATTATTTCAAGCGCGTGAACGCGCGCTTGCGGCGGAAAGCGGCTGGTGTAATCTTTTGGCATGAGCGACAAGCAACTGGCCTTGGATTCGATTGAGCGTTTGCCGGAAAACGCCAGCCTGGATGTCATCGCCGAGCGCGTGGAGTTTCTGGCGGCCATCCGCAAAGGCCTTGACCAGATCGAGCGCGGCCAAACCATTCCGCACGAGGAAGTCAAACGGCAATTGGCGACATGGCTTTCCAAATAATCTGGTCGGAGCAAGCGCGCGACGACTTGCAGTCCATTGTTTTGTTCATCGCCCAAGACAATCCAATGGTCGCGGAATCTTTCGGTTATCGGCTTATGTCCAAAATGGACGTGCTGGCGCAATTTCCGCAGATTGGCCGCGTTGTGCCGGAAGAAAATGACGAAACGATCCGTGAAATTATTCTTCGTCCTTACCGCATCATTTACAAAGTTCTGACGGAAAAACAAATTATCGGCATAGCCCGCGTTTGGCACGGCGCGCGCGGCGATCCGGAAATTCCGGGCGAGTTGAATTTTTAGCTGCTGGCGGATTTTCATCGCGCGCGCAAATTTACTTCATCATCCATCATTCTTGATTCTTCATTCGCTTTTCCAGCCTCGGCAGTTCATCCGAGATAATCTGGATGACCGTTCGCCGGTTTTTCCCCGGCCCCGGCCTCGTAGGTGACGAGGTGACGAGTCTCAAACTTCCTGGGTTTTAGGCAGAGAGACTCCTCACGTCGTCTCCTGCATTTTAAGACGGCGCGGCGTATTTGGAGAAACACCAGCGCCGGAGAAATTTCAGCCCCGCCGGGGCGGCATCAGTCCTTGCGGACGGCCACCATGCCACTCCCGAACGGAACTGGAAAAATTGTTGATTGAGGTTTCCACAAATATGCCAGCCCTGACGGGCTTTGGAAAAACAGCCTCGGCCACAATTGTTTTCATCGGTAGATTTCCCGGCGGTGGCCAACCGTGATGACGATGATTTGCAAAACGCGGTCGTGGATTTCGTAAATCACCCGGTAATCGCCCGCGCGAATCCGCCACGCATCACGGCCTTTGAGTTTCTTCACGTCCGCCGGACGCGGGTGGGTTTCCAGTCCCGCCAGCCGCGCCAGAATCCGGTTCGCAATTTCATCCGGCAAACGATCCATCTCTTTCTGAACCGATTTGGGCAGGATGATCTGAAATTTCATTTCGCCTTGCGCTTGCGATCCGCGCGGTAAGACGCAATCGTCGCGCACTGGCCGGCGGCGATTTCCGAATGCGCGCGGTCATGCAGCGCGTCATAAGCCTGGATGTCGGCCAGTTCCTCCTCGGCCTCGCGGAGATGTTCGTAAGTCTGCAAATCCAGCACCACGCCGGTGCGCCTGCCTTTGGCGTCGGTGAGAAATTGTGCTTGTCTGGCGGCCAGCAGTTTCATGGAGAAACTCTATCTGATTTGAAATTATTCGCAACCCGTTCCTGTTTTGGCATTCACCTCACGGCACGGATAGTCCATCCAAGATTATCTGGATGCCCGTTCGCCGGTTTTCCCACAGGCCCGGCCTTGCAGGTGCTGGCCGCGCGGTGGCGCAGCACCTCCATGCCGATGCTTTTCACGTCCGGCGGCGTGACGTCGCCCAGCTCCTTTCGCGTCGCTGAAGATTACTCGCTCACCAGCGGCGAAAACTGCCGCGTTGCCGGGTCGTAGGCGAACAGTTCCGCCGTGGCGATTTTGAAAAACCAGCCGTGCAGGCGTAGCGAGCCATCCATCAGCCGGTCCTGCACGCACGGATAACTGTGCAGATTGTCGAGGCCGAACAGCACATTTTCCTCGGCGGCGGCGGTCTCCTTCGCGCGGGCTTCGTGCAGGTGCGCGTAATTTTTTTTCAATGTTTCCAGCACCGGCGCGGCGAGCTTCAGCCAGTCGCGCAAATGGGGCGTGGCCGGGCTGACCGGTCTTTCCGCCAGCATTGCGGAAATTGCGCCGCACTGCGAATGGCCGCAGATCACAATGTCGCTGACGCGCAAAGTTTCCACGGCGAACTCGATGGCGGCGGCGGTGGAATTCGTGTCGCCGCGCACGTTCGCCGGGGGAACGATGTTGCCGACGTTTTTCACCACAAACAAATCGCCCGGCTGACTCTGCGTGATCAATTCCGCCAGCACGCGAGAATCCGAGCAGGTGATGAAGAGCGTGTGCGGGTTCTGCCCTTCCTGCGACAGCTTGCGGAAGAGCTTCCGGTAATTGCCGAATTCGCCGGTGCGGAACTTGTGGACGCCTGCGATGAGCCGTTGCATGATGGCTTAATCCGTCAAATCGTGGAATGGTTGCATTGTGAATCGTGGATCGTGAACGGGTTTGGCGCGCTGGCTTTTCCGGTGCAACGATTCACCAGGCAACGGTTCACGCGAGATTTTTATTTTTCGCGCGGGATTCCTCGGTGAGTTTCACCTTGAATTTTTCCAGTTGTTTCTGCAACCGCGCATCGCCCACCGCGAGGATTTGCACGGCGAGAATGCCGGCGTTGCGCGCGCCGTTCACGGCCACGGTGGCCACGGGCACGCCCGGCGGCATCTGCACAATCGCCAGCAGCGAGTCGAAGCCGTCGAAAGCCTTGCCGAGGATCGGCACGCCGATGACCGGCAGCGTGGTGAACGCCGCCGTGACGCCGGGCAGATGCGCCGCGCCGCCCGCGCCGGCGATGAGAACTTTCAGCCCGCGCGGGCCGGCGCTGGAAACATATTCTTCCAGGCCGTGCGGGTCGCGGTGGGCGGAGATGACTTTGGCCTCGGAACCGATGCCGAATTCCGCGAGCGCCTCGGCGGCGGCTTTCATCACCGGCCAGTCCGAGTCGCTGCCCATCAGGATGCCCACGAGAAGTGAATTTGCGTTGTTCATGACTTTTAAGATTATTCGACCGATCCCATTTTATTCGCGAAGAAATTAGCAACGCGCCTCCGCCGATGCAACGCCTTCATTCAATTGGCCGGTCGGACAAATCCACCACGCTTTCCCACTGGCTCATGCCTTCGCTCCAATAAAACGCTTCGCGTCCGATGGTGCCGTCGTGCAGCATGGCCTGCACCTGCGAAAGCGTGAACGGCCCGGTCTGCCGCGCGCGATAGTGCAGGAAAATGGTCGGGGTCTCACAGGTGGCCGCCACGGACGAAGGTTGCACCTCTCTGCCGGCCAGAACCGCAGCCGGATCAATGATGAGTCTGGATTGTCCGGATTCCACCTTGCGTGTTCGATTCATCCATTTGTAAATGCCGATGAGCGCCAGTCCACCCAGAAAGCCCCCGACGTGCGCGCCAAACGCCACGCCGCCGCCGGTGTGTTCGGAGAACATTCCCAGCACGGCCCAAAGCAGGTCTTTCAAAAACCAGAAGGTGATGGCCACCCACGCCGGGATTTCAAATTCGCCGGCCTTGATGACGATGAACCACAGGAAATATTTGAATTCGATGTCCGCATCGGCGCGCAGCAGCAGATACATGCCCATGCAGGCGCTGATGGCCCCGGACGCGCCGCCCATTGGGATTGCCGAGAGGAAGTGCGCCGGCGACATGGCGATGTAGGCGAATTCCGCGACCAGTCCGCCCGCCAGATAAAAACTCAGGAAAGGCAGCCGGCCGATGAGGTCTTCGACGCAGGAACCGAAGAGGAAAAGAAAAATCATGTTGCCGAGCAGATGAAAAAAACCTGCGTGGACGAACATCGAGGTCAGATAAGTCCACAGAAAAGATTGCGATGGGATCAGCCAGAGATGGTGCAGGATCCACAAATCCGATTCGCCTTTGGTGCTGAAGAAACAGATGGTCGAGACGAGCCAGACCAGTGTGTTGAGGCCAATGAGCGAAAAGGTGACCAGCGGGAGCCTTTCGGTCCGGTAATTCATTCCGACTGGAATGGCGATGAACATGACGTTCGGGGTTGCACCCAGTCAAATTCATCGCTGTGGGCGAGTCAAGCGTGCAAGGGGCCAGATTTTTATCGTCATCGTAAGCTTGCCACGATTTTTTTGAATGATTGCGATTAAGACCAGGACCAGGCACCAGGTTGAAATGCACCGAAGCTTCACTGAAAAACATCGGAAAAAGGGCGGGGAAAACCTGGCGGGACAAATGAAAACGGGCCGGCGTGCACACAGTTATTTTCTGTCGCCGGCCCGTCAAACCGTCTTTCAACAGGAAAAACGGAGCGCCCGTTCTCATGGGCGTTAAAAACCTAGCCCATTCCATGCCACCCGCAAGCGGTTTTTGAAAAATCTTTTTCCGCCCGCCCGCAGCGCGTATGCTCCCGCCCAGCTTGAAACGGCGAATCCATTTTTGGGTCATCGGACTGGCTGCCGCCCTGGTTTTGGGACAGCGCGCCGCAGCGGATTCGCCCTTCACCGTGGACGTGTGGAACACCGAGGACGGCCTGCCGCAAAGCTCCGTCATCGCCCTCACGCAGACGCGCGACGGCTATCTCTGGCTTGGCACGCTCAACGGTCTCGTGCGCTTTGATGGTCATGCCTTCACCCCCTTCAACGTCAACAACACGCCGGGCCTGCCAAGCGACCGCATCATTTTCCTGTTCGAGGACAGCCGCACCAATCTGTGGGTCGGCACGGACAATGCCGGCCTTTGTCTGATCAAAAACGGGGTTGTGAAAAACTTTGATGCGGGCGGGGCCGGCGGCAAAGTCATCTTCGCCAACGAGGACGGAAACGGCGTGGTCTGGTTTTGCACGACCGCCGGCAGGTTTTTGTCCGCGCGGGACGGAATGCTGGATTTGCATCCGGCGGCGTTTCCGGCGCAGTTGTTTTACCGGATTTTTCATCTGCGCGTGCCCGGGCACAACGGTGTTTCCTGGCGGTTGCACGCCGGGCGGGTTGAAAAATTCCGGGGCGAGACGCTCGAAAGAGATTTCGGCCCGACCCCGTGGACGAATTCGCAAGTTCCGGCGGTGTTTCACACGCCCGACACAAATTACATCCAGTTCCAGTTTGATGCGGCTGTCGCCGCAGCCGTTGTGGACCGTGAAGGCAATCTCGTCGTGGGCACGCATGGCGAGGGCGTCTTCTGGTTCGACGCGGCGGGCGGATGCAGCCATATCTCCACGGATGAAGGTTTGTCGCACGGGATTGTCCTTTCACTCTGCTTCGACCGCGAAGGCAACTTGTGGGCCGGCACGGATGGCGACGGCATTGAGCGCATCCGGAAAAAAATGTTCGCCGTGCCGGCTGGATTTTCCAGCGGTGTGGCGCAGTCGGTTGCCGTGGATGTGCAAGGCGGCATTTGGGTCGCCTTCAACAGCCGGGGGCTGACTTATTCGCTCACCAACGCCAGCCGTGATTTTAGGATTGGCAGCAAAAACAACGCGTGGTCGGTGCTGGTGGACGACCGGCAGCAGGTCTGGGCCGGCACGCGTGACGAAGGATTGTTCCGGCTGGAATCCGGCAGTTTCCGGCCGGTGTCCGCGGCTGGCATCGCGCCTCCGATTTGCGCGCTCTTCCAAAGCCGTGACGGAAAATTATGGGTTGGCGGTCAAGGCGGACTGGGTTGTTACGACGGCCATGATTGGACCGTTTTTTCCACCGGCGACGGGCTGCCTCCAAACCCCGTCCGCGCCCTGGCAGAAGATGCGAAAGGCGCCATCTGGATCGGCACCGAGAGCGGCGGATTGTTCACCTTGCGCGACGGGAAGATTTCCGCCGCCAACGCGCCGGTGAAGGACATTTCCTCGCTGCTCGTTGACCACGGCGATGTGCTGTGGGCCGGCACCTCCGGCCACGGCCTGGCGCGGCTGGCGCAGGGGCACTGGACCAGTTGCGCCGCGGCGGACGGCCTGGCCGGCGATGATATCGGCTATCTGATCGAAGATGATTTGCAAAACCTCTGGCTCGGTTCGTATGAAGGCCTGATGCGCGTCGGGGAAAGTTCCCTGGCCGATTTTGCCGCCGACCCTCTTAAAAAAATCTCCTGCCGCACCTTGCTCACGCGCGAATGCTCCGCCGGGACGCAGCCGGCGGCCATCCGCGCGCCGGACGGAAAACTTCTGTTCCCGACGATTGCCGGCCTGGTCGCGGTGAATCCGGTGGACTTGAAGCCGGACACGAATCCGCCGCCCGTCGTCATCGAATCGGTGCTGGTGGACGGCGTGCCGCAAAAAAACAATCCGCTGAGTTCCACCTGGCCGGAAAGGGTCGTGTTGCGGCCGGAAAACGAGCAGTTGGAAATCCATTTCACCAGCCTGAATTTTTCCGCGCCGAAACGCGCGCAGCTTGCGGTGCGGTTCAAATACCAGCTCGAAGGCCGCGACAACAAACCGACGGACGCGGGCGGCGAGCGCGTGGCCTATTTCAGCAAACTGGCCCCGGATAAATATGTTTTCCGCGTCACCGCCTGCAACGAGGACGGTTTTTGGAACGACACCGGCGCGACCATCGCCGTCACCGTCGAGCCGCCGTTCTGGCGCAAGCCGTCGTTTCTGGCGACCGCCACGCTGGCTTTTCTCGGCGCGCTGGCGGGAACCATTTATCTCGTTTCGACGGCGAAATTGAAACGGCAGTTGCGCCTCGCGCAGCAGAAGGAAATGATTGAACACGAGCGCGCCCGCATCGCGCGCGACCTGCACGACCAGCTGGGCGCGAACCTGACGCAGGTCACGCTGCTCGGCGAAATGGCCGAGGCGGACAAGAACTTGCCCGGCGAAGTCGAGCAGCACGCGCAGCAGATCTGCGCCACGGCGCGCGAGACCACGCGCTCGCTCGACGAAATTGTCTGGTCCGTGAACCCCTCCAACGACACGCTCGAAAGCCTTGCCAGCTACGCCTGCAAATACGCGCAGGATTATTTTGCGCTCGCCGGCGTGAGCTACCGCGCCGAGCTGCCGACGCAACTGCCGCCCGCGCCGATTTTGCCGGAGGTGCGGCACAATGTTTTCCTCGCGTTCAAGGAGGCCGTCAACAACGTCGTCAAGCACGCGCACGCCACCGAGGCGCATGTGAAACTGCAGTTGGAGCCGGACAAATTTATTTTGAGCGTCACCGACAACGGCCGCGGGCTGGGCGACATTTCAAAAAAGAAGTTGCGGAACGGATTGAAAAACATGCGCCGGCGGCTCACGGACGTGCATGGGGAATTTGAGATTTCGCCCGGCGCGGACGGCGGGACGGTGGTGAAGCTGACCGTGCCGGTAAAAACTGAATGAAGAATTAAAAATGAAGAATGCAGAAACATCTTTCGCCCGCGTTCGACGCTTGTTTCTTCATTCTTCCTTCTTCATTCTTCCTTGAGTAATGCCCATTGCCATTTCCATCGTCGAGGACAACGACAAGCTGCGCGGCACGCTCGCCAAGGTGATCGGCCGGGCGGAAGGTTTCCGCTTTGTCAGCGATTACGCCAGCGCCGAGGACGCCCTCGCCGGCCTGCCGAAGGCCAGGCCCGACGTGGTTCTCATGGACATCAACCTGCCCGGCATGAACGGCGTGGAATGCGTCCGCAAATTGAAGGCGCTGCTGCCGCAAACGCAGGTGATCATGCTCACCGTTTACGAGGACACGGAAAATATTTTCAACGCCCTCGCCGCCGGTGCCGCCGGCTACATGCTCAAGCGAACGCCGACAAAGGAATTGATCGCGGCCATCCGCGAAGTGCAGCACGGCGGTTCACCCATGACCACGCACATCGCGCGGCTCGTCGTGCAGTCCTTTCAAAAGCCCGTGGCGCCGTCGCCGTCGCCGGCGGGCGGGGACCCGCCCGAATTGTCCGAGCGCGAACAGCAGGTGCTCGACCTGCTGGTGCAGGGATTGATCTACAAGGAAATCGCCGACAAGCTCAACATCGGCTACGAGACCGTCCACACCTACATCCGCCGGATTTACGAAAAACTCCAGGTGCGCACGCGGACCGAGGCGGTGGCGAAATTCCTGCAACGGTAGCTGGTGGCGCGTTGGGGACACGGGATTATGTCTTTGACAGATGCAACCGCAGATTGAAGCTTGCCTGATTGCTGTTTCTTGGTTTGAAACCGATTTAAGCGCGGCGAGCGGCGGCGAGTAGCTTCTTTCTAGCCCATGTCGCCATCATGTCGCCAGACTCGTTTGCGGCCTTTTCAATCTCGCCATATTCGGCCAATGAAACGCGCGTGGTGACGTATTGCCCGCGCTTCTCCTTTTTTGGAAGCGTCGGCCTGCCCATTTTGGTTGTTTCGCTCATAATAAAAGTGCAACATTTAGTATTGACAGAATTTAGTTTATGTTGCACATTTAGTCAACATGAAAACGAAATTCGATGCTGACGAGCTAAACCTGCTCATGCTGGCGAAGAAGTATTCCAACGAGAATAAAGCCCGCAAGCTGTTTGAATCAATGCGCTGGCCCGGCGGCAAACCGATTTGCCCTCATTGCAAGCACGACGAAGCCTATGTGATGAAATCAAAGCCGGGAACCAAGAACAAAATGCGGGCCGGTCTTTATTGCTGCTCTGCGTGCCGCAAGACTTTCACGGCGACAGTCGGAACGGTCATGGAAGATTCGCATTTGCCGATTAGCAAATGGTTGATGGCAATGTTTCTGATTTCATCCAGCAAAAAGGGAATGTCCGCACATCAAATTCATCGGATGCTAAAAATCACATACAAAGCCGCTTGGTTTATGTGCCATCGCATCCGGTTTGCGTTCGGTGATGATGGCGTAAAATTAAAGGGCATTGTGGAAGCTGACGAGACATTTGTGGGCGGGAAAGGCGAATTAAAAACTTCGTTTCTCCGCAAAACTCCGGTTGTCGTTTTATTGGAACGTGGCGGCAGGGCAAAGACTCGCGTGATTGCCAGCGTGTCGCAACACAATCTTGGTCAATGCCTGTTTGAATGCGTGGATAAATCGGCCATCGTGAACACCGACGAACATCCCGGCTATAAGCCAGCGGGAAAGTCATTCGCGCGGCACGATTCTGTGAACCATTCAAAAGACGAATATCATCGCAGAAACGACGACGGCACGATCTCGACAACTAACGGCGCGGAAAGTTTCTTCTCGCTGCTCAAGCGCGGTGTTTATGGCTCATGGCATCACGTTAGCCGGGAACACTTGCCGAAATACGCCGATGAATTTGCTTTCCGTTGGGGGACGAACAAGCTCACCGATGGCGCTAGAATGGCCACAATGCCGCCTCTGTTTGCCGGCAAACGCCTGATGTATCGCCAGCCAGTGAATTGAGGGAAAAACTACGCTGAACGCGATTGGCTGATTAAGCCAAGGCCGCGCAAATTGACGCCATTTCAGATTATGGCGAGAATCAAAAAGGAGAAGCCAGCTTTGGCGAAATGGCTTTTCATTCAATCCGAACGGCGACGGGTTAAATCATGGCATCTTCGCGCCGTCGCTGCTGGGAAATGCCGCCAATGTGGAAAGCCTAGCGACATCAATCCAAAAACTCGAAAACCGTTTAAATACTGCGCGGATTGCCGCAAAAAAGTTGCCGATTATTCGGCAATGGTGCGGATGGCTCTTGCAGCGAATAATGGCGCGGATTTGACTCGCCCAATTTTGAGAAAAGTATGATTTTAGGGCGTAGTAAAACCATCTTGATTTTAGCTCTTTTTTTCGGGCTTGTCGCATCCGTTGTGCGTGGGGCCGGGCCTGAAATTCAGGTCTCGCTCAATACCCCAACAAAATTCTGTCCAGTGATGATTCCCAAAAATGTCATCGTAACTGATTTTCCCATATACAAAGAACGGCGAATAGCCGCCTTTAATTGCGCTGACGGTGTAATTATCAATCTTAAATCCGATAAAACTAATTCCATCTGGCGCAAGCATCATGGAGCAGATTTCAATCGGCGGATTATTGGTTGGAACTGCGCCGACCCATCCGGCTATGTCATGCGATTCAGAAACGTTCAAAGCCGGTGTTTTTCCTGTGTTTCTGAATCTCAATTTGAAAACCGTATTATTGGTGTCGCTAATGGAATTTTCTGCGATCATTTCAAATGGAGCAACCCAAGCTCTTTCGTCAAGAATCCTGTCTTGCTTCATCTCGTCCAGTTGGCCCTGGCTCAAGGCGATGGTTTTTTCGGCATCTTCACTGGCTTTTCTCATTTCCTTCCATTGATAGCCTATGAAAATAGCTGTGGCCACGCCACCAATCAAAGCCACGCATTCTATACATTTAACGAATCGTTCAAAATACTCCCAATGGGTGATTTTTTCTTGATTGCAGCCGGTCTTGCCATTGCGTTTTGGTCTTTGTTCAACAGTCGGCAAACTCGGCGTATGCTCTTCAATTTGATTGCCGGATTCGCAATTTATGCCTATGGCTTTTGGTTGCTCCTCTGCTGGTTTTGTGGCGGGCTTGACTGATTCGTCACTCATAAATTTGAAGTTGAATGGCAAGAGCAAAGTGCCAAACTGTTCGCAAGTAAAGCCAATAGAATATGCCCAAAGCAAAACTTGTCACCACGCACGGCCTGGGCTTTGAAGATGCCATGAAACGGCTGATTGCCACGCCACCACCAAAAAAGCCCGCCAAACAGCCAGCCAAGCGCGTTAAACGCGCCAAGAATTAAGGGAAGGGGAAGGCAACCATTGCGGCGTTTGACTGCGGTAGATTCCTGATGATTGATTTGCTGGTAATTGCAATGTTTTCTCTTGGATTGAGTGTCGCCTGTGGCGTTGTCCTGATTCAAGCGATTCTTGCAAATCCTGAAACATGGACATAATCGCCGCAACAACAACCACCAGTCCAAAAACAAACTGCGAAAAAAACGCCAGTCTGAATGCCGATGTGTAGGATGTGATTTTGTGCCAAAGTGTTTTTTGCAGAGCAGCATCTGTCCTGAATAATTTCCAGTCTTTTGCCTCCTCAAATTCAATCAAAACCATTTTGGGGATTTCAACCAAACGACGGCTCCGCTCGTCAATTAGGAAAAAAACCACCGCGCAAACCATGTTCAAAACGCCAACGGAAAACATAATCCAAGCCGCCTCTTTTTTCTCGAAGGCGGCCAGCGTAGCTGCCACCCCCGCCGCGACCATGATGATGTAAAAATTAAAAGTTTTTAACCGCTGGTCGGCAATTACGGTGAAATGACGCCAAGCATATTCAAAATGGTCTTTTTCGGTAAGATTGTGCATTTTCGGGTTCAATAAATCCTCTGCCTTCCCCTCCTTTTTGGCAAGCGGCAAAAAGCCTGCCAAAAATCCGCGCTTAAATTAGACCGCTTCTGACCGCATAAACATTGAGGTTTTAAAACAATCTGCCTACGTCAAAGGCACACTCCCGTGGGGACATGTAACCACATCTGGTGACAAGCCAGAAATCGGGGATGTGTTATTCTATTATTGTTGTTGGACGCAAAGTGCGGTTGAACGTGTGCAAAACTTGAACTGCGGCGGGCGTCAAAAGATTTAGAGCGCTTGTTCTCATTGAGGCCGGAGTAGTGTCCGGCCTCTTTTCTTTT
>CAYVGC010000079.1:0-20902 GCA_964449815.1 uncultured Bifidobacteriaceae bacterium
CATCGTGGTCGCGCCGACGACGGCGGTGCCGATGAGCACGGGCTTGGCGGTGGCCTTGAAGGTGTTGCCCGCGCCGTCATTTTTTTCGAGCTGATGCTTGGCATTTTCAAAGTCGGGCTTGAAGCCGAAATCCTTTTCAATTTCCGCCGCGATGTTGGGGCGCGCTTCGATCCGGCTCAATTCATAAACGGACTGCGCGTTGTCGGTGACCGGGCCGTAGCTGTCCACGGCAATCGTCACCGGACCCATGCCGAGAAAACCGAAGGCAACCAGGCCGAACGCAAAAATGGGCGCGGCGAATTTGAAGTTGTCCGGCATCAGCGCAATAATCGGCGAATCCGTGTAGGTCGCCAGCAGACTCGCGCAAAACATCAGGAACAGAATGCACAGGCCCATCCAGAACGCCGAGAAGTTGCCGGCGACCAGGCCGGACAAAATGTTCAGCGACGCCCCTCCGTGCTTCGAGCAGTTCGTCACTTCGCGGACGTGCTGGGACTTGGTGCTGGTGAAAATCTTGGTGAATTCCGGGATCACCGCGCCGGCGACCGTGCCGCAGGAAATGATGGCTGAGAGCACCCACCACAAGTCTGAATTGAGGCCCGTCTGCTTCGACAGCAGAAAATAACTCGCCAGGAACGTGAAGACGATGGACACCGCCGAGGTGATCCATACCAGATGTGTCAGCGGCTCTTCAAAATCCAAATCTTTTTGCCCGCTGTATTTCGCCTTTGTGAGGCCTTCATTCAGAAAATACGAAAGCAGCGAAGTGACAATCATCAATGCACGCATGGTGAAAATCCAGATGATGAGCGTCGCGCAAATCGCCGGGTTCGTGGCCAGCGCCAGCGCGAGAAACGCGATCAGCGCCACGCCGGTCACGCCGTAAGTTTCAAAACCGTCCGCCGTCGGCCCGACACTGTCGCCCGCGTTGTCGCCGGTGCAGTCGGCAATCACCCCGGGATTCTTCGGATCGTCTTCCGGCAGCTTGAAAACAATTTTCATCAGGTCGCTGCCGATGTCGGCGATCTTGGTGAAGATGCCGCCGCAGATGCGCAGCACGCTCGCGCCCAGCGATTCACCAATCGCAAAACCGATGAAGCAGGGGCCGACGAGCGCCTTCGGCAGGAAGATCAAAATGCTGATCATGAAAAACAGCTCCACGCAGACCAGCAGCAGGCCGACGCTCATGCCGGAACGCAGCGGGATGCCGACGATGTTGATCTGATTGCCTTTCAGCGCGGCGAACGCAGTGCGCGAATTGGCGGTGGTGTTGATGCGGATGCCGAACCAGGCGACGCCATAGCTGCCGAGAATGCCCAGGACGGACGCGGCGAGAATGACCGCCACGCTGGCCAGGCTGTCATGCTCCAGCACGCTAAAATAGAAAAACATGCACGCAGCGATAAGCAGCCACAGCACGGCGAGAAATTTCCCCTGTGTCCACAAATACGTCTTGCACGTCTCCCAGATGATCTTGGACACGTCAGCCATGGATTGATGCACCGGGAGCGACTTGGTCTGCCAGTATTGGAACAGCCCGAATCCGGCACCGACGGCGCACATTAAAATACCAAAATACATCAGCGCATAGCCACTGACGCCGCCCAGACCGTCAAAGGTCACGGCTTTCAGGTCCGGGATGTTGATGTTGGCGTCGCTTGCCCGCAAGCTGACGGCGGACAGGCATAAGAGAAACAGGGTGATTTTGGCGGGGGTGATTTTTCGCGCATGCATAATTTTTGTTGCGATGTCAATTATTGTTGTTGTTTTGATAGCGTATCATTGCGGCCTATAAATGGCCTTAAATTTCTAACAAGGTCCGCAAGTTAAAACTGATATAACAGCCTCGTTTCGGCTTCACCAAAATTGACAATAAGTTCGCTTTTTTTGACATGCGCCGGCCGGGAGCTGCGTTCCGGCCGGTGAAAAACAATTTAAGGTGCTTTTTTGCCAAGGAATGTGTTCTGCGGCCCCGATCATTTATGTTTAACCTTCAGCGGTCACAAAAAAGAATTTTAACATTATGAATGTGAGCGTTTCCAAGCCGCAAAAAAAACGAATCCAAGCCGTGCTGGAGCATGCCAGCGGTGACAAACGGTTCAAGATTCTGGAGGTGCACATGAAGAAGCATCAGTTCCGGCAGGATGCCCTGATCGAGGTGCTGCACAAGGCACAGGAGCTGTTCGGCTATCTCGAAGATGATCTGCTGCTCTTTGTTTCCGTGAAACTCAAATTGCCGCCGAGCCGCGTCTATGGCGTCGCAACCTTTTATCATTTTTTCCAGCTTAAGCCGCAGGGCGAACATACCTGCGTCGTCTGCCTGGGCACGGCCTGCTACGTGAAAGGCGCGGACAAAATCCTTGAAGCCATCACGCAGCGGCACAAAATTCACGCCGGTGAAACGACCGCGGACAACAAACTTTCACTGCTGACCGCGCGGTGCATCGGCGCCTGCGGCATCGCGCCGGCAGTCGTTTATGATGGCACGGTCACGCCGCGCGCCACGCCGGAGTCCGCGCTCAAACAAATCAACCAGTGGGTGCAAAAATGATTCTCAACGATCTCATCTCCATCAAAGAAAAAGAGCTGGCCGCGCGGAAGAAAATTGTCCTGCGCTGCTGCATGGCCGCCGGCTGCATGTCGTCCGGCTCCAAAGGCGTCAAGGAACAGCTCGAAAAAGCAGTTGCTGACGCAGGCCTGCAAAACGAAGTCGAGGTGCGCGGCGTCGGCTGCATGAAGCTGTGCTGCGAAGGTCCGCTGGTGGCGGCTGACCCGCAGAACGCACTCTACATTAAAGTCACCGCCGAAAATGCGCCTTTGATTGTTGCCGCGCTCAAGGGCGGCACGGCGGCCATCCCCCAGGCGGACCCCGGCTCGGCGTTTTTTGCAAAACAGTTTTCCATCGTGCTGGCGAACAGCGGGGTCGTTGACCCGGAGCGCATCGAAAGTTACATCGCCAGGGACGGCTACCAGGCGTTGCATGAAGTGCTGCACGAGATGACGCCTAAGGACGTTGTCGCAGCGATGGTCAAGTGCGGCCTGCGCGGGCGCGGCGGCGCGGGTTTTCCCACCGGCCTCAAATGGGGCACGGTCGCCAAATCGCCGGGCGCGAAAAAATATGTCATTTGCAACGCGGACGAAGGCGATCCCGGTGCGTTCATGGATCGCAGTGTTTTGGAAAGCGACCCGCACAGCGTGCTCGAAGGCATGGCCATCGCGGCTTATGCCGTCGGCGCGGACCAGGGGTTTATTTATGTGCGCGCCGAATATCCGCTGGCCATTGCGCGGCTGCAAATCGCGATCAAACAGGCCAAACAGCTCAGCCTGCTCGGCGCGGGAGTTTTTGAATCGCCGTTCAATTTCAATGTTGATATCCGCATCGGTGCCGGCGCGTTTGTCTGCGGTGAAGAAACCGCGCTCATGTCGTCGGTTGAAGGCAAACGCGGCACGCCGCGTCCGCGTCCGCCGTTCCCGGCGGAGAGCGGTTTGTTTGGTTGTCCGACGCTGCTGAACAACGTTGAAACATTTGCCAACGTCCCGGCGATTTACCGCAAAGGCGCGGAATGGTTCGCCGTCATCGGCACGGAAAAAAGCAAGGGGACAAAAGTTTTTGCGCTCGCCGGAAAAATCAAGAACACCGGCCTCATCGAAGTGCCGATGGGCACGCCGTTGCGGACCATAGTCGAAGAAATGGGCGGCGGCGCTCCCGACGGCGGCACGATCAAGGCCGTGCAGACCGGCGGGCCGTCCGGCGGCTGCATTCCGTCACAGCACCTCGACACGCCGGTGGATTACGAATCGCTCGGCAAGCTCGGCTCCATCATGGGTTCGGGCGGCATGATCGTGATGGACCAGACGACGAACATGGTCGAGATTGCGCGCTTCTTCATGGAGTTCTGCATGGATGAATCCTGCGGCAAATGCATTCCGTGCCGCGCCGGCACGATCCAGATGCACCACCTGCTGGACAAGATTGTGAACCGCAAAGCCACCGCGCGCGACCTCGCGAAGCTGGAAGAACTTTGCGACATGGTGCGCAATACCAGCTTGTGCGGACTCGGCCAGACCGCGCCGAACCCGACCATGAGCACACTGCGGTTTTTCCGCAATGAATATGAGGCGCTGCTCCAGCCCGATCCATTTGGCCCGCGTTCCAACGGTGCGGCGAACCACTCTAAACCCGCGACGAAATAATTTTTATGGCTGCCAAAACTTTGACCATTGACGGCAAGCAGATCAGCGCCGAAGAGGGCGCGACGGTCTTGCAGGCCGCGAACGAGGCCGGCATTCAAATTCCGACGCTCTGCCATCTCGAAGGTGTTTATGATGCCGGCGCCTGCCGCCTGTGCATTGTTGAAATCACCGGCATTCCGAAACTGCTGCCCGCCTGCACCACGAAAGTCACCGAAGGCATGGAGGTCAGAACCGACAGCGAACGGCTGCGGAAATACCGCCGCATGATTTTGGAACTGCTCTTCGCCGAGCGGAATCACGTCTGCGCGGTGTGCGTGTCGAACGGCCATTGCGAATTGCAGACGCTCGCGTATTCGCTCGGCATGGAACACGTCCGCTACGATTATACGTTTCCGAAATGGAGCCTGGACACGACCCACCGGCTGTTCGGCATGGACCACAACCGCTGCGTGCTGTGCAACCGCTGCGTCCGCGTCTGCTGGCACATCGAAGGCGCCGGCACGAAGAACGTCTCCGGCCGCGGCAGCCGATCCAAAATCATCACCGACCTCAACCAGCCGTGGGGTGATTCGGATTCCTGCACCGAGTGCGGCAAATGCGTCATGGCCTGCCCGACGGGCGCGCTGTTCAACAAAGGTTCGACCGTGGGCGAAATGGAGCGAGACCGCGACAAGCTGGAATTTATCGTCAATGCCCGGGAAAAAAAACAATGGATCGCCGCCGACTAAAAATTGAAATATGAAAATTCGTTTGGCCACAGTTTGGTTGGGCGGCTGCGCCGGCTGCCACATGTCGTTCCTGGATCTCGATGAGTTTCTGATTGACCTCGCCGACGCCGTGGATCTCGTTTACAGCCCCGTCGTGGACGTGAAAGAGTATCCCGAAAACGTGGACTTGTGCCTGATCGAAGGCGCGGTCTGCAACGCGGACAATCTCGAAATCCTCCACAAAATTCGTGCGCGGACAAAAGTGCTGGTCTCGTTCGGCGACTGCGCCGTCACCGGCAACGTGCCCGCCATGCGCAACCCGTTCGGAACCGGAAATGCGGAAAATGTTTTGCAGCGCGCCTACATTGAAAACGCGCAGAACAATCCCGGCGTGCCGCAGGCCGACGGCATCGTGCCGCAACTGCTCGAACGCGTGCAGCCGGTGCATGAACTCGTCCACGTCGAATACTTTCTGCCCGGCTGCCCGCCGCCCGCCGCGCGGATCAAATCGCTGGTCGCACAACTGCTGGCCGGCACCCCGCCAAAACAGGAAGGCAAGCAACTGAAATTCGGCTGAAAAAATTGTTATGTCAAAACGCATCATCATTGATCCGGTGACCCGCATCGAGGGGCACGCCAAGGTCAGCATTTTCATGGACGACGCCGGAAATGTCTCCGACGCGGAGTTTCACGTCGTCGAGTTCCGCGGCTTTGAAAAATTCTGCGAAGGCCGGCCTTACACCGAAATGCCCGGCATCACGCAGCGCATCTGCGGCATTTGTCCGGTGAGCCACACGCTCGCTTCCGCCAAGGCCGGCGACGCGCTTATGGCCGTCAACATCCCGCCCGCCGCCGACAAGCTTCGCCGGCTGATGAACCTCGGCCAGATGATTCAAAGCCACGCATTGAGCTTCTTCCATTTGAGCGCGCCGGACTTCCTGCTCGGCTGGGACACGGCGCCGGCGCAGCGCAACGTTTTCGGGCTGATCGCGGCGAACAAGGATCTGGCCCGCGCGGGCATCCGGCTCCGCCAGTTCGGCCAGGAAATCATCGAGATTCTCGGCGACAAGAAAATTCATCCGGCCTGGGCCGTGCCCGGCGGTGTGCGCACGGCGTTGAGCGAAGAAGGCCGCGCCAAAATCCGCGCGTGGCTGCCCGAAGCTTACGCCACCACGAAGGTCGCGTTTGACCTTTGGAAGAAGACGATGGAAAAGCACCAGCGCGAAATCCAGATTTTCGGAAATTTCCCGTCGCTGTTCATGGGCCTCGTTGCGGCCGACGGCACCTGGGAACATCACGGCGGCAAGCTGCGTTTTTCGGACAGCAGCGGCAGCATCATCGCCGACCAGCTCGACGCGCAAAACTATTTGGATTACATCGGCGAATCCGTGCAAGGCACGTCATATCTCAAATCGCCTTATTACAAACCGCTCGGTTTTCCGGCGGGCATGTATCGTGTCGGCCCGCTCGCGCGCCTGAACATCTGCCAGCACATGGGCGTGCCAAAGGCGGATGCGGAATTGAAAAAGTTCAAGAAGCTCGGCCATGGCGCGGTCACGTCGTCGTTCCTGTATCATTACGCGCGGCTCATTGAAATTCTGGCAAGCATTGAATACGTCGAGCGTTACCTGGACGACCCGGATTTGTCGAGCGAAGATCTGCGCGCCGACGCCGGCATCAACAGTCTGCGCGGCGTGGGCGTGAGCGAAGCCCCGCGCGGCACGCTGTTCCACGACTACACCGTGGACCGCAACGGCCTGCTGCAAAAGGTGAATCTCATCGTCGCCACCGGGCAGAACAATCTGGCGATGAACCAGACCGTCGCGCAAATCGCGCGGCATTATGTTCGCGGCAACACCATTCCGGAACCGATGCTCAACCGCGTCGAACATGGCATCCGTTGCTACGACCCGTGCCTGAGCTGCTCAACCCACGCCGTCGGCCAGATGCCGCTGCACATCCGGCTCATCGCGCCGGACGGAAAGGTGCTGAACGAAATCGCGCGCGGCTAATTTTTGTCTGGTTGGATTGGACAAATAAGCGCCGGCGGGGGAACGTGGTTTGGTCGTTCCCCCGTCGGCAGTTTTTTATGAACCGCGAAGCTTCCATTAAAGCCGAGCTGCTCGTCATCGGCTACGGCAACACCTTGCGCGGCGACGACGGCGTCGGCCCGCGCGTGGCCGAGGCGGTCGGCAATCTACGGCTGCCGGGGGTGCATACGCTCATCTGCGCGCTGCTCACGCCCGAACTCGCCGACCCGATCTCCCGCGCCGGAAAAGTCATCTTCGTGGACGCCGCCGTGGACGCCCCGGAAGAAGTCCAGTGGCGCAGGCTGCAGCCGAACAAAAGCTCGCAGCTCATGGCTCACGCCGCCGATCCGCACACGCTGCTGGCGCTGGCCCGCGATGTTTTTGGCCGCGCGCCCGAAGCCTGGTGGCTCACGATTCCCGCCGTGGATCTGGGCTTTCACGAAGAATTTTCACCCAAAGTTCAGCGCGGCTTTGTCGAGGCGGTGGAAAAAATCCAGGCATTCTGCCGCTCGCCGCAAATGAACTAACCGCGCTGCGAAACTTTATTTGTGTTTCGCCGCTGCGTTTTGCTCCACCAGAAAATCCAGCCACGCCTTCATGCCGTCGCCGGTTTTGGCGGACAGCTCGAAAATGCGCGCGTGATGGCTCACGCGTTGCAGGTTGAGGAGCGCGAGATCGCGGTTGAAACCGGCGGCGGACGCCATGTCTTTCTTGGTGATGATCGCGACGTTGGCCGAATGAAACATCGGCGGATATTTCAGCGGTTTGTCTTCGCCCTCGGTGACGGACAGCAGCACGACGCGCAATTCTTCTCCTAAATCGTAGTCCGCCGGGCAGACAAGATTGCCCACGTTTTCAATCACCAGCACATCGAGCTGGTCGAGGTCAAGCTGGGCCGCCGCTTTGGAAACCATGTCCGCATCCAGGTGGCAAACCGTGCCGGTGGTGATTTGCACAACAGGAATGCCGGCGGTGCGCAGCCGGGCGGCGTCGTTGTCCGTGGCGAGGTCGCCCACGATCACGCCCACGCGCAAACTCGCGCCGAGCCGGGCGGCGGTCTCGCGGATGAATGTGGTTTTGCCGGAACCCGGCGACGAAACGACATTCAGCACGAGCAGTTTTTTCGCGCGGAAAAACCCCCGGTTGCGCTCGGCGAGCAGCGCATTTTTCTCCATCAGCGAGCGGTTGAGGTCCAACGTCTTTATGCCATGCACATGGCCATGCTCGTGACCGTGACCGTGAGAATGTTCGGGTTCATGCGTGTGCATGCCGATTTTCACGTCGCCACCGCCGCTGCCGCAGCCACATTCTTGACACATATTATGAAATCTCCACGGCGGCAATTTCCAGTTCCCGCCCGCGCCGCAACTCGCCGCTTACGTTGTGGCAGCGGGGACATTCGTTGAAAAAATCTGCGCATTCAAACTCCGCCTGGCACGTCGCACACCAGCACGCCGCCTGGACCGCTTCAATCTCCAGACTCGCGCCTGCCGCCATCGTGTCGTGACAAACCACGTCGAATGCGAACTGCATGGATTCCGGCACGACACCGCTCAAGCGACCGACGCGCAGGCGCAATTTCAGCACCCGGCTCGCGCCGGCGGACCGCGCGGCGTCCACCGCCATGCGCAGCGCTTCGGTCATGATGGAAACTTCGTGCATCGACGCACCATCAACGTGAACCGGCCGCGCGAGAAAATCAAACCATTCCGCGCATTTGGCAATATCCGGTTGGACTTTGCCAAAAGAAGAAATGTTACGGCTGAAAAACCACATAAAAATATGCCAGCGCTGCGGTTCGGACACGGCAAAAAACAATGAAGATCGAGAACCAGCTTCACCCACACGCCCGCGTGAAAGTCGTCTTGCTCGGCGCGGTGCAAGGCGTCGGTTTCCGACCGTTTGTCCACCGCCTCGCGGAGGAACTGCGGCTCGCCGGATGGGTTAAAAATTCCCCGCAGGGCGTCTTCATCGAAGTTGAAGGCGGTCGTTGCACGCTGGAAAAGTTTCTTTCCCGCCTCGAAACTGAAAAACCTCCGCGCAGCTTCATTCAAAGCATGGAGACGACCTGGCTGGACGCGGCCGGCTTTGACAAATTTGAAATCCGCGCCAGCGAAATTGGCGGCGACAAAACTGCGCTGGTCTTGCCGGACACCGCCACCTGCCCGGACTGTCTGCGGGAAATTTTCGATCCGCAGAACCGGCGCTTTGGCTACCCCTTCACGAACTGCACGAACTGCGGCCCGCGCTTCACCATCATCGAATCATTGCCTTACGACCGCGCAGGCACCTCGATGAAAAAATTCACGATGTGTCCGGCGTGCCAGGCGGAATATGACAATCCGCGAGACCGTCGTTTTCACGCCCAGCCCAATGCCTGTCCGGTTTGCGGCCCGCGTTTGGAGTTTTGGAACGCGACGGGCGATGCTGTTTTTGGCGGTGAGGCGGCGTTGCACGCCGCCGCCAACGCGATTTGCCGCGGGAAAATTGTCGCCGCCAAGGGCATCGGCGGGTTTCATCTCCTGGCTGACGCGCGCAATGAAAAGGCTGTCCGGCTTTTGCGCGAACGAAAACACCGCGAAGAAAAGCCGTTCGCACTGATGTTTCCATCGCTTGAAAGCGTGCGGGTGATTTGCGAGGTTTCACCGCTGGAGGAACGGCTGCTGGGTTCGCCGGAAGCACCGATTGTGCTGCTGCGTCGTCGAAAGCAACTTGAGATCGCAAATCGTAAACTCCAAATTGCCGAAAGTGTTGCGCCGTCCAATCCGAACCTCGGCGTGATGCTCCCGTCAAATCCGCTGCATCATTTGCTGATGGTGGAATTAAGATTTCCGGTCATTGCCACGAGCGGCAATTTGAGCGACGAGCCGATTTGCACCGATGAACGGGAAGCGCTCGAACGGCTGCGCGGCATCGCCGACGTTTTTTTGGTGCATAACCGTCCGATTGTCCGCCATGTGGATGATTCAATTGTCCGTGTGATCTTGGACCGTGAAATGATTCTGCGCCGTGCGCGCGGCTACGCGCCGCTGCCAGTTCAATTGTGGAAGCCGGATTGCGGAAGCCGGACTGGAAATACGCAAAATTTTGAATCACAATCCGAAATCCGAAATCCGAAATCCGAAATCGTTCTGGCCGTTGGCGCGCACCTTAAAAACTCCGTGGCGCTGGCGGCCGGCGGAAATGTTTTCATCAGCCAGCACATCGGCGATCTGGAAACCGTGCCGGCGGAAAACGCCTTTCACCATGTCATTGCTGACTTTCAAAACCTTTACGAGGCCAGGGCGGAGACCGTCGCCGCCGATTTGCATCCGGATTATCTCTCGACAAAATTTGCGCGTGACTGCGGGATGAAATTCTTCGGCGTGCAGCATCATGTGGCGCATGTCTTGTCGTGCATCGCTGAAAATGAAATCCAATTGCCCGTGCTTGGTGTTGCCTGGGATGGCACGGGCTACGGCATGGACGGCACGATTTGGGGCGGGGAATGTTTTCTGGTCACAAAAGCAGCGGTTGGACGCGTGGCGAGTCTTCGTCCCTTTCGCCTGCCCGGCAGCAACGCCGGCGTGAAAGAACCGCGCCGCGCCGCGCTCGGCCTGTTGTTTGAATGCTTCGGCGACGCTGTTTTTGAAAGAGCGGACTTGCCGCCGGTCGCCGCTTTTTCGGCGACCGAACTGATGCTGCTGAAAACGATGCTCAAACGCGGGCTGAATTCGCCAAAAACCTCGAGCATCGGGCGATTGTTTGATGCCGTGGCTTCAATTGTCAACCTGCGCCAGCAAATGCGGTTTGAAGGACAGGCGGCGATGGAACTGGAGTTCGCCCTCGACGGTCTGGCCACGGACAAGTTTTACCAGTTGCCGCTTGTCACCCGGCATTCGTTGTGCATTATGGATTGGGAACCGCTGGTCGGCGAAATCATGCTTGATGTGAAACGCGGGATTGCTGTTCGTGAAATTTCGGCGAAGTTTCACAACGCGCTGGCCGAGGCGGTCGTGGAGGTCGCCTGCAGATTCGGCCAAACGCGCGTGGCGTTGAGCGGCGGCTGTTTTCAAAACCGGTATCTGACCGAGCGGGTTGTCAGCCGGTTGCGCGCCGAAAAGTTGCAGCCGTATTGGCATCAGCGCGTGCCCACGAATGACGGCGGCATCGCGCTGGGACAAGTTCTTGCGGCGCAAAACCATCTCAACTTGAAATAAGATTATGTGTCTCGCCATTCCCGGAAAAGTCGTGAGCATCAGCGGTGATGATCCGTTGACGCGGATGGGGCGCATCAACTTCGGCGGCATCATCAAGGAGGCGAGCCTCGCGTATGTGCCCGAAGTGGTCATTGGCGACTACGTCATCGTGCATGTCGGCTTTGCGTTGAGCAAGGTGGACGAGGACGAGGCGCAAAAAGTTTTTGAATACCTGAGACAGATGGACGAGCTGGGCGATTTGCAGGGAGGCGAAAAGTGAAATTTCTCGATGAATACCGTGACGGCGATCTCGCTCAAAAGCTGGCGGCGGAAATCCATCGGATCACGACAAAGCCGTGGGCGATCATGGAAGTCTGCGGCGGCCAGACCCATGCCATCGTGAAGTTCGGCATTGATGAACTGCTGCCGAAACAAATCACTTTGATCCACGGCCCCGGTTGCCCGGTGTGCGTGACACCGCTCGAAGTGATTGACCAAGCGCTGGAAATCGCCGCACGACCCGATGTGATTTTCACTTCGTTCGGCGACATGCTGCGCGTGCCGGGCAGCACGACGGATCTGCTTTCGGTCAAAGCCCAGGGCGGCGACGTGCGCATTGTTTATTCGCCGCTCGACGCGGTAAAAATTGCGGCGGAAAATCCGTCCCGCGAGGTGGTGTTCTTCGGCGTCGGTTTTGAAACGACCGCGCCGGCGACCGCAATGGCGGTTTCCCAGGCGGCGCAAATAGGCTTGAAAAATTTCTCACTGCTGATTTCGCACGTCCTCGTGCCGCCGGCGATTGAGGCTTTGATGTCATCGCCGAACTGCCGCGTGCAGGCGTTTCTCGCCGCCGGCCACGTCTGCGCAGTGATGGGCTACGAGGAATATTTCCCGCTGGCAAAAAAATACCGCGTGCCGATTGTCGTCACCGGCTTCGAGCCGCTGGACATTTTGCAAGGCATCCTGATGACGGTGCAGCAGCTCGAATCCGGCCGGGCGGAAGTGGAAAATCAATACGCGCGGGCCGTCTCCCGCGCGGGCAACCAGCCGGCGCAGAATTTGATTAAAAAAGTTTTCACCGTCGTTCCGCGCAAGTGGCGCGGCCTCGGCGAAATTCCGCATAGCGGCCTGGGTTTGAGCAAAACCTACACGGCGTTTGATGCCGCAAGAAAATTCAAGCTGACGGATCACCGCGTCGAGGAACCGGCCGAATGCATTGCCGGCCTGATTTTGCAGGGACTGAAAAAACCGCACGAGTGTCCGGCGTTCGGCACGCGCTGCACGCCGGAACATCCGTTCGGCGCGACGATGGTTTCGAGCGAAGGCGCGTGCGCAGCTTACTATCGCTACCGGCGGCGGAATTAAATCAACCATGAAAAAACATCGAACATCGAAGTTGCAATTTCGAATTCTCAACGCCTTTGACGTTGGGGGTGCGGCGTTCGGTGTTCCATGTTTTCCCTTTTGAATTTTATGGAGTTCAATTCAAGCTGTCCTTTGCCGATCTCGCAGTATCCGCATGTGCTCATGGCACATGGCGGCGGCGGCAGGCTGATGCACCAGCTGCTCGAAAATGTTTTCGGCAAGGCGTTCAGCAATCCAATTCTCGACACGCGCCACGATTCGGCGCAGTTCACCGTTCCGTCCGGCAAACTGGCCATGACAACCGATTCCTACGTCGTGCGGCCGATTTTTTTCCCCGGCGGCGACATCGGTTCGATGGCGGTCCACGGCACGGTGAACGATCTGGCGATGAGCGGCGCGCGGCCGCTTTACCTTACGAGCGCGTTCATCATCGAGGAGGGTTTGCCGATGGAAACATTATGGCGCGTCGTTTGTTCGATGCGCGACGCGGCGAAAAAAAGCGGCGTGAAAATCATCACCGGCGACACGAAAGTCGTGGACAAAGGCAAAGGCGACGGCCTGTTCATCAACACGGCGGGCATCGGTGTGATTGAACATTCGCTGAACATCGCGCCACAAAATGTGCGGCCGAGCGATGTCATTCTGGTGAGCGGTGATCTGGGACGGCACGGCATGGCCATCATGGCCGTGCGCGAAGGATTGCAGTTTGAAAGCACGATCACCAGCGATTCGGCACCGGTTCACGAAGTGATTTTGGAATTGCTGAAAGCGGGAATTGAGATCCATTGTCTGCGCGATCTGACCCGCGGCGGACTGGCGAGCGCGTTGAATGAAATCGCCGAAGCCGCAGGCGTGAAAATCGCCGTTGAGGAAAAATTAATTCCCGTGCGCGAGGATGTCCATGCCGCATGCGAAATGCTCGGACTCGATCCGTTGCATGTGGCGAACGAGGGGCGGTTTGTCGTGTTCGCAGCGGCCAGGGATTCGGAACGGGCGCTGGAAATTCTCCGCCGCCGGAAAATTTCTCCAAACGCCGCCAGCATCGGCAGGGTTGCGGAAAAATCCGCGCCGCTGGTCACCATCAGAAGCGCCCTCGGCGCAAGCCGGATTCTTGACATGCCCAGCGGCGAACAGTTGCCGCGCATCTGCTGATCCGTCAGCGTCCCAGCGCCAGCAGCCGGGTGCGATGGTAAATTTCCTCGGGCGAGCCTTCGGCGGAGATGGACACCAGCAATCCGCGCTGCTGGTAAAAGTTGATCAGCGGACGGGTGTTGGTCTCGTAGGCTTTCATCCGCACTTCGACGGATTCAGGCCGGTCATCTTCGCGTTGAAAAAGGCTGCCGCCGCAATGATCACAGACGCCGGCGTTTTTGGGCGGGCGGGTGGCGACATGAAAAACCGCTTTGCAGCCGGCACAGGTGCGGCGGCCGGAGATGCGAGCGACCACGCGTTCGATCGGCAGCTCGTAATTCAACACGGCGGTCAGTTTGACATTTTCTTTTTCCAGAATTTTTTCGAGCGCCTCCGCCTGAGCCACCGTGCGCGGGAAGCCGTCCAGCAAAAACCCGCCGGAGCAACGGAGACAGCGCAGCCGGTCGGCGATGAGACCGAGCACCGTCTCGTCCGGCACCAGGGCGCCCTGCCGCATGAATTTCAACGCCGCTTTCATGGAGTCGGTCTGCTCCTGTTCGGCCAGGCATTTCGCGGTGCGAAAAATGTCGCCGGTGGAAAGATGGCAGGCGCCGAGGCGTTCGCAAAGAAGTTCGGCCTGCGTGCCTTTGCCAATGCCGGGTGCGCCAAGGAGGACGATGCGCCAGGCCTTGCCCAGCGGTTTGCGTGGCGGCATTTCACAAACGGCGGCACCGCCTTTGAGCCAGGCGGTGCGGTCAGGTTTTGGCATCACGCCAGCGCCATCAGTCTTTGGAATAAATCGGTTTGAATTCATGGCTCAAGAATAACCTAACTTTTTTTGGAGCCAATAGCCCATGGCCAGTTTGCCAATAAATGTCGTGACTTTGACAAGAAATACGAATCTTTAGCCGGGCGGTATCCTGCAAGATTTGTTCATGGTTTGACAACCTGTGTGTGGTTGCGGATGGGAAAACGCCTTAAATTTAATCAGAATTTGTGGAAGAAACCAAAACAACGACAATAGTTCTGCCGACGGACCGGAAGCCGGCCCCGACCTTTCACCCCCCGGTGCGGGAGACGGCCTTTGACCGGCCCCGGGATTTTCTTGGCAACCGTTTTGTGTATGCGGTCATTTCTTCGCGGGCGGGCGGCCTGTCGCTGGGCGTGAACATGAATCCCGACCGGAGCTGCAACTTTAATTGTTCCTACTGCGAAGTTGACCGGCATTCACCTTCGCCAGAAGACCAGTTGATCGTGGATGTGATGGCGGCAGAATTGCGCCGGACCATTCTGAAGGTCCAGCAGGGACAGTTGCGTTCCCGTCCGTGGTATCAATCGCTGCCGGCGGAATTGCTTCAGTTGCGGCACGTCGCCTTGAGCGGCGACGGCGAGCCGACGCTGGCGCCAAATTTCATCGAGGCGGTGGAGGCGGTTGTTCGAGTGCGCGCGCTCGGCGGGTTTTTCAAGATTGTCCTCATCACCAACGGCACGGGCCTGGACCAGCCGGAAGTGTTGCGCGGGCTGGATTTTCTCACCAAGTCGGATGAAATCTGGATCAAGCTGGATGGTGGCACCCAGGAGTTTGTGGACAAGGTCAACCGTCCAAACGTGCCGTTGGAAAAAATTCTGTCGAACATCCAGCTCGTCGGCCGGCAACGCGCGGTCGTCGTCCAAAGCTTGTTTCCCGCAATCCACGGCGAGGAGCCGCCCTTTGAGGAGATTCAGGAATACGCCCTGCGCTTGAAGGAACTCAAGGCCGGTGGCGCCCAGATTTCGCTCGTGCAAATTTATTCCGCCGCGCGGCCCGGGATTAATGCCGAATGGGGCCATCTGCCGCTGCGCGTGCTTTCACAAATCGCGCAGACCGTCCGCCAGATCGCCGGCCTGCGGGCGGAGGTGTTCTAAGCTGCATTTTATTTCTCGTTTCACTTCCAGGCAAAGCAATCAGGCCGCTGAATTTTTCCAGCGGCCTGATGTTTTTGTCGTAATTGTCAAGTGCGGGGCAACGCGTAGCCGGTCAGGGCCTTCATGTATTGCGCGCGTTCAAAGGCGGCCGGTTCCGCGCATTTTTCCTGGCTCAGGCTGCCTTTGAGCTGGCCGACGGATTCATATTCGTGCTCGGCCAGCCACGCTTCCAAGTCGCGCTCGATGATGGCGATCTGCGGGATGCCGTGGCGGATGAGGGTGGAGCACAGCATGGTCACGTCCGCGCCGGCCATGAGCATTTTCAGCACGTCCGAGGCGCGGTGAATGCCGCTCGTCGCCGCGAGGCTGGCTTTCACGCGGTTGTGCAGCAGCGCAATCCAGCGCAGTGGCAGGCGCATGGCCATCGGCGTGCTCAACAAGATGTTCGGCTTCACTTCCAGCGATTCCAGCTCGATGTCCGGCTGGTAAAACCGGTTGAACAGCACCAGGCCGTTCGCGCCAGCCTGATCCAGCCGCTTGGCCATGTTGGCGAAGTTGCTGAAAAACGGGCTTAATTTTACCGCGACGGGAATCGTCACGTTCGCCTTCACCGCCTTCAAAATGTCGAGATAGGTCATTTCGACTTCCGTGCCAGTGAGGTTCATGTCCGTCGGGATGTAATAGATGTTCAGCTCCAACGCGTCCGCGCCGGCCTGCTGAATTTTTTTGGCGTAGTCCGTCCAGCCGCCCTCAGAGGAGCCATTGAGGCTGGCGATGATCGGAATGCGGGTCGCCTTTTTGGCGGCGGAGATGTGCTTGAGATATTCCTCCGGGCCGAGACGGAAATCGTCCGGCTCGGGAAAATACGTCAGCGCTTCCGCAAAACTTTCCGTGCCCTGCTGCAGATTCTCGTTCAGCTCCAGGCGGTCCTGGCGCAACTGTTCCTCGAAGAGCGAATACAAGACCACCGCCGCCGCGCCCGCGTCTTCCATGCGCTTGACGTTGTCAATGTCCTCGGACATCGGCGACGCCGAAACCACGAGCGGGGAACGCAGCTTCAAACCGAGATATCTTGTGGTGAGATCCATAATATGATTTCGTTGTTGGGTTGACTCAGGCTTCCACGCTGCTCGCCGGTTTGGCCGCCGGAGCGGTTTCGGTTTTCGAATCGCGCTGGGCCATGAACTGATAGAACTTCCAACGCCGGTCGGCGTCTACCTGCGACTGGGCGAACAATTTTTTCGCTTCCTCCGGCTTGCTCTTGGTGAGCATTTTGAACCGATTTTCGGACATCATGAAATCCGACACCTTGGATTTGGCCGCGCTGGAATCCAGTTGCAGCGGATTATCGCCGCGTTCCGCGCGGCGTGGGTCGTAGCGGTAAAGCAGCCACTGGCCGGATTCGACCGCGAGTTTCTGCTGCTTCGCGCCGATGCCCGCGTCGAGCGCGATGCCGTGGGCGATGCAATGGCTGTAGGCGATGATGAGCGACGGCCCGTTGTAGGATTCCGCCTCGATGAACGCCTTGAGCGTCTGCTCGTCCTTCGCGCCCATCGCCACGCTGGCAACGTAAATGTTGCCGTAGCTCATGGCGATCAGTCCGAGGTCCTTCTTGCCTGCGGGCTTGCCGCCGGCGGCAAATTTCGCAATCGCGCCGCGCGGGGTGGACTTGCTCATCTGTCCGCCGGTGTTGGAATAAACTTCCGTGTCCATCACCAGCACGTTCACATTGCGGCCGCTGGCGAGGACATGGTCCAGCCCGCCGTAACCGATGTCGTATGCCCAGCCGTCGCCGCCGAGAATCCACACGCTCTTTTTTACGAGTTGATCCGCGAGCGGAATCAGCAGCTTCGCCTCCGGCGCGTCCAGCTTCTGCAATTTCTGCTTCAACACCTCCACGCGTTCACGCTGGCCGTAAATGCCCGCCTCGTCACTCTGGTCGGCGGTCAAAATCTGCGTGACCAGATCGTCGCCGATCTGCGCGGAGAGTTTTTTCACCAGTTCCAGGGCGAATTCCTTTTGCTTGTCAATCGAGACACGGAAGCCGAGGCCGAATTCCGCGTTGTCCTCGAACAGCGAATTGCACCAGGTCGGGCCGCGGCCGCATTTGTTCGTGGCGTAGGGCGTGGTCGGCAGGTTGCCGCCGTAAATCGACGAGCAGCCCGTCGCGTTGGCGATGACCGCGCGGTCGCCGAACAACTGCGTGAGCATCTTGATGTAGGCCGTTTCGCCGCAGCCCGCGCACGCGCCGCTGAACTCGAACAGCGGCTGCAAAAGCTGCTGCTGGCGCAGGGCGGTGGACTTGATCTTGCGCCGGTCGAATTCCGGCAGCTTCAGGAAGAAATCCCAGTTCACGCTTTCCGCCGCGCGCAACGGCGGCTGCGGCTGCATGTTGATGGCCTTGAGTTTGACCTCGGTCTTGTTCTTGGCGGGGCAGACTTCCACGCACAGATGGCAGCCGGTGCAATCTTCCGCCGCGACCTGCAGCGTGAATTTCATGCCCTTGAACTCCGGCACGCGCGAGTCGCAGCTCTTGAACGTCGCGGGAACGTTTTTCAATTCCGCCGCGTCATAAACTTTGGCGCGGATGGTGGCGTGCGGACAGATCGCCACGCACTTCAAACATTGAATGCAGGTTTTTTCGTCCCACACCGGGATTTCCAGCGCAAGATTGCGCTTTTCATATTGCGCCGTCGCGGTCGGGAACGTGCCGTCCAGCGGGAAGGCGCTCACCGGCAGGTCGTCGCCGTTGCCGGCGGCGATCTGGCCGAGAATGTTGCGGACGAACGCGGGCGCGTTCGGCGCGATGGCCGGCAGCAGCGGGCCGGCACCGTTCAATTTGTGGCTGGCCACAATGACCTCGTGCAGATGCGCAAGCGTATTGTCCACGGCCTTCAAATTTTTCTGGACGACTTCCTCGCCTTTTTTGCCGTAGGTTTTTTTGATGGATTTCTTGATGGCTTCAATCGCCTCGTCCTTCGGCAGCACGCCGGAGAGCGCGAAGAAGCAGACCTGCATGACGGTGTTGATGCGTCCGCCCATGCCGCTGTCATGCGCGACCTTGGTGGCGTCAATCACGAAGAACTTCGCCTTCTTGGCCAGCAGGCTTTCCTGCACCGGCGTCGGCAGCTTGGCCCAGATTTCGTCTTTGGAATGCGGCGTGTTCAGCAGAAACGTGCCGCCGGGCACCAGGCTGCGCACCATTTCGTAGCGGTCCAAAAATCCCGGCAGGTGGCACGCGATGAAGTTCGCGCTGGAAATCAGATACGTCGAGCGGATCGGCTGCGGGCCGAAGCGCAGATGCGAAACGGTCATCGAACCGGATTTCTTCGAGTCATACACGAAATAGCCTTGCGCGTAATTGCTCGTCTCCTCGCCGATGATCTTGATGGAATTTTTGTTTGCCCCGACCGTGCCGTCCGCGCCGAGACCGTAAAACAGCGCGCGCACCACCTTGTCAGACTCGGTGGAAAACTTCTCGTCATACTTCAGGCTCGTGTGGGTGACGTCGTCGTTGATGCCGACGGTGAAATGGTTCTTCGGCGCGGCAGCGGACAGATTGTCGAACACCGCCTTGACCATCGCCGGCGTGAATTCCTTCGAGGACAAACCATAGCGGCCGGCAAAAACCTGCGGCAGCGATTTGAGGTGCGAGCGGCCGGCGGCGGCTTCTTCCATGAGCGCCGTGACGCAATCTTGATACAGCGGTTCGCCCGTCGCGCCCGGCTCCTTCGTGCGGTCGAGCACGGCGATTTTTTTCACCGATTTCGGCAGCGCTTCCACAAAGCGCCTGCCGTCGAACGGCCGATACAGCCGCACTTTCAGCACGCCGATCTTTTCGCCATGATGATTCAAATGCTCCACCGTTTCATCGGCAGCCTCGCACCCAGAACCCATCAGCACAATGACACGTTCCGCGTCCGGCGCGCCGACGTAATCGAACAGCTTGTATTTGCGCCCGGTCTGCGCGGCGAATTCGTCCATGACTTTCTGGACGATGTCGGGACACGCGGAATAAAAACCATTCGCCGCCTCGCGGCCCTGGAAAAACACGTCGGGATTTTGCGCCGTGCCGCGCAGCACCGGCTTGTCCGGAGTCATCGCGTGGGAGCGATGCTCGGTGATCAGCTTGTCGTCAATCAACGCGCGCAACACCGCCTCGTCGAGCATTTCAATTTTGGAAACCTCGTGCGAGGTGCGGAAGCCGTCGAAGAAATGAATGAACGGAATGCGCGAACGCAGCGTGGCCGCCTGCGAAATCAGCGCGAAATCCATCGTTTCCTGCACCGACGCCGCGCCCAGCATGGCCCAGCCGGTCGAGCGGCAGGCCATGATGTCACCATGGTCGCCGAAAATTGAAAGCGCGTGCGTGGCCACCGAGCGCGCCGTGACGTGAAATACCGTCGGCAGCAGTTCGCCCGCGATCTTGAACATGTTCGGGATCATCAGCAGCAGGCCCTGCGACGCGGTGAACGTCGTGCTCATGGAGCCGGTCTGCAACATGCCGTGGACCGCGCCGACCGCGCCGCCTTCGCTTTGCATTTCGATGATGCCAGGGATAGTGCCCCAGAGATTTTTTTTGCCTTCCGAGGCCCACTGGTCGCACCATTCGGCGATGGGAGAGGACGGCGTGATGGGATAAATCGCCATTGCTTCGTTCAAGCGGTAGGCGACGTAGGCGGCGGCCTCGCAGCCGTCGAGTGTTTTGAAAACAGGCGTTTTTTTCATGTCAAATTAATGTTTGGTGCTTGTGAACTCAAAATGTTTCCGGCGATGTCCGGCAACCATCATTTTGGAACAGCTTAAACGGCAATCAGACTTGCGACCTACCCTTTTTTGTCAAAGACATATCATCCGTTGCAATCCGGCAGGTTTCAGGCGGCGACGGGCGGATGGGCGGCTAGCAGCAACAGGATGATTAGTAGCTTCTTGGGCTTCCGTGAAAAATCGTGGCGAACGGGCCAGGCCATTGCAAAATGACGGTCTTGTCCGCCAAGGAGACAACTTACCAGCGGCCCCGCCCCACCAATTAAGAATCCGGTAAAAATTGTCCTCATCATCAGCGAGGATTCTCCGGATGACCCCGGCAAAAATGTTTGAATACCCGATGTTTGCGCTTGTCTTTGATGCTTGAAGTGTTTTCATGTGCGTTTTTTATGCAAGATTGTGCAATTATCCCCGTTTAGGCATTTGGAAGGCAGAAATAATGACCGCACAAAACGCGCCTGTTTTTTTATGAAGTTGATTAAAATCATGATGGCCGCCGGTTTTTCATCGGCGTTCGCCTGCAATCTGCTGGCGCAAACCAGCACGGTGACGGTGACCAATTTTGTGACCGTGACGGTGACCAATTTTGTGACCGTGACGGTGACCAACATTGTCACGGTGACGA
>CAYVGC010000080.1:0-20870 GCA_964449815.1 uncultured Bifidobacteriaceae bacterium
GCGGCGAGGTGGAGCGCATCATGAACATGATTGACGGCGTGCTGCTGGTGGTGGATTCCGCCGAAGGCCCGCAGGCACAGACGCGCTTCGTGCTCCGCAAGGCGCTCGAGGCGGGCGCCAAGCCGATCGTGGTCATCAACAAGATTGACCGCGAGAACGCGAATCCGAAAAAGGTGCTCGACGAGGTGTTTGAGCTTTTCATCTCGCTCAAGGCGACGGATGAGCAGCTTGATTTCCCGTTTATATACTGCTCGGCCAAGCAGGGCTACGCGAAGACCGACCTGAACAAGACCACCACCACGATGGAGCCGCTCTTCAATGCCATCATCAAACACATTCCGCCGCCGCGCGCGAAGGCCGGCGAAGGTTTTCAGATGCTGGTGGCGAATCTGGATTACAGCGACTATCTCGGGCGCATCGCGTTTGGTAAAATCTACGAGGGCAAAGTGAAGGTGGGCGACGCCGCCATCTGCCGTCACGGCAGCGGCGTGGTGGCCAAGGGCAAAATCACGATGCTTTACCATTTCGAGGGCATGAAACGGATCGAGGTTGAGGAGGCGCACGCCGGCGACATCGTGGGCGTGACGGGTTTCGAGGACGTGTTCATCGGCGAAACGATTTGCGACAGCGAACTGCGTCCGGCTCTGCCCTACATCCCGATTGATCCGCCGACCATCCAGATGGAGTTCGCCGTCAACGACGGTCCGCTTGCCGGCAAGGACGGCAAGCTCGTCACCGCGCGCCACATCTGGGAGCGGCTCGTGAAGGAGACGCGCACCAACGTCGCCCTGCGCATCGCACAGACGAGCGATCCGAAAATTTTTGCCGTCAGCGGGCGCGGCGAAATGCAGATCGCGATTCTCGTTGAACAAATGCGCCGCGAAGGCCACGAAGTTCTGGTGTCGCGGCCCGAAGTGCTTTGGAAAAAAGACAAGAACGGCAATCCGCTGGAGCCGATTGAAAAATTGTTTCTGGAAATTCCCAACGACTGCCTCGGCAGCGTCATGGAAAATCTTTCCGGCCGCAAGGCGCAGATCACGAACATGAACCACGTCGGCAACCAGGTCTCCGTCGAGGCGCTCGTGCCGATGCGCGGACTGATCGGCTTTGAAACCGACCTCGTCAACATGACCAAGGGCATGGGCGTGATGAGCCATCTGTTCCATGAATACGGTCCGGACTGCGGCGAGATCGCCGCGCGCAAGAACGGCTCGCTCGTCAGCATGGACGCCGGCGAAGCCACCAGCTACGCGCTTAACATGGTGCAGGAACGCGGCCGGCTGATGGTCGAACCCGGCGACATGATTTACGTCGGCATGATCGTCGGCGAAAACGCGCGCGAAAACGACATTCCCGTGAATCCGGTGAAGGAAAAGCGCCTGAACAACATGCGTTCCACCGGCGACGGCAAGGGCATCCAGCTTGCGCCGCCCATGAAACTCTCATTGGAACGCGCGCTGGAATACATTGACGTGGATGAATTCGTGGAAGCCACGCCGAAGAATCTCCGCCTCCGAAAAAAGGTGCTGGATGCAACCTCCCGCAAACGCTCGGAGCAGTCCCGTGTGCAGAAATTCATTCAGGAATGATTCATCAGGCGCCCGGTGGTGTGAAAACCACCGCTGGCGCTTTTGAACGGTTGCGCGAACGAAATCACCTTTCATCCGTGCGCTTGGCCATTGAATTCGCCAGCGCGGCCGGCCATAATTGTTTCATGCCGTCCGGTTTGGAAAATCTGCCGCGCGTCAGTTTCATCATGCCGACGTTGAACGCCGAGGCGTTGCTCGACAACGTCCTGGCTTCCATCGCGCGCCAAGATTATCCGCGTGAGCAGATGGAAATCATCCTCGCCGACGCGCATTCCACGGACGGCACCCGCGCCATCGCCAGAAAATATGGTGCGCTCGTTCTCGATGACGACGGTAAAAACATGGAGGAAGGCAAGCGGCTCGCGCTCCGCCACGCCACCGGCGATTACATTGTCTTCGTGGACGCCGACAACGAAATCACCCATTCCGACTACATTGGACTTGCCGTGAAAGCGCTTGCGGCGAATCCGCAGGCGCTTGGCGTGGAAAGCCATTATCTGCCCTCGCCAAGGATGAGTTCATTCTGCGCCTACCTCACTGCGTTGCTGCACATCAGCGATCCGATTGCGTGGCTGATGAGCGCCAATCCCAAGCTTGTTGCCCGCGACGGCGAAACGGAACGCTGGACGCTGCCGGAAAACTCCTCCGCCTATCCGCTCGGTGCGAACGGCTTTGTCTTCCGTCGCGCCGATCTGGAATCGGTCAAGGCCGGTGAGAAATTTCAGGACACGCACGTCGCCCTGTTCCTGATGAAAAATGGCAAGCGCGAATGGCTGCGGATTCGCGGGCGCGGCGTCCATCATTATTACATCCAGACGCTCTGGAAATTTGTGCAGAAGCGCCGCCGGGCCACGGTGCATTTCCTGCGCGTGCAGCAAGAAACGCCGGTGAACTGGATGAACGAAAAGCCGCCGGTCCCCTTGTGGCTGGCGGTGGTTTATTGCGTCACTTTTGCCGGTCCGGTTTTTCACACGCTGCGCGGCATCGTCCGCGACCGCGACGCGCGCTGGCTCTGGCATCTGCCCGCGTGCCTCGGCGGCGTTTTGGGCAATGCTTGGGGCGTGTGGACTTACCGGCAGCGCGGACGGGATAAAAAACTCATCGCCGAATTGCAGGTGAAACAAGAGTTGAGGAAGTGACTGGAAACCGCCAGCCGGTTTTCATTTCTGAAATAAAGTGTTGTCCTTGGTGTTTACTTGTTTCACCAAGACGGCATTTTTCAGACAGACTCTGAGACAATGGCGAATTCTGCATTGGCTCTTTAGCAAGGTGCCGAAAGTGTGAACGGAAGTCGGGGGCCGAAGGTCGAGTGCCGGCTCGTATTGTCTGTGCGCGCTTGTTTTTTTGCCTGCGACCTTCGACACTCGTCGTCCGACACACTTTATGATATTGCGCTGGTTCCTTTCCAAAACCGTCCGCGAGGCGCTGACGGTGCACAAGCATTATCGCCGTCTGCTCGCGGCTCAGCGTGACATCCTGTCGCCGCAGGCCATCGCGCCGGTGCAGGTGAAGCTGGATGAGTTGACGGCGGCGATCAAAGAAGGCCACAAAGGCCGCATCAATATCAAAGCCGAGGAATTGCAGTTTGCCGCCGAGAAATGGCTCAAGCCGTATCCCAACGCCGCCTGGCGCGAAAACGTGGAAGTGCTGCTCGTCGCGCTCGCCGTGGTGATGGGCATCCGCACCTTTTTTCTCCAGACATTCAAGATCCCCACCGGCTCGATGCAGCCGACGCTGTTCGGCGTGACCACCACGCCGGATTATGGCCCGGTCTTTTTACTTCACCGTTTGAATGCAGATCCTGCGACGATTAACAAAGCCTACGAACAGCAGGTGCAGGCACAGAAAGCCTTGGTGATTCCCACCGGCCTGGAGCGCGTCAAAGAATGGTTTGAGGGCGTTTCCTATGTTCAGATCGTGGCGCAGAATGATGGCGTCGTCAAAAAACTCAGTCCGGTCACAAAGCTGCTGATTTTCAACCTCAAACAGTCATTTTGGATCGGCAGCAACAATGACGATTCGCCGGGCGTCGAACACACGATGTGGTTTCCGCCGGATTTTGGCGAAGCGGATGTTGCGCAGCGCGCGGGCTTGTTTCCCGGCAAGTTCTATCACCAGGGCGAGGACGTGGTGAAACTCTGCGCGCGGGCGGGGGATCACCTGTTTGTGGACCGGCTGACCTATAATTTTCGCAAGCCGGAACGCGGCGAGATTGCGGTCTTTGAAACCAAGGGCATTCAGAATCCGCGCATGGCCCAGGATGAATTTTACATCAAACGCCTCGTCGCCCTGCCCGGCGAGCGCGTGCAAATCGGAGATGACCGGCATCTCCGCATCAACGGCCGGCGGCTCGACGCCTCCACGCCGCATTTTGAAAATGTTTATGGCTTCAATCCCAGCCAGCCGCCGCGCGACAGCCAGTTCTCCGGCCATGTCAACGACACCGTCGCGGACAACTTCGGCTTGAACACCCGGCCTTACATTGAACTTGCGCCGTTGTTTCCCGATGAACAAACAGTTTTCACCAACCAGCTTTTTGCAGCGACCAGCTCCGATACTGGCGAAAGCCACCCGATTAACTCCTACATGGTCATGGGCGACAACACCTGCAACAGCTTCGATTCGCGCGCCTGGGGTCCGTTTCCCGCCCGCAATGTCATCGGCAAATGTTTTTTCGTCTACTGGCCGCTGACGCAGCGCTTCGGCTGGGGCAACCGTTGATTTGCTCCGATGAAAACGGCAAACCCGGAAACCATTCTCGTCACCGGCGCCTCGTCCGGCATCGGACTGGAACTGGCGAAATGTTTTGCCGCCGAACAGTCCAAGCTGATCCTCGTCGCGCGCAACACGGCGGCGCTGGAAACGCTCGCCGCCGAACTCCGGCGCGAACATCAAATTGAAGTTCACATTATCACCGCAGATTTATCCAAGCCAGAATCGCCGCAAAACATTTTTGACGAATTGAAGGGCAGGGGAACCAGCGTGGACGTGCTGGTCAACAACGCCGGCTTTGGCCTGCACGGCGGCTTTGCGGAACTGCCGCTGGCCCGGCAGCTTGAAATCATCCGGGTCAATGTCGTGGCGCTCGTCGCACTGACCGGGCTGTTTCTGCCCGGCATGATCCAGCGCCGGCGCGGCGGCATTTTGAACGTCGGTTCCGTGGCCGGATTTTTGCCCGGCCCGAACATGGCGGTTTATTACGCGAGCAAGGCGTTCGTGCAGTCGTTCGGCGAGGCGCTGTTTGAGGAGTTGCGCGGCACCGGCGTCAGCGTCACCAACCTTTGCCCTGGCCCGACGGAATCCAATTTTTTCAAGACCGCGCGCGGCTACCACGTCCGGGAAATGCAGGCTGCTAAAATGTCCGCCGCCGCGGTGGCCGCCGCCGGCCACCGCGCCTTCCGCCAAGGCCGCTGTGTGAAAGTGCCGGGAGCCAAAAATAATCTGCTGGTGCAACTGACAAGGATTCTTCCGCGCGCCACCATCCGCCAAGCCGTTCGCCGATATAATAAACTGAAGTAGCGGCCCGGTCCGCTAACCAAAATGCCTACGCCGGCTTGAGCGCCTCGCTGATGAGCTGCTTTTCATGTTCGCCGTAATTCAACTTTAACGCCTCGGCGCGGGCGGCAACAGTCATCTTTTCCCATGACTTGCGGACGGCGTTGATCATTTTTCCGTCGTCACTTTTGGCGGCGAGCGGGGCGAATTGAAATTCCAGAAACACGAGGCACAGCGCGTCTTCCAGCACGCGCACCTCGGCGTCGGCGGGGAAATTCTTCTTGAGATTCAGATCCTGCACGCGGCGGATGGTTTCGTCGTCATAGCCGACACCGCGGAGAATCGCGCCGGATTTTTCGGCGTGAAACTTTTTCAGGTCTGCCCGCCATTTCAAATAGCCGGCGCGGGTCATCGGATAAGTTTCGCGCGGACTTTCCCAGCGGCAGATGTGCTGGCAGCGCGCCGCGAGACGCAATGCCTCGCCGGCGGCGGGACGCAGTTTCAACACCCAGCTGGTGAGCCGTTCGGCGTAGAGCAGTTCGCGCGGACGGCCATTTTCCAGATTCGGATCGCGGGAGTTTTCCGCGTCGAAACGGCGGATGGCGGCGGCAAATTTTTCGTTCACGCGCCGATTTTTTCCGAAGCCGGGAAAATTGCAAGCGGCATAAAGCAAAAGCGCGCCGTGAGGCTGGCTCCCGGCGCGCGACGGGCAAAGTGTTTTTCAGTGGTCGTGGCAGCCGCAGCCGTGGCCGCAGGAACCTTCCGTCAGCTCTTCCGCCGCCGGAATGCGGCCGAGTTCAATCGTCCTGGCGACAAATTTTTGGACGGAATGCTGAAGGTCGTGCATTTCCTCCTGCGCGTCGAGAAAGCCGGAAGCCGCCGGGTTTTTCAACAGCGCGTCGCGGTCCTGCTCGAACGCGGAGATTTCTGCCGGTTCGAGCGTCTGGCCGCTGTGCTGTTTTTCCTGCAGCGCCTGGCCCTTGCTCATCAGTGATTCATACTGGCCGCGCGCCGTGGCGTCGGCCAGGAAAGTGTCAATGCGCCGGCGGATGCCCCCCGTCTGGATTTGTTCGAGGATGGCTTCGCAAAGCTCATTTGTTTTCGTTTCAATTTTTGTAGGCATAAATTTTGCGGCGAGAATAAACCACATCCGGCGGCCGAAAGCAAACGCCAAGCGCGCTGTTTTGAATTCGTCGCTTTCACGGCCGGGTGCTGAAACAGACGGCGGAGCGCCAGCCGGGTGGCCACCGCGGCGGCACACCCGCCTTTTGAAATTTGGACACAACCAAACCGGAAATTACCAGCGCCCGCTCCGGCCGGCTCGACATTCTGGTGAACAATGCCGGCATCATGTTCACCAAGCCCGTCAGCCACGGTCCGATGATGGTCATTTGCAAAGTTTGGCGCGAACCGGTTGCGTAAGTTGCGGATGGCGAATCTTAGCAGGACTGGTTTGTCTTTTGTTCTTTATAAACGAGAGCAGATTTTTTATCAGGATCACTCAATGGCTTAATGTTGCCGGTATTGCATTTATCTATGCAAAGCTTTACCAAGGGGAATGCGTTTATTTTACTTGTCCCTGATCGGACTTCTCACGAGCGGATGGAGCGGGGCAGCCGGCCCAAATCTGCCTATTGATCGCCATGCCGTGGTGGCCCGGCACGATATTGACTGGCCCAGTCTCGACGGCCAGATTCCCTTGGGCAACGGCAATTTCGCTTTCAACGCCGACGGCACCGGCTTGGAGACCGTCGGCGGCAACACCATGTGCCACTGGTGCTGGCACAGCTTTCCGCTCCCGCCAGGCGTGACGAAAAACGAGATCAAGCCGTGGGCGACTCCCGATCACGGGCGCATGACGACGGACACCACGCCGGATCCCCGACCGATTGCGGATTGGGAGCGCATCAATCCGCAGCCGTTGAATCTGGGCCGGCTTGGTTTCATCAATGCCGAGGGCGAGCGGTTGACGGCTGCAGAGGTGCAGGTGGATTCGCGCCATCTCGAATTGTGGACCGGCATTTTGACGAGTCGTTTCACTTACCTGGGCAAACCGGTCGTGGTGCAAACTTGTGTTGATCCCAAAAGTGACACGGTGGCGGTGCAGGTGGAATCGCCTTTGTTGCGTGACGGCCGGTTGCAGATGATGCTCGATTTTCCGGCACCCGCACAAAATGTCGGTGCCTGGGTGGGAGATTTCTCCCGCGCCGCCGGTCACCAGACGACCCTTGTCCGCCAAACCCATGACCGGCTTGAACTGCACCGCACGATTGATGATGTCCGATACGATGTCGTGTTAAGCGGACATGGGTTTGCCGCGAACCGGTCGGCTGCCATTCAACCGGAAATTGAAAATGCCCGCTATGGCACCGACGGTGGCGGCTGGACGAATGTGACCGCCCAGGTGGCTGATTCCCTCCGCGAACATGGAGCCGTCACCGCCAACAATAACTTGTGCGGCGATCCGGCCTTGGGTCACACCAAACATCTTGAGATCAAATACCGTCTTAAGGGAAAAGAACGGAACAAGCGGCTTTCCGAAAATGAAACCTGGAGCACTGGCGCGTCACCTCATCAATTTATTCTCGCTCCCGATGCGGGAGCCGATGCCATGAATCTTGCCTGCCGCTTCGGAACCAATGCGGCTGATTCAACCGCAACCGGTTTCGAGAAGATCAAGGCGGCGTGTGCGATTTCGTGGCCGGCTTTTTGGAACAGCGGCGGAGCCATTGACCTGTCCGGGAGCCGTGATCCGCGCTGGAAGGAATTAGAGCGGCGCATCGTGCTTTCCCAATATGAGCTGGCGGTGCAATCGGCCGGCGACAATCCCCCGGCCGAAGTCGGGTTGACCGGCACCGATCCTTGGTGCGCCAAGTGGCATTTTGAAATGATCTGGTGGCATTTGGCCCACTACGCGCTTTGGGACCGGTGGCCGATGGCCGAAAAAGCGCTCTCGATTTATTCGCGCGTGACGCCGGTGGCCAGGTCCATTGCCGGAAATTTTGATTACATGGGCTTGATGTGGCCCAAAACCACCGGCCCCAATGGTTACAACGATGGATTTCCACCCGAAATGGCTCTGCTATGGAAAGAGCCGCCCCCGATCTTCTTCGCAGAACTGGATTACCGGCTTCATCCCACACCGGCAACCCTGGCCAAGTGGAAGAACATCGTTATCGGCACTGCCGATTTCATGGCGGATTACCCACTGCGGGATTCGGCGACCGGTCAATACAATCTTGACCCCGTCTGGCCTGACAGTGAAGGCCGCGTTAGTCCTTTACGAAGGAACACCATTTTCGAGCTTGCCTACTGGCGCGTCGGACTGAACATGGCGCAACAGTGGCGGCTGCGCCTGGGCCTTCCGCGCGAGCCGCATTGGGATGAGGTGGCCAGCCATCTCGCGCCGCTGCCGCAAAAAGACGGACTCTATATTTTCAGTGATGACCGGCCCGACACTTTCACCAGCCGGACCTTTGATCACGTTGATATCATCGGTATCGCCGGGATGCTGCCGCCGTTCGAAGGCCTTGATTCTGCGACGGCCTGGCGCACGGTGGAAGAAGTGGGCCGGAGCTGGAACTGGGACGCGACGTGGGGCTGGGACTTTCCGTGGATGGCCATGGCTGCGGCCCGCGTGGGCGATCCTAAGCTGGCGGTTGAAGCGCTGCTGAATCCCTCGGTGAAGAATTATTACGACGAACGCGGCCTTTGCACCGGCGGCCCCGGTCCTTATCTGCCCGGCAACGGCGGTCTGCTTTATGCCGTGGCCATGATGGCCGCTGGCTGGGATGGCGCGCCGGACCGGAATGCGCCGGGCTTTCCCAACGACGGTTCATGGACGGTGCATTGGGAAGATTTGAAGCCCGCGCCCTGACCTCAGACGTCCGGGACAGAGCGTGCTGTTGGTGTCCAACGTGGTGATGCACTCCGCAGTAGCCACAAATCCGGGACAATGCCAGTTCGTCAACTGGCATGAAATGGCCACACAATTTTCCCGTCAATGAATTTGACACGGCTAATGAAAATCGTTAAATCCTTGTCCACACTTTATGCAAGCCATCCAACTCCAGTGGATTGATTACACCGTTCTCATCGCCTATGTCGCGTTCGTCATCGGCATTGGCTGGACATTGGCGCGTTACATGAAAACGTCGTCGGATTTTCTGACGTCCGCGCGCTCGATTCCGACGTGGGTCACCGGCCTCGCCTTTATTTCCGCCAACCTCGGCGCGCTGGAACTGGTCGGCATGGCCGCCAGCGGCGCGAAATACGGCATCGCCACCGCGCATTTTTACTGGGTCGGCGCGATTCCGGCGATGATCTTCCTCGCGGTGTTCATGATGCCGTTTTATTACGGTTCCAAGGCGCGCTCCACGCCCGAATACCTCAAGATGCGCTTTGACGAACGGGTTCGTGGACTGAACGCCATTGCTTTCGCGGTGATGACCATTTTTGCCTCCGGTATTTCGATGGACGCGCTGGCGAAATTGTTAAATGAATTGCTGGGCTGGAACTATAACTTCGCCCTGTTGATTTGCTCCGGGGTTGTTTTGCTTTATGTTTTGAAAGGCGGACTGACTTCGGCGATTTACACCGAAGTGCTGCAATTCTTCATGATCGTCCTCGGCTTCGCCCCGGTCGTTTATCTTGGACTCAAGGATGTTGGCGGCTGGCACGCGATGAACCACTCGCTGCAAGCCGTTGCGGCAAATCCGTCCGCGCTCTATCTCAAGGACGCCGGCATCACTTACGCGCCGAACGCCTGGACGAGCGCGTGGCAGCCGTTGCTGGGCGGGCCGTCCGCCAATCCAATGGGCGTGGATTGGTTCGCGATGATCTTCGGTCTCGGTTTCGTGTTGAGCTTCGGTTACTGGTGCACAAATTTCCTCGTCGTCCAGCGCGCGATGGCGGCGAAGAACATGACCGCCGCCCGCAACACGCCGCTGGTGGCCGCCGTGCCGAAAATGTTGTTCCCGTTCCTGGTCATCGTTCCCGGCATGATCGCCGTCGCGCTGACCTCGATGCCGGATAAAAATTACCGCATCCCGCCGCCCATCGTTTCACAGGAAAATTATGCGAAGGCGGTTGACGCCGTGAGAAGCGCGAATCCGGCCGACTCCGTTGCCGCCGTGAAAGCGGTCGGCGACGCGCTCGGCGAAAAAGTCGCCGCTGACAAAATCGCTTCACTGGTCGCTGCCAATGCCGCCAGCAAGTTGTCTGACGATCAAATCAAGCAGGGTCTTTATAACAGCATGACCGAAAACTATTACAGCGGCGTCATCCTTTCGCTCGTGAAAAAATACTGTCCGCCGGGCCTGCTCGGCCTCGCGCTGACGGCCTTGCTGGCATCCTTCATGTCGGGCATGGCTGGCAATGTCACTGCCTTCAACACCGTCTTCACCTATGACCTGTATCAGGCCTACTTCGTGAAGGGCAGGAGCGACCGGCACTATTTTCTGACGGGCAAGGTCATCACCGTGGTTGGCATCGTATTAAGCATGGGCGCGGCGTATTTCGCCAAGCAATATGACAACGCCATGGACATCATCCAGCTCGTGTTTGGCTTCGTGAACGCGCCGATCTTCGCCACGTTCCTGCTCGGCATGTTCTGGAAACGCACCACCGGCACCGGCGCGTTTCTGGGTTTATTCGGTGGCATCGCCGGCTCGACGGTGTTCCATGCGCTGACCATTGCGACGGGCAATTTGCCGGGGGTAAAAGGCGCTTATCTTTGGAATATCCTCGGCCAGGCAGTTCCTGAAAGCTGTAAATTCCCCAGCGAAATGGCGCAGAACTTCTGGCTCGCCGCCTTCGCCTTCACCGTCTGCTTCATGCTGACGCTGGTGATTTCGCTCGCGACCAAATCGCAGAAAACCGACGCCGATTTGAAAGGCCTGGTCTATTCGCTTACGCCGAAAATCGTGGACCACAACATTCCGATTTATCAGAAGCCTGCCGTCGTCGGCATCGTGCTGCTGATCGTCTGTGTGATCTTGAATTTGATTTTCTGGTAACCATTCAACCAACTCAAAGAAACAAATTATATGGGACTCGACATTCGCTGGCCAATCGGCTTCATGTTCACGCTCATCGGCGCACTGCTGGCCATCCATGGCGCGGTGGTGAAATCCGACCATGCCATCTCGCTCGGCATCAACATCAACCTCATCTGGGGCGTCGTGCTGCTCGTATTTGGCGTGCTGATGCTGCTCGGCGCCAGCCGCGGTAAAAAAAATCCACCGGCCGCCTGAAGCCGCACAAATTGAAGTTAAAGCAATAGCTTGTTCTTTGCCGGAACAAACTGAAGCTTGAAGTTCAAACACGATTGCCGCCCGGACAAAAAATCATTTGCGCTTAATTTTCTCATGAACCTTAAAGAGCTCGCCGCCCACATCGCCGCCGAATTTCAAAAACATTACGGCCGCCCGCCGCGCTGGATCGTCTCCGCGCCCGGACGCGTCAACGTCATCGGCGAGCACACCGATTACAACGACGGTTTTGTGCTGCCCATGGCCATCGAACGCCACGCCATCATGGCCGCCGATACTGCCGCCGCGCCCGGCAAGGTTTCCATCTATGACACGCAGTTCAAGGAGAACGCGACGATTGACATCTCCGCGCCCGTCACCAAAGGCCAGCCGAAATGGTCGAACTATATTCGCGGCGTGTTGGCCGGGTTCCAGCATCGGCGCGTCAAGATTCCCGCGCTTGATGTCGCCTTCATGTCCACCGTGCCGCTGGGCGGCGGCTTGAGCAGCAGCGCCGCGCTGGAAGTCTGCACCGCAACCTTGATGGAAGCCGCCACCGGCAAGCAGATTGACCCAATTGAAAAAGCGTTGCTCGCGCAGAAGGCCGAACACGATTTCGCCGGCGTGCCGTGCGGCATCATGGACCAGTTTATTTCCGCTCTCGGCCGCGAAGGCCATCTGCTGCTGCTCGACTGCCGCTCGCGCAAAACCGAACTGGTGCCGATGAGCGATCCATCCGTGGCGCTGCTCGTTGTCAACACCAACGTGAAGCACGAACTCGGCTCCGGCGAATACGCCAAGCGCCGCGCCGAATGTGAACAGGCCGCGAAAATTCTCGATGTGAAATCCCTTCGTGATGCGACCGCCGTTCAGCTTGAAAAGGCCAGAGGCAAAATGAGCGAAGTTGTTTACCGCCGCGCGCGTCACGTCATCGGCGAGATTGAGCGCACCGTCCTTGCCGCCGAAGGCCTCCGCAATTCCAACTGGCCGACCGTGGGCAATCTGATGTATGCAAGCCACGCCGCCTTGCGCGACGACTACGAAGTGAGCTGCACTGAACTAGACGTCGTGGTGGAGATCGCCGAGAGCATCGGGTTGAAGGGCGGCGTCTATGGCTGCCGCATGACCGGTGGCGGTTTTGGCGGCTGCTGTGTCGCCCTCGTGAAAGCAGACCAAGTGGATGCCATCACGAAGAAAATCGCCGCCGATTACAAGGCGAAGACCGGCATCGAAGCCGCCATCTTCGCCTCCCGCCCCGCGTCCGGCGCGACAATTCTCAAAGGCTGAAAGGCCAGGTTGAAGCAATTATGCCCAGAGTTTGGGGAAATCCGGACGGAATACTTAAAAACAGAAACGCCGTCCCGGTGCCTGCGTGTTTCCAAAGGTTTGTCGTGTCCGCCACTGGCAAATGCTCCTGAGTCTGAGCCAACAGGGTAGTTGCGGCTGAATCAGAAATAAGCACGAAGTCACACGGTGGCCAACGAAATGTGATCTGCCAAATTTTATGCTCCCCTTGCACCAGCGGTTGAAGGAACATTTTCCGAATGACCGACGAAAATCTCCTGAAATTTCCGCCCGGCTTTCTGTGGGGCACCGCCACTTCGCCGACCCAGGTGGAAGGTCACATCGCAAATGAATGGACCAGATTCACCGCGCAGGACGGGGGCCATTGCCGCATCGCGTGCAACAATTATCATCGTTATCCCGAAGACATCGCGTGGATGTCCCGGCTTGGCGTGAACGCTTACCGCTTTGGCATCGAATGGTCGCGGCTGCAAGCCGCGCCCTTCGCGCCGCTGGATCAAAACGAACTGGCACGTTACATTCATCTTTTGGACTGCCTCCAGGCGAAAGACATCACGCCAATGGTGGTGCTGCATCATTTCTCAAATCCGCCGTGGATCAACGCGACGGGCGGCTGGACGAATGCAGCGGCCATTCCGGCGTTTGTGGATTACGTCCGTCAGCTCGTGTCCGTGTTGAAGGACCGGGTTTATCTGTGGAACACATTCAACGAACCGGACACCTATGCCTGCGTCGCGTATCTGCTCGGCGGGTTTCCGCCGCAGCGCAAGTGGCGGCTGGGACAGTTCCGGCGCGTGGTGGACCACATGGCGCGGGCGCATATGCAGGCGAGCGCCGTCATCCGGCGAGAAGGCACCGCAGGCCGCAAGCCGGAAGTCGGCATCGCCAAGAACTGGACGTTTTTCCACGCCTATCAACGGTTTTCGCCGTGGGACCGCGCCACGGCGCTGGCCTGCCACTACACGTTCAACAAATTTGTGCTCGACGCGTTTCTCGGCGGCGGGCGTCGCCAGGCTTCGACGTTCATCGGATTGAATTATTACGGGCGCGTGCGTTTCCACCATTTCCGCGCGATGATTCCGGCGAGCGGCACGCCGGTGAAGGAACTCAAGGACTTCGGCTTTGTCTGCGACGACATGGTGGAGCGCTATCCCGCCGGGCTGGAAAAAATTCTCGCGTATCTGCAACGGAAATTCCGCCTGCCGGTTTACATCACCGAACACGGATCGGCCTCGGCCGACGAAAATTTCCGAGAACGCGACCTGCGGCAAAACCTCGCGGCGCTGCACCGGTCCATTTCCACCGGCGCGGACGTGCGCGGATTTTTTTACTGGTCGCTGCTGGACAACTTTGAATGGCAGTTCGGCTACACAAAAAAATTCGGCCTGCTCGCCGTGGATTTTGCGGATGAAAAACTCCTGCGTTCGATGAAGCCGCTGGCGGAGGTTTATGCCCGGATTTGCCGGGACAATTCGATCTGCGGGCAGGCGGCAACCAGCGGTGCTAACGAACAATCGCCGTCAAATCCCAGTTCTTGAACTTCACCATGTCGAGGCCGTGGACCTGAATCTGCAGCCCGTTGGTGTCCGCAAGAGCGGCCACGTCTTTGGTCGGCAGCACGAGGATGAACGGCGGCGTGTTGGTCAGGAAATTTCCAGCCTGCTTCTCCTCACCCAGCACAACTGTGTTGGTGATGACGCTGCGGAATTTCCAGACCAGGCTCGGCTCGGTGTAGCCGAAGCAGCCGACCTTGGTTTCAGCGCGGACGTGCGGCTGCACTGCGCGCCAGAGATTTTCCGTGAGCAGATGATTTTTTGCGACGGAGAAAAATCCCAGCATCAGCGCCAAGGTGAAAAAAGTCATTGCCGCAAATCTTTTCCCGAACCACGCGGAAGAACTGCCCTCGCGGCTGATCTGCAAAGCCAGCCACAGCGCGATGCATGGAAACGCCGGCATCGTGTAATGCGGCAGCTTGGTTTTGACGAGCGAGAACACGGCGAACACCACCAGCGCCTGCGCGAGCAGATACCAGCCGAGATCGTCGCGACCGCGTTCAGGCCACCAACGGCGCAGCGCCGACGGCGCGCGCGTGGACCATGGGAAAAAACTCACAAAAAACGTCAGAAAATACAGCGGCAACAGCACAATAAAACCGGAAACACCCTCGAGTCCGTGGCTGTCAATCACGCCAACCGAGCGGAAGACGACGTGTTCACCCATGCCGACTTTCAAAAACTCTCCATGCGTCTGCACCAACGCAGGAATTCCCCAGAGCGACGCGAGTGCCGTGGCGACGGCAAGGCCGGCCACCGTTTCATTCAGCGGCAGGCGAAAAGTTTCTTTTCGGAACACGCGGCCCAGCATCATGCCGGCCAGCGGCAGCCAGGCGACCGGGCCTTTCGCCAGAAATCCCAGCGCCAGCGTGACGTAAAATGTCCACCACCAGATTTTGCGCGAAGGGTTTTCCGGGCGCGTCAATTCCCAGCCGCTCCGGACGGCGAGCGTGACGAAGAAAACCATCGCCATGTCCGCCGTGGCGACCCGTCCGATGATGGCGACGTGCAGCCCGGCGACAAACATTGCGCCGGCGATGAATCCGGTTTTCGCATCGGCAATTTTTCTGCCCCAGCGCACGAGCAGCAGAGCCGTCGCCGTCGTGAACAGGACCGAAGGCAGGCGCGCGGCAAAATCATTCACCCCAAACACGCGGTAGCTGGCGCTCTGGCACCAGTAGATCAAAATGGGCTTGTCAAAGCGCCACGCGCCGTTGAACCACGGCACGACGAAATCGCCGCGTTGGAGCATTTCGCGCGAGGCTTCGGCGAAGCGCGTCTCGTCGCGGTCGGTCAGCGGTAGAATCCAGTTGCCGGCCAGCAGCAGCACGAGGCTGAAAAGCAGGATCGAGCGCTGCGGTGTCGCGGTCAGTTTTTCCAACAGGGATGGCATCAGCGCGGGAATTATATCAATTGAATCTGAAAACCGAAGTTGAAATGGGGAGCACATGCCGGAAGGAGCGCTTCCCACACCATGCGTCATTCACAATTCCGACTTCATTCCGGTCAGGCGGTTGGCGGCATCAGCGATTTGGATTTTTATTTGCAGGCGCAACGCATACCTTTACCGCATGATCGAATTGCAGAAATTGCGACAAAATTCGCTGTTCTGGCTGCTGGCCGGAGCCGTGCTGGTCGCGCTCGCCTGGCCGTTCGACAATCGCGTGGACACCGTGCTGGATGTGACGAACAAACCTTGGTGGCACCAGATCGCCTGGTGGTGTTCCAAAATCGGCGAGGGCTGGGTCGTGGGGGCGGCGGGAATTTTCTGCGCCGTTTTTTTCCTGCTCATGAACCGTCCGCAGATCGCGGCGGGAATTTTTTTTGCCGCGCTCACCTCTGAACTCACCGGGCTGGCGGCGACGATTTTGCGCGTGTTGTTGGGCCGCACCCGACCGAGCACCCACGATGTGCCGCCGGGATTTTACGGCGTCTGGCACCAAGGACACTGGATCGTCGGGCAGTTCAAATTCAGCGCCTTTCCGTCCGGGCATGCGGCGACGGCGGTCGGGCTGGCGGCGGCGGTGTGGCTGATTCATCGCGGCTGGGGCGCGGTGGCGGCGGTTTATGCGCTGGCGGTGATGTGGTCGCGCATCGCGCTTCAATGCCATCATCTGTCCGATGTGGCCGCCTCGGCGGTGCTGGCCGTTCCACTGGCAATGCTGTCGAAAAGATTTCTCGCGCCGTCGGTGGAATTTCAATTCGGCAACCTGCACCGTGCCTGGAAAAAAAGTAAGCCGTCCGGACAAATTTCATTACAAAGCAAAAACAGTTCTGGCGTGAACGGTCACGTTGTTGGGAAGCCGTGCAGATCGAATAACAGGTGAAGCTGCTGTCCTCATTCTGAAACGGACAAAACACGCGTCCTTGATGTCGTTGCTCTGGCTCGGCGCGGACGCCGAAAGTGGACGCACCCAGAAATAAGCTGTCGGACGCGGAGTTCACTTCAAAAGTGCAGATTTTCCGTCAGAGGCTTGCGCCGCTAGTTAAGACGAGAGTAGTAGTAATACCAAAAGGTGTCGCCGAAGTCTGGAGCCAGGGTCAATAGAGCGGCCGGAGCCTGCCCAGATGTTCCGCCGAGGGCGTCGCAGAAACTCTGGAAATGCCGGATGGTGTCCGGCTGGATTTTGCGGCCGTGTAATTCAAGCTGAAGGCCTTGCAGTTTTTGGCCAAGCACCAGAGCCTCCTCGACATGCCGGGGAATGGTGGCATAGCCGAAATCGTCCAATTGCCCGACCTCTCGGGCTAGCTTTTTGAGCTCGCCGGTCAGCAAATAGTGGGCCATGAGATACTCGAAAGCCATTTGGTTCTGCCGATTGGAAGCGAGCAGTTGGCGCAACATGTCTTCGGCTGCAACCGACATGGAAGTGTGTGGAAAGTCGGTGGTGGGCATTCGTAAACGCACCAAGTCCAGTTCATGGTTCCCGATCAAGCGCGGGTTGTGCTCCAACTCGGCGAGGCAGGCGGTGGCCCAGTCCCGTTGGAACGGAACCTGGCGCAGGACATTGAGAAATACTGCGGCGGCCTTGGGCTGGTCCTTGAGAATGTTGATTTGGGCGAGCGACCGCAGCAGATCCGGTCGGTCGCCATCAAACTCCAGGGCCTCCTGGGCCATGCGTTCGGCTTCATTAACCTGGCCCAATTCCAACAGCGTCTCGATTTCGGAGCGGGCAGTTTCCATCCCCCGCGTCAGCCCGGGCAGCAACATCACACTTCCGCTATTGGCAAATGCAAACAGGTCCCGCGTGAGCCGGCCTGTGTGATATAGCGCCAAACGCACTCGAATCTCGGCGTCGGGTGGCATTTCCTTAAGATGCGCGGCCACGGTCAGAAGCTGATCATCCTGTTTGAGGGCAGAGTAATATTCGATCTGGGCCAGTTTTTTTTGCGTTCCGTCGAACAAGATCCAAACCACCACCCAGCCTGCCAGCAGCGAACCGATGGCGAACGCCGGTTTCCCCAAAACCAATCTCCATCCGCCGGCCGGCAAACCTCGATTCAGCGAGCCAATCCGTTTGCGCGGGCGAACCGCCGGGGCGTTTGAAGGTGTGAGTGGTTGGCGGAACCAGACCAGAACCAGCAATCCGGCCGGCAGCAGGAGGAAAAGGATGAGCGCAAAATACAAGCCCCGGCCTGTTTCCCAAGGGTTCAGGTTTCGTTCCGGGAACTGTAGGACATGCCAACCAACCGGGAACAGAATTCCTGAAAAGACCAGGACCACCACCTTCAGCCATTTCCGGCTTTGGGTGGCCTCAAACCAGCCTGCCAGGAACAGGAAGAGCAGAAAAGGCCACAAGCCAGCCAGATAGTAGAGTGCCGCGCCAATTGCACAGCAGACCGGCCAGCGCAACCACACCGGACGCCGCGAGACCGGGAAGCAGGCCAGGGCGGCCCCCAGCGCCAGCAGCAGCGTCAGGCTGGCATCAAGCGCGTGTCCTTCGTATTGACTGCGCCAGGCAAGGAGGACTAGCGACGATGCTAGGCAAACAAATAACGGGGCGCGACCGGCCGCGAGGCGGCACAACCAGATCGTCGTCAGAAACAGGAACACCCCGATCATGGTGAAAACCAGCGCGCCCAGCCAACTCAGATAGTTCAACTGGGCCAGGAAAGCGGCTCCGTATTCAGCCAGTCCTCCAGGATAATCCAGAAACCGATGTAGGAACGAGCCGCTCATGGAAAACACCACACCCTTGGAGTAGTATTCCAAGGCGGGTTCAAGGCGCAGCCAGACATAAAGAAAACAAAGCAGGAAAAATACCAGGACCACGGTAACCCTGAAAGTCCAAGAACCGGCGCTGGTCAGGGTGACTCTCTTGCTATGAGCCGACTTTTGCATACGTCAAATTCTACGGAGATACTGTCAAAACGGTTGATTGATAGCAATGCACAAGAAATTTTCACCCCACTGCCTACAGCGCCTTCAGCCTTACTTCATGGCCGGCTCGGAACGTTTCTGCCCCTCCCCCTCGATAATTGGAGCAGACTGACCTGAATCGGGCGGCCGGGTTCCACCTTTTGGGCCAAGTATCTTGAGGGGGTTGAGGAGACCCTGGGACAGCGCGCGCTCTTTTACTTGGATCGGGCCGAGAATCAACTCAGGCACGTTGAATGTGTTAAGGCAGCTTTCGTAAAAGGCCGGGTCTTCCTGCGGCAGCACGAAGGGCTTGCAGAACTGGCCGTTAACGTCGAAGTAACTGAAGAAAGGCCGGGCAAAAAGTCCATCCAACCGCTTGCTATTGAACACAACCCAGCGGCCGTTCTCGGACCAGCAATGCCAGGCATCCGCCTTGTCGCTGTTAATACTGAGCCGGTGGCACTCGTGGCTCTGCAAGTCGAGAATGAAGAGATCGCTGTTGGGCTGGTAGATCGGGAAATTGCCATACCTTGCCAGGCAAAAAAGCACATACCGGTTGTCGGGCGAGACTTTTGGCTCGGCGGCGCTGCCGCCGCTCTCTTTGGCGGACAACAGCATCTCTGGTTCACCCCAACGGTCGTGGTCAATGTCATAGCTGATACGCATCAGGTCGTAGTGAACCTCGCGGAACTGCTCGGCGGGAAGGCGAGGCGCGCTGCAATAATAGAGATACTTGCCGTCCGCCGACCAGGCGGGCCAGGTTTCATTCCGGTCTGGCAGCGTGATGGCTGGCGGCAACACCACCGAATTCGAATCAATCCGGTAAATCCCCAGGTTCGACCGTTCGTCGAAGACATCGCGAGTTTCACTGCGGGTATGGTAGAACAGCAAAAACTTATTGGCCGAAAAGGCGAGCAGCCGTCCACTCGGGTGCCAGGACATGTAACCCATAGTCTTGTCCACCCGGAAGACTTCGTTCGAGAGGACCAGCAGCATCGGACTATTGGTGGATCCCCGCGTGTGCAGGGTAAACGTGTCTGGACGGTGGTTGAGAAAGGTGTGGCAGTTCAGACAGCCACCGTCGGTGTAGGTATTTTCCAACACGGGTCTCTGGGAGAAGGATTCCAGGTCACGCTGGTAAATCCCGATGTTCTTATAGACATTGTAAAGGGGCTTCAACAAGCGATAAACCAAGTAAGGGTTTATCTCCTCGCGCGCGATTAGATTGGTCACCGTAGTAAATCGGCTCCAGTGTCCTTCGTGGTCACGGACCGATATGTCGCACAAGAGAAGTTCGCCGGCGTTGGCGCGCACCAGTTCTTTCCACGGTCGCAAGGGAATACAGATGGCTTCATTCCGGCTCATCACCGTCAGCGGTTGGCCCTTGGTCGAATGGAGTTCGGCCCGGTAGCTGGTGCCGGGTTCATCCACCTTGAAATTCAGCGGCGCGATATTGGGCGGCAGGACGATGCCGGCATAGTCCGGATATAATTTTGGTGCTCTCGCCACGCTTGTCGTCTTGTCCGTCTCCACCGCCCCGTTGGCTCTTGTGGTGTCCATAAAACCGCCCCATCCAATCGCCAAGATGAGGAGTGATAGAGCCTTCCGAAAGGCCTGTGCCAGACACAGCCTGCCGAGGACCAGAACAACGAACCTCTGCGCCCTGCACCTGCCCGTTGGCTTGATGTTATACATCTAAGTTTGTTGCGGCAAGGGTGGTGGATCAAGCCTCAAACATCAATAAAAAAGGCGATGTTAAAATGTTATGCCTGCGAATTAATTGCTCGCCCCTGCCGATGGCTTGAAGATGCACTATGTCTTTATGAAAGCGCCTGAAATATGACTGCTCTGGAAGTTGGTGAAGGCCGGCGAGGAAAGACCGCTGTCGGCGGCAGACCGTGGCTGCTCATGCGTGTCCGGTCGGTGCTGATGGTTTATGAGGACAAAAATCGGCTGGGCCACCAACCCTGCCCCGAAGCGTCGCTGGATGATTTGCGATTCACCTCGGTCGGCAGGGAATCTTGCCCGCCCTCAAATAGTCTGGTTGGAATCTCCTTTATTTGCCATCCGGTGAACAAAAAACGTGGATTGACTAAATATAGAAATTATGAAAGAAGCGAAAGTGTTGTGAAAGAGTTCGCAACAATTGTTTGTTCAGCACAACTTTGCCGGAGAAGCTGGGAGGTTTCAGGACAAAGAATATTCTTCGCATTTTCCTCTGGTTGTGTTGTTTCCAATCCAGTTTTCAAAATAAAAAAAGAAATTCCGAGACCTCTGAAAAAGGCTGTTTGAGTTGTTTATTTGATGTTGCCGACATTTT
>CAYVGC010000081.1:0-20854 GCA_964449815.1 uncultured Bifidobacteriaceae bacterium
AATTTCCGCAAGATCAGCGACGGCGAGCGCACGGATATTGGATTGACAAAGGCCGTGGGGAAGCGTTTGATTTATCACGCTTGAGCCAACAGGAAATTCTTAAATTCAACCGTAGCGTTTTATCAGTTTTAACCTTAATTCAGAAAGCTCTGGAGAAAGAGAAAGAAGCTGTGGAAACAGTGGCGTTGCCTTCGGATTGGCCCGCAACACAAGCCATCTTGCGAGGCGTTGCAGAGGATTTGATGATTGCCGCAAGCGTAGATGAGGCCACGCGGCTGCTGAAACGGGATCTAGGAGCAGCACTAACAGCCGTATTGGTGGCCAGAAAGTTGACACCGGAGACTGCGCGCAAAACAATACGGCTCGCATACGCAAAAGCGCCCGCCGACTTTTCAGCCTTGCCCTGTCTTCCATTGGTAATGTTTCTGATTGAGCTATGTGATAGTTTAGAACAGACAAGGACAAGTTGAATAATTTTTGTTTGACTGCCATCAATTAACAGTCGCAAGTCAAAGCAGATATGCCCAAAGAAAAAACCAGCCTGCCGGAATGGAAAGACGAACCGCTAAAGTTCGCTTTCAACCCGGATGCAGCATTGCGCCGATGCGTCTATACCCGACTGCCAGCCAGCCGGAAAAAGTCAGTCAAAACCCGCCTAAAATCCCGTTAAGTCTCTAATCAGTTGCAATCAAAGAGTTGCAACTATTGTGGTTTGCTTTGTGCATAATCTCACTTTGGGCGGGGATTTTTATTCTTGTTGACCGTCGTCGCCTGTCAAGGTCTTTGCAGACGACCGGGACTTTGCGGAGGGCCGCCAGTTTCGACTGTGGGAAGGGTGGCGGCGACATCGCTGTGGGAGGACAAGAACCATCATGCTTTCAACCGATCGAAAGCGCTGTTGCTGCTCTCGCTTGGCTGAGTATTGGTGTATTTGGCGTATTATCCGCTCACTGTCTTTTGGTTCAAGCAGACAGCCCAGTCATGTTTTTAAGGGCGGATGTTCTTCTTATTCCGCGCGGCCAGCCAACTTCGGCCGCTTCGTCGGGCCGAAGGATACGTTGGCTTCCGAATCCAGCGTCACCTGGTCGCCGTTGAACTTGAGCGTGAGCATCAGGTGATAGGGCGTCTCAAAGGCGCAGAGCTTGATGGCACAGGTGTCATCCCCCGGCCACGCGAAGGTGCCGGCGGTCGGCTCGTCTTGGAAGTGTGCCAGCTTGCCCGCGAAAAACGGTGCATGCGATTTTTTCCATTCATGATAGCCGCACGGGAGCGTGACTTCCTTGCCGTCCATCCGGAGCGTGAGCGTCAGCGTCTTTCCGGCATCCGACGAGATGAGCATCAGGCTTTCAATCTTTTGATCGTTGGCGGGGAACACGAATTTGCGGTTCAGGATTTTGCCGGCCTCGGGCGAGGTCACCGCGCCTTGGGCGGGACTGACTTCGAGGTGAGCAAGTTTGTCTTTGAGTTGTGCAACGGTGTCGGGGTTGGCCGGCAGCGCCTCCGGTTGCAGGGCGGGCAGCAGCTTGTCCCAGATCACGTTGAGCACGGCCTGCATGTCTTTCACGCCGCTGTTGATCGCCACCACTGCGTCCTGGTCCGGCATGACGACGCAATACTGGCCGAACGCGCCGTCGCCGCGAAAGGCATTATGGCGGCAGCGCCAGAATTGAAAACCGTAGCCTTGGTTCCAGTCGCTGTCCGGGTTGCTGCCGTTGGAGGTCTGGCGCATCGTGGCCATCGCCACCCAATCGGACGGGAGCAGTTGTTTGCCCTGCCAATTGCCGTGTTGCAGGTAAAGCTGGCCGAACTTGGCGATGTCCTCCGTATGCACGCGCAGGCCGTAGCCGCCGAGCGAAATACCCTGAAAGTTTGTGTCCCAAACCGGCTGCTCGATGCCAAGCGGCTCGAACAGGCGCGGCCGGAGATAATCAAGCACGATCTGGCCGGTGACCTTCTGGACAATTGCCGAGAGCATGAACGAGGCGGCGGTGTTGTATTTGAAGTGGGTGCCCGGCAGATGCGGCACCGGCTGGGCGAGAAAGGATTTCGGCGAGACTTCATCCGGCGCGGTGGGCGGCTCGTCCTGATGCCCGGTGGACATCATCAGCAGGTCGCGCACGCGCATGGCCTTGAGGTTGTCGCTCGGATTCGCCGGCGCGTCATCGGGAAAGAATTTGAGCACCGTGTCGTCGAGGCTCAACTTGCCCTCCGCCACCGCCAGGCCCACGGCGGACGAAGTAAAGCTCTTGCTCAAGGAATAAAGCACATGCTGGTGATCGGCGCTGTAAGGTGTCCACCAGCCTTCGACGATCACCTGTCCATGACGCACCACGACCACGCCATGCAGACCGTCAATCTGGTCGAGCCCTTGGACAAACTCCAGCATCGCGGCAGCGGAAACGCCCTGGGCTTCGGGCGTGCTGCGTGGCAACGGCTGGGCCGCACGGGCTGTTCCAGCCAGGAGGATGACGAGAAGGATTGGGAGCAGGTTTTTCATGTGAGTTGTGGTCGCCTTTTACTGAATTTCGGGCCGGATGTCACGAACGGAATTGCCGGTGATGCATCGCGTCGGTTCCAGCAGGACCGAAATCGTAAATCTGTAGCGGTCCATGCGTCGAGAAAACGCCCGCCTGATGGCGCGCGTGAATGCCTTGCCGTTCCATCAATACCATGCGCCCGTGCGCATCAAGATGCGCGAGTTCATCGGTCAACCTGAGATAAAAGTTCTGGCCGGCGGGGATTGCCGTTTGAACTCATCATGAACTGGAACTTCGACAAACGCAGCGAGTTTTCGCCGGACGCGGCCACCAGCAGATTCTGGCGGGTTACTACGACGCCGGGCCGGAACAAATCGTCCAATGGTTGGAAGCGGCGCGCGGCATTTCCGGCGTGATCGGGGTGATGTCTACAACCTGGCAGCAAAACTTCAGCGATTTGGAATCATTCGCGCGCGTCGTGGATCGGTTTGAACAGAAATGAGCCGGCAGTTCACCCAATGGTTCGCGACAGATACGAAGGCATCCAGCCGGTAGCTTCCGAAACCTGTTTTCTAGACAGTTATGGATTTATAAACCTCGACGATTTGATGTCTCGATCAACCCCGGGCGGATGAAATCATCGTCTGAACCGATGTCGGCGAATTTTTTTCAATTATTCCTGCCGGACAGAAGGGGGCTAGACTGACACCGATGAAAACAAAACCGCTCCGACGATATGGACGGCAACCTTTTCATGGCATCATAAACAGCCTCAGGAATCATGAACGAAGTCTTTTTAATGGCGCAATTTTGCCGAAGATCTTAAACTAACAACTTGCTTCACTTGGCAGAATGAACATTCAGAAACCAATAACGGAAACTCCTGGCTGGAAGCAATCATTTCTGTGGCTGGCGCTGGCGGTGGCGTGCTTCCACGCGGCTTACACTTCAATCAAATTTCCCGCCGCCGGGCTGCTAATTTTCGGCTATGCCTATGGACTTGTCCGGCTGGCAGACCAGCCGAATGTCCGTCGCGCGTTTTATTTCGGGCTGGCGACCGGATACCTCTGCTACGCGCCACAACTGTTTTTCCTGTGGCGGATTTTCAGCGTCGCCGCGATTGTGCTCTGGCTGGTGCTGGCGTTTTGGATCGGGCTGTTCACGGCGATTGTCTGCGGCAGCATTCGGCGTTGGGGCAAAATCAGGGTCACCTGGCTGATTCCAATTGTCTGGATGGGCATTGAATACTTCCGCAGCGAACTCTACTTTCTAAAATTTTCATGGCTGAATGTCGGGTTTGCCCTGGCGAATTTCAGATTAAATCCCTTCGATGTTTTTGGGATGTATGGCGTCGGTTTTGTGGTGTTTGCCATTGCCGCTGTGTTCTCCGTCAGACATTTGCTGAGACGCAGCCTGCTTCTGCGTCTCGTGATTCTGTTTTGCTTGCTCACTCTGCTGGCCGTCTTTCTGAAGTTCGCCACTTCCCTGCGGGATGACCGACCCGTTCCACCACTTTCAATGGTTGGTGTCCAGCTGGAACTCCCGCCTGAAAACGTCATTCCCAAAATGCTCAACCAGGCTTTGGCAAAAAATGCCAACGCCTCCATTTTCATCCTGAGCGAATACACGCTCGAAGGAGGCGTTCCTGTCTCGCTGAAAAACTGGTGCCGCGACCACTCGCGCCATCTCATCATCGGCGGCAAAGATTTCGTCACCAACGACGTTTATTACAATACCGCCTTTGTGGTGGGCACCAACGGCGAGATTGTGTTCAAACAAGTCAAGCGCGTGCCCATCCAGTTTTTCCACGATGGACTGCCGGCACCGAAACAGGAGGTCTGGAATTCGCCGTGGGGCAAAATCGGCCTCTGCATCTGCTACGATTTGAGCTACACGCGCGTGACGGATGAATTGATCAGGCAGGGTGCGCAAATTTTGATTGTGCCCACCATGGACGTGGCCGAATGGGGGCGGCATCAGCACGAACTTCATGCCAGAGTCGCGCTTGAACGCGCCGCAGAATATGGCGTTCCGATTTTCCGGCTGGCAAGTTCAGGCATCTCGCAGGCCATCAGCAATGGGGGATATGTTGTCGCGCAAACCAGATATAATGGCAACGGTGATATTATTGCGGCGAAACTTTTGCTGCCGTCAAAAGGCGCGCTGCCGCTGGATAGGTTTCTCGCGCCGCTCTGCGTCGGTATTACCGCCATGGTCACGATCTGGTTGCTGGTTCTCAGCTTTAGCGAACAGTGTGCCTGGAAAAAATCCAGCGAGGCGAGCCTGTAGCAAAGGGATTTTCCGCCAACCTTGATTCAAGCAGTCAAGCGGCTTTGAAGCAGGCCAGGAAACTGGATTGAGTGGTGATGACGCCAAGGCGGGCAGGGTGGCTGTTCGAGCCGGTCGTCCGAAGAAAATCTACCAGCCGGTTTAGTTAGACCTGCAGAATGTGGTCACGATCCGGTCGTTTGTCCGGGTGACACCGGAAATATTTTCCAACTCGCGCTGATTGGGGATTGCCTGGCGCAAGACTTCAAGCCAAGCTGGGCGTATCACCGCCGATGATGTCATTTCATGCATCTACCCATGACAAAATTTGAATTTTCGCGTGCTGGCAAAAAGCTTGCCGGAACAAATTGCTTGCTTAACATGCCGGACGATTTCTGCGCCTTGACAACGGCAAGGGTCTCCAACCGAAACACTTTTTCTATATCATGAAAATTTTTCCTTCCATCGCCATCATCTTTCTTCTGGTCACCGCCCACGGCTCGGAGGTCGCGCCGCCGCCGTTCGGGCCGGTGCCGTCGGCACGGCAGCTCGCGTGGCACCAAACGGAATTCTTCGGCTTTGTTCACTTCACCGTGAATACGTTCACTGACCGGGAATGGGGCAACGGCGACGAGCCGGAGTCCGTTTTTAATCCCACCGATTTCAGCGCAAAGCAGATCGTGCAGACTGCGAAGGATGCCGGCATGAAGGGGTTGATCCTGACCTGCAAGCATCACGACGGTTTCTGTTTGTGGCCGTCGCAATTCACGGAACATTCCGTGAAAAATTCGCCGTGGAAAAACGGCCGGGGCGATGTGGTGCGAGAAATGTCCGACGCTTGCCGGCAGGCCGGGCTGAAATTTGGGGTGTATCTTTCGCCGTGGGACCGCAACAGCGCGGTTTATGGCCGGCCGGAATACATAACTTATTACTGCAACCAGCTCCGTGAGCTGCTGACGAATTACGGCCCGATTTCAGAGGTGTGGTTTGACGGGGCGAATGGCGGCGACGGTTTTTATGGCGGCGCGCGTGAGCGGCGGAACATTGATCGCAAGACCTATTACGACTGGCCGAACACCTGGTCCATCGTCCGGAACTTGATGCCGGGCGCGGTCATGTTCAGCGACGGCGGGCCGGACGTTCGCTGGGTGGGCAACGAGCACGGCATCGCCGGCGACCCTTGCTGGGCCACGCTGAATCGCGCCGATTTTTCCCCGGGAGAAGCTGATGCAAAACGCCTCAACCGTGGCGACCGCCTCGGCACTGACTGGATTCCCGCCGAGTGCGATGTTTCCATTCGTCCGGGATGGTTTTACCACCGCGAGGAAGATGCGCGGGTGAAAACGCCGGAAGAACTGGTGGACATCTACTATCAGTCCGTCGGTCGCGGTGCCGACTTGAATTTGAATCTTCCGCCGGACCGGCGCGGTCAGATCGGCGACGCCGACGTGCGCTCGCTGCGCGAATTCCGGCGCATCCTTGACGCGACGTTTGCCAATGACCTGGCGCGTGGCGCAAAGATTACCGCCAGCAACACGCGCGGCGGCGACCGACAATTCGCGCCGGAAAACCTGCTCCAGCACAAGCCGGATGCATATTGGGCCACTGATGACAATGTGACGACGCCGGAAGTGATTCTTGATTTGCACCGGCCAACCACTTTCAATGTTGTCAGCCTCCGCGAATTTCTGCCGCTCGGCCAGCGCATCGAGGCGTTTGCGCTCGACCAATGGCGCGACGGCCAGTGGGTCCAATTTGCCGCCGGCACCAGCATCGGCAATCATCGTTTGATTCGCGGTGATTTTGTCACCACCAGCAAAGTCCGCCTGCGCATCACCCAATCGCCGGTCTGTCCCGCGCTGGCGGAATTGGGATTGTTTGCGGAGCTGGCGGCCAAAGCAGCGAAGAAATAAATTAAAACTGGTCTGTTTTTTCCTTGAACAAGATGTTGAAAGTTGTCAGGGAGCCATAGCAGCGCGTGATGTATTGCTGCATTTCAACTTTCTCAGCATCCGTCAGTTTTTCATGGGCGTTGATTTTCTGCTCCAGAACGCGCAGTTGATTCCGGACACCAACGATTTTGTGGAAGAAAACTTCCAGCGGGATTTCTTTTGTCTGCAAGGTCACGTCGGCTGGATGCAGGACAAGTTTACCGCCATGCCATCGCCCGGCCAAATTCCCAACGACCGCTTCCGGCTTTTCAAAACCAAGCTTGTCGAGGGCGCCTTGGACCGTGGATTCAACGAACTGTTTCAATGGCATTTCCAATCCGCTGACGGACACGATTGGATCTGCGGGCGCAACGCCGCTCAGATCCGGCTCAACCGTGCGCGTGCCATCGTCAAAACGGATTTCGGCGGTGCGCTCGTTCAACGCCTTGACAATTCCAAAGCCGTATTGCGGATGCCTGATTTTTAGGCCGATGGTCAATTCCGAGATTTTCATGGTCAGAAGTTTAACCGTAAACCGGTGATTTTTCCATGTGATTGCGCTGAAATTTCATTGTAAATTATCGGCGAGATAATTATGTCCAAATACAAAGTCGGGATTGATCTGGGCGGCACAAAAATCGAGGGCGTGGTCCTCGACCCGGCGGGCCGTGAAATCTTCCGCAAGCGCATTGCCACGGAACGCGAGCGCGGCTACCGGCACATCCTGAGCCGGGTCCAAGCCCTGCACGACGATCTCGCCGCCGCCGCGCCGGGCCAGCCGACCACTTTTGGCATTGGCACGCCCGGCGCGATTTCGCCCCGCACCGGCCTGCTCAAAAATTCCAACACCATCTGCCTGAACGGCCAGCCCGTGAAGGCGGACCTGGAAAAAATGCTCAATCGCGAGATTGAAATCCAGAATGACGCGAACTGCTTTGCCCTGGCCGAGGCGCTGCTCGGTGCTGGCCGGGGCCGGAAGCTGGTTTTCGGCGTCATCCTGGGCACCGGCTGCGGCGGCGGGATTGTTTACCACGGCGAAGTGATCACCGGCCCGCAGGCCATCGCGGGTGAATGGGGCCACATGAGCATTGATCCGCTTGGCCCGGCTTGTTATTGCGGGAAAAAGGGCTGTGTCGAGACGTTCATCAGTGGTGGCGGGCTGGAAAATCGCTATGCCGAGAAATTCGGCGTGCGCAAGCCGCTCCCGGAAGTTGAGCGCGAGTATTTCGCCGGTGACGCCAGGGCGGTGGCGTTCATGCGCGAATTCTTCGACCGCTTTGGCCGCGCGCTCGCCAACGTCATTGACGTTTTGGATCCGGACATCGTGGTCCTCGGCGGTGGTGTCTCCAATTTCAAGGCCATTTATTCCGAGGGCGTTGCCGCCGTCGGCAGGCATGTCTTCACCGACGAGCTGCAAACGCCCATCGTGAAGCATCAACTCGGCGATTCCGCCGGCGTGCTCGGCGCGGCGCTGGTGGGGATTTGAAAAGCCGTCGTGTTTTGCGCCATCCCGGCGGAGTTGCCGGCTTTGATCGTGTGCCCGTGGCCGGGTGACGTGTTGGCGGCCGGTCGGCTGGTGTTGGCGCGGCGCCGGTTCGTATGGTTTTGCCCCCGGTTCGTGTCAGCGGCAGGCCGTTTCGTGTTGACGCGACCCCGTTACGTATCAGCATGGGGCCGGATCGTGTCAACAGGCGGCCGTTTCGTATTAGCGCGCGGCCGTTGCGTGTTGGCGCGGGCAAAATTTGTATTTGGCGTGCCAAAGTTTGTGTCTAACCGTGGAAAACTCGCGCCGCGCGCCCAATTTCGGGGGAAAATGGCGCTTGGCTCGTCCGTGCCTGATCACCATTTTGTCGCCTTTTTGAAATTGGCGGATACAATTGGAGACCGTTGACATGTCACCAGAACCCTTGAACCTGACCGCGCCCATGATTTCGCCGGGCGGACTGCTGGCCGTTTACTGCGGCCTCGTGCTGCTGGCCTCGCTCGCGGGCGGCTGGCTGCTCCTGTTCATCCACCTCACGCACACGCGGCTGCAAATGGCCGTGAGCTTCGTGGCCGGGCTGATGCTCGGCATCGCGCTGCTCCATTTCTTGCCGGACGCGGCGGAACAGCTCCATTCCCTTGACCGCACGGTGAACTGGCTGCTCGGCGGCTTCCTGGTGATGTTCTTCGTGCAGCGCTTTTTTCACTTTCATCATCACGATCTGCCGGAAGGCGACCCGGAGGACGGCTGCGAACACGGTCATGACCAGCCACACGACCACGGCGGGCACGCAAACACGCTTGCCGACAAATCCGCGCAGCAGCTTTCGTGGGTCGGCACGGCGCTGGGGCTGACGCTGCATTCGCTGCTGGACGGACTGGCGCTGGCGGCGTCCGTCGCCGCAGGCGCGCAGGGGCAGGCACGGCTGGCCGGGCTGGGCGTCGCGCTGGTCGTGATCCTCCACAAGCCCTTCGACGCGATGGCGGTCTCGACCTTGATGCACGCCGGCGGCAGCTCGCGGTTCTCGCGGCATGTGCTGAACGCGCTGTTTTCGCTGGCGAGTCCGCTGGGCGCGGTGCTGTTTTATTTCGGAGCCAGCCATTTTGCCGGCACGCATGGAGCCGTGCTCGGCTGTTCGCTCGCGTTTTGCGCCGGATCATTTCTCTGCATCGCCAGCAGCGACCTGCTGCCGGAACTGCAGTTCCATTCGCATGACCGGTTCAAGCTGTCAGTTGCGCTGCTGGCGGGCATCTCGGTGGCGATTCTCATCGGCCAGCTTGAAGCCGGCCAGCAATAGGGCGGCGGAAGCACCCGTCACCCCTCAATTTTCTTGATTCCCGGAGCATTGTGGTAAAATGCTTGAATCATGTCGTCCGAGTCCGTTTTGAAAAACCCCGCCGCGCGTCCGCCGCTGGACATCGCCGCGCTTGTCAAGCAGCACGCCGGAGAGAATTATGAGCTGCACGCCCAGCACATCAATCCCGCCAACGTCCGCACGCTGAGAACCATCGGCTTCGACCGCTGCTACACGCGCGCCGAGGGGCCGTATCTGTGGGACGTGAAGGGCGACAAATATCTTGATATGTTGAGCGGCTACGGCGTGTTCGGGCTGGGGCGCAACCACCCGGAAATCCGCCGCATCCTCAAGGAATTTCTCGACGCCGATTATCCCAGCCTCGTGAAAATGGAGGCGCCGCTGCTCTCGGGGCTGCTCGCCGCCGAGTTGAAGAAGCGCATGCCGAACGAACTGGACATGGTGTTCTTCACCAACTCCGGCGCGGAAGGCGTGGAGACGGCCATCAAATACGCCAAGTGCGCCACCGGCAGGCCCGCGCTCATCCATTGCAAAAAGTCTTTCCACGGCTTGAGCTTCGGCGCGCTCTCGATCAATGGCGACGACAGTTTCCGCGACGGCTTCGGGCCGTTCCTGCCGGCTTGCCGCGCGATTCCGTTCAACGACTTGTCCGCGCTGGAGGCGGAGTTGAAAAAAGGCGACGTCGCCGCCTTCATCGTCGAGCCGATTCAGGGCAAGGGCGTGAACCTGCCTCTGCCCGGCTACTTGCTCGCCGCGCAGCAGCTTTGCCGCAAACACGGCGCGCTGTTCATTGACGATGAAGTGCAGTCCGGCATGGGCCGCACGGGAAAATTCCTCGCCATCGAGCACGAAGGCGCGGTGGATCCGGACATCGTGGTGCTTGCCAAGACGCTTTCGGCCGGTTTCGTGCCGGTCGGCGCGGTGCTGTGCAAGAAATGGATTCACGAAAGGGTTTTTTCCTCGATGCAACGGTCCGTCGTCCACAGCTCGACATTCAGCCAGGGCAGTTTTGCGATGGCCGCCGGCCTTGCCGCGCTGGACGTGCTCGACCGCGAAAACCTCATCGCCAACGCCGCGAAGATGGGCGACTTCATCGGGCGGGGATTGCAGGCGCTGGTGCCGCGCTTTGAATTCATGAAAGAAGTCCGCTGGCGCGGTTTGATGTCGGGCATCGAATTTGGCTCGCCCAAATCCATCTCGCTGAAGATTGCGTGGACCACCTGTCACGCGCTTGACAAAAGTTTGTTCCCGCAGGCGGCGGTGATTCCGTTGATGGACAAGCATCACATTATCACGCAGGTCGCCGGCCATGGCGTGGACGTGGTGAAGCTGCTGCCGCCGCTCGTCATCAACGAGGCGGACGCAAAATGGTTTCTGACGGCATTTGAGGACGTGATGGTGCAGATGCACAAATTCCCCGGCCCGGCGTGGGATGTGCTGACCGGCATTGGCAAAATGGCCTTGACGCAACGCGCCCGCTGATTTCGTTGCGACGCCAGGTTGTTTCTTGAAGTGTGGGCGGGATTGAAATCTGGAGCAGTGACCTGCTTTTTGCATAGTTGAACTCGAAATAAAATCGGATTTGCAGTCGCTAAATCTTGTTTCAAATCAGGAATGTCCTTTTGATTTCATTAAATTCATTTGGAAATATCGTTCACGTTATTTTATTGCAAAATTTTCTTGAAATCCACAACCCGTGGTAGCAAGATTATCGCCGATCCCCCATTAGTAGGGGGCTTTGATTTTAGAGAAAGCAGGTATTTCTTTGAGAAATGATTATTTTTTGAGGTTTGGCGCATTTTTCTTCTCTTGGAGACGCCGGGATTAGTGTTTTAGAATTAGACAGGATTACACCATGATTGATGCACGCGAAGAAGTCTCGGCACCGGCTCCCAAAATCGCCGGCCGCCACAACCGGAAAATTTCCACCCCCCGTTCTGTGAAAACCACCAAGGCCGAAACCAAAAAGTCGCTGCGCGTCGAGCGCGTGTTCAGCGACGCAAAAGTAAAACCATTCGACCAGATCGAATGGGACAGACGCACCGCCGAAATCACCGACGACGCCGGCAAGGTCATTTTCAAGCAGGAAAACGTCGAGGTGCCGAAATCGTGGTCGGTGCTTGCCACCAAAGTTGTCGTGTCGAAGTATTTTTATGGCGAACAAAACACGCCTGAGCGTGAAACCTCCGTGCGCCAGCTCATCCACCGCATCTCGCGGACGATTGCCGACTGGGGCGTTGCCGACGGCTATTTCAGCAAGGCGGATGGCGAAATCTTTTTCGACGAACTCACCTGGCTGTGCGTGAACCAATTTGGCGCGTTCAATTCGCCGGTGTGGTTCAACGTCGGACTGTATCACCAATACGGCGTCGGCAAAAAATCTGGCAAGGGCAACTGGTTCTTTAACCGCAAGACTGGCGAAGCCGAGCGTGCTTCGACGCAATATGAATATCCGCAGGGCAGCGCCTGCTTCATTCAGTCCGTCGAGGATAATATGGAATCCATCATGCATCTCGCTTACAGCGAAGCGATGCTGTTCAAATATGGTTCCGGCACCGGCACTGATTTGACGCCGATCCGTTCCAGCCGCGAGAAATTGAGCGGCGGCGGCCGGCCGAGCGGCCCGATGAGCTTCCTGAAAGTTTATGACCAAGTGGCGAACGTCGTGAAATCCGGCGGCAAGACGCGCCGCGCCGCGAAGATGAACACGCTTCGCGACTGGCATGGCGACATCGAGGAGTTCATTGACGCCAAGCAGAAGGAAGAAAAGAAAGCGTGGGCGCTGATTGAACAAGGTTACGACGGCAGCTACAACGGCGATGCCTACGGCAGCGTGATGTATCAGAATGAAAACCTGTCCGTCCGCGCCAGTGACGAATTTTTCGAGGCGGCGCTGGCTGGCAAGGAATGGTGGACGCGCACGGTCAAAGACAACAAGCCGTTGCAAAAGAAAAACGCCAGCATGTTGCTCGACAAGATCGCCGAAGGCACGCACATCTGCGGCGACCCTGGCATTCAATACGACGGCGCGATCCAAAAATGGCACACCTGCAAAGGCACCGAGCCGATTCACTCCACCAATCCGTGCAGCGAATACGTTTTCATCAACAACACCGCCTGCAATCTCGCGTCGCTGAATTTGATGAAATTCAAGCGCAGCGATGACAAATTCGACATCGAGCGTTTCAAAGCCGCGGTTCGTATTTTCATCACCGCGCAGGAGATTCTCGTGGACAACGCGAGCTATCCTACGAAAGATATCGCCGAGAATTCCCACATCTTCCGCACGCTCGGCCTCGGTTTCGCGAATCTCGGTTCGCTCTGCATGAGCTACGGTTTGCCTTACGACTCTGACGAGGGCCGCGCGCTCGCCGGGGCGATCACCGCCATCATGACCGGTCACGCTTACGAGCAGAGCGCCGACATCGCCGCGACCACCGGGGCCTTCGCTGGCTATCGCGATTCCCATTGTGCTGGTGTTGAGAAGACCGTGCTGAAGGACAACGTCGAGTCCATGCTCGGCGTCATCAAGTTGCACCGCGAAGCCGTTGAACAAATTCAGCCGAGCGCCGAATTTAATTATCTCAAAACCGAGGCTCGCAAATGCTGGGACAGCGCGCTCGCCAAGGGCAAGCAGCATGGCTACCGCAATGCCCAGGTCACCGTGCTCGCGCCCACCGGCACGATTGCGTTCCTCATGGACTGCGACACCACCGGCGTCGAGCCCGACATCGCGCTGGTGAAATACAAGCTGCTCGCCGGCGGCGGCATGTTGAAGATCGTTAATCGAGGCGTGCCGGATGCGTTGCGCCGGCTTGGTTACGATGCCGCCAGCGTCGCCAAAATCATCGCGCACATTGAAAAGCACGACACGATTGAAGACATTCAGGAGAATGGCGTCATGATTTACAGCGGCTTGAAACCTGAACATCTGCCAGTCTTCGATTGCGCGTTCAAACCGCATCGAGGCAGGCGCAGCATTGGTTACCTGGCGCATCTGAAAATGATGGCAGCCACGCAGCCGTTCATCAGCGGCGCGATTTCCAAGACCGTCAACATGCCGAAAGAATGCACGGTCGCCGAAATCCGCGACACTTATGTTCAAGCATGGAAGATGGGCTTGAAATGTGTGGCGATTTACCGCGATGGCTCGAAGCGTTCGCAGCCGCTCAACACGAAAAAAACCAACGAAGGCGGCGACCGGTCTTCCCCCGACAGCACCACGCTCACCAATCGCATCAAGGAACTCGAAGCCGAAGTCGCCCGGTTGCAGGATGAATCCGGCAAGCCGCTGCGCCGCCGTCTGCCCGACACGCGCACGGCTGTCACGCACAAGTTTGACATCGCCGGCCACGAGGGTTATCTCACCGTCGGGCTGTTCGACGACGGCACGCCGGGAGAATTGTTCATCACGATGGCCAAGGAAGGCTCCACCATCGGCGGTTTGATGGACAGCATCGGCACGCTGACGAGCCTCGCTTGGCAATACGGAGTGCCGCTGGAAGCGCTCGTGAAGAAATTCGCGCACCAGCGTTTTGAGCCGAGCGGCTTCACGAAAAATCCGGAAATCCGCAGCGCCTCGTCCATCACCGATTACGTTTTCCGCTGGATGGCGCTGCAATTCGTGCCCGGCTACCGCGAAAGTCTCCAGGTCATCCGCACCCAGCCGGATCTGGCCATGCCCGGCCTCGCCGAGGAAATAAAAAAAAATGTGAACCGTCCGGTGCCTGGACTGTTGCCGATGTCGGATGACACGGACGTGGACCCGGTCACGTCGGGCAAAGGCAATGGTCACAGCCATGAACGTCGCGCCACGGCACTCACGCAGATGATCACCAATCAGCAGGACGCGCCGAGCTGTCCGAACTGCGGCCAGATCACCGTGCGCAACGGCGCGTGTTACAAATGTCTGAACTGCGGCGAAAGCCTCGGATGTTCGTAGGGGCATTATACATCATTTTACTTGTAACAAGCCCCTACTTTGGGGTTTCCAAATGAGCTCTGGACCACAATGTCCGCAGCTCATTTTTGTTGCACATTATTCCCGCCCAATTAGATGACGATCAATCCCGGCTTTGGTGGACAAGAATTCATCCGCGAAGGCCTGCCCAAAATTCAGCAGGCGGCGGCGTGGCGGCGCAAAAAGAATTTTTCCTACCACATCAGCGTGGACGGCGGCATCAACGACGAGACAGCGTGCTGGCCTACGCTCAATTCCTGCGCAGCGCGCCCGGCACCCATGACGGTCTGGTTTTAGCCGACGAATCAGCTGGGCGATACCTTGCGCTGGCAAGCCGGCTTCATCATCTGCCATTGCCACTCGTTTGCTGACCGCAAAGCCGTCAGCGTATTTCTGGCGTTTGTCGGCGCGGGGTTGAGGACTTCCAGAAGCCGCGCCAAGTGCAAACATCAATCCGAGCCGTCCGCCGCCCTGTGGTTTTCAACCCAACGGCTTAAGACTTGGGTCGTTCAAATCCACGGTCGGGTTACACCCCATAGCCAAAGACCAGCTCATCGCGTAACGTCACGGCAGAAACTGATGGCAAATGAATTGCCATAAAAAATGAAACACAAACAATGCATCTTTTATTCACACCCGTTCTGGCCAGCGCGCTCTATATCGGCGGAGGCGGGGTCGGCCTCCTGCTCGTCATCGTCATTGTGGTTCTACTGCTCCGTTAGCCTCTGAACCGTAGAACGCTTTCGCCGTGGCCTTCAGCAGGCGACGCGACTGGACACTCTCAATACTATTATGCTGTCGCATACAAAACCCAAACTAAAGATAGTTCCGGATTTTGAATTTGTGCGCCCGGTCGTCGGCATCGGGAATCCCTGTGGGATTCTGTATTTCACCCTGGCGGACGCGCAGAACTACGGCTCCGAGACGTTGAGGTAATCAAGTCGTCGTGATTTGCCTTGGCGCGGAAATTGAGGCGATCTTGAAACGGCGTCCGGTCTGGGCCTCTTTCCCGGCAGTCATCCGAACTAAGCCATGGAATGAAGCCCTAAAAGGCAGAACTCCCCTCGCGCGGCGCGCGGGCACCGGCATTGATATTTAGTGAGATTCAATTTTATGTGTTTAATGGAGCAGCAGGTAGAAACGACTTTGAAGAAGTCGGTAAAAGCACTCTTGGAGCAACAAGACAGGCAAGGATGCTGGAGTTTCCCCGCCCACCTTGGGTCCCATTATATTTCGCTCTTTGCGCTGTTCCTGGAGTGGCCCCGCTTCCGGGAATTTTCTTCGCAGTTGGATTTGAACCGGCTGGCAACAATCCTTGTAGAAAGCCAATTGTCAGATGGTTCCTGGAAGCAGGCCCGGGATCCGGCGATTCCTTCAGGCGACATCAATGCGACCGTGCTCAACTATGCCGCGCTTAAGCTCTTTAGAACTTCCATCTCGGCCACCAATGTGCTGCCGGCCATTGAGGCCGCCAGAGAATTCATCCTCGCGGCCGGCGGAATTGATTCCACCAATCAGTTTACCAAGACAGTTCTGGCGCTTTTCGGATTGCACGGCTGGGATGAGATCAGTGAAATCCCCTATCTGATTTTCCTGGAAGCGCTGCCGCTCAACTACAGGCAATTCTCGCAATGGGTCATCCCCCACTTGATCCCCATGGCCTACCTGCGCCACAATCGCGTGTCGCACAAGATCCGCGGCACCTTCGGGCCGGAGCTTGAGTTGAACGAACTCTTTGTCGGGCCTTCCTGGCAAACAAGCGAGAAAGAAAACGAACCTTCCGTCTGGTATGATGGATTCATGGTCAGTAAAATCCTCCGGCAGCAGCGACAACACGGAAGCTGGGGCGGATATACGGTCTCGACTCTCTTCAGCATCGCGGCGCTGGACCATTTTTACCGGAAACATCCTGGCCAGTTTTCCAGCGTTCCAAGAGCGATTAAACGCGGGCTCGAGTTCGTGGATACGCTGTATTTCAAGAATGGAACTGGGAATTACCTCGGTTGCCTGATGCACGGGGGTGTCTGGGATACCATCTTGGCGGCACAGGCGCTGGCGCAGGCCGGGGAAACGAGCGATTCTCTGGTTCTTGCTGCCGAGCATCTCTATGAAACGCAGACGGTCGAAGGAGGCTTTCCCTACGGGCGAGACTTCGAGCAATACCCGGATGTTGATGACACGTCGAGGGCGTTGGTGTTCCTAGGACAGATGGTGCCATTCACTCGAAGGACGGGAGCGGCGGAATTCCGAAAGCTGGGACTTCACTGGCTTTTGAAACGGCAAAACTCCGACGGCGGCTGGGGAGCCTTTGACCAGAACAACGTCGGGAGCCGGATGATGAAGCTGTTCACCAAGAACCTCACCGATTCGGTGGAATTGTTTGACGACAGTTCCGCCGATAACACGGGTCATGTGCTCGCCGGCCTCGGTGCCAACGGATTGACCGCCCGGCATTCCCGATCCGTCAGGAGGGCAGTCCGCTTTTTGCGCAGAACTCAGGACCCCATCACGGGCCTCTGGGAAGGCCGCTGGGGCATCAACACTCTTTACGGCACCACTCAGGCCGGAACCGGGCTTCTGCGGGCGGGTGAATTGCCTCAATCACTCTATCTCCGCGTGGCTGCCCAGACGCTGATGAGCTTTCAGAATTCCGATGGCGGTTTTGGCGAATCAACATTATCCTACCTTGATGACGGACATCGGGGCCGGGGGGCAAGCACCCCGACCCAGAGCGCGTGGGTGCTTGAGTTCCTCTGTGAAATGGGGCTTCGAGACACCGAAACCGCTTCCGAGGCCGTGAATTATCTACTGGATACCAGGAGCGAGTTGGAATCCTGGCGCGATGGTTCGGTGGTCGGGACCGGACATCCTGGGATTTTATATGTGGATTACCCGGTTTATCCCAAGGTGTTTCCGGTGATGGCTTTGGCCAACTATATGAATCTACGCTCATTCACAGGCGCGGGCTGGGCGAGATGAAACAGCTCCCTGACAACCAAAATGAGATGATGCCTCCGGATTCCACTTTTCACTTCACACCCCGGCATACTCGTCGGGTTCTGTGTCTCTTCCCGGAATACGCCTGGTCGTTTGCCACGTTTAACTACGCTTTCCCATTGATGGGATCAGTCAAGGCATTCATGCCGCCGCAGGGGATCCTGCTCATCGCCGCGCTGGCACCAGCCCGCTGGGAAGTCCGGTTCATTGACGAGAACGTCCGGCCCGCCGCAGAGAATGACCTGCTCTGGGCCGATGTCGTGTTCACCACCGGCATGCACATCCAGCGGGAACAAATTTAGGACATTATTGCCCGCGCGCACCGGGCTGGCAAACCTGCCGTGCTGGGTGGCCCGTCGGCTTCAGCCGTGCCGGAATGGTATCCTGATGCCGACATCGTCCATTGCGGCGAAGCGGGTGACGCCACCATCCAGCTTTTCAAACTCATTGACCGCTCGGTTGAATGCTGTCCACGACAACTCATCCTCCGCACCGTTAAGCGTCTGCCGATGACCGAGCTGCCGACGTCCGCCTATCACCTGATCAATATCCGCAATTACCTGCTGGGCACGGTGCAGTTCTCCAGCGGTTGCCCGCTTACCTGCGAATTTTGCGACATCCCCGCGCTTTACGGACGCCGCCCGCGGCATAAGAATCCGGCGCAAATCATCCGTGAACTGGATCTCTTGGCCGCCGCCGGCGCGCCCTCAGTTTATTTTGTGGACGACAATTTCATCGGCGATCCTCAGGCAACCCGCGAATTGCTCGTCCAGTTGGTGGCATGGCAGGAGAAATGGGACGGCCAAGTGCGGCTGTCCTGTGAGGCGACTTTGGGTTTGGCGAAGCACCCGGATATCCTGGCCCAGATGCGAGACGCCTTTTTCACCAATGTGTTTTGCGGCATCGAAACGCCCGAACCCGTCGCCCTGCGCGCGATCAAGAAAACTGTCAATCTCCAAAAGCCGATTCTGGATGTTATTGCCACGCTCAACAGTTATGGGATCGAGGTGGCCGCAGGCCTCATCATGGGTTTCGATACTGACACGGAGCAAACCCCGCTGGCCATCGCCGACTTCATCCGCGCCTCCCAGTTGCCCATCCAGACCGTCAACATCCTCTACGCGCTGCCCAAGACCCCGCTCTATGAGCGCATGAAGCTGGCAGGGCGGATCGTTTGCGACGACTGTCGCGACTCCAACATCCAATTTCTTCAGCCCTACGAACAATTGGTGGTCAATTGGCGGCGGGTGATTGCCGAAGCTTACGATCCCAAGGCCATTTACCACCGTTACGCCACACAGGCCGAAAACACCTATCCCCATCGGCGTCGCCCCAAGCGGCCACTCCTCCAAGCCACGCCTCGCAACCTTCACCGCGCATTCTCAATTCTCACCCGGCTGGTCTGGCGTGCTGGCCTCAAGGCTGATTACCGCACTGAGTTTTGGTCAATGTTCTGGATTCAGTTGCGCCAGGGCCGCATCGAGAACATCTTCCAGATCGCCATGGTCGCCCACCACTTAATCAACTATGCCCGCGACTGCGTCTCTGGTCGCACGCACGCTTCCAACTACGCCAAAAGAATTCGACCACAGCCAATTAGTCAGAGATGATATTGCCGATGAAAACAAGGCTGTTCCACAACTCGCCAGTAGTGCTCCTGGTATCACCTTTCCTGAATCCATTGGCATTCCTATACAGCGGTCGGGCATGATCTAGCACACCCTCGCTTGGTCTATAGCAACGTCAGATAATGCAACGATTCAAAGCAGACCTGCTCGGCTGCCCAGATCTGTGCATGCCGGGTCACTTCACTGCCATCGCCACACAAAAATGAACCGGTCAAAACAACCCTTGGCCACGATCGGATGATGCACCCAGCGCACCGGCACCGAATAATCATTCCCGTCAAACCGCACCAGCGACAAGGAACTGGCCGTCGCCGAAAACTTATGGCGGGCGTCGAAGGGGTGGTGGGAGCAGCAAGAAAGTTTTTATCATCCGCCAGCAATTCGGCCTCGGTGCCCGCCTGCACACGCAATCGCCGCTGCTGATCGTTTTGGCAGCATTGCTGCAGATGATTGATTGTTGAGTCCAGCCAGGCCATCCGCCTGCGGCACGGGCACGAAGTAGTTCAGCGCCACCACGAAGAACGCCACCTGGCCCGACCGGCCATTCACATTGGCCAAGCGCATGGCCGGTTCCGACCTCCGCCTCCAGTCCTAACCGCTTGTGTGGCAGTGGATTAAGAACGAAGGAGTCCACAACGGACACCAAAACGGACACTGAGGCTTCTTCGATTTTGCAGACACGGGCGCGGAGTGGTAGAAAAGAAAGCGAAGACCTATGCCACGAACCCACAAGCCCTATGATGCCACCTTTCGCCAACAGGCGGTGGAACTGGCCCGGACCAGCGGGAAGCCCTATCGCGACGTTGCTCGTGATTTGGGTGTCAGCGTCGACACCCTGCGTGCTTGGCGGCACCAGCAAGCATCCCCGTCGGCTACCGGGCCAGTGGCCACCACTGGCAAGCCCAGCGAGCTGGAACGCGAAAACCAGCGCCTGCGCCGCGAACTGGCCTATACCCAACGGCAGCGTGAAATCCTAAAAAAAGCCTTGGCCATCTGCTCGGAGCAGCCCGGCCTGCTCGGCGATTCGAATTGATCGAGCAGATGGCCATGCAAACCGCCGAACCCATCCAGCTGCTCTGTCAGACGCTGGACGTTTCCCGCGCTGGGCATTACGCCCATCACCACAAGCCCGAACGCCCGCGTCGCCAGCAAGATCAAGCGCTCACGCCACTGGTCTGCCAGGCATTTGAGGCCGGTCGTAAAAGTTATGGCAGTCCCCGATTGCAGGTGGCGCTACGGCGTCAGGGACAGCATTGCGGCAAAAACCGCGTGGCCCGCCTCATGCGCCAGGCCGGCCTGCGGGCGCGTCAGAAGCGCCGGTATCGCCCCCGCACCACGCACAGCAACCACGGCCTGGCCATCGCGGAAAACTGGCTGGCCAAAGTGCCCGCCCCCGCGCGCCCCAATCAGGTCTGGGTCAGTGACATCACTTACCTGCCAACCCAAGAAGGCTGGTTGTATCTGGCCATGACGCTGGATGCCTGCAGCCGCAAAGTGCTGGGTTGGTGCACCGGCGACTCCTTGGAAACCTTTATGGTGACAGAAGCCCTGAAACTGGCCCGGCAACGCCGGGGTCCGGCTCCGGGGCTCCTGCACCATTCGGATCGGGGCGTTCAATATGCCAGTAGCGCCTGCAAGGCGCTACTGGCCAAATAATCAAATCACGGCCAGCATGAGCCGCAAAGGCAACTGTTATGACAACGCCATGGCCGAATCCTTTTTCGCCACGCTCAAAACGGAAGCTTTGGGCTTGCTTCGATAAAGTGGACGGAGAAGTTGGGTCATTTGGTTAGTT
>CAYVGC010000082.1:0-20512 GCA_964449815.1 uncultured Bifidobacteriaceae bacterium
CCGGTCACGGCCAGCCGGCAGGGATGCACCAGCACGCCGGCTTTCACGCCCAGCGCCTTGGCGGTTTCCTTGAGCGCGGCTTCCAGGCTCTCGGCGTTGAACGCGGGGGCGTGGGCAAAGGCGTCGCGGAGTTTTTCCAGTCGCGGCTGGTTCTCCGGCACGAAATCTTTCTTGACGGCTTCGGCGTCATATTCAATCGCGTCGGTGAAATAAAAGCCGGCGTAGGCGGGCAGTTCGCTGAACATCTTGAACTTGCCCTTGCAGGTGTCGAGGGCGGCCTTGACGTAGCCGAGCGGGAACCGGTTCGTGTCCACGCCGGCCTTGGCGAAGGTGTGGACGGCGAGTTCGTAAAAGCGTTCAGGCGCGAGTTCGCGGGCGTATTCGCCCTGGAGCCAGAGGAGCTTCTCGTAATCGAACCGCGCGTTGTGCCGGAGAATCTGCGGCAGGTCGAAGCGTTCGATGATCTCGGCGAGGGTGAGCTTCTCGCGGTTTTCCTTGGGCGACCAGCCGAGGAGGCAGAGGAAATTCACGACGGCTTCGGACAAAAAGCCGTTGTCGAGGTAGCTGGTCAGGGACGCGCCCTGGTCACGCTTGCTCATCTTGGTGCCGTCCTTGTTGAGAATGAGCGGGATGTGGGCGTAATGCGGCGGCGGCACGCCGAACGCCTGGAAGAGCGCGATGTGCTTGGCGGTGTTGCTCAAATGATCCTCGCCGCGGATGACGTGGGTGATGTTCATTTCCAAATCGTCAATGACGTTGACGAGGTGGAACACGGGCTGGCCGTCGGAGCGCAGGATGACGAAATCGGGATCAATCTCTTCGCGGTCGGTGAGCTTGCGCACCACGTCACCGACGACGAGGTCGTGGATGGTGATCGGCTCGCGCTGCATCTTGAATTTGATGGCGCCTTCGTGTTCGTAGGCGAGACCGCGCGCGAGCAGGGCTTCGACCCGGCGCTGGTAATTGGCTTTGCGCTGGCTTTGGTAATAGGGGCCGCAGGCGCCTTTGACCGGGCCGGTGGCGTCGCCGGTGAGCGGGCCTTCGTCCCAGTTGAGGCCGAGCCAGCGGAGACCGTTGAGGATGACATCCACGGCTTCCTGGGAATTGCGCGCGGCGTCGGTGTCCTCGATGCGCAGGACGAACGTGCCGCCGGTATGGCGGGCGTAAAGCCAGTTGAACAGCGCGGTGCGCGCGCCGCCGATGTGGAGGTAGCCGGTGGGCGAAGGAGCGAAACGAACGCGAATTTTCATGGATTGATTTTAACCACGGTTCCGCAGGGATGCACATGGTTTTTTGCGGGCAGAAAAATGCGGAAGACCGTTTGAACCGCATCATGGTTCGACCTGGCACGAGGCGGCCAATTTTAAGCGGATCCCCCCTGTTGGGGCGGGAAAAACGCCATATATGAAACCAGTCTCACTGGACACCATCCTGTTGGATCATGCAATCAGTTTCAATTTTATCGGCCACGGAACTCCCGGTGAAAATCAAAATTCGTGATCACTCCAGCCGCCGCCAAGCGAGTTTATCAGTTGCACGCTCGCTGTCATTTGCTCCATCTGCAGGTTCAAGGCGGTGCGCTGATTGCTCAGCAGCGTGGTCTGCGCGGTGATGACGTTGAGGTAGCTGTCAACTCCGAGCTTGTAACGGGTGCTGGCGAGATTGAGATAACGTTGCGACGAGGCGACGGCGGCGTTTTGCTGCCGCAACTCCTGCGACAAAATCCGCAAGGAGGACAGGTTGTCTTCCACTTCCTGAAAAGCCGACAGCACGGTTTCGCGGTAGGCCGCCACCGTGCCGCGATAACTTGCCCAGGCCTGCTCGGTGACGGCCCGGCGTTTGCCGGCATCAAAAATGGTCTCGGCCAGCGTCCCGCCGACTGACCAGACAAAAGCCGGTCCGCTGAAGAGACTGGCCGTGGCGGTGCTTTGATAGCCGACGGAGCCGCTCAAGGTGATCGTCGGGAAATACGCGGCGCGCGCCACGCCGATTTGCGCGTTCGCCTCCCCCACCCTGCGCTCGGCGGCGGCAACGTCGGGCCGGCGTTCGAGCAGTTGCGACGGAACGCCAAAGGGAATGGCAACGGGTCTGGCGGCGAGCGGGTTCGTGCTGATGGAAAAGGCGGAAGCCGGCCGGCCGATGAGCAGTGCGATGGCGTGTTCCATCTGTGCGCGTTGAATGCCGAGATCGGTGGCCTGCGCCTCGGTCGTGTTGAGCTGGGTCTCGGCCTGGGCGACATCCTGGTCGGAATCAATGCCGGTTTTGTGCAGCACGCGCGTCAGTTCGAGCGAATCCCGATAAGCGCGAACAGTGGAGTCCAGGAGCTGCTTCTGCGAATCCAGCGAGTGGAGCGTAAAATAATCCGCCGCCAGTTCGGATTGAACCGTCAGCCGCGTGTTTTCCAATCCGGCCAATGTCGCCTGGGCTTCAAGTTTGTTTGCCTTGTAGGTGTTGCGGATGCCGCCCCAGAAATCCGGTTCCCACGAGGCGTCAAGCGGCAGTGAATATTCCGTCATCATGGAGGCGGCGGCCGGCGACGCAGACGCTCCGGTTCGCAAGGATGATTGCCGCGACCGCGCGACCGAAGGATCGGCGCTGACCGTCGGGAAAAATTCCGCGCGCGTCTGCTTGACGACCGCCCGCGCCGACAGGAAATTTTCAAGCGCCACCGCGACCGTCTGATTGGAGATGTTCACCTGCGCTTCGAGCGCGTTCAAATTGGTGTCGCCAAACAGCTTCCACCATTGGCCGCGAAGCGCGTCGTCCTTCGGCTCGGCGGTTTTCCAGCCGTCCGTTTGCCGGGACTGCTCCGGCGTCAACTCCTTGAACGCTCCGGGCGTTTGGACGGACGGTTTCGCATATTTTGGCGCGAAGCTGCAGCCGCTGGCGAACAAGGCGGCACCGAGAATTGCGACCATCGCCGCCGGTTGCAGCGCCATGCCGGCCCCGGCTTTCTTTTTGTGCGCGCGTTCCCACCACAGGCGCAGGCGGTCCAGATAAAGATAAACCACCGGCGTGGTGAACAGCGTCAGCGCCTGGCTCATGATCAAGCCGCCGACAATCGTGATGCCGAGCGGACGGCGCAGCTCCGAACCGGTTCCGGTGCTTAAAATCAGCGGCAGCGCGCCGAAGATGGCCGACATTGTCGTCATCAAAATCGGACGGAAGCGCAGCAGGCACGCCTGAAAAATGGCATCGCGCGAATTTTTGCCTTCCTCGCGCTCCGCCGCGAGCGCGAAATCCACCATCATGATTGCATTTTTTTTCACAATGCCAATGAGCAGCAAGATGCCGATGATGGCAATGATGCTCATGTCCGTCTGGAAAATCAGCAGCGCGAGCACCGCGCCCACGCCGGCCGACGGCAGCGTCGAAAGGATCGTGACCGGATGAATGTAACTTTCATACAGAATTCCGAGCACGATATACACCGCCACCAGGGCGGCGAGGATCAAAAAAGGCTCGGTCGCCAGCGATTGTTGAAACGCCTGCAGCGTTCCTGAAAAACTGCCGTGAATTGTTCCGGGCATCCTGATTTTCTGTTCCATTTGCTGGATGGTTTTGACGGCGTCGCCCAAGGCGATTCTTGGCGCGAGGTTGAACGAGAGCGTGACGGACGGGAATTGTCCCTGATGGTTCACGGCGATGGGCGCGGTCGTCGGCTGGTAATGCGCGATGGCGTTAAGCGGAACGACCGAGCTGCTGTTGGTCGCGCGGAGATAAATGGCGTTGAGCCCCTGCGGTCCCTGCCAGAACTGCGGGGCCGCCTCCATGACAACATGATATTGGTTCAACGACGTATACATGGTCGAAACCTGCGCCTGCCCGAACGCGTCGTAAAGCGTGTTGTCAATCATCTGCGGTGAAATGCCGAGCCGGGCCGCGGTCGGGCGATCATAAACGAGTGACGCCTGCAGGCCGTTGTTCTGCTGATCGGTGTTCACCTCGGTGAAGCCGGGCAGGGCTTTCATCCGCTGAAGGAGAATCGGCCCCCATTTGACCAGGTCGTCCAGGTTTTCGCTTTGAATCGTGTATTGATATTGCGCGTTGCTCTGCCGTCCGCCGATGCGCAGATCCTGTCCGGCCTGCACAAACACCGACGCGCCCGGCACCGATGCGAGCTTCGGCCGCAGACGGGCGATGATCTGGTCGGCGCGGGATTTCCGCTCTTCAAGCGGCTTGAGCGCCATGAAAATAAACCCGCTGTTGGCGGCGCCACCGCCGCCGGTAAAGGCGATGACGTTCTGCACCGCCGGATCGGTTTTGATCAGATTGTCAAACCGCGCCGCCGCCGACTGCATGGCCGGAAACGAGGCGTCCTGCGCGCCCTGGATGCCGCCCATGATCGTGCCGTTGTCCTGCTGCGGAAAAAAACCTTTCGGCACGATGACAAAAAGATAAATGTTCAGGGCGATGGTCAGCAGCAGCGTCACGAGCGTGATCGCCGGATGCCGCAGCACGACCGTCAAGCTGCGTTCATACGCATGGAGCAGCGTCGTGAAAACCTTTTCGCTCGCGCGATAAAGTTTCCCATGATCCTCCGGTTTCCGGTGCCGGAGCAGGCGCGAACACATCATCGGCGTCGTCGTGAGGGAAATGACCAGCGAGACGAGAATGGCCGTTGACAGCACGACGGCAAATTCGCGGAACAGTCTTCCGACAATTCCGCCCATGAGCAATATCGGGATGAAAACCACCACCAGCGAAACGCTGATGGACAGCACGGTGAAGCCGACTTCGCGCGCACCGCGCAGCGCCGCAGCCATCGGCGTCATGCCGGCCTCCAGATGGCGCGACACGTTTTCAATGACAACAATCGCATCATCCACCACAAAGCCCGTCGAAATCGTCAGCGCCATCAGCGAAAGATTGTCCACGCTGTAGCCGAACAGATACATCACGCCGAACGTGCCGATCAGGGAAACGGGCACGACGACGGCGGGAATCATCGTCGCGCGCGGGCTGCGCAGAAAAATAAACACCACCAGAATCACGAGCGCGATGGAAATAAGCAGGCTGCGCTCGATTTCGCGGACCGAGGCGCGGATCGTGGTCGTGCGGTCGAGCACCACGGCCATGTTCATTCCCGCCGGGATTGACGCCTTGAGCGACGGCAGCGCGGCCTTGATCCGGTCCACGGTTTCAATAATGTTCGCGCCCGGTTCGCGCAGGATGATGAGCGGGATGCTCGGCTTGCCGTTCAGAAAACCGGCGGTGCGGATGTTTTCCACGCCATCTTGCACCTTGGCGACGTCCGAAAGCCGGATGGCGGCGCCGTTGCGATAAGCGACGATGAGCGGTTTGTAATCGGCGGCCTTGAGCAGTTGATCGTTCGCGAGAATGTCCGCCGTGGTGTTGCCGTCGGCAAGCTGGCCTTTTGCCAGGTTAGCATTTTGCTGGCCCAGCATGGTGCTCACATCTTGAAGACTCAAGCCGAAGCTGTTCAGCAAAGTTGGATTGACCTCCACACGCACCGCCGGCAGCGCGCCGCCGCCGATGCCGACCTGGCCGACGCCTTCAATTTGCAGCAGCCGCTGCTGAATGATCGTGGAGGCCGCGTCGTAAAGTTTTCCGCGGTCGTAAATGTCCGACGTCAGCGCGAGAATGATGATCGGCGCGTCGGCGGGATTGACCTTGCGATAAGTCGGATTGCTCGGAAGATTCGCCGGCAGATTGGCGCGCGCAGCGTTGATGGCGGCCTGGACATCGCGCGCCGCGCCGTCAATGTTCCGGCTGAGATCAAATTGCAGCGTGATCGAAGTCGAGCCAAGCGTGCTGGACGAAGTCATTTCGTTCACGCCCGCGATGTGGCCAAGCTGCCGTTCAAGCGGAGCGGCGACGGATGAAGCCATGATTTCCGGGCTCGCGCCCGGCAGCGACGCGCCCACGCTGATGGTCGGAAAATCCACCTGCGGCAGCGGCGCGACGGGCAGTTGCAAATAGGCGACCGCGCCCGCCAGCGCAATCGCCGCCGTCAACAGCGCCGTGCCGACCGAACGGTGAATGAATGGCGCGGAAATGTTCATGAAATGGGGGCCGGAACAGTTTCCCCGCTTTTAACCGTTTCATTCGACCGTGAAAACTTCGCCGCGAGCCGGCCGAAGAAAAGATAAATGACCGGCGTCGTGTAAAGCGTGAGCACCTGGCTCACGATCAATCCGCCGACGATGGCGATGCCGAGCGGCTTGCGTAGTTCCGAGCCGACGCCGTTGCCAAATGCCAGCGGCAGTCCGCCGAACAGTGCGGCAAACGTCGTCATTAAAATCGGCCGGAAACGCAGCAGGCACGCCTGATAAATGGCTTCTTGTGGCGGCCGGTTTTCCTTCCGTTCCAAGTCGAGCGCAAAATCAATCATCATGATCGCGTTCTTCTGCACGATGCCGATCAGCAGAATGATGCCGATAAGCGCCACCACGCCGAGTTCCGTTCCTGTGACCAGCAACGCGAGAATCGCGCCGGCTCCCGCCGATGGCAGCGTTGAAAGAATCGTGATCGGATGAATGTAGCTTTCGTAAAGCACGCCGAGAATGATATACACGGTGACAATCGCCGCGAGGATGAGCAGCGGCTCGTTCGCCAGTGACGCGATGAACGCCTGCGCCGTGCCTTGGAATGAAGCCTGCACGCTCAACGGCATGTTCAATTCTTTTTGCGCGGCTTCGATGGCTTTCGTTGCTTCGCCGAGCGCCGCGCCGGGCGCAAGATTGAAGGAGATGGTCACCGCTGGAAACTGGCCCTGATGATTGATCGCCAGCGGGGCGATGCCGGATTCAAAATGTGTGAATGCGCTCAACGGCACGGCGCCGCCGCCAGACGAGCGCACATAAATGTCATTCAGTTTCGACGGATTGCGCTGAAAGTCCGGCAGCGTCTCCAAAATGACGTGATACTGGTTCAACTGCGTGAAGAGCGTGGAAATTTGCCGCTGGCCGAATGCGTCGTAGAGCGCGTTGTCAATCGCCTGCGGCGTGATGCCGAGCCGCGACGCCGTCACGCGGTCAATCACGAGCGTCGCCTGTGCGCCATGCGTCTGCTGGTCGGTCGCCACGTCGCGGAGCTGTGGCAGCGTCTGCAATTTTTCCACCAGCTTCGTCGTCCACTGATTCAGTTCGTCCGCGTTCGCGTCCTCGAGCGTGTATTGATATTGCGTCCGGCTCACGCGATCTTCGACCGTCAAATCCTGCACCGGCTGCATATTCAGCGTGATGCCGTCCACCTTCGCCAGTTCCGGTTGCAACCGCCGGATCACGTCGCTCGCGCTGATTTTTCTTTGTTCGAGCGGCTTGAGGTTGATGAGAATGCGCCCGCTGTTGAGCGTCGAGTTGATGCCGTCCACGCCGATGAACGACGACAAACTATCCACCGCCGGGTCTTTCAAAATCACCTGTGCGAGCACCTGCTGGCGTTCGGCCATGGCGGTGAAGGAAATGTTTTGCGCGGCATCGGAAATGCCCTGGATCACGCCAGTATCCTGCACGGGGAAAAATCCTTTCGGCACGATGACATAAAGAAAAATTGTCAGCGCGAGCGTGCCGACGGCCACGAACAGCGTCGCTGTTTGATGTTTCAAAATCGTCTGCAGCGTGCGTCCGTAAAATTGAATGATGCGGTTGTAAACACCTTCGGTCGCTTCAAAAAAACGGCCGTGCTTTTTCTCATCGGCTTTTGATTTAAGCAAACGCGAACACATCATCGGCGTGAGCGTCAAGGAAACGCAGGCGGAAACGAGAATCGTCACGCTCAGCGTCACGGCGAATTCGCGGAACAGCCGCCCGACGATGTCGCCCATGAACAGCAGCGGAATCAGCCCGGCGATCAGCGAAATCGTCAGTGAAATAATCGTGAAGCCGATTTGTTCCGCGCCTTTCAACGCGGCCTGCAGCGGCTTTTCGCCCTGCTCGATGTAGCGAAAAACATTTTCGATCATCACGATGGCGTCGTCCACGACGAAACCGGTGGAAATCGTCAGCGCCATCAGCGTGAGATTGTTCAAGCTGTAACCGAGCAGATACATGATGCCCAAAGTGCCGACGAGTGAAAGCGGCACGGCGACGCTGGGAATGATCGTCGCATAAACATTGCGCAGGAACAAAAAGATCGCCAGCACCACGAGCGCGATGGTGAGCATCAGTGAAAATTGCACGTCGCGCACCGACGCGCGGATCGTCGTCGTGCGGTCGGTGAGAATCGAAACGTCCATGGACGCCGGCAGATTGGCCTTGAGCTGCGGCAACAGTTTTTTAACGCGGTCCACGACTTGAATGATGTTCGCACCGGGCTGCCGCTGAATATTCACGATGACCGCCGGCGTGTCGTCCCTCCACGCGGCCAGCTTCGCGTTTTCAACATTGTCAATGATTTTCGCCACGTCGGACAAAACCACCGGCACGCCGTTGCGATAGGCGACGACGAGCGACTGGTAGTCCTTGCTGCTCAAAAGCTGGTCGTTCGCATTGATTTCGTAGGCCTGGTGCGTGCCGTCGAAATTTCCTTTCGCCAGATTCACGCTGGCCGATTGCAGCGCGGTGCGAATGTCATCCAGGTTGATGCCGTAGGCCAGCAGTTCGGTCGGATTGACCTGAACGCGAACGGCCGGTTTTTGTCCGCCGCTGATGGTCACGAGGCCGACGCCGGTCACCTGCGAAATTTTTTGCGCGAGCCGCGTGTCGGTATAATCCTCGACCTGCGACAGCGGAAAACTTTTTGAGGTGACGGCCAGCGTCATGACCGGCGCGTCGGCGGGATTGGATTTGCTGTAAATCGGCGGCGATGGCAGCCCCGCCGGCAGATAAGTCTGCGCCGCGTTGATGGCCGCCTGCACTTCCTGTTCGGCCACGTCAATGTTCAGGTTCAGCGCGAACTGCAGCGTGATGATCGAACTGCCGCCGGAGCTGATCGAAGTCATCTGGTTGAGTCCGGGCAGCTCGCCAAACTGCCGTTCGAGCGGCGCGGTGATGGCGGACGCGGCGACGTCCGGGCTCGCGCCCGGATAAAAAGTGACAACCTGGATTGTCGGATAATCCACTTCCGGCAAGGCGGAAACGGCGAGCTGTTTATAGGCGATGAGGCCGGTCAGCACAACGGCGACCATCAGCAGCGACGTCGCCACCGGACGCAAAATGAATGGGCGCGACGGACTCACTGCGTTTTTTTCTGGTGCATTTTTTTCGGCGAGGCGGCCGGGTTCGGCTCGTTTGTGGATGAACGAACCGTCACCTTCGCGCCGTCGGTCAGCTTGTTGAAATTATCTGCGGCAACCACCGTGCCCGGATCAATTCCCGCCACCGCCGAGATGTCTCCGTCGGTGGTTCCGATGGTGATGGTTTGCAGCGCGACGGTTTGGTCCGGCTTGATCACATAAACGAAGGCGCTGTCGGCGTTGCGCTGAATCACCGTGTTCGGCACAAGCGTTGCGCCGTGCAGCGTGTCCACGAGCAGCCGCGCGTTGACGAACTGGTTGGGGAAAAGCGCCTCGTCGTCATTGGTGAAAACAGCCCGGAACTTGACCGTGCCGGTGGTCGGGTCAATCTGGTTGTCGAGCGTTTCCAAAGTTCCCGTCGCCAGTTTTTTTTGCTGCGCACGGTCGAAGGCATCCACGACCAGTTGTTTGCCTTGTCGCAGTTGCTTCAGGATTGGCGGCAGGTCATCTTCCGCCACGTTGAAAATCACGGTGATCGGCTGAAGCTCCGTGATGACGAGCAAAGGATTCGTGGCGCTGGCTTGAACGATGTTGCCAACGTCCACCAGACGCAGCCCGATGCGGCCGGAAATCGGCGCGTTGATGTAGCAGTAGGCAAGCTGCACCCTGGCGTTGGCGAGCAGTCCTTGATCCAATTTAACGGTGCCTTCGTCCTGATGAACGGCCGCGACTTGCGTGTCCAGTTGCTGCTTGGGAATCGCATTGCTGGCGAACGCTTCCTGATAGCGCTCCAGGTCAAGCCGGGCATTTTCGAGCAGCGCTGCGTCGCGCGCGAGCTGTCCTTCGGCCTGGGTCAGCGCCGCCTGATTCGGCCCCGGATCAATTTCCACCAGCGGGTCACCAGCGTGAACCAACTGCCCTTCCTGGTAATTCACCTTGATGATCTGGCCCTGCACGCGGCTGACAATCGAGACGGTATTGAGCGGCGTCACCACGCCCAGCGCGTTGACATAAATCCCGATGTCGCCCGACTGCGCCGCCGCCGTGCTGACCATGATGGTTGCCGGCCCAGCGCCGCCTCGTCTGTGGGCTGCTTGTGTTTCAGATTGTGCCGGCCCCCGTTGTCGCAAAAAGGAAAAGCCTCCGGCGACGAGCAAGAGCAAAACCACAATCCATACCCAACGCCGCCGTTTTCTGCCGGCCAACGGCTTCATGGGCGCATTGGGGGATTCGCCGGGGCGCGACGGTTGTGAGGTTGCATCAGACATTTTTAACTCCATTCATTTTATTTCCACCCGTCATAAACGCGTTGAAACATTTCGCGCAGTATCAAGCGACTCTGAAGCAACGTCAACTGGGTTGATTTTAGCCCGCCATTTACGTTGCAAGGTTCTCCGCCATTCAAGACTGCCGGCTTCCGGAGAAGTTCTCGGCGCCGCGCCTTGGGCCAGCCGGAAGTGTCGCACGCGCACGGGAAAATCGTCCGTCTCAAATCTGCCTGCCCTGGCAAAACAGGGCTTCGAGCGGCGGGTGTCGCTGATGATAATCACAGGGAATAAGGGGTTTTCCGCAGTGAGTCTTTTAAAAATATTCCATTGTCAGCCAGCGAGATTTTTATCTTCATAACCAAAACTTCATATATGATATGGTCAGCTTGCGCAAAAACCATGCCAATGTCGTTTGGGGCTGGTTGAGCCATCAATTTGGAGGCTTTCCAGTCCCCAAGAAATAGCGGGCGGACAAGAATGCTAAACAAGTATGCAAGACTGCAAAAATCCTTTGCAGGTGGCCTTTTCACCGCCCAGTTATGATGACGTCGCCAGTTAACTGGGATGACTCTTCATGCACTCGATGACGGCTGGATCAAGATTGGCCTGTTGTGCTGCGGCGATGTCCTGCGGGCTGAACTTGGCCTTCGACACCTCAATCTCTTGGGTAATCGCATCTTTTTTGACACCGGCCGAAGCAAGCGCCTTGATGTCGTCCACAGTGAGCGGGATGACGGCCTCGGCCGGCGGAGCCGCCTGAGCTGCCGGTTCTTGTGTTGGTGCCGGAGTTGCTTGTTGCTGTTGCTGCACGACCGCGTCGTTATGCTGGATCACCACCAACGTTTGTGGTGACTGCTGCCGCAGACGCTCCTGCTGTTCCTGATCCATCATGTTCCCGACCAGCCCGCCGACAACCGCACCGGCCAGAGCACCCACCAACGCGTGCTCCCCGGCGTGTCGTCCGCCAGCCGCAGCCCCGGCGAGCGCGCCCAAGGCTCCGCCAAGCAATGCACCGGTTCCCGTGTTGTTTTGCGTGCCATCCGGGTTCACACAGCCGGTCGTAAACACGAGTTCCGTGGACACGAGCACGACCGCGATAGTTCGATACATAATCTTCACAACATTTTCACTTTCTTTTTATTTCCGAACGGTTGATTCCATCAATAATAAATGCCTGCCAATTTAACTGACAAACGCCCTGGCGTTGCGGACATTTCTCCTGGCCAACATCCGGTGGTCATAAGTTTGCCGGTCTTCGGGGTGCTACTTTTTCTTTTGTGCTCCGCCTGCGGATGACGCGGCTGGTTTAGCGGCCGGCGTCGGGGGCCGGAACACCTTGCTGGAAGCTTGTGCCTGCGCCTTGCCCGGGCCGCCAGCCGGCCGGTTAGCCGCGTTGTTGCGGTCTCCAACCGGATGTCTCTCTTCAAAGTTTGAATGTGCCAGCCGTCCCTGGGTGGCGTGTTCCATGCGGTCACGTCCTATGCCATTGTTCACAAACCGACCGTGCTCATCCCGACGAAATTCATTTCTAATGACGCTCCGGCCATAGAACCCATGCAGCCGTTCCCGACCGATGTGATAGCCCCATTCATGCCCTCTCCAGCGACGGAATCCTTCATGGAAATGGTCGTAGCCGACAAAGGTGAAACAGGCTTCGCCCAGGCCAAAATCAAAATCAACACCCACGGCCACTCCGTGATACCTAAATCCCCCATCTACAAAAACCGCTCCCACCGGCAACGGCGCCCAGCCAATGGCGGCGTCCCCTTCGGCATGGCGCCAAAAAACCCATGCCGGCCCCCAGGTATAATCTGGTGCCCAGAGCCAGCCGTGAATGGGATCCAGCACCCAGCGGCCATAGTGAAAAGGAATGTCACCCCAAGTATAATCTGACTGCCAATACAAACCATTGTCAGTTTGAACCCATTGGCCCATGTCATAATAGGGACGCCAGTCGGGATTGGCGCTGATGGCGGCGTCCGGATGCCAATACATCACGCCGCCCACATCCACCCAGGTGCCAAAGGGCGCAAGCTGGTCGTGAAAGTAAGTGAAGTTTATCTCCGGGGCCGGCGGCTCGGCCACCACTGCCACGGCTTGCGGTGCGGGTGCCGGGACTGCGACTGGTGGCGCGGGCATTGGTGCCGGCGGTGGCGGGGTGGTTGGAGCAGAAACAACCGGAGCCGGGCTGGCTGATGATGCAGTCTGGAGCGCGCTGATTACGCCCTGAGAAACTCCCTGGCTGTTCAAATAAATGATGTCATCCGCGCTCAACCGGTAGGATTTTCCTGAATTCCTGATGAAATTTACGATCACATCATCACCCATGTGCGACTGGGAGAGTTTGACCGCCTCCTGCAAGTCGGGCGACAGATTGGACGGCGAGGTTTGGGCGTTGCAAACATTGCCGCCGCTCCAGCACATCCAGCCGATGGCGGCGCAGGCAAGCGCGGCCTTCAGGGCCGTGTTCAGCATTATCAGTTTTTCACTTTTCATAATTGTTCTCCAGTTTGGAGTTTTTCATCTTCCATAGGTCCGCTCCATATGAACGGTCTCGTTGGCCAATACTTGCTCATCCGTGAAACCTTGCAGGATATTTGCAGTTTGAAGCCGGCTGACAAAGCGGACGCCGTCACGAAACAAACAAATTCAATCAACGACCGGTGCCAGCCGAAATGCCGGCCTGCCGTTCAAGAATGTCGTGGAGCTGTTTCCAGCCAGACGACGGAGTTTAAGCATATCAACAAACGCGCAACCATGGCCAACAAAAAAGAACTGCATCTTGTTTGCAGATGGCCATCGTGATTTTCAATAAAGTCGAAACTCCCTTCAAAGCGCCTTTTTACGGAGAAATCGGGTCAACCGACAGACAGATGCTGCGAACCTGGTATGGGGGACGGGCCTGATGCCCGCCCGCCCATACCCTTGTTCCTCCCAGAACCCAATCAGGAATCCAGAAAAACCGGCAGGCACCGGGCGTTGTGGTGGCAACTTCCGGCACTGGCAGTGCCTTGCTGGCCGTTACGGTTCGCCATGTGAAATCTTGCAGAAGGACTAAAAGTTTTTGGATTATGCTGCTGACAAATCATTGCCGTTCTAAACCTGCTTAAAACAGTTCCAAGATGCACCTGTTCAGAATGGTGAGTCCGATCTTCTGTCGGCTGCAAATCTTCAAGGATGGTCGGCCGTGGGAAAAGCCATTTTGCGGACAGTGTGGTTGCTGGTGTCCGCCACATAGACATTTCCGGCTCGATCCACCGCGACGCCACCGGGGGCGTTGAATCGTGCATTCGTGTCAGCGCCGTCGGTCATGCCGCTGGTTCCCGCCAATCCCGCCAAGGTGGTCACCATCCCTGCGGGCGTGATTTTTCTGACCGTGTGGTTGCCCGTGTCGGCCACATAAATGTTTTTCTGGTCGTCAACCACCAACCCCTGAGGATTCCAAAACCGGGCTTCGCTGCCGTTGCCATCGGTGCTGCCGACGTGTCCCGGCAGACCGGCCACGGTGCTGACCACGCCGCCTGGCGTAATTTCCCGAATGGTGTCATTGGCGCTGTCGGAAACATAAAGGTTGTCTGCGTGGTCCACGGCCAAGGCAAATGGATTGTTGAACTGTGCGGCGGTGCCGGTCCCATCCGCGTTGCCACTGACTCCAGCCTGACCGGCCACGGTGCTGACGACACCGGCTGGCGTGATCTTGCGGACGGTGTCATTGCTCATGTCGGCCACATAGACATTGCCCTGATCATCCACGGCGACACTCCAGGGATTGCGAAACTGTGCGCTGACGCCGGGGCCATCCTGGCTGCCGGGATGGCCGGCGAGTCCGGCCAAAGTGCTGACCACGCCGGCCGAAGTAATTTTCCGTATCGCATTGTTGGCCGTGTCGGCCACGAAAACATTGCCGGAACGGTCCGCCGCGATGCCGAACGGGACCCAGAAGCGCGCTTCACCGCCAACCCCATCGGCGCTGCCGTGAGTTCCAGCAGTTCCCGCCAGCGTGCTCACAACTCCGTTCGGAGCAATCTTTCGAATCGTGTTGTTGGCGGTGTCGGCCACATAAACATTGCCGGCCGTGTCCGCAGCCACACTGTTTGGCAGTCGAAATTGAGCCTGGTGCCCGGCACCGTCGGCGGAACCATCCACCCCGGCCTGTCCGGCTAGGGTGGTTGTGTTCCACACCAATCGGCTGGCGACAACGGGAGTTTTAGCCGGGAACGGCGCCGTAACCGGCGGCAGCTTAGTGACCGGCGACGGCGCAACCACAACCACCGGCGAACGTTCACGCCAAAACATCCAGACCATCAAAGCCACCACCGCCAGACACGCAGAAATCCAGAGGATTTTCGGAATGCGACGGACGTGATTGGTTTTGCGCTGTCCCATGGGTTGTTTGTCCTCCTTGATCCGCTGCAAGTCTTTCAGGACATCCCGCATGTCGGCATAACGGTCCCGAAGTTCTCTGGCCATGCAGCCTTCGGCGATGGCGACCAGGCCGCGATCCGCATCGGAATTCAAGCTGGTGATCGGCTTGGGTGCTCCCGCGATGATTTGATCTAAAATTTCCTTGGTGCCCCGGCCCTGGTAGGGCGGCAGACCGGTCAGCATTTCGTAAAGCAAGGCACCGAAGGAATAAATATCGCAGCGTGTGTCCTCGGCGTCACCGGCTGCCACCGCCGGCGACATGTAAGGCGTGGTCCCCTCCAGGTTCCGGTTTTCAACATCCACAATCGAGTCGTTGAAAAGCGTCCGGGCCAGGCCGAAATCCGCCAGACAGGCCTTGCCGTCAGCCGTCAACAGGATGTTGGCCGGCTTCAAATCGCGATGAATGATGCCGCTGCGATGCGCGAAGCTCAGCCCTTCGGCCACTTGCGCGGCGATGTCCAAAATGGACTCGGTGTCCAGCGGCTGGCCGGGCTTGATCCGGCTGGCCAGGCTGCCCTTTTCAAAATAAGGCATGACGAAATAAGGACCTTCCGCCCGGTCGGAAATTTCCTGCACCGGCACCACGTTCGTGTGCCGCAGCCGTTTCAGGTGGCCCGCCTCCTTGAGAAAACGATGAACGACATTTTGATTGGTCACCAAGTCGGATCTGACCAGTTTGACAGCCACCTCGCGTCCGGTCTTTGCATCACGCGCCAGCAGGACAATGCCCATGCCGCCGCCGCCGAGCACACGCAGAATTTCAAACTGATCCAAAATGGCCAGCAAGCCCGGACGCGATGGCGGAACAAGCATCCGCTGCGCGATCAACTCGGCAACCGGCCCTCTGAATACGGAGACGGGGGGCACAAACGCCGCTGGATTTTCCTTGGGTGCGTCTTCGCTCATGACATGGCTCCTTTCTGGACGCCGGATATTTTCCCCAGCGCCTGGGCGAGCAGTTCCTTGGTTTTTTCATCCAGCCAGGCCTGCTCCAGGGTCCATTGCAAGCCGTGCCGCAAATCGGCATCCGGCAACTGGGAGATCCGCGCGTCCAGCCGGATCAGCGCGGCGGCGATGCTCGTGTAGTAAAGCGCGGCGGCAATTTCGCCCGGCAGCCCGCTTTCGGGATGATCCAAGTTCGCCTTGGCAAAGTTTTTGACCAGTTCCAAAAGTTCGATCAGCGGCGACGGATGATGAAAGAGGTCGCCAAAGCTTTTCAAAAGCAGCCCCTGGGCTTCGCTCAAGGTTCGCAGCTTCGTCGCGGTGCGCGAATCAAAACCGCCCAGATCCACCAGCATTGGCGCGGACATCTGGTGCCGGAAAATCGCCGCCAGCTCGTCCGGCCGCCAGAGCCGGGCGTGCTCCTCGCCCGTGGCCAGCAAGGTGGCCAGCTTGTTCGCACGGCTTTGGAACACCGCCGCCGGGGAGTCAGATTCGGACATAACAGTTCTGTCAACCGTTACGGATGGCTGCCGGGGATCTTGCATGCGCTTTTCCAGTTTCATCAGCCCCGTTTCGCCAGCCGGATTAGAAAATCTTCCAGCGCCTGGATCTCCGTGGCGGCGGCGGCGTCTTGTCCGGCATATTCCTTGATCACTCTGCTCAAGTGCGCCTTGAAGATGCGCTTGGCGCTCAAAAGCGTGTTGGACGCGTCCGTGGGTGACTTCAGGCCGAACCGCTCAATCAACTGGTCGTAGGCTGGCGGCACCGTGTCATTGAAGATCGGCTCCAATAAACGGATGCGGAACATTTCCCAGATGTAACTGCGGCGCGGCTGGTCTTCGCCGGGTTTTTTGCAATCGGCCTCCATCCGCCTCAGGGTTTCAGCCAGCACCGCCTGCGCCCAGGCCAGATCGAAGGCTTCGGACGGGGCGGCGGGCGGCGGCGGCTCCTGCTCCAATTCCTCCAGTGAAATCGGCGGGTTTTTCGCCTCCGCCCGGTTCAACCGGTCCAGCACGAAATTCCGCAGGCTCGTTTTCAGAAAATCGCGGAACCGCCCCCGGTTCTGATCCGCTTTCCGCAGCCATCCGTCCTGAAGCAGCTTGTCCTCGGCAAATTCCTGAAGCAACGTGTCAGCCTGCTGCTTCAAGCCGGGGAATGTCGCCATCAGAAAAATCTTCAAGGGCTGCCAATACAGCCGGATGAGCCGGTCGAGGCACGGTGCATCCGCCTCCGTCGCCCTGCCCAGTTCGGCCCAGTCGGTCCGGGGGAAAATCGAACTTTTTGTCGGTTCGGAAACCATTTCTGCTGGTCATATATGTAACAGTGAATCTCATTCAGCCAAGCAAATTCAGTCTGGCAAACTGGATCTTTATGAAATTTTCAGATGCACGCCTTTTGACGCGAGGACAGCTTGGTGTGAACTGCTGGCAGGAAAAGGCCGGTTCGTCCTTGAAATGCCAGCCCCAAGATTTTCGTGCCGAAGTGTAACCTTTTCCGCCTCATGACGGTCTATTTTTACAAGTTTCCCCAAAAATGCGCAGTTGAAAGGCAATTTAGGGCAACTTGAATAAACAACTCACCAATAAAAATGACTATAAGCAAATTCACGAAAATCATGCTGGGCGCGGCGCTGCTGCTCGGTGCAATGACCCAGGCCCAGGCTGCCGACAAAACAGTGGATCCGTCTGGAACCTACTTCTGGACCATGCCCGCCCGCAACGGCGGGGCGGACCGGACCAACACGCTCGTGCTGAAGCTGGACGGCGACAAGCTGACGGGCAAACTGTCCGCCCCAGGACGCGGCGGCGCGGTCAATGAAACGGAAATCGCCGACGGCAAGCTGACCGGCGCGGAGGTGTCTTTCTGCGTGGTGCGCTCGTTCAACGGCAACTCGTTCACAAACAAGTATTCCGGCACGATCGCGGACGGCGCCATCAAGGGAAAAGTTGAATCGGTGAACCGCAACGGCGAACCCCAGTCCCGCACCTGGGAAGCCAGGCTGCAGAAATAATCCGCCGCTTCAAATCCGAACGCTGATTCGCGCGCAACCGAAAGGTTGCGCGCTTTTGTTTTCGCCGGGTTTGGCTATGCTGCGCGCCAATGTTCAGGACCTTGCGCAAAGCCGAATACGCCGAGCTGATGATTTTGTTTTTCATCCAGTCGGTGGCGATGGGCATCTGGTTCGTGCCGCTCGGCCCGATTCTCGACGCGCATGGAATGCATGGCATCAAACCCTTCGCGTTCGCCGCCACGGCCGTCGCCGCCTTCATTTCGCCGCTGATGTTTGGCGCGATGGCCGACCGGCACGTTCCGCCCGCGAAACTGCTGCGCTGGCTCGCGGTGGCCACGGGCGTGACGATGGCGGCCATCGGCGCAGCCATGAAAGCCGGCTGGAATCCGTGGCTGGTGCTGGCCTTGATCCAGCTTTTTTCGCTGTCCTACGCGCCGATGTTCAGCATCTCCACGGCGCTCGTGCTCGCCCGGCTGGCGGACGCGAAAAAGGAATTCGGCTCCATCCGCTCGCTCGCCACCGTCGGCTGGATGGGCGGCGCGCTGCTCGTCGGCGCGCTGAGTCTGGACCGCTCGGCCTTCACGGAGTATCTCGGCGCGGTGATCTGGCTGCTGGTGGCAGCGTTCACCTATTTTCTGCCGGCGCTGGAAATCCCGCCGTCCGCCGAACATCTGTCCTGGCATGAACGCCTCGGCCTCGACGCCCTGACGCTCTTGAAAGACCACGACACCCGCGTCATCTTCATCACCACGACGCTCTTCAACATTCCCGTCGCGGCGTTTTATCCGTATGCTCCGGCGCATCTGCGCGACCTCGGCTTCACGCACACGAGCGCGTGGATGAGCCTGGCGCAGGTCACGGAGGTCATCGCGATGTTCAGCCTGGCGTGGCTGCTGCACCATTGGCGGTTGAAATGGATTTTCGCCTGCGGTCTGGGCTTCGGCGTGCTGCGGTTCGCGTTAAGCGCGTTGAACACCAACGATTCGCTGCTGCTGGGCGTGACGCTGCATGGCGCGTCCTTCGTCCTCGTGTTCATCACGGCGCAGATCTACCTCAACCAGCGGATTGATGCCGCGTGGCGCACCCGGGCGCAGGCCTTGTTGACGCTGCTCAACGGCGGCGTGGGCAGTCTCGTCGGCTACCTCGGCAGCGGCTGGTGGTTCAGCGTCTGCACCTCGGCGAACCGCACGCACTGGCCGCTGTTCTGGTGGGGGCTGACCGCGCTGGTGGTGGCGGCGCTGCTGTATTTTCTGCGGACCTTCCGGGACCGGCCGGAAACAACGCCGTCAGTTGCAGCAGGTCAGAAGGTTTGACCAGAAAGCCGGAACCGAACGGGGAACAGAAGGTGACTTGCCGCCCGTTTCCGCTGCGGCGCGATCAGGGAAGCAGCACAGAACGATAAAAACGTTCTTGTGAAATTGACATTGCCGGGACTGGCATCTTGAAACTGCCCTGCACCGGATGATTTGTGCTCACGATCTCCCAATTGACGAGATTGGTGGAAGTTTGCAACGCGTAATCATAACCGTCGGCACCGGAGAAACAGAGGTTCCAGCCGCCGTTCGTTGCGGACAGTATGCCGACGGAATCCGGGCGCAGCAGCGGCAGCAGTTGGGCGGGAATCTCCTTGTAGGCGGTGTCGGTGATGCCGTATGTGAGCTGAAAGCCATGCGAATAGTTGCCGGTGCTCAACCACGGAGAATTCACGGTCAGTTCTGGAGCGGCCAAAACATCGCCGCTGGAACAAAAATTCTGCCCAGGCTGGCTGGCTTTAACATTGGCCACACCATTGGCAATCACCCAAGCCTGTGGTGAATTGCCTGCCATGACATAACCATCAAATGTTGGCGTAACGGCTGGATTTGGAACAGGCATGGAATTGGAATAAACTGTCAGGCCGTTGAGAAATTTCTGCCAGTCGGCGATGTTCGGGGCATTCACGGAAAAGAGCTGCGTGAGATCGTTCGTGTTCAGCAGCGACATCAATAAACCGGCCAGCCGCCAGTCACTGACCGGGGCCATGAGCGCGGCATCAAGGTATTGTCCGGTAAAATCATCCCGCTGGATATCCCCCGTCCAGTTGGCCCAAGTGTTGGAGCCGACATTCTGGACTCCCTGATTTCCAAAATTACCTGCATAGCTGAGAATATTTGTGGACTTAAGGTAAATGGTTTGCCACGGCGTGCCGCGATGCACCTGCCCCAGCCCGCCTGGGCATGAAAGCAAATTGGTCGGAAAGTTCCAGTAGTCCGGCCCCCAGACCAGCGGGTCTTTGTAGGCCAGATTGAAGCCATTGGTGTCCACACCGGTCAGCGCCAACATTTGTTTGTTCTGGCCCCACGGCTGGTAGCGGCCGCCGATGGGATTGCCCGGCGGGGCGGGCAGCGGCTGACTTGTAACATCATCAACCTTATACCAGAGGCCGTTTCTCCACGCCTGTCTTGAATTCCAAATGGCCAAGGCGCCATTCTGCGAATTCAAATCGCTGGACAGATAATGCACCAGCGGGTCATTCGCCTGCAAAAGGAAGGATGAAAAAACCGTCCGCGTGGGCGTGTAGGGAGCTTGGATGCTCATCTGCGAGTTGGTGTAAATCTGATCCCCATTCGGGCCAGCAAAATAGAAGGAGGGCGTAAAGAACCCATCATAATAGGCCGCTTTCGCCGGCGGGGTGGCGCAACTCACCCACCCCACCCAGCCAGACGAGACGACCGGCTCACAGGTCGC
>CAYVGC010000083.1:0-20401 GCA_964449815.1 uncultured Bifidobacteriaceae bacterium
TAACCCAGCAACCGGCACCGGGTCTCTGCCTTCTCATTCTATCTGGTTAGGCGGCATGGCTCTCACTTCAAGGCAAAATAATTTTATCTGCCAACTGATTGATGGCGACACTATTTGTCGAGCCATCCGCAGCTAACTCGACGGTAGCCTCAATATCACCTGTGCCTAGCTGTCTCCATGTCCAGTGACCAGCCACAAAACTTGGTGGCTGCCCGTCGTGAAACGGCTGGCGGTGATATGTCACGGCTGCCTTCTCGTTTGCCAACCGTATTGCGACTGCCTTTGCTTGGTCTGCGGTCAGCGATGCGGTCTGATGTGCGCTGGTGCAACCGACTAGAAATAGTGCGACAAGAAAGATGCGTGATGTTTTCATAAAGTGTGATGCCGCCTAACGAAAAAAGCTGAGCCACCGCCGACTCGCGGCGTGAACCGCGACAGCGGAACGGACAGCGCCAACGGCGGTTGGCTCCGGCGACTTGTTAGGCCACTGGTTTATCATATCAAAGCCCAAATCCTGAATAATGTGGTCGTCCCCAATTCCGCGCTCCACACGATGGGCATGGCCGCAATCCATAGCGTAAATAAGCTAACCAGCGTGGCAGCTCCCAAAGAAACAACGCCACGAGAAACCAGAGTGGAATAGCTATGAGAAACAAACTCCAGCCAGGCAATCGAATGTGATAGTGCCGTGTTAATACGGGCGCAACGACTCCCAACAAAACGCCGGTGATGCAAGCAGCTAGAAGTATAATGCCGCCGCTGGAAGCTTCTGGCTTCCCGACTTTCTTGTGGCAACTGTTGCACTCAATAACCATAGCGTGTGAAGTGGCCTAACAGATAATGGACAGACGGTTGTTGCGCCTATCCTCGGCCAAGTTCCGCCTGTCCGGTTTGAGGATTTGAATCATTTTTCTAACTTGCTCATTTGTCCGCAACGGCTTGACCCGGTCAAAGCGCCAAATCCGCGCTCAGGAAACACGGCGCAGGTTCAGACGCGCCCACCGTTCCGGCCGCCCGCGGCCATCGCCATGTTGTCACACGGCGGCGGCCCAATTGTCAAGCCCGTTGCCGGATGATTTTGCCCGGCCCGGTTTTTCTGCCGTCCCGACCGGGACTTTTTCATTTGATGGACGCGATACCCAGCCAGGAATGGCCGGGCGATGGTCGGGGGACGCCGCTGAAGGCGGGAGTGCCGCCATGAGACCTCGGCAAAAGGCACCGTGGTTACGTTTGGAGCGCCGGCCTCCGGCACGGCGCGTTGGAAATTCAACCGTTTCGAGCCGTGCCGGAGGCCGGCGTTCCGACTTTTGCCGAGGTCTCGCGTATATTATATGCAGGGGGAGTGAAAACGAAGCCGGCCCAGGCCCGGTGGTGTCTATAAACAGGACATCTGGCCCGAACTTTTGGTTTCCGGGGCCATTTCTCAATACAAAGAACTGCGTCCGCAGTATTCTGCAAACGCCATTTTTCCTGGTTTTCATGGGTTTTTCCACCGGGCGGCTGCCGGTTCGCACCCACGGTGAAAAAATATTCCAAAAAGAGTGAGATTCCATTAAAGCCGGCATAAAAGCTGCCGATTTAGTGATAAGCGTTGAAACCCCCGTTCTGTGAACGGGGTTAAAGCAAAAGCTCTGCTGAAAGAATCTGCCCATGGCATCCTTGGTTGGTGTTGTCTCCACAACCAAACGGAAGGAACGGACCATGAGCCGATTCAAAAGCTGATCACAGGGGATTCCCCCCGTGATCCGGACGATGACGTGAACGATCTGGCACGGCACGATCTGGACCGGCTGCTCTCCTCGGGCTTGGAAGTGAACAGCACCAACCACACGCCCGGCCCGCTGGACCAGCCCGCGATCAAGAACATCCTGAACCAGGTCAGCGGCCAGTTGACGGTGCGCGGCCAGGGGGTGCTCAACGGGCGGATGGATGTATCAGGTGTGGGGGGCAAGACGTGGACGGACCTGGGCACCTTCCACGGCGCGCGGCGGAGGGTGCTGAAGCCGGTGACGCCCGGCCTGATCTATCTGCTGCAATTCTGCGCGCCGGGCGGCAGCACCGGCCAAAGCCCCTGGAGCAACCCCGTCTCCATCATGGCGACGTGATCTCTGCGAATGGCCGGTCCGGTGGCCGGCCACGATTATGAACCGGCAACAGACGGAAGGAGGAATCATTCCGTTTTTTTCGGGAGCGGCTGGGACCCTGTTTTTGCAATCAAAAAAAACGGCCGGGGCGCCCCGCCCGCGCGGGCCGCGAAAAAAAACTTTTCCACTTTGAAAAAATGGCCTAGCCTTTTTGAAACCATTGCACCAGACTGACCGTCAACCAGCAGGGCAAATTCAGTGCCGGATGAAAATTCATCCGGCAAGCTGCCTGCCTGGGAAATGGTTGAGGGACAAAAACTCGCCGGGCGTGAGCAATGATCCCAACCGGTTTTTATCGAAAAAATCAAACACATGAACGACTCAATTGACAAAACAACTAATGACGGCTGCGACTGCTGCCGCTGCGACTACACGCTCGCCTTCCTTGTGCTGCGCGGCTGGCTGGCGATGCGCGCCATCCTCACCGGCATCGAGAAATTCGGCGTTTACCAAACCATCCAGAAACCGTTGATTGACCCCACCACCGGCATGGCAGACCCGAGCGGCGCGATGATTGACGTGAAAATAAAGTCTTACGCGCTGACGAATTACTCCGGCATCCCCTCGGTTTTCAAGGACAGATTCGCGAATGAGCCGCTGCTGCCCCATCCGCTGCTCGCGATGTTTGAGAATCTGCTCGGCCCCGTCCTGATCGCCACCGGCATCATGCTGCTGCTGGGCCTCGGCACCCGGCTGTCGCTGTTCATCCAGGGCTTGATTTACATCATGTTGACGGCGGGGTTCATTTTGATCCGTCAGGACGACGGCATTGCCTGGCTGGGGATTCACGTTGCGCTGGTCGCGCTGGCCCTGATGCTCGCCAAATACAACAAACTCGCAATTTTCAAAAAATGGTAACGCAACCCATCACCCGCCGCGAATTCATCAGCACCACCGCCGCCGCCGGCGCGGGGCTGATGCTCGCCTCCGGCGCGAAAGTTTTCGGCCAGACCAAGTCGCCCAACAGCAAGCTGAACGTCGCGCTCATCGGTTTCGGCGCGGAGGGCCGCGTGCTGCTGGAATCACTTTTGAAGATTGACGGCATCCAGCTCGTGGCCATCTGCGACATCTGGGAATACGCCCGCACCTACGGCGAACGTTACCTGAAGAAAATGGGCAACGAAGTGCGCGCCTACGAAAATTATGAAGACCTGCTGGCGAAGGAAAAAGACCTGCAGGCGGTCATCGTCGCCACGCCGGATTTCTGGCACGCGCCCATGACCAACGCCTGCCTGAAGGCGGGCCTGCACGTCTATTGCGAAAAGATGATGAGCAACACCATTGAAGGCGCGCGTTCGATGGTGCAGACGATGCGCGAGACCGGCAGGCTGCTGCAGATCGGCCACCAGCGCCGCAGCAATCCGCGTTACATTTTCGCGCTGAACCGGCTCATACGCGACGCGAAACTTTGCGGCCGGTTCACCGCCGCGCAGGCGCAGTGGAACCGCGCGGTGACGGAGGATTTCGGCTGGCCGAAGCATTCGGACATGAAGCCCGAACAACTGGCAAAATATGGTTACACGGACATGCACCAGTTCCGCAACTGGCGCTGGTTCAAGGGCCTCGGCGGCGGGCCGCTGTCCGACCTGGGCGCGCATCAGATTGACATTTTCAACTGGTGGCTAGGCTCGCCCGCCTGTTCCGTGATGGCCAGCGGCGGGGTGGATTATTACACCACGCACGAATGGTATGACAACGCCATGGTGATCTATGAATATAAAATCCCCACCGGGGTGGTCCGTGCGTTTTACCAGGTGCAGACCACGACCAGCGCCGGCGGCGGGTATTTCGAAATGTTCATGGGCGACGAAGGCGCGCTCAAGATGTCGGAAAACCCGATTCTGGGCGCGATTTATCGCGAGGCCCGCGCGCCGTCCTGGGACGGGCTCATCCAAAAAAACTACATCCGCGCCAAAGCCGCGCCCGCCGTGCCGGCGGACGCCGCCAAAGTGGACGTGCGCGAAACCGCGCAGCTTGCGGAATACGAAATCCCCGTGTCGTTCAACAAGCCGCCGCACATGCCGCACCTGGAAAACTTTTTCAAGGCCATCGAGGGCAAGGCGAAATTGAACTGCCCCGGCGACGAGGCGTTCGCCAGCGAATACGTCATCCACAAGGCGAACGAAGCCATTCCGCTGCAAAGCAGGCTGGCGATCACCGCCGCCGAAACCGCCGCCTGATCAAATTTTGAACAGCCGCAAACAAACCCAGTCTCAATTTTACATGAACAAATTATTTTCCAAACTCACGATTGCCGTTTTGCTCACCGCCACCGCCACCGCCGCGCTGGCCCAGGACAAAGTTCCGCTGAAAACGGATCTGCCCAAGCCGCTCTTCGTCGGCACGCCGGTGCCGATCAAAGTGCCGAATTTGGAAGTCCCGCAAAAAGGCCTGCGCCCCGACTTCCTGGTGCCCGCCGGCTCGGTCAATCTCGCCAAAGGCAAAAAAGTCACCGCCAGCGACAGCGAGCCGGTCGTCGGCACGCTGGATCTCGTCACGGACGGCGACAAGGAAGGCGACGAAGGTTCGTGGGTCGAACTCGGACCCGGCAAGCAATGGGTGCAGATTGACCTCGAAAAAGAATCTGACATTTACGCCGTGCTGGTCTGGCATTTCCATTCGCAGGCGCGGGTTTATTTTGATGTCGTTGTGCAGGTGTCCGACGACCCGGCCTTTGAAAAGGGCGTGACCACGATCTTCAACGCCGACGCGAGCAACGAACTCGGCCTCGGCGCGGGCAAGGACCGGCCTTACATTGAAGACTACCAAGGCAAACTGATTGACGCAGGGGATGTCAAAGGCCGGTATGTCCGGCTTTACAGCAAAGGCAACACGACCAACAAGCTGAACCATTACATCGAGGTTGAGGTGTGGGGCAAGCCCGCCGCCTAGACGGAGCGCGGCGTTCACGCCGCGTCAGCTTTCACCGCGAAAAGGTGGCGGGCAGACTCTGCGCTTGAATTTTTGGGAGTTGAAGCGGGCAAAAGCCCGCACTCCGGCTGCAAACAAAATCAAGCTTACGACGCCATCGCCAAAAATCCGCTGGGCCATCTTCTTGGGCATCGCCCTGTTCGCGCTCGCCATCCGTCTGCCGCGGCTCGGTGAACGGCCGATGCACACGGATGAATCCGTCAACGCCTACATCACCGGCGAGCTTCTCGCCGGGGGGAATTTTCACTACGACCCGCAAGACCGTCACGGCCCGCTTTTGTATGCCGTCGCCGAGCCGCTGGCAAAACTGCTTGGCGCAAAAAACTTTTCCGAACTGACGGAAACGCAGCTCCGCCTCGTGCCGGTCATCATCGGCAGCGCCATTGTTTTGCTGTTGGGCGCGGGCGTGGAGATGTTCGGCTTCATCGCCTGCCTGATCGCCGCGCTGCTGTTCGCCATCGCTCCCCTGCCCGTTTATTACAGCCGCTATTTTATTCATGAAACGTTGTTTGTGGCCGCGACGCTCGGCTTGATTCTGTCCGGCGGGCGCACCTTGCAAAAAAGTTCCATTTCAGCCGCCGCCCTCGCCGGCTTCTGCGCGGCGCTGATGCTGGCGTGCAAGGAAACTGCGGTCATCCATTTTTTCGCCCTCGGATTCGCGGTCATCTGCGGCTGCTTTTTGAAGCCGCGCGAAAAGCTGCCGCCGCCAAAAACTGTGGCGGCCGCGCTCGGCGTCTTCCTGTTCACCGCCATTTTGCTGTTCACCTGGTTCGGCCGGAACTGGACGGTGTTCGCGGATTTGCTGCGCGCCATTCCGAGCTTCGCGGCCCGCGCCGGCGGCGAAGGCCATGAAAAGGCGTTTGGCTACTACGTTCATCTGCTGGATCCGATGCTGATCTTGTTGCTCGTGGCCATCGGCGGTGTGTATGTCGCGGTTTGTGACGCCGTCAGTGGCACGCGCAAACCGAATTTTCTGCTGGCCGTTTACGGGCTGGTCATTTTCCTGATTTACTCCGCCATTCCTTACAAGACGCCGTGGCTGGCGTTAAACCTCTGGCTGCCGTTGGCGCTCCTCTGCGGAGCCGGCGTGGCGGCGTTTTGGGAGCAGATCAAAAATCCGGCGGGCCGCTGGGGCATTGGCATCGCCGGCGCGTTTTTGCTGGCAGTGCTGGCGACGCAGACAAAAGTGTTCGCCTTCGACAAACCGGCGGATGAAAAAAATCCCTACGCCTACGCGCACACCGGCGAGGATTTGCTCCGTTTGCCGCCGCGCCTGCAGGAACTGGGGCGGCGAAATAATCTTCCCAACCCGCGCATTGCCGTGGTGGCCGCCGATGCCTGGCCGCTGCCGTGGTATCTGCGGACATTTTCCCAGGCCGGTTTCTGGCAGCCCGGACAGGAAACGGGCGACGCCGATTATTTCATCACCACGACGGATGTTTCCGACAAGCTGGCGGCGCGGTTGAAAAATTTCCGCCCGGAATTTTTCGGCGTCCGGCCCAATGTGCTGCTGATTTTGTGGGTGCCGGAAACCACAAATGCACCGCCAGCCCCCAAAAAGCCATGAGCGAAATCCATTTCTTCAATCATCATGCGATGGCGACGCAGTTCCAGATCCGGATCACGGACGAGCAAAAGACTTACGCCGCGCAGACGGCGCAGGCGGCGTTCGCGGTGACGGACGAGCTTGAAGCGCACCTCAGCCGGTTCCGTGCGAACAGCGACATCGCGCAAATCGCGCAGCTTGGACCGGGTGAAAAATTGCGCGTGAGCGAACCCGTTTTCGCCTGCCTGGAAATCGCAAAAAAAATGGAGCTGGCCACGCGCGGAGCTTTTTCCGTGACGGCCGCCGCGCTGCAATCGCAGCCGGCGCAGCCGCGGTGGACTTTGTTGAAGGACCAGTTTGCCATCCGCTGCGACGCTGGCAGGCTGGAACTGGATCTCGGCGCCATCGGCAAGGGCTTTGCGCTGGATCGCATGGCGGAAGTGTTGCACGAATGGTCCTGCCTGGCTTTTTTGCTCGTCGCCGGCGGCAGCAGCATTCTCGCCGGCGACGCGCCAGCCGGCACCGCCGGCTGGTCCTGCGGCCTGGGCGATGATAATTCGCCGCGCCGTTACTGGCTGAAAAACGCCTCGTTGAGCGGCTCCGGTCTCGCGGTGAAGGGAAAGCATATTTTTGATCCGCGCACCGGCCGGCCGGCGCAGCGGCAGAATCGCGCATGGGCTTTGACGGAAACCGCCGCCGAATCGGACGCGCTTTCAACGGCGTGCATGGTTCTGGACGAGACGGGAATCGCCGCCGTGCTGGCGGCGGACAAATCCTGGCTGGTCTTTTTGGACGAACCCGGCCAGGCGCGGACCTTCGGCGAGCGCCCGCCGCCGCCGCGCGCATAAAAATTTTGCTGATAAACAGCGGATTGAGACGGGGTTCAAGCCGGATGAACGCCCGTTTTTTTTCAGAGGGAGAGGCGGGCCGGGCACCGGGCTTGAAATTTGACTTGTCAAAACCGGCAGAATGGCTATGATAACGCCGTCTGTGAGAAAAATCGACCTTTCGGATATGGTAAATCTTCAAGTGAACTTGGTTCAGTTTGATGATTTGAAACCCGGTAGTCGGGAACAGACGAAATCGGTTAAATAAACAGCAATCATCAAATGAGCACGAAATTGTTTGTGGGAAATCTTTCCTTCAACACCACGGAAAATGACCTGCAGGAGGCGTTCGCCGCCCACGGCCAGGTCGTCGAAGCCAACCTCATGATGGACCGGATGACCGGTCGTTCACGCGGTTTCGCTTTCATCACCTACTCCACGCCTGAAGAGGCGCAGAAGGCCATTGCGGCCATGAACGGCGCGCAGCTCGACGGTCGCGCGTTGACGGTCAACATCGCCCGTCCAAAGGAAGAACGTCCGCCCGGCGGCGGCGGTCGCGACCGCGGTCCACGCCGTGATTTCGGCGGCGGCGACAGCGGCGGCGGTGCCGGCGGCCGGCGTGAACGCTATTAATTTTGAATCAAATGGCGGGCGGCGTCCATTCCGGGCGCCGCCCTCCGTCTTTTTCGGAAGTGTAATTCAGAAGTTCTTTCCGAAGTCTTTTTCATTTTTTCCATGGAAGAGCATATCGAAATTGAGGGACGCATCCTGACGGTTCTGGCGGGAACCATGTTCCGCGTTGAATTGGACAACAAGCACCAGGTGCTGGCAACCATCTCCGGCAAGATGCGGAAAAAATTCGTGCGCCTGACCTCCGGCGACCGGGTGAAGATGGAAATGTCCCCCTACGATTTGAACAAGGCGCGCATCGTCTGGCGCATCGGTTGAAAAGTCCGGCGTCCAAAGTCTGAAGTCCAAAGTCAAATGTGAAGAATGTTGGCTTTGGACTTTGAACTTTGGAATTGAAGCATGACCTCCGCCATCATCGTCGCCGCCGGCAAAGGCACGCGCATGGGCGCGAACGTGGACAAGCTGTGGCTCGAAGTCGCGGGCCGTCCCGTGGTCGCCCACACTTGGAAACGATTTAACGACGCGCCGTGCATTGACGAAATCATCCTCGTGGTGCGTGACGGAATGCAGGAACCCTTCGCGGAGCTCGCGGCCAAGTTCAAGTTTCAAAAACCGTTTTGCCTCGTCGCCGGTGGCGAGGAAAGACAGGATTCGGTCTGGAACGGACTTGAAGCCCTCTCGGCCAAAGCCAGAATCGTCGCCATTCAAGATGCGGCGCGGCCCTGCACAAGCGCGGACTTGATTGCGGCGACGATTGAAGCAGCGCTGGAAACGGGCGCCGCCGCGGCCGCGCAGCCGGTGGCGGACACGATCAAGGAATCCGCCGACGGCAACATCATTTCGCGCACGGTGGACCGCTCAAAACTCTGGTCGGTGCAGACGCCGCAGACGTTTCGCGTGGAAATCATCCGCAACGCCATCGCCACCGCGCGGCAAAAAGGCCGCTTGCTGACCGACGACACGGCGGCGTGCGAACTCATCGGCCAGCCGGTGCGCCTGGTGAGAAGCACCACGCCGAATCCCAAGGTGACGGTGCCGGCGGATCTCCCGTTCGTTGAATCTCTATTGCGGGAACATTGAACATCCAATGTGGTTTAGCGGGTGTTATCGGACGTTGAGCGTTGAATGTCCGATGTTCAATGTTGCAAAATCAAATTCTCAAAGACTTTGTGTCTTGGTGCCTTCGTGGTAAGTTTTTCCAAGTTATGAAACGCAGTTTTATCTTCGGCCTCGTGCTGGTGGCGCTGGTGCTCAATCTGGCTCTGGGCGCGAACCTTTATTTGCGCGGCGCCAGGCCGGCCAGCGACGACAGTGCGCAGGCGGGCGAGGAGCTGTTCGATGACGCGCTCCAGAAAATCCACAGCGAATATGTGGACGGCAAGAATTTGACCTACCGCCAGTTGGTTTATTCCGCGCTCAAGGGCGCCGTCGGCAAGCTGGATCCGCACAGCGAGTTTCTTGACGCTGATTCCTTCCAGGAGCTGCAGGACGACACCGAGGGGCAGTTCGGCGGACTGGGCCTGATGGTCGGGATGAAGGAGGGTTATGTCACCGTGATCGCCCCGATGGATGACACGCCCGGCGCGCGCGCGGGCATTTTGAGCGGCGACCGCATCATCAAGGTCGCGGGCCGGAGCGTGGACAAGGTGCCGCTCGGCGACGTGGTGAAAGAACTGCGCGGCGACCCCGGCTCCACCGTGACGCTCACCATCGAACGGCCGGCCACCGGCGCGCGGAAAAATTTCACGCTCACCCGCGCCGTCATCCAGATGGACATGGTCAAGGACCTCAACGGCCAGAAAAAATTTCCGCTCGATGAAAATAAAATCGGCTACGTCCGCATCACGCAGTTCGGCGAGAAGACCGGCGACGAGCTGGAGGCCGCGCTGGACCAGCTCAGGCGGCAGGGCATGAAAGGATTGATTTTGGATTTGCGCTGGAATCCCGGCGGCCTGCTCGATCAGGCCGTGGAGGTCTGCCAGAAATTCCTGCCGAACGGACAGCTCGTCGTCTCCACCGAAGGCCGGCACACGGTCGAAAAATATCTGGCGCGCGGCGGCGGTGATGAGCTTAAGAACGTGCCCATCGTCGTGCTGGCCAACCTCGGCAGCGCGAGCGCGGCGGAAATTGTCACCGGCTGCCTGCAGGACTTGCACCGCGCGGTCGTGCTGGGCGAAAAAACTTTCGGCAAAGGTTCCGTGCAGACCATTTTCCCGCTTGACGACGGCTCCGCGCTCAAGCTCACCGTCGCCAAATATTACACGCCGAGCCACAAGGTCATTCATGAACACGGCATCACGCCGGATATTTTCGTGCCGTTGACCGACGACGAAGAGGCGGCGGTGCTGATCAAGCGGGCGCCTGGCGGCCTTGAATCCCTGCCCGAAAAGGACCGCGCCGGCGTCGCAGCCATGCATGACGAACAGCTTGACCGCGCCGATGATTTGCTCAAAGGGCTGCTGCTCTACGACAAGCTGACCGCCGCGCCCAGACCGGAAAAGGTGGCGGCAAAATGAACCGCGTTAAACCGTTGAACCGTTTCAGCGTTTCAACCCTTTAACCCGTCAACGCTCAAACGAATGACCCTGCTCGCGCTTGAAACTTCCTGCGATGAAACCAGCGCCGCCGTGGTGCGCGCAGGGAAAATCCTGGCCAACACCGTTTCCTCGCAGATCAAGCTCCACGAAGAATACGGCGGCGTCGTGCCGGAGCTCGCCGCGCGCGAACATCTCAAGAACCTTCTGCCCGTGGCGCAGGCCGCGCTGCGCCAGGCCGGAGTTTCCCCGCAGGAATTGGATGCTGTCGCCGCCACGCAGGGGCCGGGGCTGGCCATCGCCCTGCTCATCGGCTTCAAGGCCGCGCAGGCCGCCGCCTTCGCGCTCCACAAACCGTTCATCGGCATCAACCATCACGAGGCGCACCTGTATTCACCGTGGATTGCCGGCCAGCCGCCCGCCGCCGACTTCGCCGCTTTTCAGCCGAACGTCTCGCTCATCGTCAGCGGCGGGCATACGATGCTCGTGCTCGTGGAATCCGAACTGAAACACCGCGTGCTCGGCGGGACGATTGACGATGCCGCCGGCGAATGTTTCGACAAGACCGGCAAGCTCATGGGCCTGCCGTATCCCGCCGGGCCGGTCATTGACCAACTGGCGGAACCGGGGAATCCCGACGCCTACGACTTCCCGCGTCCGCTGCTGCACGAGGCGAATGACGACTTCAGTTTCAGCGGCCTCAAGACCTCCGTGCGCTATTTCATCCGCGATCATCCGGCGCTGCTGGAAGACCGGCAGAAAGTCTGCGACCTCTGCGCCAGCGTGCAGGCCGCCATCGTGGAGGTGCTCGTGAAGAAAACGCTTCGCGCCGCGAAACGTGAAGGCGTCCGCTGCGTGACCATGTCCGGCGGCGTGTCGTGCAACCGTTCCCTGCGCAATGAACTGGCCCGCGCCTGCACGCGGAACGGTTTCACCCTGCGCCTCGCCGAAAAGTCCCTTTGCACCGACAATGCCGCCATGATCGGGGTTCTGGCCGAAAGAAAACTGCTGGCGAACGTGCCGCTGCCGTCGTTGGACGAGGAAATCATGCCCGGCTGGGCGCTGGCGTGATTCAATTCTGTTGATAAAATCCCGCCTTTGCACCACAGTGCCCGCATGGATGCCGAAATTTTCAAGGCGAGCCGCTGGACCCGGGGCAATCATCTCTTTCCCACGGTCATCGAGGTGACGGACCGCGCGGTCATCCGCCACAAACGCTCGTGGTTCAGCCAGGACGAGATCAGCATCAGCATCAGCAAGGTCGCCTCCGTCCACATCAAGACGGGCATCCTGTGGTCGGACATCCTGATTGAATCCAGCGGCGGCTCGGACCCGCTGGCAAGCCACGGTCACACCAAGGCCGATGCCCAGCGCATCCGCGCCCTCGTCGAGGCGGCCCAGACAACAGTGAACGGCCCGGAGAAACTGAAGCTGCCCTAGGGCATGATTCCCCCTTGCGGGCGGCGGCTTTTTTTCCCCCGCCAAATCCCCCGCCGCGTGACGCATCATCAGGGGCTGGCAATGGCGGCTTGCATCCGCTGCAAATCTGGATTGTTGGGCGTCGTCGCGCTTGGCGTCAGCGCCAGCGTCCGGGCATCCTTCCAGCGCCAGTGTTCGGCGTGGCCGTCGGCAAATGAGAAATTGCAGCCGCGCGAATGCCAAATTGCCGGAATGTCATTCCAATTGTCACCAACCACGGTCATGGCGAAATAGCCGTCATTGATGCTCAACGGGCTTTCATCCACAAACACCAGGGCCAGCGAAGGGGGCGGCCGGGTCAGTTGACTGTCCGCATATTCGGAAGGATACCCGGAAACCCCGCCGGCCGCCTGCGCGTCATAAGGCTGTCCGTCTTTGAAACAAGCCAGTTGCGACTGCATGCTGCAGCTCCGGACATGGCCCGTCCGGTCGGCCGGGCAGCGATAAACGCCGGCATTCGGAACAAACGGATAAAGCAGTCCCCGCTGAATCAAAGTGAGGTTCGTGGCATCGGTCGGATCCGGCATCTCGCCATAGACCCAGCTTGGATAAGCCGTGCCGCCCCAGGGATCATCAACCACCAGATGGCCGCCGTTGTCTTCTTTATACATGCACCAGCCCAGCGCCAGTTGTTTATGGTTGCTGACGCACCGGATCTGGTAGGCCTTCTCCTTGGCCGCGCTCAACGCCGGCAGCAGCATCGCCGCCAGAATGGCAATGATGGCAATGACCACCAGCAATTCGATGAGGGTAAACCCCGCGCTCCACACCCGGCAACGGGGCGGACTGGCGGCGGCAACTGGCACTTGTTTCATCCTGGCAAGTCTGGCCGATGGCGTCAGGCCGATTGTCATGGTTTTGCAAAATTTGAAACACTTTTGGACTGGCCGTTTCCCTGGCCGCGACTGGCCGGCAGTCAGTCATCAGCCAACCTGGCAGGAACCCGCTTCTCTGGAGGGAACTGGCGGAAATGGCAGGTCTCTAATCATCTAATCAAAAGGTTCAATTCCAGACTGGCTTGAGGCTCTGCCAGAAGGTCTTGCTTCCGTGACGGAATGGCTTTGGTCTGGAGCAGAATGGCTTGATTCCGGCACGGCAGGTCTTGATTCTAAAACAGAATGCCTTGCTTCCATGACGGAATGGCTTTGGTCTGGGACAGAATGGCTTGATTCCGTGGCGGAATGTCTTTGGTCTGGAGCAGAATGGCTTGGGCATGACCTGGAATGGCTTGGTTATCCCGCCCGGTTTTGACCAGACGGCCTGGCATCGCCCTGGCAAATAGTTGAAGTTATTGTGCTTATGCAGATATGGGCATTTACTCATTTCTCTCATCATTTTTCTTGCCATTCTCAAGGCCGTCTGATAGGCTGTCACTCGAAGCCAGAAACAACAACCAAACGGCAGCGGTGTGGTTTATTGGGATCAACCGTGGAATCCGATGCGATGAAGGGCGTTTTTCCATGAACCAGACACCCCTGCTTTAACTAATGCCAATAATATGCCACTATTCCGACTCTCCCTGGGTTATGCACAAAAGCGGGATGCCGAACTGGATGATTTTGCCACCAATGTGGTCGTCAAGATGACCATCAATGCGGCGGTGTTCCCCGGCCAGACCGCCAACGTGACCGCCGTGGGCACGGCACAAGTGAATTACCATGCCTCTCTGGCGGCCGCCAAAGGCAATGGCAGGGCCGCGACGGCGGACAAGGAGGCCAAGCGCGCCATTTTGGAGGGCACCCTGCGCACCCTCGCCCTTTCCATTCAGGCCATCCCCGGCCTCACCTCGGTCAATGCCGAACTCTCCGGTTTCGATGTGATTGTGTCCGGCCCCCATCCGCCCGTGGATGTGGACGTGCCCGTCATCCTTGGCGTCACCAATCCTGCCAGCACCAAACTGGGCATCCAATTGGAGGGCGTTTATGGCGCCAAAGCCTACGAGTTCCGCGCCATAGTGGGCAGCAACCCGCCGGTGCTGCTGGGCACGTTTCCCTCCACCCGTGGCATCGTTCTGGAGAACCTCGTGCCCGGAACCCTTTATGTGCTGCAAGTCCGCGCCGTGTTCGGCTACAACCGCTTCAGCGAATGGAGCGAGCCGGTGAGCCACATGTGCACATGATAGAAGATATTTCTTGAATGCCCGTAAAATGGCCGCAGAATCCAATAATGGTTTTGTCAATCTATTGTCCCCATTGTCATGAAAGAACTGCATTAAGTGTTGGGCAGGTTCCAGGCCGCAATTGCGCCGCTTCGTGTCCAGATAACCGCGGCAACCGTTGGTGGATTGGAATTTGCAATGGTTGTGGAAGTGCTTGTTTGGTATCCGAAGACGGATCGAAAATTTATCCTCACCCGCTTCCATCACCAACTGATAAAAATATTCCAAATGATTTAAGACATGATTTAGACGAAGCAAAGCTTTGCCTTTCCGTGCAGTGTTTTCGTGCTTGCGCTGCAATGGCACGCAGATGTGTTCAACAAGCTTGTCTCAAGAAAGGCTGTAAAAAGTCAAATCTGGTCGAGCAAATTGTCGAACTGACGCAAGCGGGACATATTACCAAAGACATTAAAGAATGGGCGGCTGTGGTTCGTTGGATTGGCAATGATGCGGCGCATCCAAATGGTCAAATAGTCAGCAAGGGAGATGCGGAAGACTGCCTCGAATTAGCCGAACAATTTCTTCATGTTTTATTTGTTGCTCCGGCGCTTGCAAAGGCACGCCGAGCTAAAACAGGCAAATAAACCATCATCAGGCATTCACCGCTTCCGGCTCGGCCCATTTGTGGTGTTCCTTGATGAGGTCCACCAGGCGGTCCACGGCCTCGGCTTCGGGGATGTTGAACTTGATGGCCTGTTTGCCGACGTAGAGATTGATCTTCCCCGGCGCTCCGCCCACATAGCCAAAGTCCGCATCCGCCATCTCGCCGGGTCCGTTCACGATGCAGCCCATGATGGCGATCTTCACGCCTTTGAGATGCTCGGTGCGGGACTTGATGCGCGCCGTCACGGTCTGGAGGTTGAACAGCGTCCGGCCACAGCTCGGGCAGGCGACGTAATCGGTCTTGAACGAACGGCAGCCCGCCGCCTGCAAAATGTTGTAGGCCAGCCGCAGTGACTGGCCGGCGCCGGATTCGCCGCGAATGAGAATGGCGTCGCCAATGCCGTCGGCCAGCAGCCCGCCGATGACGACCGAGGCCCGCAGCAGGGCGATCTTGGGTTCCAATGGAACCGGTTCAAAATGGATGCAATCCTTGAGGAGAATGGGATTGTGGCGGCCGAGCCGTTTCAGTTTTGCCGCCAGCAGGCGGAAGGCGGTGATGGCCGGCAGTTTTAGGCCGTCCTTGACGGTGACAAGCTGGGTGTCGGAGTTGATGTCAAAGTCCCGGGTGGGGTCAATCTCGGCAAGGTTCAGGTCTTCATAAACCGCCTCCGGTTTCACGTCGTCCTTGGGGCGGATCTTGTGCGCGACTTTGTTCCAAGCTGCCCTGGTAACGACGACGCGGATGAGCTGTTTGCCACCGCATCGGATGTTTTCGGCCAGTTCAATCTCCGGCGTTTCGCGGCGCCCGAAGTGAAACGGGTCAAAGGGGAATGAAGCGGCCGAAGCGAGCGGGCTTTGGTCGTGCAATTGGAGCGGATTCACGTCGGCCGCCACGGAAAGAATTGGAATCTGCGCCAGCAAGTCGCGGCAGACCTCGATTTCGCGGGGGGAATCTTCCGTGAGGGAGACGCGGAGGGTGTCGCCGAGTCCGTCGCAGAGCAGGGAGCCGATGCCGATGGCCGATTTGATGCGGCCGTCCTCGCCTTCGCCCGCCTCGGTGACGCCCAGGTGAACGGGATAGTTCCAGTCCGACCCTTCCTGTTCCAGCCGGGCGACGAGGAGGCGATAACATTCAATCATCACCTTCGGGTTGGACGACTTCATGGAGAACTTGAAGTTGTGGAAGCCGTGCTGGCGGCAGATGCGGGCGAATTCGAGGGCGCTCTCGACCATGCCCAGCGGGGAATCGCCGTAGCGGTTCATGATGCGGTCGGAAAGGGAGCCGTGGTTCGTGCCGATGCGGATGCAGCGCTTTAATTTCTTCGCTTCCAGCACGAGCGGCGTGAATTTGTCCTCGATGCGCTTGAGTTCCGAGGCGTATTGCTCGTCGTTGTATTCCTTGACGGCGAATTTCTTGGAGTCGGCGTAGTTGCCGGGATTCACCCGGACGACTTCCACCCACTTCACCGCTTCCATCGCCGCTTCGGGTTTGAAATGGATGTCGGCGACGATGGGCACGTTGCAGCCCTGGCGGCGCAGTTCAGCAACAATGTTCTGCAAATTCGCCGCGTCCTTCACGGTCGGCGCGGTGATGCGCACGAGCTGGCAGCCGACGGCAACAAGTTCGAGTGTCTGCCGCACGCACAGCGCGGTGTCCATCGTGTCGCAGGTGAGCATGGACTGCTTGACGACCGGATGATCGCCGCCCAGCACAAAGCCGCCGTTCGCCGGATCGCCGATGACAATCTCGCGCGTCTGGCGGCGGTGATAAAAGTAAGGAGATTCGCAGTAGCGCATAAGATTTAGCAGCGCATAAGTTTATTTCGCAAAAACCACGGGCGGCTCGTGGTCGGCGCGGGCGCTGCGCAGCCAGTCGCCGGTGTCGAAGAACGCGATGTAGAGCATGAAGGTGATGAGCACCGCCGCGAAACCGCTCTGGATGTAGTTCAAGATGCCCGCGCTCACCGGACGGCGGCGGACGGCTTCGATGAGCGAGAGCGTGATGTGGCCGCCGTCCAGCACCGGCAGCGGCAGCAGATTGAGCAGGGCGAGATTTACGTTGAGGATGACGCTGAACCACAGCACGCGCCGCCAGCCGTCCTCGTCTTGAAACAGATTGCTGTAAACGCGGATGATCATCACCGCGCCGCCGAGCTGCTGCACGCCGATTTCGCCCTTGTGCGCAAACAGCGCGCCGAACGTGTTGAAAATCTGCGCGGCGCTGGCCTGGATCTGCTCCAGCGGCTTCGGATGCATCAGCGCGGTGTTCGTGTCGCCCTGCCACGCCATGATGCCGAGCAGCGGCGGCGCATTCGTCGGCGACAGCGGTCTCACCGCGAGCAATTCGCGGTCAAATGATTCCGCACCGCGCCGGACGGACAGCGTGACCGGTTTGACCACGGTGTTGCTCATCGCCTGCTCCACATAGTCCACGGCGGCGGGGCTGTAAATTTTCTCGCCGTTCAGCGCCACCACTTCGTCATCCGGCTTCAGGCCGGCTCGCGCGGCGGGGCTGTTGGAGGCGATTTCATAAATGGTCGCCTTGTCGGCAGCCGCAATGAGAATCTGCCGGAGCGCCTTGCGCTCAAACCATTTCGTCGTGCGATGATACGGCACCGCGTAGGCCGTGGCTTCCTGGCCGTCGCGGAGATATTTGATGGCGATGTTCGTGCCGGTGCTGGTTACGATGCGCCATGTCACGCTGTCCGAAGAAGTCGGCGCAAAATGATGAACGGGCTTTCCGTCTATGGCCAGAATCGTGTCGCCCGGACGCAGGCCGGCCTTCCAGGCGGGACCGGCCGGGTCCACCCAGCCGACGGTCGTGGTGTTGTCGGCCTCGTTCGTCGGGCGGCCAACGCCCCAGACCACCAAGGCGAAAGCGAACGCCAGCAGCAAACTGAACAGCGGCCCGGCGAAGGCCACGATGATCTTGTCGAGCGGCGGGACGTTCGGCAGTTGTTCGACGGGCGTCTCGGACTTGCCTTCGATGGCTTCCATCGTCGCCATCTGCGGCAGCGAGACGTAGCCGCCGAACGGCATCGTGCCAAGGGCGTATTCCACGCCGCCGATTTTCTTTTTCCAGACCGGCTTGCCAAACCAGATGGCGAACCGCTCAACCTTCAGGCCGCGCCAGCGCGCCGCGAGATAGTGTCCCAGCTCGTGGACGCCGATGATGAGGTTGAAAATCAGGATGACTTCCAGCGCAATCAGGATGTAATGCAAAATGGTCATTTCAATCAGGGGAAGAATATAGCAGCCGGAAAAATTACCGCAAACCTTACCGTGCCGCCTCGCGCCGCGCCCACGCGTCGGCTTCCAGGATCTGCCCAAGCGTCGGATGCACCACGGTTTGATGCGCGGCCATCGTGCGCCGGACGGTTTCGGTGATCTGCGGAAAGTTGATTTTACGGTTCACGAACGCTTCGACCGCGACTTCATTCGCCGCGTTCAACACCGCCGGCAAGGTTCCGCCGGTCTCGCCCGCCTGACGCGCGAGGCCAATCGCCGGAAAGCGCGCCAGGTCCGGTTCTTCAAACGTCAGCGCGCCCAGCCTGGGGAAATTTGTCTGCACGCGGCCGCTGGCGGCGCGGCCGGGACAGGTCAGCGCATATTGGATCGGCAGGCACATGTCCGGCGTGGAAAGCTGCGCAATGAGCGCGCCGTCCACAAACTCCACCAGCGAATGCACGATGCTCTGCGGATGCACCAGCACGCCGACCCGCGCCATTTCGACGTCGAACAGCCAGCGCGCCTCGATCATTTCCAGCCCCTTGTTGAACAGCGTCGCGGAATCAATCGTGACCTTGCGGCCCATCACCCACGACGGATGTTTGAGCGCGCGCTCGACGGTGATCTCGGAAAATTTTTCCTGCGGCCAGTCCGCTTTGCTGCGGAACGGTCCGCCGCTGGCGGTCAGCCAAAGTTTTCGGACCGAGCTTGTCGGCTTGCCGTCGAGACATTGAAAAATCGCCGAATGCTCGCTGTCCACGGCGAGCACGCGCACGCCGTGTTTGCGCGCCTCGTTCATCACGATTTCGCCGGCCATCACCAAGATTTCCTTGGACGCGATTGCGATGTCCTTGCCCGCGCGGATCGCCGCCAGCGCCGGCTGCAAGCCCGCCGTGCCGACAATCGCGATCAGGACAATGTCCGCCGCCGGCAGCGTGGCGAGTTCCAGCAAACCGTCGTTGCCGCAGAAAACTTCGCAGCTTGTGCCAAGGGTGCTTTGCAGCTGCTTCGCCTTCGCCGGATCGTTGATGGAAATGACGGCGGGCCGGTGCCTGCGCGTCTGCTCCAGCAGCAATTCGGAATTGCGGCCTGCCGCGAGGCCGACGAGGCGGATTTGATCCGGCAAATCTTCCGCGACTTTGACGGTGCTGGTGCCGATGCTGCCGGTGCTGCCGAGTAAAACGACGTTCTTCATTTAGAAAATTTCACCACCGAGACACCAGGGCGCAAAGAAAAATCTTTTTTCTCGAAACTTGTAGTCCTGGTGCCCTGGTGGTTCATGGGACTAAAACGTGGCGCAGATATAAATACATGATCGGGGCGTTGAACAAAAGGCTGTCGAGCAAATCCAAAATGCCGCCGATGCCGGGCAGGATGTTCCCCGAATCTTTTGCGCCGCACTCGCGCTTGAACAGCGATTCAATCAAATCGCCGAGGACCGCCGTGATGCTCAAGATGACGCCGAGCACGACGGCCTGACGGGTGTTCATGCCCGCCATGTGGCCGCCGAGAAAATGCACGAACACCAGGCTCGCGCCGGTCGAGACCAGAATCGCGCCGACGAAACCCTCCCACGTCTTGCCGGGGCTGATGCGCGGAATCATTTTATGTTTGCCGATGAGCGAGCCGACGACATACGCGCCCATGTCGCTGAATTTCGTCAGCAAAATAAAATAGAGCAGAAAATATTTGCCTTCGACGCCGGGGAAGAAATTGATTTTCTGGATGAAGTTCAGCAGCCACGGCACATACATCAGGCCGAACAGCGTCACGGCAATCGCGCTGAGGCCGGCGGGATTTAATTTCGCAAAAAGCTGGCGGAGGCTCAAGCCGAGGACGAACAAAATCAGGAAGCCGGTTTCAAAATCGTTCACGCGCGCGGGCGAACCGTTGGCCGTGCCGAGGTGCCCGGTGACGTTCAAAAAGGTTCCGACCATCAGCAGCACGCCGCCGATGACGCCGGAAATTTTGAAGCTGGCCAGCCCGCGTTTTTGCGCCAGGCCGTAAAACTCCACCAAGCCCGCCAGCGCCAGAAATGCGACCAGCAGCACAAAGACGCCGTCGGAAATGAAACGCTTGCCGGAGAACATGGCCGTAAGAATGGCCGTCCAGAGAATCACCGTGGAAACCAGGCGACGCAGAAAAACCTTCATTTTGGAAGGCGGTTGGATTGCGCTGGCCGGGTCGGACATGGACGAGAAAATTAGCAGGCCGGCCGCGGAAAGCCAACGGTGTTTTACCGGAAAAGCCCGAAAACGGCTGATTAAAAAGAAAAGAGGCCGGACACTACTCCGGCCTCAATGAGAACAAGCGCTCTAAAT
>CAYVGC010000084.1:0-20261 GCA_964449815.1 uncultured Bifidobacteriaceae bacterium
CCGGACAGGAATACGGCACCGGCAGTTCCCGCGACTGGGCGGCCAAGGGAACGAATCTGCTTGGCGTCAAAGCCGTCGTCGCGCAGAGCTTCGAGCGCATCCATCGCAGCAACCTCGTCGGCATGGGCGTGCTGCCGCTGCAATTCAAGGAAGGCACCACCGCTTTGAGCCTGAAACTCAACGGCTCGGAAACCTACGACATCGTCGGCCTCGATGCACACATCAAGCCCCAGCAGGACTTGACGCTCAAGATCACGCGCAAGGACGGCACCGTGGAAAATGTCCCCGTCCGCTGCCGGATTGATACGCCCATCGAAATTGACTACTACCAGCACGGCGGCATTTTGCCGTATGTGTTGCGACAGTTGGTCGCGAAGCAATAATTCACTGCAAGCGCCTTTTGCGGGTTAATGAAACGCACCCATGCCGCCCATTCACCGATGGCTTTTACCATTGGTAAATCAAGCAGCCGCCTGCTCCGCCGAGCGGACTGTATTTTGCAACAGCATCGCGATGGTCATCGGGCCGACGCCGCCGGGGTTCGGTGTGATTTTGCCGGCAATGGGCTGGAGGTTTTTGAAATCCACATCACCGACAAGTTTTGTTCCGGTCTTGGAGGCGGCGTCGGGCACGCGGTTCACACCCACGTCCACCACCACCACGCCGGATTTGACCATGTCGGCCTTCAAAAATTCCGCGACGCCCATCGCTGCCACAATGATGTCCGCACGGCGGCAATGCGCCTTGATGTCGCGTGTGGCGGAATGACAAATCGTGACGGTCGCGTTCGCCGCCCTGCCCTTCTGGCACAACATCGCCGCCATCGGTTTGCCGACGATGTTGCCGCGGCCAAGGATGACGACTTCCGCGCCTTCGATTTTCACACCAGAGCGCACGAGCAGTTCCACGATGCCCGCCGGCGTGCAGGGGCGGAAACCGGTCGGGTCGCCGAGCATGAGCTTGCCGACATTGACCGGGTGAAAGCCGTCCACGTCCTTCGCCGGCAGCACGCTGGAGTAAATCACGGATTCGCGGATTTGTTTCGGCAGCGGGGCTTGCACGAGAATTCCATGCAGATGTGCGGCGGCGTTTAATTTTGCGATGAGCGCGAGCAGATCGGTTTCGCTGGCGGCGGCGGGAAGGACGTGCGTTTCGGAAACGATGCCCAGTTCGGCGCACGCCTTTTCCTTGCGGCCGACATAGACTTTGGACGCCGGGTCTTCGCCCACGCGCACAAACGCGAGGCCGGGAACCACGCCGCGAGTTTTCAAGCTCGCGACGCGGGCGGTGAGTTCGTGCTGGATCTGTGCAGCGATGGCTCGCCCATCAATGAGATTATTCACCACGGGTGCCGGAAAAGTTCACTTCGTGTGCAGGGGATACGTTTTCTGCTTGGGCGCGGCGGTGGAGAGCACAAAAATCTTCTGGATGGTCAGCACCGGCGTGTCATGCCAGCGGGTGTCCAGACCTTCTTCACCCGTGACGTCAATGTGCATTCCGTTGTAGCGAGACAGGTTCAGATTGGTGGTCGGGGAGTAGAGATAATTGATGGCAATGCCGCTCAACGGATCATAAAGCTCGTAATACGTCGGCGCGACCACGCTGACAGAGGGGCGAACCATGCCTTCATGCGTCACCACGCGCGGCGGCGGCGGCGGCAGATTCGTGTCAATCTCCGGCACCGGGGGAACACTCAAGGCTGGCGTCACCGGCGCGGGAGTTGTTGCCGGTGCCGAAACACTGGTTTCAGACGTCGTCGGAGGGATGCTGATCGGCGGCGCGACAGGTTGCGCTTCGGGAACCGTCGTTGTTGTTGGCGGAACGGGCTGAACCGCAGCAACCACAGGCTGCGGCGGAACATTTGTTTCCATGGCTGACGGTTCCTGCTTCAGATAGCTGGCCGCGACAAAGGCGAACGCGCTGGCCGGCGGCTCGATTTGTGTCCAGTCACCTTTGCTGGTGACTTCAGTGAAGCTGGCGCCTTTTTCCAACAAGCCGAGAACGCTGTAATTTTCACCCGGCCCGCCGCGCAAATTCAGTTTCTTCACCGCCACCACCTTGTTCGTCAGGTCCACGAACTTGGAGTCAAGCCAGACCTTGGTGCCGGACGGCAGTGTGATTTTCGCCCACTGCGCGGGTTCGCCAGCCTGGGGCTTGTCGAGGTTGATTTCAGAAAGGACGGTGACCAGGTCGCCCTTTTTCACATGGCCGACGACTTCGCCCTTCAGGCCGGCCTGGCCGCGCAAATTGACATTGTCGGCGGCAACGGTCGCCGGACCGGCAACGAGCGCGACCGGCAGCTCGGAAACTTTCTTCTCCACCGGCTTGGCGGCGGCCTTGGTTTTCTTGACAACCTTTTTCTTGGCCTTGACCGCCGACTTTTTCGCGGGCGCATTGGTTTTCGTTTCCGCCGGCGCGGCCACCGGTGCCGGCGCGGCCGGCGCGGCAACGGCTGGCGCGGGAATTTCCGGCAGCGTGTTAGTGTTAACCTGCGCCACGGCACCCGTGGCGATCATCGTTCCTAAAATCAACCAGCAGTTCGTTTTCATAAATCTGAAATCAAAGTTTTTATTTCCACCACGTTCAGCGTCCGCCATTTGCCCGGCTTCAATTCGCCGAGCCGTATTTTTCCAATCTGCGTCCGCTGCAATTTTTTCACCGTGAGCGCCTGCGACTCGAACAGCCGCCGCACTTCGCGGTTTTTGCCTTCGCCCATTTCCAGCTCCACGACGCTCTTGGCGCGCGTGCCGGAAATAATTCTGGCCGCGAGCGCTTTCAGCCGTTCGCCCTCGTGAAAAACGCCCTGCCTGAACAACTGGAGCATCGCCGGCGTCACCTCGCCCTCAACGGTGGCAAGATATTTTTTGCGGATGCCATAACGCGGATGCGTCAGACGCAGGGCGAATTGTCCATCATTCGTCAAAAAAATCAATCCCTCGCTGTTGTAATCCAAACGCCCGACGGACTGGATGGTATTCCATTCGCGCGGCAACAGCTCGTAAATCGTTGGCCGGTCCAGCTCGTCCTTGCGCGAACAGACGCAGCCAGCCGGCTTGTTCAGCGCAATATAAAGCAGCTTCTTCGCATGGACCAGTTTCCCGTCCACCGCCACCTGGTCGTGGTCAGGATCAACTTTCGTCCCCAGCAGGCGGACCGGTTGAGCGTTCACCGAAACCCGCCCGGCCAGAATAATTTGCTCGCCGGCCCGGCGGGAAGCCACACCGGCATCAGCGAGAAATTTTTGCAGACGAACCACGACAACTGCGGATTGATGATTGCGGATTGCAGATTTGATTTCAGCGCCGTCCGCCTTCAACCTGCAGTCCGAAATCCGCAAACAAATTACACCACCGGCTTGGTCTTGCGGAGACCAGTAATCTTGTCCCCGGGTTTGCGCTGGCCGCGCTTTTCGAGCAGGGCCGTGCGCTCAAAACGCTTGAGAACATTGCGCTTGCCGCCCAAGGTGGACGCCGCGCGGAGACTGCGATGCTGTGACATAAATATTTTGATTTAACGTTTGTTAAAAGGACCGACACAATATCAGAACCACGCCACACTGCAATGGCAAACTGCACATCTGCAATGTAATTCAGCGTGTCCCGAAGTCCTGAATTTGAAACTGGCACGTTTTCGCCGGAATCGCCGCCGCCGAGCACCTGAATGACTGGCATGACACTTCCGCCGAATTGCAAACGCAGCGGCTCGCGCAACCGGATGTGAAACGCCCCACCGGGAAGCCGCCGCCAAATCGTCAAACCTTCAGATCTGCGAGCGCGGGATCATTGTCATAGGCGGCCTTCCGCATTTTTTTGATCGCGGCGGCCATGTTGCGCTGGCGGAACAAAGCGGTTCCTGCCACGAATGTGTCCGCGCCGGCGTGGGCGCATTCGGCCACCGTCGTGATGTTGATGCCGCCGTCCACTTCGAGGCGGTAACTCAATTTGCGTTCGCGCCGCCAGGCGTCGGCCTGCTGGATTTTTGGCAGGCACTCGTGGATGAATTCCTGTCCGCCGAAGCCGGGGTTGACGGTCATCACGAGCAGCAGATCAATCTGCTCGAGAAACGGCTGGACTTCGGCGATGGAGGTGGGCGGGTTGATGGCCAGGCCGACTTTTTTGCCGAGCGCGCGGATTTTCCAAAGCAGCGGCGCAACCCGCTCGCCGAGTTCAACGTGGACGATCAGTTCGTCCGCGCCGGCCGCGGCAAAAGGTTCCAGAAGGATTTCCGGCCTGCAGCACATGAGATGCACGTCGAAGAAAAGTTTTTTGGCGTGCGGCCGGACGGCGGCGACAACGGCGGGGCCGAAGGAAATGTTGGGCACGAACTGGCCGTCCATGATGTCGAGGTGCAGCCAGTCGGCTCCGGAACGTCCGGCCCGTTCCGCTTCCTTGCCCAGGCGGGTGAAATCGGCGGCGAGCAATGAGGGCGCAATGATCATTTTGAAATTTTTTGTGCCAAGTCTTTCAAATTTAAGCCGGGCGGTGCAAAACTAAAAATCGAAAACTTGGAATCACAGACCGTTTTCTCCGTCAAGACAGCGCCGGATGACGCGGGAAAGAGTTTGCGGCAGGTAGGGTTTCTGAAGGTAGTTCAAATGCGGGTCAAGTTTGAAATCCTTGCCCAATGCCTCCGCGCCGTAACCACTGGAAAAAATCACCTTGAGATCCGGTTTTTCGAGCCAGAGCCGGTCGGCGAGTTCGCGCCCGTTGAGGCCGCCGGGCATGATGATGTCGGTGAAGACGAGGTCTATTTCATTTTTGTATTCGGCCCAGATTCGCAGGGCTTTTGGCCCGTCCACCGCCTGAAACACCCGGTAGCCGTTGAGATTGAGCGTGCGGGTGACGATCTCGCGGAGGTCGCGTTCGTCCTCGACGACCATGATGGTTTCCGTCCCTTTGCGGGCATGAAACTGGGTGTCGGTGTGCTCCAAGTCGGCCACCGGCGCGCTGGAAACGGGAAAATAAATGTGAAAGGCGGTGCTTTTGCCCAGTTCACTTTCCACTTCCACCCAGCCTTCATGCTGTTTGACGATGCCAAAGACGGTCGCCAGGCCCAGGCCGGTGCCTTTGCCAAGCTCCTTGGTGGTGAAGAACGGTTCAAAAATGCGCGGGAGATTTTCCGGCGGGATGCCGCAGCCGGTGTCCGCATGAGTCAACCGGACAAAATTCCCCAGCCGCGCGTCGGCGAAGCGCCGGGTGTGCGCCTCATCCACCTCGCAGATGCTGATGCGGATGGCGAGCTGCCCGCCGCGCGGCATGGCGTCGCGGGAATTGACGGAGAGGTTCAACAAAATTTGTTCCAACATGCTGACATCGGCCGCGATGATCGCCGGCTGGCTGCTGAAAGTGATTTGCAGCGCGATGTCCTCGCCGAGCAGGCGCGCGAGCAGGTCGGTCATCTTGCCGACAACGCGGTTGAGATCGAGCGGATGCGGATTGAAAATCTGTTTGCGCCCGAACGCGAGCAACTGGCGCGTCAGGCCCGCAGCCCGCTCGGAAGCCTGCTTGATCTGCTGGGCGGAAACCAGCGACTTCGGATCAATTTTGGCCAGCGTGAGCAGCGTGGCGTGGCCGAGAATAATGGTCAGGATGTTGTTAAAATCGTGCGCGATGCCGCCGGCAAGCTGGCCGATGGCCTCCATTTTTTGCGACTGGCGGAGTTGTTCCTCCAGCCGCCGGTGCGCGGTGACGTCCCGGAAAAGACTCAACAGCAGGCGCGGTTTGCCGCCGGACTCGACGTAGGAATCGGTGATTTCAAACACCACGGAGCGGTTGTCGTGCAGCACCTGCTGATATTCCTGTTTTTCCCGGACGGAGCCGGTGCGAAACAAGTCACCATGCTCGCGCAGCATTTTTTCATGATCCTGGGCGGCGGAATAAATGACCACGAACGGCTTGCCCTCCAGTTGTTCCTGCGGCAAGCCGACCAGCCGGCAAAACGCCTCGTTGGCGGCGACCACCGTGCCGTTTTCATCCGTGAGCCGCATGCCGTCCATGGAATTTTCCCAGACGGAACGGAACAAGGTTTCCGAACTGCGCAACGCCATTTCCGCCGCGCGGCGCTCGGTGATGTCCCGGACGTGAAACAGCAGCGCCGGCGAGCCGTCGTATTCAATGCGCGCGGCGCGGATTTCCACCGGCACCATGCGACCGTCGGCACGCAGGTTCTCGCTTTCAATCCAGGTAATTTGTCCCGCCGCCAGCTTTTGAAAATCTGCGCGGGCCGTGTCGCGGTGCGCGGGCGGCACCAGTTGATCAATCGCGCCTTTGCCGACCAGCTGCCCCCGGGTCATGCCGTGCAACATACAGGCGCCACGGTTGACATCCAGAACTTTGCCCTGCAAATCCTCGACGAAAATCGCGTCGGGTGAATTTTCAAAAAGTTCGCGGAAACGGCGCTGGCTCTGGCGCAGTTCTTCCTCGACCTGCACCCGTTGCAAGGCGCCACCGCACTGGTCGGCCAGCGTCTGCAAAATTTCCACGTCGTGCCCGGCATAGCTGTGGGAGTGCCGGCGCTGGATGAACATCACGCCGATCACCCGTTCGCTGTTGCGAATGGGCGCGACCATGGTGGTGCCGGCCTGGTCGCCGGTTTCTTCTGCGGAAACCAGTTCGGCGCCGCGCGCGATGACCCGTTGGACCAGCGCATTGGCCGTCTTGGGCTGCGGCGCGGCAGGAATTTCCACGCGCTTGCCCTCGATGGTCGTGATCGAGAGCAGCGAAACGACTTCATCCCTTTCCGCCGAATACGAATCCAATGCAAAATCGTCCCACTGAAACAATTCATCCGCCGCCTGGCAGATGAACAGCGCCGCTTCGGACGCCGTGGTGACCGCGCTCAAATTGTGGCTTAATTTGCCGAACACCGCGTCGCGTCGGGCCGTGCGCCGGCGAACGGTCACATCGGTGGCCAGGGTGAGCGCCGCCAGTTTTCCGTGAAAGGCCAACGGGGACCAGATGACCTCCATGTCCATTTCCGAGCCGTCTTTGCGCCGGTGCCGCCAGACCAGTCCCTGCGCCTTGATGTCCACCGGCGGTTTCGGTCCCTGCGAATCCCGTTCCGGCACGCGCAGGTCGGCCAGCGTCATGCGGAGAAACTCTTCCCGGGAATAACCATAATGCTGCGTGGCCGCCTCGTTGACTTCCAGAATCGCCAGCGTTTCCAGATCAAACACCCACATCGGATGCGGATTGCCCTGGAACAGCAGCCGGTATTCTTGTTCGCTGCGGTGCAAATCCTCCTCGGCCGCCTCCCGCCTGGCGCGCTCCCCGGCCTCGACCACGGCGCGGCGCACCGCCGCCGGCAGGCGGTCACGATTTTGTTTGAGAATGTAATCCGTCGCCCCCGCCTTCAAGCTCTCAATCGCCGCCTGTTCCCCGATGGTGCCGGACATCAGGATGAACGGCAGGAAGGGAAATTTGCTGCGGACAAGTTTGAGCGCATCCAGGCCGGTGAAATCCGGAAGCCGGTAATCCGCCAGCACCAGATCCCAAGGCCCCGCCGCCAGCGTCTGGACGAATTCCTCGCGCCGGCAGACATGGCACACCTCCGCCGCCAGTTCATCCTCGGCAAGCTGGTCGCGCACCAGCATCGCGTCAGCCGGATTATCCTCCAGATGCAAAATGCGAAGCGGTGAATTCATGGCGCGGGCTTCCGTTGCGGTTCGGTTCAAATTATTTCGCCTAAAAAACCAGTCCCGCCGCCAAAAGTAAAGAACGGATGGGATTTTTCAGCGTTGACTTTCGCGCGCGTTTGGCTAGTTTCTGCGGCTCTTTAGCAAATTATTAAAAGAATCTATGCCCAACACGAAGTCAGCCGAACGCCGGATGCGCAACAGCGAACGCAAGCACCTCCAGAACAGCGCCGTCAAATCCCGCCTGCGCCGCACGGAGAAACAGTTCCGCGCCACCGTGGCCGCCGGCAAAAAAGACGAGGCTGTCAAGCTCCTTTCCGGCGTCCACTCGGCGTTTGACAAGGCCGTGAAGGTCGGGGCCATCACCCGCCCCACCGCCAACCGCAAGAAATCCCGCCTCGCCCTCTCGCTCAAGTAATTTCCGCCGCCCGGAACGAACGGTTTGCAGCGGCGCTTGAGACAGGTGCCGCTCATTTTGTTTTCAGAAAAGCACCCGGCATGGGGAAAGCCGCCCGGCCGGCTTCCGGTTTCGGGTTCAAGGGAAAAACAGCTCCGGCCTAGCCAGCCCCAGTTTGGCCAGCCGGAATTTCAGGCCGACGTTCAGGCAGCCGAAACCGTATTTGCAACTGCGCCGGAAATTGATGGACGACGCCTCCTTGAAATACTTCGTCGGGCAGCTCACCTCGCCAATCGTGAAACCGTGCCACAAAATCTGCGCGAGCATCTCGTTGTCAAAAACAAAATCGTCCGAGTTCCGCGCCAGGTTCGGTTCGAGCTTCAGCAGCAGCGCCTTTGAAAACGCCCGGTAGCCGGTATGGTATTCCGAAAGTTTCGCCCCCAGCAGCACATTTTCCACGAACGTCAAAAACCGGTTCGCCGCATATTTCCAGCCCGGCATCCCGCCCGGCAACGAATAGCCGCCCAGAATCCGGCTTGCCAGCACGCATTGGTGCAGGTCGTTGGCGATGATCGAGGCCATCGCCGGAATCAGCTTCGGCGTGTATTGATAATCCGGATGCACCATGATGACGATGTCCGCGCCCGCCTCCAGCGCCAGCCGGTAGCAGGTCTTCTGGTTGCCGCCGTAGCCGGTGTTTTTTTCATGCACATGCACGCGCACGCCCGGCAACGACGACGCCACCCGCACCGTGTCATCGCGGCTGCGGTCGTCCACCAAGATGATTTCATCCACGATGCCCTGCTGCAGCACCTCGTCCACCGTCATGGTGACGGTCTTGGCCGCGTTGTAGGCGGGCATGACCACGACAATTTTTTTCCCGAAATACATGGTTCCGATTTTCCGACATCCTGCCCAATCGCGTTCCGTCGGAGAAGCCAAAAGAATTCCATGGATTTTTTTAATGACACGTCGCCCCGCCGCGTCAAGAATACCGGCTTGAATTTGCCGCCAATTTGCAACGCATGACCGTCACGCTTTTCATCCCCTGTTTTGTGGACGCGCTGTTTCCGCGCGCAGGCATCAGCATGGTGCAGATCCTCGAACGTCTCGGCCACACGGTCGTCTGCCCGGAGGAAATCGCCTGCTGCGGCCAGCCGCCGTTCAACTCCGGCTACTGGGACGAAGCCCGCGCCATCGCCGCGCCGGTGCTGGAAAAATTGGCGGACGCCGAGGCCGTCGTCATCGGCTCCGGCTCCTGCGGCGCGATGGTGAAAAACTTTTATCCTGAACTTTTCAAAAACACGCCGCGCGCCGAACTCGCCAGGGCAATCTCCGCACGCACCTGGGAGTTTTCCGATTTTCTCGTCAGCAAACTGGGCGTGACCGATCTCGGTGCGAAGTTTCCGCACAAGATCACCTATCACGACGGCTGCCACGGCCTGCGCGAACTCGGCATCCAGAAACAGCCGCGCGCGCTGCTTGCACAGGTCCGCGATTTGCAGCTCGTCGAGATGGCCGAGGTTTCGTGCTGTGGTTTCGGCGGCACGTTCGCCGCCAAGTTTCCGATGATCTCCACCGCGATGGGCGAGGTGAAATGCGCCAGCGCCGCCGAGACCGGGGCGGAATACATCGTCTCCGGCGATTCGAGCTGCCTGATGCACATTCAAGGATTGCTGTCACGGCAGGGCAGCCCCGTCAAAACCATCCACCTGGCCGAGGTGCTGAACCAGCAATGAGCAGCTTCGTCTCCCAATTCAAAACACGCGCCACCGAAAAGACACGCGATCTCCGGCACCGGCAGGTGATCCGCACGGCGCTGCGCGGCTACGAAGTCGTCCGCGACAAAAACAAGGCCGCGTTTCAAAGCTGGGAATCCGCGCGCCAGGCCGCCGCCGAAACCAAGTGGCAGGCCATCAACCATCTCGACACGCACCTTGAATCGCTCGTCGCCAAACTCGAATCTCGCGGCACGAAAGTTCACTGGGCCGGCACCGGCGAACAGGCGTGCGAAATCATCGCCCAAATCCTCCGCGACAAAAAAGCGCGCGCCATCATCAAGTCCAAGTCCATGACTTCGGAGGAGATTCATCTCAACCACGCACTCGAGAAGGAAGGATCCACTGTCGTCGAATCCGATCTTGGCGAATTCATCATGCAGCTCCGTCACGAGCCGCCGTATCACATTGTCTTCCCCTCGATGCACCTGACGCGCGGCGAGATCAAAGATTTGTTCCAGCGCGAACTCGGCGATGCGCCGTCCGACAACCCTGATGATTTGACGATGGTGGCCCGCCGCGTGATGCGCCAGAAATACATCCAGGCCGACGTTGGTTTCACCGGCGCGAATTTTGCCATTGCCGAGACCGGCATGCTTTCCATCACGGAAAACGAGGGCAACTCACGCCTCACCGCCGCGCTGCCGAAAACAATGGTCACGCTCATCGGCATCGAAAAAGTGCTGCCGCGCTTCGCTGATCTCGCGCTGTTTCTGCCGATGCTTGCGACCGCCGGCGCGGGCCAGCCGATGACGTGCTACAACACGATGTATTCCGGCCCGCGCCAGCCCGGCGAATGCGACGGCCCGGAGGAATGGCACGTCGTCCTGCTCGACAACCGCCGCACCGAACTCCTCGCCGACGCCGAGCAGCGGGACGCGCTGCACTGCATCCGCTGCGGCGCGTGCCTGAACGTCTGCCCGATTTTCCGCAACATCGGCGGCCACACCTACGGCACCACTTACAGCGGCCCCGTCGGCTCCGTCATCACGCCGCACCTGCGCGGCTTGCAGGACTGGAAACATCTTTCCAACGCCTCGTCGCTGTGCGGCGCCTGCACCGAGGCGTGCCCGGTGAAAATTGATCTGCACCATCACCTGCTGCAAAACCGCCGCAACGCCGCCGCCGGCCAACCGGCGTTTTTCGAGCGGTTGGCGTATAAAATTTTCGGCCTGGTGGCGAACGAGCCGAAACTGTGGTGGCTCGCCAAAAAACTCGGCTGGCTCACGCAACCGTTGCAACACGCGGTGAAAGGCTCCGTGCTCGATCCCGCGAAATCATGGACCAAAACGCGCGACCTGCCGCCGCAGCCGCGTGAGTCCTTCAAAGACTGGTGGAGGAACCGGAAATGAGCGAACGCGAAAATATCTTGGGCCGCATCCGTGAGGCGTTGAAAGTCAACGCTCCCCTGCCCGGCTCGCATGGCAAGACCACGGTTCAAGCAAGTGACGCACCGCCGGCCAATCATGCGCGCGAATGGCTGCCGTCCGTCGGCGCAAGCATTGAAGAACAATTCGCCTTGTTCGCCAAGAATGCCGCCAACTTGAAGGCGGATTTTCAACGGCTCGCCAGCCGCGACGAATTGAAAACCGCGCTCCTTAAAATTTCCGCTGCGGAAAAATGGCGGCGCATCGCCAGCCACGGCGGCGAACTGACCGATTTTGCGTGCAAGGCGCTCGGCCTGCCGGTGACGCTCACCGACCGGGGCTACGACGTTCAGAAAATGGAGCAGTGTGACGCCGGCATCACCGAGTGCGACGCGCTCATCGCGCAGACCGGCGGCGTGGCCGTGACGAGCCGCAGCGCGGGCGGACGCGCGTTGTCTGTGCTGCCGCCGCACCACGTCGTCATCGCCCGACGTGAACAGTTGGTGGCCGACCTGCCCGCCGCGTTTGCAATGTTGCAGCAGAAATACACGCCGGATTTTCCAAGCATGATTTCGTTCATCACCGGCCCCAGCCGCACCGGCGACATCGAGCGCATTCTCGTTCTTGGCGCGCACGGCCCGAAGAAGCTGACGATCCTGTGTCTCTGATTTTTGCTCCGCGCAATTTCTGGAGCACCAACCCTGCTTTGGCTGATATACTTTGAACATGAACCTACAGCCCGCAGTTCCCGCTCCCGGCAAAATCCTGGTGGTTGACGACAACCCCATCATCCAGCGGACGCTTTACTTCGCCCTGCGCGACCGGGGCTACCAGGTTTTGATGTCTGGCGAAATCGCCGACGCGCTGAACGTCGTCCGCAAGGAACGGCTCGACTTGATCCTGCTCGACATCCATTTCCCGCAGGACATGGACGTCAACAGCGGCGGCAACCGCGATGGTTTTTGGGCGCTCGACTGGCTGCATCGCATGAACGAGGCCAGGGGCATTCCGGTCATCATCATCTCCGGCGACGACCCGGCCATGACCGGACCGCGAGCGCTGGCCGCCGGTGCCGCCGCCTATTTGCACAAGCCGGTCAACAAGGAGGAACTGTCCGCCGCCGTCGCCGCCGCGCTCGGTGGCAGACCGTCCGCTCCGCCAGCGGAACATTTCGGGGTTTGAAACCGCCGTGGTTGGCGCTAAAATGTCCGGCGATGAAAGGCAAAATCCTGCTTCCGGCCATTTTCGTGGCGACGTTCGCGTTGTCGCGGATTCCGGGACTGCTGCCGCCAAACTTCAGCGCGGCGTATGCGCTGGCCTTCTGCGCGGGCGTGTATTTTGCGGGCGCGCTGGCATGGTGGCTGCCGCTGGGCGTCATGCTGGTGACGGACGTGGCGCTGAACATGTTTTATTATCACGCGCCGCCGTTCGGATTTTATCTCGTCCTGAACTACGCCATTTACGCCCTGCTCATCGCGCTGGGCAAATGGTTCGGGCGGAAAGCGCCGTTCCTCAAGCTGGTTCTGGGCGGGCTGGCCGGTGCGGTGATTTTTTACGTCGTTACGAATACGTTATCCTGGTTGCAAGACGCCGCCTACGCCAAGACCGTCGCCGGCTGGATTCAGGCGCTGACCACCGGCCGCCCCGACTGGCATCCGACCACCTGGGAAATGTTCCGCAACACGCTTCTGAGCGGCGGGCTGTTCACCGCCCTGTTTGCCGCCGCGGAAAAACTCACGGCGGAATCCCCCGCCGACAAAACCGCCGGGGCGCGCGAGCCGGAAGCGGAAGGCGAATCCGAAGGCAAAGCCGAGGCTGAGCCGGAGAAAGCAAAAGCGTGATGCATGACAAAAAACCATTGCGGATGGCGGCTGACGGAGACCCGTCACGCGGCACACCCCACGCGGCACTCAAAATCGGCGTCATTTCTGACACGCACGGCTTCCTCGACCCGCGCGTGGAGAGAATTTTCGCGGGCGTGGATCACATCCTGCATGCGGGCGACATTGGCAACGAGATCATTGAATTTGAATTGAAGGCCATCGCGCCCACCATCCTCGTGCTCGGCAATAACGACCCCGACCTCACGTTCAAGGAGACGGAAGCGGTCACGCTCGCGGGCAAAAAATTTCTCCTTCACCACATCGTCAACCCGCGCGCGCTGGCGGACAAGGTGGCGGCCCGCATCCAACGCGAGCGCCCGGACGTGGTCGTCTTCGGCCACACGCACAAGCGATTCAGCGAGACGGTGAACGGCGTTTTGTTCTTCAATCCCGGATACGCGGGCAAACCCCGGTTCGGCATCGAACGCAGCATAGCCATTTTGCACTGCGACGAAACAGGCATCCGCCACGATTTCATACTGCTCTGAAATTTGCTGCGGACGGGAGTGAACCGGATCAATGGATTACTGGATTTGTGGGAGAAATTCCGCCGTCCATTCATCCAACAAGCCAAACCTCCGGGAATCCATTTTTGTCCGCCTTCAATCGTGACCATCCGCGGCTGACAATTGATGCGCCATTTCTTTCACGGCGCGCAAATCCAGCTTGCCGGTGCCCAGCAATGGAAACTGCTCCACGCGGTAGAAGGCGTCGGCCTTGGGCTTCCACAGGTTTGGCAGGTCGCACACGGCGAATTTTTCCAGGCATGTTTGCAAGACGTCTTCCGGAAGCCTGTGCAGCACCACGAGCCGTTCGCCTTTCTTTTCATCCGGCACACCGGCGACGACAAACAGTGTCTCGGCCGCGCCTGCCAGCTCCTGCAATCTCTCCTCTACCTTCAGATGCGGCACCATCTCGCCGCCGATCTTGCTGAAGCGGCTCAGTCGGCCGGTGATCTGCAAAAAACCGTCCGCATCCATCGTCGCCACATCGCCGGTGCAATACCAGCCATGGCGCAGGACGTCCGCCGTTTTCTCCGGCAGGCCGAGATAGCCGCGCATCACATTCGGGCCGCGCACGAGCAGCATGCCCGGCTCACCGACGGACACCGCCCTGCCGTCCCACGGGTTTTCCGGGTCGGTCAGCCGCGCCATCATGCCGGGCAGGACGCGCCCGATCTTGCCGCGTTTGCCGCCGATCTGATGGAAGCCGGCAGCGCGAAAATCCATGATGTTGACCGCGACGGCCGGCGCGCATTCCGTGGTGCCGTAGCCTTCGAGCGGACGGACGCCAAAGTGTTGCTCAAAGGCGTCGGCAAGCCGCGCCGACAGTTTTTCCGCGCCGACGATGACGAGCTGCAGGCTGCCGAAATCTTCCGACGGCACGCCGCGCAGGTAGAGCTGCAGAAACGTCGGCGTGGACAGCAGCAGCGTGACGGCGTTTTCGCGGACGAGCGTGCCGACGGCCCGCGCGTCCAGCGGGTTCGGATGAAACACCACACCCGTGCCGATCTCGGCGGGCAGGCACAGTGTGACCGTGAAGCCGAACGAATGGAAAAACGGCAGAATGCCGAGGATGCGGTCGTGATGCGTGAAATTGAGGATGTGGCTGAACTGCTCCAGGTTCGAGAGGATGTTGTAATGCGTGAGCATCACGCCCTTCGGCTCGCCGGTGCTGCCGCTGGAGAAAATCACGGTGGCGAGATCGTCGAGCGCCACTTCTATTTCCCGACCGGCGGCACGCTTGAGCAGGCTGAACGGCGCGAACCTGGCCAGCAGCCAGGCGGTGAGTTTTTCGGCGGCGGCCGGATTTGCCGCCACGTCTTCGAGATAAATCAACTCGCCCGGCGGCGCAAGCTTGAGCTTTTCCAGAAACTTCCGCGACGTGATGACGGTCTTCAGGTCGCACTGCTGCGCGCAGTGGGCGATGGTCGCCTCGGCCAACGTGTAATTCAGGTTCACCGGCGCTTTGCCGCAAAGCAGCGCCGCATAATTCACCAGCGCGCCCGGCACGCTCGGCGGCAGGAACAGCCCGACCATGCTTTGTCCGCGCCAGATTTTCTTCAACCGGCGCGCGAGGAAAATGGTTTTCACCAGCGCGGCGCCGAAGTTGACGGCGCCGCTGGTCGCGTCGGTCATGAAAAAGCGGCGCGGATGCCGGCGCGCGGCGCGGACGAAATCGCGCGGCATCGGTTCCATTTTGGCGCGACGATACTGCCACGCATCGGCGATCAACGTTTGCACGGCTTCGCGGACCTCGATGTGCGAGGCGGTCGGCGGCAGCGGCGCGCCGAAGCTGACCGTGACCGGATGCGGCAGACGTTCGGGAAAATGGCGCACCATTTTATCACGCTCGAAACTGGTCGGGCTGCCGAGCACGCCGTCGAGCGCGACGGGGATGATCGGCGCGGCCACGTCTTTCATGATGCGCTCGAAGCCGCGCTGGAACGGCAGCAGTTGTCCGATGCGCGTGATCTGGCCCTCGGCGAAAATGCAGACGACCTCGCCGGCGCGGATGGCATCGCTCGCCGCCTGCAACGCGTGCAGCAGTTCGCGCGGGCGCTGGCCGGACGAAACGGGAATCGCACCAAGAATTCTGGCGAAGGGGTTGATCCAGCGCTTTTCGTAGATGCCCTTGAACATCAGGAAGCGGATGGGCCGGTCGGTCGCGGCGATGAGCAGCAGCGCATCGGCGAACGAAAGATGATTGCAGACAAACAACGCGCCGGCCTTGGCCGGCAGGTTGTCGCGCCCGATGACACGGATTTTGTAGATCGAATTGGTCGCGCACCACAGCACGAACCGCAGGAGCGCGTCGGGCAGCAAAAGCAGAACATAAACCGCGCCGAGAAAAGTCAGCAAACCGCCGGCCAGAAAAATGCCGCGCGGCGACAAGCCAAGTTTTTGCGCCAGCAGCCAGTGCGCGCCCGCCGCGAGAAACACGCCGACGAACGACCACCAGTTGGCCGTGGCCTGCACCTGGCCTTTGTTGTCGCGCGCCGGCCGGTGCTGCAACAGCGCGGCGATGGGCACGATGAAAAAGCCGCCGGCGAAACCCAGCAGCGCGAGCAGGCAACAGGATTGTTCCACCGAAACCGAGCTTCGCGCGAGCAACGCGGAAAAAATGGAAAGCCCGAAGGCACCCAGCGGCACCAGGCCGTATTCAATTTTCCCGCCGGACAAAAACCCCGCCGCCACGCTGCCCAGGCCGATGCCCAGCGCGAGGGCGACGTTCAACAGGCCGATGTGCGTTTCGCCGACGTGCAGGGTTTCCGAGCCGTAGAAAAACAAGTTCAGCAGCAGCAGCATGCCGAGAAAATTGAAATAGGTGTTGCCGCACAGCGCCAGCCAGAGCGGCCGGTCGCCGCGCATGGCCCGGATTTGCCGCCAGATTTCGGCGGGGAAAAACCAGTTGAATTTTTTCTGCGGATCCGCCGCCGGAATCCGGCTGATGCCGAGGCAGGAAAAAAATCCGGCCGCCGCCAGCGCAACCAGGATGACGCCGGAGAACCATTGGTGCCCGCGAAAATGTTCCGACATCAACGCGGCGGCGACGGTGCCGAGGATGATGGCCATGAAGGTGCCGAGTTCGAGGATGCCGTTGCCCCAGGAGAGCTTTTTCTCCGGCAGCAGCTCCGGCAGCGAGCCGTATTTGGACGGGCCGAAAATGGCGCTGTGCGTGCCCATGAGAAACACGCCGATGAGCAGCAGATTTTTGTTCCACGACCAGAGCCCTGCGAAAACGAGCGACATGATGAGCAGCTCGAAGATTTTCACACCAAGCATGACCGAGCGTTTGCTGCAACGGTCGGCCAGATAACCGCCGGCCATCGAAAACAGCATGAACGGCAGCGCGAACAGTGCGGCGATGGATTCGCCATAGCTGTTTTTTTCCGCGAGCGTCATGCCCGTGCCGAAAAGCGCGACGAAGACGACGAGGTTTTTCAGCACGTTGTCGCTGAACGCACCCTGGAACTGCGTGATGATGAGCGCCCAGAAACCGCGCGTGGCGGCCGGCGGCGATGTCGGATGACGGCTGCGGGACGTTGGATTGGGTCGCTGGTCGTTCACACACCCAAGCTAACCAATTGCGCCGCGAAGTGGGAATTGAAAATCTACGGGACAACATTGACGGAAGCAATGACGGCCAGCTCAAAAAGGCGATGGCCGCTGAAAAGTGTGATTCTGCAAGCGTCAAGCTGACGAGGTCCAGATTTCTTTGGAAGCAACGGTGGTGCGATGCCTCCTGGTATTGGCACCAACCCATTCAATTATTTTGCCGTGCCCGCAAAGGCGAAACCAGCCGGCGAATGCAAACTCTCCGGCTGGTTTGGTGAATTTTCAATTTTTTGCGAGCAGCCGACTTACGAGCAACCAGATATGTGGATAGCCAATGGGACCCATTCCAGGCAGATTACCATGCGAGCAGGAGCGCCGCCACGGGGTGTAATCCGACTGACAATGATGGATTTTGTTCCGATCCGTCCACCTGGTTAGTTCGATTTAAGTGGAGATGATTTCAAACCCGCCAGCGCCGCGAGGATCGCCTTTTGCACCGTCGGATTGGACAGGTTTCCCAGATGGCCGCCCTGCGGGAAAACAGTCAGTTGTTCCGGGGCAAACGTGGCGTGGAGCCAGGCCAGGTCTCCGTCCGCCAGGAGAAAATCGTTTTGATTGACGATGACGCGGGTGGCTGGACTGGCGCGCAGGCCGGTTTCGTAAGTCCGCAAATCACCGGCCTGCTCCAGCATACCGGCGGCCGGTGAGTTCCGTCCGCAGGCCGAATAATAGGGAACGGCAAACTTGTCAAAATAATCCTGGTAGGAGTATTGCAGGATCTCCTGATACACCGGCCCGCGCCGCCAGTTCCAGAGCGGATGCTGCAGGACCCCCTGGTTGTGCCGCCGCTGGCTGCTGTAAATCACATCGCGCAGCACCAGACGAAAATTCAGGCCGATGAGAAACTGGGATTCGATGGCGTCAAACAGCAGCGTCGTTTGCGGCGTCAGCGTGCCCTGGCTCAAGGCGGCCACTTTCAAAAAAGTGTTTTCCAGGTCGTCGGCGCATTCCGCCGCCGGCCAGGCCAGGGGTGCGCGGTAAAATTCATCCAGCCTGGCAGCGCCATGCAGCAGGCGCACCGGCGGACTGATGGCCACATAGCGGTCAAATTTCAGCAGCGGCAGTTCATTGGTCGGCGCGATGGCGGCGATGAACAAAGTTTCCAGCGCCCCCATGGAATAGCCCGGCAGCGCCCGGCTGCCCAGCCGGCCGGGATGGCGTCGGTTCAAGCGGCGGTCAATCTTCCGTGAGCGCGACGTGCAAGTCGCGGCCATCCACCGGCAGACAGGCCGGCAGCGCGGCGGTGGAAGCATGTTCCATGAACTCGGAGTTGAACGGGCTGCTGATGACCACGGCGGAAAAACCGTTTTTATAGACCAGCTCGGCCAGCGCCAGCGAGGGCTGGGCCAGCCGGTGGCCGCCCAGGCCGGGGACAATATAAACCACGTTCGCCACGCCCGGCTGCAACCAATAAGTAAACTTCAAATCTTTTCCCGTCGCCGGAATCCGCACCGACCGGGTCTGGCTGCGGCCCTGAAATTCGGGGTCTTTGTAAGTGAAGAAAACGGATTGGATGGTTTCCAGCGAAGCTTCGTCTTGTTTTCCTTTCACCTGGAAATTCGCCACGCGGTTCGCCCGCGCAAACGTCCAGGCATATTGAATTTCGGAATACGGATCCATCTCGGCCTGGCTGAAGCGCACATATTCATTCACGCTGTCGGACAGGTTGTTATACATGTTCGCGTAGGTGAAATAGGAATAGGGGCCGAGATAAGTCAGCGGATCATCGGCAACCGAGGCGTAGGGAGAGAGATACAGCAGCGGGTTGGCGGCGGTGTCGGCGGCGAGACCGACGGTGTCGCGCTCGCTGCTGGGACCAAAAACCGGCAGCATGATGAAGCACTTCGGCTGCCAGCCCCACTGGCCGAAGGTCTGGCCAAAATCCGCGTCGGATTTGGGCATGTGCCATCGGGCGCCCAAGTCAAACAACCCGGCGACGCCGACGGTGGTGTTGACCGCAAACCGGCAGGATTCATCCCGCGCGCCGCTCCATTTGCCCTGGAGCAGATTGTTGATCAGGCGTCCGGGGTAAATAAGATTCCGGCCGAAATTGCCGATGCTGGTGCGGACCGGCTTTACCACCGCGAACCGATAAACCCGGCTCGTCGGTTTGACGGTGCCGGCCATCAATCCCCGGTTGAAAGCCCACATCACCCGGTTGAACGGTTCAATGGGATCAGGCACGGACCTGGGCAGCACCACGGTCTCGGCGGCGGGCGGCGGGCCGGCACCAACGGCTGGCGGCGGCCCGCCGGCGAGCAGGACGCAGCACCAGGACAGAACCACCAGCGCCTGGATTTTCAAGCCGCCCGCCTGCCTGGTTGGGAGACGAACCGCGCCGGGGCTCCGGCCGCCCATGCACCTTGACCCTCGTGCCCCCGCCGGCAAGTTCGTCTCCATTTGAGGTCGCAACTCAGGCTGGCTGGCCTGACCTGGCAAAACTGGATTTTAACGGTGCGGCCGGCCCGGCGGCGGCGGTTGAACCTTGGTTGACCGTGGGCGGCGGAAAAGTCGTGGTTCGCTCATGGCTTGAGGTAAACACAAAAACCGGACGGCGACCATGGGGTGTTCACCCCATGCGCGCTATTTTGAACTCAGCCGGCACAAGTCTTCAGTTCGAGGAAGCAACGAACGGTGAAGCCGGATCGTCCCGTTCATTTATTGGTTGAAGTGGTTTGATGCAGCCCGCGATGCACCACTTCGCCCAAAGACCGGGCGGTGCTCGGCTTGCTCAATAATTCCCGGAAGCCCAGTTCCCGCGCTTTCCCGGCGGTCCTCACTCCGCTGCAACCGGTGGTGATGATGACGGGCAGGTGCGGCTGGATTTCCAGCAGTTGGCGGCCGAGTTTGACGCCGTCCATGACCGGCATCGTCAAATCAGTGATGACCAGATCAAACGGCTCCGGCTGAGCGCGCACGACCGCAATCGCTTCCAACGCGCTGGTCTTCATGGTCACCTGGTAGCCCAGCCGTTCGAGCGTCTTTTTTCCGAGGCTGGCCAGAGCCGCTTCATCGTCTACAAATAAAATACGAGACCTCTGCAAAACGTTTTTGAACGGATGATTTGATGATGCGTCAGAGAGAC
>CAYVGC010000085.1:0-20086 GCA_964449815.1 uncultured Bifidobacteriaceae bacterium
GCGCGGCGCAAAGGCTACATCTGCGTCACCGGCGTCCACGGCGTGATGGAGGCGCAGGATGACGCGGCGTTCAAAAACATTCTCAACGGCGCATTTCTTTGCACACCGGACGGCATGCCGATGGTCTGGGCCGGCAAGCTGAATGGCCACCGCGACATGCGCCGCGTTTATGGCCCGGACCTGATGCTGGACGTCTGCGCATGGAGCGAGACCAGCGGCTGCAAACATTTTTTCTACGGCGGCGCGGACGGCGTGGCGGAACTGCTGGCGCAAAAATTGAGAATTAAATTCCCGAAACTGAAAATTGTCGGGACGTTCACGCCACCCTTCCGCGCGCTGAATGCCGGTGAGGAAGAGAGATTGCGCGGACAAATCAGCACTTTGAAGCCGGACATTTTGTGGGTCGGCTTGAGCACGCCGAAGCAGGAAAAGTTCATGGCGGAATTTCTGCCGAAGCTGGACGCGACGCTGATGATCGGCGTCGGCGCGGCGTTTGATTTCCACAGCGGCCGGATGAGGCAGGCGCCGCGCTGGATGCAGCGCAGCGGGCTGGAATGGTTTTACCGTTTGTGCCGCGAACCGCGCCGGCTGGCGAAACGCTATTTCCGCAACAATCCGCTGTTCGTCCTGAAGTTTTCCTGCCAGCTGGCCGGCTGGAAAAGATATCCGTCACCTTGATTTCACGCGAATTTGTTTGAGCAAAACGCGCGTTTTTCGTATCTGATAACTTGTTGCAACATCCGATTCAGAAACAACATGAATAAAAAGCAGTTGCCCTATGGACTTCAGCCGCACGAAATCGGCTTCCTGACTTTGCTGGGCGCCGCCTTTTATTTTTCCGGGCCGGCGTTCTGGCACAAACCCTGGCCGCTGTTCATTTTCTGCGCGGCGCTGCTTGCGGCGGTCCCGGTGCTGATTTTTCGCTGCCGGGAGGAATGGCGGCAACTGCCGAACCGGGGATTTTTCTTCGCGCTGGCGGCCGCCTGGGTGGCGTTGTTTGTCTTTCTGGGCAACACCACTTTCAATTATCTGGACTCGCCTTCGCTGCTGGCCTGGATGTTCAACATCTACACTTCGCCGCTGGTGGATGAAGGGCACGGGCTGCTGATCCCGTTCGTCGTGCTGGCGCTGTTCTGGTGGAAACGCAAGGAACTGCTTGCACAACCGCCCGGCCTGTGGCGGCCGGCCACGGGCCTGATCGGATTCGCGCTGCTGCTTCATCTGGTCGGTTATCTGGCCCAGCAGCAGCGCCTGTCAGTCATCGCCTTTTTTCTGGGGCTGTATGGTTTGACCGGGCTGGCGTGGGGCCGGCACTGGTTGAAGGCGAGTTCCTTTCCGTTTTTCCTTTTGGCATTTTGCATTCCCGTCGGGGAATTCGCCGCGCCGCTGACCCTGCCGCTGCGGCTGCTGGTGTCGCGGATCGTGGAAATCGTGGCCCATCTCGGCCTCGCGCCGGATTTGATCCGCGAAGGCACGCAGCTTTTCGACTCGCAACACACTTTCGGTTATGAGGTCGCGGCCGCGTGCAGCGGCATCCGCAGCCTGGTGGCGCTGCTGGCGCTGACGACGATCTACGGTTTTATGAATTTCAAGTCGCCCTGGAAACGCGCGGTGATGATGCTGGTGGCCGCGCCGCTGGCCGTGCTGGGCAACGTGGTGCGGCTGTGCTTCACCATCATGGTGGCCGAAAGTTTCGGGCAGAACGCCGGCAAGGCGGTGGAAACCAACTTCGGCTTCATCACGTTCGCCGTGGCCGTCGGCTGCGCGTTTCTGGTGGCGCGCTGGCTGGAAAAAATCGCGGTGGAACCCGCCTTGGAAAACAAGCCCGCCACCCCATGAACCGCCGACAAATTATTCCTTTCCTCACGGTGCTGGTGCTCATCGGTGCGACGGCGGGCGTGCTGGCCCACGCCAAATCGAGCCAGAAACTGGGCGCGCCGGGCGTGAAGACCGGCCCGCTGGCCGGCAGCCAGAATCTCGCCGTGCTGCTGCCCGCGGAACTGCCGGGCTACCAATCTGAAGCACGGCCCCAGCCGGACATCGTGGTGAACATGCTGCCGCAGGACACCAGTTACGGCCAGCGCATTTACACGGCGGACGATGGTTTTCAGACTTTGGCCAACGTGGTGTTGATGGGCAGTTCGCGCGGCAGCATCCACAAGCCGCAGATTTGCCTGACGGCCCAAGGCTGGACAATCAACGATGCGGCTTCGCATGTGGACCGGGTGCATCTGGAAAAACCCTTTGCATATGATCTGCCGGTGATGCGTCTGATCACCTCCCGGCCGGTGGACGTGAACGGCCAGAAAACCACCGAGCAAGGTGTGTTCGTGTATTGGTTTGTGGACGCCGACCGCTACACGCCGTCGCACGCGCAACGGATGATGTGGATGGCGCACGACGTGTTGTTCAAGAGCGAACTGGACCGCTGGGCCTACATCACCTTTTTTTCCGTGTGCGCGCCGGGCCAGGAGGACGCGACGTTTGCGCAAATGAAAAAGCTGATTGCCACGTCGGTGCCGGAATTCCAACTGGTGCCCCGGCCCGCCAAATAAATTGAATTCTGCCGCCCATTGTCTATGCTGAACCGCCATTCGTAGTCACTGAATTTCATGCTGCAACGCGACCGCCAGATCCGCACCCAGATGCATCAGATTACAGATGCTTGCCTTTTCGCCGCGAGCTTCTGGCTGGCCCTGACCGTGCGCAGCAGCCAGACATTTTCAAGCTGGTTGGGCATGAACCCCATCCCCGCCGGCTGGGCGGACCAGTTTGTGTGGCTTTATTTTGTGCTCGGCTTTGCCGCCCCGCTGGTGCTTGAATCGCAGGGATTTTACAACCGGCCGGCGGTGAACATACGGCGGGCGCTGTTCTGGCCGCTGCTGCGCGGCTCATTGATCGTCACCGTCGGCATGGTGCTGCTGCTGTTTTATTTCAAGGCTCCCACGCTGCGCGGCGTCTCCTTCATCTTCATTGTCTTCAGTTGCGCGCTGGTGTGGTTGAAGGAGGAACTGCTGCTCGCGGTGCTGCACAGCCGCCTGGCCAAGGCCCAATACAAACGCCGCATCATCCTGGCGGGAAGCAAGGCCGAAACCGCGCGGCTCCGGCACCTGCTCAACACGCAGGGCGGCGACGAGATGCAAATCGTCGGGGAATTCAACCTCGCCGAATCGCCGCCGCAGGTGCTGATCGAGCTGCTCCATGAATATTCCGCGAGCGGCGTGCTGGTCAGCGCCAAGCACGCGCACTTTGACCGCGTCGAAAACGTCATCAAGCTGTGCGAAGTCGAGGGCGTCGAGGCCTGGCTCGTCGCGGATTTTTTTGCGACGAAGATCGCCCACGCCAGCTTCGACGAGATGTTCGGGCGGCCGCTCATCGTGTTCCGGTCCACGCCGGAAACCTCGTGGCAGATGCTGGCCAAGCTGCTGCTGGATTTTTTTGGCGCGCTCCTGCTGCTCCTGATTTTCGCCCTGCCCATGCTGGCCGTCGCCCTGCTGATCAAGCTGACTTCCGCCGGACCGGCGCTGTTCCGGCAGCAGCGCTCCGGCCTCAACGGCGCGCCTTTTTCCATCTACAAATTCCGCACCATGACGTCCAATGCCGAGCAGTTGAAGCACGAGCTGGCCGCAATGAACGAAATGTCCGGCCCGGTCTTCAAAGTCACCAACGACCCGCGCATCACGCCGCTCGGCAAAATCCTCCGCAAGTTCAGCCTCGATGAACTGCCGCAGTTGTTCAACGTCCTGCGCGGCGAAATGAGCCTCGTCGGCCCGCGCCCGCTGCCGGTGGACGAGGTCAAGCGCTTCCACGACCTGGCGCATCGCCGCCGTCTGAGCGTCAAACCCGGTCTCACCTGTCTCTGGCAGGTCAGCGGCCGCAACAAAATCTCCGATTTCCGGGACTGGGTCCGGCTGGATCTCCAATACATTGACTCCTGGTCCATCTGGCTCGACCTCGTCATTCTCCTCCGCACCGTTCCCGTCGTGCTGCTCGGCACCGGCGCGAAGTGAGTTGGCGGCATTGTTAAATGATTGAATCGTTGCATCGTTTCAATAATCTTCCGGCGCGGACGATTTAACTATTCAACCATTTAACGATTCCACCTTGAAAAACAAACAACCCATGTCCGTCGTCACCGGGGCCGCCGGCTTTCTCGGCTCGCACCTGACTGATTTGCTGGTCGCGCGCGGGCATCGCGTCATCGGCATTGACAATTTTGTCACCGGCAGCGTGGACAACATTGCGCACCTCGGCGGCAATCCGAACTTCAAGTTCATCCAGCAGGACGTCACCGAGTTTATTTTTCTCGAAGGCCCGGTGGATTACGTCTGGCATTTCGCGTCGCCCGCCAGCCCGATTGATTATCTCGAACTGCCGATTCAAACGCTCAAGGTCGGCTCGCTGGGAACGCACAAGGCGCTCGGCCTGGCCAAGGAAAAAAACGCGCGCTTCCTCATCGCCTCGACCTCGGAAATTTACGGCGACCCGCTCGTCCATCCGCAGCCCGAAGAATACTGGGGCAACGTCAACACCATCGGCCCGCGCGGCTGCTACGACGAAGCCAAGCGCTTTGCCGAGGCGCTGACGATGGCCTATCACCACGAGCACAAAGTTGAAACGCGCATCGTCCGCATCTTCAACACCTACGGCCCGCGCATGAGAATCAACGACGGCCGCGTCGTGCCCGCTTTCATCAGCCAGGCCATCAAGAACCAGCCCGTCACCGTCTTCGGCCAAGGCACGCAGACGCGCAGCTTCTGCTACGTCTCGGATTTGATCGAAGGCATTTATCGCCTGATGATGTGCAACTACGATTTGCCTGTGAACATTGGCAATCCCGCTGAACTGACGATGGTCCAGTTCGCCGAGGAGATCATCCGCACGACGAAATCCAAGAGCAAAATTGTTTTCAAACCATTGCCACAGGACGATCCGAAACAGCGCAGGCCCGACATCACCAAGGCGAAAAAAATCCTGAAATGGGAGCCCAAGGTGAAACTCACGGATGGGCTGACGGACACCATCGCGTATTTCCGCATGAAAGTTTGAAACCGATTTATGAAGGAGGAAAAGCAGGTCGCGCGCCCGACGCTCGAACAATTGCTTCAGCTTTCCTTCTTCCCAATTCATCCTTGAACATGATTTTCCGCGCCCGCCAGTTTGAATTTGATTTTCCGCGCCCGGCGCTCGTCATGGGCATCGTCAACGTCACGCCGGATTCCTTTTCCGACGGCGGAAAATTTCTGGACGCTGACGCCGCCGTCGCGCACGCGCTGGAACTGGTCGCGCAAGGCGCGGAAATTTTGGACATCGGCGGCGAGTCCACGCGGCCCGGAGCCGCACCCGTCGGCGAAGCGGAAGAGCTGCGGCGCGTCATTCCTGTCATCGAGCAGCTCGCGGCAAAAACGAGCGTCGCGCTTTCGATTGACACGCTGAAGCCGGCCGTCGCCCGCGCCGCGCTCGCCGCCGGCGCGAGCATCGTCAATGATGTCGGGGCCGGCCGTGAAGGGGCCGCGATGTGGAAACCCGTCGCGGAATTTCGCGCGGGCTACGTTTGCATGCACGCGCAAGGCCCGCCGCAGACGATGCAGCAGAATCCGGCCTACACCGATGTCGTCCGCGAAGTCGGCGAGTTTTTTTCGGAACGGCTGGCCGCCATGTTGGACGGGACCGGCATCACGGCGGAGCAGGTCGTGCTCGATCCCGGCATCGGCTTTGGCAAGACGCTGGAGCACAATTTGCAGTTGCTTGCGAACCTGCGGCGTTTTACAAGATGGCGGCGCCCGTTGCTGCTCGGCGTCTCCCGAAAATCGTTCATCGGAAAATTGACGGGCGCCAGACTGAATGAACGCTTGCCCGCCTCGCTCGCCTGCGCGACTCTGGCGGTCGAATCAGGCGTGCAGATCATTCGCACGCACGATGTGGCGGCAACCATTCAAGCGGTGCGGATGACGGAAGCGACTTTGCAAAGAACAAATGTGGACTGACCTCGAAAACGGCTGGCGGCCCGCGCTGGAGATTTTGATCCTCGCGGTGCTGATTTATTTCGTTTTCAAGTTCGTGCGCGGCACGCGCGGCTGGCCGGTGGTCATCGGGTTCGTCGTCGTGCTGCTCACGCTGTTTCTGGCGACGACGCTGCTGGATTTGAAAGTGCTGCGATGGATGCTCGGCAGCGCGTCGGTGTTCATCGCGGTCGGCGCGCTGGTGATTTTTCAGCCGGAACTCCGCCGGATGCTGGCCGAACTGGGCAACCTGCCGCTCTTCGCCACCACGAGCGAGCAGCGTGAAGCCATTGAGGTGATCATTCAAACCTGCGAGCGGCTGGCGGAGGTGAAAATCGGCGCGCTCATCGCCATCGAGCAGTCCATCCAGTTGCAGGAGGCCGTCGAGTCCGGCATCAAAGTGGACTGCGACGCGACGCCGGAAATGCTGGAAACCATTTTCTTCCCGAACAACGCGATCCACGACGGCGGCGTGATTTTGAAGGGCGACCGCATCGCCTATGCCGCGTGCATTTTTCCGCTGACGCAGCGCTCGGACTTGAACAAGTCGCTCGGCACGCGCCATCGCGCGGCAATCGGGTTGAGCGAGGAGACGGACGCGGCCATCGTCGTCGTGTCCGAGGAAAACGGCATGATTTCATACGCCTACAAGGGCCAGCTCACGCGCGGCGTGACGCTGGAGGAGCTGCGCGCCTTCCTGACCTCGGTGATTTTGCGCCCGGCAAAAACACACGGCTTCGCCAAGTGGCTGCGCACGCAGTTCACCGAGCGCAACAAGCCCGCCGGCCCGCCAGTCATCACCCAGCACGAGCAGCGCCCGGCGGCGAAAACCGGCGGCAAATAAATTTCCACCCCGATGCGCGCCATCTTCATCAAAGACCTCGGCTGGAAATTGTTTTCGCTGCTGCTGGCGGCATTCATCTGGCTGACCGTGCATAAAATCATCGAAGAACCTCAAAACGCCGCCGCGTCGTCCACCAGCCGTCCGGTGACTTACGGCAGCCTGCCGGTCTTCATCGTCGCGGCGGCGTCTGACGTGCATCTGTATCGCGTCGTGCCGAACACTGTTTCCGTCACGGTCAGCGGCCCGCCGGCGGTCATGGCCGTGCTGCAGGCGAACCAGATCCGGGCGACCGTTGATTTGACCGACATTGAATCGGCCCGGGGGTTGAACCGGCGCGTGGATGTCTCGGCGCCGTCCGGTGTCACGCTTGTCGGTGTTGACCCGCCGGACGTCGCGGTCATTTTCCCGCCCAAGCATTGAATTTCTTCGTGTTCATCGGCGTCCATTCGTGTTTTTATTTCCCCAATGAGTTCACTCAAAAAAATCTTCGGCACCGACGGCGTGCGCGGCACGGCCAACGTGGAACCGGTCACGGCGGAAACCGCCTTGAAGCTCGGCCGCGCCGCCGCGCATGTTTTCAAAAATCTGGAACCGCAGGCGCGCGGCCGCGGCAAATATAAAATCGTCATCGGCAAGGACACGCGGCTCTCCGGCTACATGCTGGAGAACGCCATCAGCTCCGGCATCCTTTCGATGGGCGTGGACGTGCTGTTCATCGGCCCGCTGCCGACGCCGGGCGTGGCCTACGTCACGCGCAGTTTGCGCGCGGACGCCGGCATCGTCATCACCGCCTCGCACAATCCCTACACCGACAACGGCATCAAGTTTTTCCGCGCCGACGGCTACAAGCTCGACGACACGGTGGAGGACAAAATCGAGCAGCTCGTGTTCAGCGGCGAAATTGAAAACATCCGGCCCAGCTCCGAGCACATCGGCAAGGCGGTGCGCATTGACGACGCGCTGGGCCGCTACATCGAATTTGCCAAATCCAGTTTTCCCAAAGGCCTGACGCTCGAAGGCGTGAAGATCGTTTTGGACTGCGGCCACGGCGCGGCTTACAAGGCGTCGCCGTGCGTCCTGCGCGAGCTGGGCGCGGAAGTCATCGTCTATGGCAACCAGCCCGACGGCAAGAACATCAATGAAAACTGCGGTTCGATGCATCCGGAAATCGTGTGCCAAAAGGTTGTCAAGCACGGCGCGCACCTCGGCATTGCGCACGACGGCGACGCGGACCGGGTTCTGCTCTGCGATGAAAAAGGCAACTTGATTGACGGCGACGACATCATGGCCATCGCCGCGCTGGAGATGCTCGCCGAGAAATCCCTCGCCAAAAAAACCTTGGTCACGACCGTGATGAGCAACGCCGGTCTCGAAGCCGCCATCAAAAACGCCGGCGGCCGGATGCTCCGCACCGCCGTGGGCGACAAGCACGTGATTGATGAGATGTTGCGCGGCGGCCTCAACTTCGGCGGCGAGCAGAGCGGACATCTGATTTTCCGCGACTACGGCACGACCGGCGACGGCCTGGTGTCGGCGCTGCAAATTCTCCGCATCATCAAATCCAAAAAGACGCCGCTCTCGCAGCTCGCCAAATGCTGGACGCGTTTCCCGCAACTCGTGACCAACGTGAAGGTCCGCGAGAAAAAACCGTTCGAGCAGCTTGACGGGTTGAACCAGCTCGTGGCGGCGGCGGACAAGGAATTGTCGGCGCAGGGCGGACGGCTGCTGCTGCGATATTCCGGCACGGAGCCGAAAGTGCGCCTGCTGGTGGAGGGCCGCGATGCGAAAACGCTGGCCGCATGGTCCAAAAAAATCTGCGGCGCGATCCAGCAGCAGATCGGGGTGTAAATTCCGTTTCAATGCCGCACCGGGCCGCCCATTTGGCCGCCTGTGGCCGCCTTGTCCGTCATTGCGCATGACCGCCGCAGACTTGCAACGGCCGTCTGAAACCAGGCTTGACCGAGCCAAGCCTGACTTTCGCAACGAATGGCCAGGCCCCGCCAGAATTTCCATTCACGGCCGGCCGGCGTCTCGCGTCAGGCTGCGCTTTACTTGCCGACACGCCTGGTTCATTTTCCCGCAATGATTTTCACCCGCAGAAATCTGGACTGGTGGTGTGAGCGCGGCATTTTGCTGCTCGTGCTGGCGGCGCTGGCGTTTGCCCCGCTGGCGTTTGGCGCGGTTTATCCGTGGACGTTTCTCGTGGTGCAGGCGCTGGTCATCGGCGTGGCGGCGCTCTGGACGGTGCGGCTGTGGGCCGGGCACAAACCAAAACTGCTCTGGCCGCCGCTGGTGTGGGCGATGGCGGCGTTCGTGCTGTATGCGGTGGCGCGCTATTTCACGGCGGACATCGAGTATGTGGCGCGGCTGGAACTGATCCGGATTTTGCTGTATGCATTCCTGTTTCTGGCGGTGGTCAATAATTTGCACGGCCAGGACGCGGCACAGACGATCAGCTACACGCTCACGGCGGTGGCGGCGCTGGCTTCGTCCTACGCGGTGGCGCAATTTCTCCATCATTCGAACCAAGTCTGGAATTTGATCTCACCGTATCCGGGCCGCGCGTCGGGAACTTACATTTGCCCCAATCATTTCGCGGGCTTTCTGGAACTGGTGCTGCCGTTGACGCTGGCGTTTCTGCTGGCGGGGCGGGTCAGCGTTGTCACGCGCGTCGTGCTGGCTTACGCGACGCTGACTATCGTTGCCGGGCTGGCGGTGACGCTTTCGCGGGGCGGCTGGGTGGCGGCGGCGGCGGGAGTTTTCATGCTGCTCGGTTTTTTGCTGTGCCACCGGAATCATCGTCTCCGGGCGGCGTTGGTGCTGCTGGTGCTGCTGGCGGGCGGTGGATTTTTCGCGAACCATTACCTGTCCAAAACCGTCGGCTACATGCGGCGCATATCCAAGCCGGACGCCGCCGGGCCGGGCGTGGTGGACACGGCGTCGCGGCTGCAAATGTGGAATGCCGGATTGCAAATGTGGCGGGAGCATTTTTGGTGGGGCGTGGGGCCGGGGCATTACGATTATCGCTTCCGTGAATACCGCCCGGAAGGACTGCAGCAGCGCCCGGAACACGCGCATAACGACTATCTTGAATTGTTTGCCGACTGGGGCATGGTTGGCGGCGTGATCGTGTTTGGCGGCATCGGTGTTTTCATTTTCGGACTCGTGAAAACCTGGCCGCATGTCCGGCGCGCAGAAAATGATTTTGGCACCGGGATGAGCAATCGCTACGCGTTTTATCTCGGCGCGGTGAGCGGGTTGTTCGCGATGGCGGTGCATTCGCTGGTGGATTTCAACCTGCACATCCCGGCCAACGCGCTGGCCGGCGTGACGGTGCTGGCGCTGGTGGCGAGCAACCTGCGGTTTGCAACCGAGCGGCACTGGCTGCACGCGCGGCTGCCGTTGCAGCTGGCGCTGACGGGCGCGCTCGGGGTGGTGGTGGTTTATTTTGCCGCGCAGGCGTGGCGGCGCGGCGGCGAAACCTTCTGGCGGGCGCAGGCGGAGGCTCTGCCGAGTTTTTCCACCGAACGGGCGGCGGCGCTGCAAAAAGCGCTCGCCTGCGAGCCGCAAAATTTTCAGACCGCCTACGACATCGGCGAATGTTTCCGCACGCAAAGCCTGGAGGGCGGCGCCGATTTCGCCGGCCTGGCGCAATCGGCGTTAACTTTCTACGCGCAGGGCATCCGGCTTGATCCGCATGACGCCTACAGCCCGTTGCGTTCGGGCATGTGTCTCGACTGGCTGGGCCGGCACAGCGAGGCGGAAAAATATTACGACGACGCTGAAATGCGCGACCCCAACGGCAATTATGTGGTCGCCAACATCGGCTGGCATTTCGTGCAGACCGGCGATTATCCCGCCGCGCGCCAGTGGTTTATGCGGGCCAACAAGCTCGCCAACTGGCAGAATGACATGGCCAAAAACTATCTGTTTCAGATCTGCGAACCCAAACTGATTGACCGGGCTTCCGGCCGGCTGCCGATACGTTTATTTTTTAATGAAAAAGACCATTGACAAGCTGACTGACGGCTGGCTATTATTTAGTCAAATTAAGACCTGAACTAAGAAAGAGCCTTTATGAAAGAACTAAAAACTCTGCTGGGAATCGTCCTGACCGGTGTCCTGTTAAACGCCGGCCTCAATGCTTCCGCTCAACCTGCCCAACCCGGCTACGCCACCGTGATCCGCGTCAAAGGCATTGCAAGCTATTCGTTGGGCGATGAACAGTGGCATCCTCTTGTTGCGGGAAAATTTCTGCCCTCCGGCGCGAGCATTCAAACCGGGGATGACGGCGTGGTGGATGTTGTGTTGGGCAAGGCCGTAGAACTGCCGCAGGCCAAATGGATGCCCGACCGCATTTCGCTGGCCTCTGATTCACCGGTTCGCGGCTTGGTTTCTTATCAGCCCGCCACCGAACAGAATGTTGTGCGAGTGATGGCTGGCAGCCTTCTCGTCATTGACAAGCTGACCACCACCTCCACCGGTGCCGACACCGTCAGCGACACGGAGCTGAATTTGAAAAAGGGCGGCATTTATGCCAGCGTCAAAAAACTTTCGCCGGCCGCCCAGTATGTGGTGAAAACTCCGACCGGCATCGCCGGAGTGCGTGGCACGCAATTCTCCATCATCCTTAATCCGGACGGCACGATCAAAAGCCTCGCGGTTTACAAGACCCAAAGTGACGACGGCTTGGTTCTGGCCGTGACTGATGCAAGCGGCGCAACTCAGACCTATACGATTTCAGACGGCCAAATCTGGGAATCCGGTAATGCAAACCCCGTGCAGATCACCCCGGAACTTAAAATGATTTTGCAAACGGTCTTTGCTGCCTTGCGGACTGATTATGCCCAGGTGGTCAGCTTTGATTATGACCGCACATTGCAATTAGAATCTTCGGATTATGGTGTGGTTAACCATGGCAGCAGCACGACAACGTCCGATCAAAAATGATATACGTTCAGGTTCCGGGCTGATGTTTTAATTATAAAAGACATTTTGCCAAACCAGCGCAGCCTTGAGTTGCGCTGGTTTTTTTGTTTAATCCAACCGCGTGAAACTCAAACGCCCCAAACGCGCACCAGTGGCTCTGGCTCTCGCCGTGGTTGCACTCGTTTGCGGCCTCCGCCTGATCAACCCCGACTTTCTGGAACGGCTGGAGCGCATGACCTACGATGTGCGCGTCCGTGCCGCCCAAAAGCTTCCCGCGCCGGCGGCGACGAACCTCGCGTTCGTTTCCATGGAAGATTCCAGCATCGCCGCCATCCGGCACGGTTTGCTGGGACGGCCTTACGGACTTTACTGGCCGCGGCATGTTTATGGCCGGCTGGTAGAGGAACTGTCCGCGCAAGGCGCGGAGGCCATCGCATTCGATGTGCTGTTCGGTGAGCTGCGGCCCGACCACGCGCCGGTCGAAATGGCCGATGGCAGCACGATCGAATCTGATGATTTTTTCGCGCTGCAAATGCACCACGCCGGCAACGTCATCTCCGCCTTCACCACTGAAGTGATCCCGCCTGATTTGTTCACGACCAACTGCCTCGTGCTCGGCGACATCTCCACCGAGAAAGATTCCGATGGTGTTTTGCGGCGCATCAAAAGTTTCAATCTGAAATGGCATCCGGCCTTCAAATCCGCCTCGCGACAACTGGGAATTGATCTGGCAAACGCCCGCGTTGAACCGGATGGAATTCTGCTGCCGCTGCCCGGAGGGACAAATTTCACCGTGGCGCTCGACCGCGACGGCAATTTTGATCTCGCGGACTTTGTTGGCGCTGAAATCCCTCAAGGCTGGAAGCGCCACGACAAGCCGTTCACGCGCGTCTGGGACCTGGGCATCGTTCTGGCCGCGCAGGATTTGAAACTGGATCTGGCCCGCGCCACGGTGGATCTGCCAGGCGGAAAAATAATTCTGCACGGTGCAAACGGCGTTGAACGCACGATTCCCGTGGACAACAAAGGTTATTTTTACATCAACTGGCAGTTGACGGCGACCAACGCGAACATCACCCGGGCACCGATTGAAGCTGTGCTCAAGCAGGACAGGCGGCGACTGCTGGATCAGACAAATGGTTTGCGCGATGATTTTCGTGGCAAACTCGTCGTCGTCGGCTCGGCGGCGCAGGGAAATGATTTGAGCGACCACGGCGCGACGCCGCTGGAAAACGACACGCTGCTCGTCAGCAAACATTGGAACGTCGCCAGTTCGATCATCACCGGGCAATTTATCCGCCGCGCCGCGCTGCCGCTGGAAATCGCGCTCATTCTCTTGCTCGGTGCGCTCACCGCCTTCGTCACCTGGCAACTGCGCGCCGTGGCGGCGAGCATTTTGGTCGCGCTGTTGATGGCCGCCTATTTTGGCGCGACCGTTTTTTTGTTCATTCATTTTCGCTGGTGGCTGCCGGTCGTTTATCCGCTTGGCGGGGCGATGCTGGCGATGCACGTCGTTTTATTGGTCCACCTGGTGATGTTCGAGGAGCAGGACAAGCGGCGTGTCAAATCGGTTTTTTCCAAGCTGGTTTCACCGAACGTGGTGAACGAACTCTTGGCCGCCGACGAACTGGCGCTCGGCGGGGCGCGGCGTGAAGTCACGGTGTTTTTCGCCGACGTGCGGGGTTTCACCGCCTTCACCGACCAGGCCCAGGAGCAGGTTGCCGAATACGTCCGCCACAGCGGGGCGGATTTGGCCACGGCGGAAAAACACTTCGAGGAATCCGCGCGCGAAACGCTGGAGACGGTGAATCTCTATCTGGCGGCGGTCGCCGACGTGATCAAACATCACGGCGGCACGCTCGACAAATATATTGGCGACTGCGTGATGGCGTTTTGGAATGCGCCGACGCCAAATGAAAAACATGCCCTCGCCTGCGTCGAGGCGGCGATTGAGGCCCAACGCGCGATTCTGGCCTTGAATCAAAATCGGCTGGCGCAAAACCCGGCGCGGGAAATTGACAATCGCGCCCGGCGCGCCGCCGGCCAGCCGGCCAGGCCGCTGCATGTGGCCTTGCAACTCGGCACCGGCATCAACTCCGGTTTGGTGACAGCAGGGCTGATGGGTTCGGACCGGCACATTTTCAACTACACCGTCTTTGGCCGCGAGGTGAATCTGGCCAGCCGGCTCGAAGGTGTTTCCGGCAGCGGACGCATCATCATCAGCGACACCACCTACAACCGCCTGCTGCGGGATTCCCCGGCGCTGGCATCCACCTGCAAGGAGTTGTTTCCTGAAAAAGTGAAAGGGTTCCGAAGCGCGATCCGCATTTACGAGGTGCCGTGGCTGCCGAACAAATAGTTTTGAGTTTTGGAATTTTAATTTTAAGTTAAGCGGTGGCGGGCCGGTGGTTTGCCGCAGCTAAGAACCAGGAATTAGAAACATTTTAAGAAATGCGCACCGCGATTTATCCCGGCAGTTTTGATCCGCTGACCAACGGCCACCTTGACGTGGTGCAGCGCGCAGCGAAGCTGTTTGACCGCGTCATCGTGGCGGTGGCGAAAAACGAGGCCAAAAATCCTTTGTTCACGCTGGAGGAGCGCGAGACGCTGGTGAAAAAAGCGGTGGCGCACCTGCCGAACGTGGTGACCGACTCATTTGACGGGCTGCTGGTGGAATACGTCGCCGCGCGCAAGGCCAAGGCCATCGTGCGCGGGCTGCGGGCCGTTTCCGATTTTGAGTTTGAGTTCCAACTGGCGTTGATGAACCGCAAGCTGGACGAAAACATCGAGACGATTTTCATGATGCCCAAGGACACCTACACGTTTTTGAGTTCGCGCATCGTGAAGGAAATCGCCCGGCTGGGCGGCAACGTCAGCCCGTTTGTGCCGGCCCATGTGCAGGCGGCTCTGACCGAAAAGCTGAGATCAAGGAAATAGCTTATGCTCAAGTTCAATCTTCGCCATCTTGAGGAACACGCGCTCCGCCTGCAAGGTGAACTGCCTGCGGCCGCACTCGATCTGGGTGTAAACGACGAGCTGGTCCGCGCGGAAAGGCCTTTGCGCTACGATTTGACCGTCGAGCAGCTGCACGACAGCGTGCTGGTGACAGGTTGTCTGGCCTTGCCGCTGGATTGCGAGTGTGCCCGCTGCCTGAAGAAATTCAAGACCAACCTGAAATTGACCGGCTGGGCGCTGCATCTGCCGCTGGAGGGCGAGGACAAGGTGGCCATTGAGAACGATTGTGTGGACTTGACTCCTTTCGTGCGGGAAGATATCCTGCTCGACTTTCCGCAACATCCGTTGTGCAAACCGGAGTGCGCGGGATTGAAAAGCAAAGCCGCCCGCAAGACTGAGGCCGTTGAAAAGCCGGCCTCGGAAGCGTGGGCCAAACTGGACAAACTGAAACTGAAATAACGAATTTATGGGCGTTCCCAAAAGAAAACCGTCAACGAGCCGGCAGCATCAGCGCCGCGCTTACAACAGCGTGCTCAAACTCCCGCAGTTGAACAAATGCCCGCAGTGCGACGCACCGTATTTGCCGCATCGCGTTTGTCCGGCGTGCGGCTTCTACAAAGGCCGCCAGGTTCTGACCGTCACGGCGGGCGCGTAATTTCCCTGCGGGTTTTTCCGCGCCCTGCTTATGCGCATTGCAGTGGATGTCATGGGCGGTGACCACGGCTGCGGTGTCATCATCGCGGGTGTGAAGCGCGCCCTGGAGGAAAATAAAAAAATCTCCGGCATTTTTCTCGTTGGCAACAAGGATGAAATTCATGCCGCCCTGCCGTTGCGCGGATTCCGCGACCACCGGGTTCGCATCATCCACACCACCGAGGTCGTGGAGATGGAAGACAGACCGGCGATTGCGCTCCGCAAAAAAAAAGATTCCTCCATCGCCCGCGCCGCCGAACTGGTCAGCGAAGGCAAGGCGGATGCGCTCATTTCCCTCGGCAACACCGGCGGCATTTTCGCGGCGGGAACCTTCAAAATCGGCCGCATTCCCGGCGTGGACCGCGGTTGCATCGCCACGGTGATTCCGCGGCAGGAAAGTGAATTTGTCCTGCTCGACGCCGGCGCAAATGTGGAATGCAAGCCGCTCCATCTGGCGCAGTTTGCCGTGATGGGCAGCGTCTATTCCCGCGAAATTTTGCGGCGCAAAAACCCGCGCGTCGGCATTCTGAGCATCGGCACGGAGGATTCCAAGGGCAACGAACTCACGCTCGAAGCCTTCAAGCTCTGCAAAAAACTGAATCTGAATTTCATCGGCAACGTCGAGGGCCACGATCTGTTCAAAGATCATGTGGACGTGGTCGTGTGCGACGGCTTCGTCGGCAACATCGTTCTAAAAACCGTTGAGAGCCTCGCGGTGGCGGTGTTTTCGATGCTCAAGCGCGAACTGATGCACAGCACGCAGCGCAAGCTCGGCGCGTATCTGGCGAAAGGCGCGTTTCAAACCATCCGCCGGCGCATGGACCCGGAGGTCTATGGCGGCGCGCCGATGCTGGGTTTCAACGGCCTCGTTTTCAAGGGCCACGCTGCCGCCAACGAACGCGCCGTGGCCAGCGCCATCCGCGTCACCGTCAATGCGGTGGAAAATCAAATCAACCAGACCATCGCCTGCGACATCGCGGCGGCGAACAAAATCCTCGAAGCTGCTGACGGCGCCGCTCCCGCGAACGCATGAAAAATCCGCGCGCCAAGCATAATTTTGTCGGACGTTCCTGCTCCATCGCCGGCGTCGGTTCGTATGTGCCGGAAAAAATCCTGACCAACGCCAGCCTCGAAAAAATGGTCGAGACTTCCGACGAATGGATCACCACGCGCACCGGCATCAAGGAACGCCACATCGCCGCCGCCAATGAATTTACTTCCGACCTGGCGGCGAAAGCCGCCGTGCGCGCGATGAAAATGGCCGGCGTCACCGCCGAGCAGATTGATTTGATCATCGTCGCCAGCATCACGCCTGACATGCCGTTTCCGAACACCGCCTGCCTGGTGCAGCAAAAAATCGGCGCACGGCGCGTGCCGGCCTTCGACATCGAGGCCGCGTGCTCCGGTTTTATTTACGCGCTGGAAATCGGCCAGCAATTCATCATGTCACGGGCTTATGAAACGGTGCTGGTCATCGGCGCGGAAAAACTTTCATCCATCACCAACTGGACCGACCGCAACACCTGCGTCCTGTTTGGCGACGGCGCTGGCGCGGCGGTTTTGCAGCACCGGCCCGATGCCCACGGATTGCTGACGACCGCGCTGGGCGCCGACGGCAGCAAGGCCGGCCTGTTGTCCATGCCTGGCGGCGGCAGCGCGTGTCCGGCGACCTCCCGTTCCGTTGCGGACGGACTGCACTTTCTCCGCATGGATGGCAAGGAAACTTTCAAAAATGCCGTGCAGGCGATGTGCAGCGCGGCGAACGAAGTCTTGAGCCGCTGCGAAATTGACATCACCAAAATCAAGTGCGTGATCCCGCATCAGGCCAACCGGCGGATCATTGACGCCGTCGCCGAACGCCTCGGAGCCACGCCGGAACAGCTTTTCGTCAATCTTCACAAATATGGCAACACCTCCGCCGCGTCCGTCGCCATCGCCCTGGACGAGGCCGTGCGGTCGGGAAAAATCCAGCGCGGCGACCTGATTTTGATTGTTGCGTTCGGTGCCGGTCTCACTTGGGGCGCGGCGATCATTGAATGGTAGGCTAATTTTTAGGATTTTGCTGGCTTATTTGACGGATTCAGCGGGTGTGCTATTTTTTATCATCTTTTATGAGTGCAAAACAATTGGCGGGTGTAAATGCTTTCCAGCCGGCAGTGAGTCTGACCTCGCGTGACGCGAAGCTTGACCTTTCAGCCGACACCGTTTCGATCCACAAGAACGGCATCGAATTCCGCAGCCCGGCCCCGTTCCACGAATGGAGCGAGATGACCGTCGCGCTGCAATCGCCGCAGGATGGCAGCCGGATTTCCTGTCATGGCGTCATCGTTGCCTGTGCGGGCAACAAGCACACCGGCTACCATGTTTCCATGGTTTTCACCGGCCTGACATCACAGATGGAAAAGCAGCTTGGCGTGATGGCGCGTTCCCAATTCGGCGCGGGCCGGTAGACAGGCGCTTTTAAGGCCGAACTGCAAACCCCGGACAAATGTTCGGGGTTATTGTTTTTGACGGTCAGCCGCCAATTTTCTAAGTTAAGACGGCTAGAGCATCTGCGGAAAATTCAAATTTTCATATGATCATCAGACCATGAAATTCGGCCTAAACATTCGCCCTGAAGGCGCACTGGATTTCCTCTCACTTGGCGCGCTGGTGAACCGTCTTGATCCCGGCATTATTCCATTCCGCAAGGCTACCCACTGCGACATCCATGTCAGCGGCGGCGAATTCAATGTCTCGGCCAATCTGTCCGACTGTTTCCGTCTCAACACCGGCATCGCCAGCGCGATGGTGGATTATCCGATTGGAGATTTGATTGCCGAACGCGTTCGCGCGATGGGTGTGAAGCCGTTCTACAAAAAGTTCAAACACGACGGCGTGCGCGGCCCGAACATGGCCACGGTTTATTCCGACCGCGGCCAGGGCGTGCGCGCTCCCGTCGTTTTCTACAACCGCAGCAACGAGGCCGCCGGCCAGCTCAAGCCCGGCGATTTCAACTGGAACGAAATTTTCGGCGCGGGCGTCCGCTGGTTTCACAGTGGCGGCATCTTCGCCGCGCTCTCCGAAACCACCGGCGAACTCATCGTCGAGGCAATGAAAGCCGCCAAGGCGCATGATGCCATCACGTCGTTCGATTTGAATTACCGCCAGAAGCTCTGGGACATCTGGGGCGGCCAGGCCAAGGCCGTGGACGTGCTCGCGCGCATCGTGCAGCACGTTGATGTCCTGGTCGGCAACGAGGAAGATTTGCAGAAAGGTCTCGGCATCGAAGGCCAGGACGTGGAAGGCAAATCCAAGCTGGATCCGTCGGCATTTTATGCAGTGATTGACAAGGCGGTGAAAAAATTCCCGAACGTCAAGGCCGTGGCGACCACGCTGCGCGAAGTGCATTCCACCGACCGCCACACCTGGGGTGCCGTCGCGTGGGTGAACGGCAAAAAGTTTCAATCGCCGATGTGCGAGTTGGATGTCGTGGACCGCGTCGGCGGCGGTGACGGCTACGCGGCGGGATTTTTCTACGGCCTGCTGTCCGGTGTTTCCGAACAGGAAGCCGTTAATCTCGGCTGGGCGCACGGCGCGCTGCTGACCACGTTCCCCGGCGACACCACGATGGCGACGGTCGAACAGGTCAAGACCTTCGCCAAAGGCGGCTCGGCGCGCATTCAGCGCTGATTTTATGCTGTATTTCGCGCGCGGCTCCGTCACTGACAAATTGTTCAAAGACGATTTGCGTGCCGGATTGTTTGCCGCGCTGAAAAAACTTGGCGCCCGCAAACGGGTTCTGGCCGTGCCGCCGGATTTCACGCGGTTCCATTCGCAAGCCGGCAAGCTGACGAAACTTGCGTTTGATTTCTATGGCGAAAAAATGACGGACGTTCTGCCCGCGCTCGGCACGCACACCGCGATGACCAGCGAGCAAATCCATGAGATGTTTCACGGCGTGCCGGAAAAACTGTTTCGCGTCCATAACTGGCGCACCGGCATCACCACCGTCGGCGAGGTGCCGGCGGCGTTCGTGAAGGAAGTGTCCGAGGGCGCCGTGGAATTTCCGTGGCCGGCGCAAATCGCCAATCTCATCGCCACCGGCCAACACGATCTGATCTTGTCCATCGGCCAGGTCGTGCCACACGAGGTCATCGGCATGGCGAACTACAACAAAAACATTTTCGTCGGCACCGGCGGCGTTGAAGGCATCAATAAAAGTCATTACGTCGGCGCGGCCTTTGGCATGGAGCGCATGATGGGCCGGGTGGACACGCCCGTCCGCCGCATCTTGAATTACGCCTCGGAGCATTTCGCCAAACACCTGCCGATTGTTTATGTTCACACCGTCATCGGGCGCGACGACGGCAAGCTTGTCATGCGCGGACTGTTTGTGAGTGACGATGCCTCGGGTTTTGAAAAGGCGGCGGCGTTGTCGCTAAAGGCAAATTTCGAGATGCTCGACTCGCCGCTGAAAAAAGTCGTCGTTTATCTCGATCCATCGGAATTCAAGAGCACCTGGCTCGGCAACAAGGCGGTTTACCGCACACGCATGGCGATGGCCGACGGCGGCGAACTCATCATCCTCGCGCCCGGCTTGAAGAAATTCGGCGAGGACCACGAGATTGACCGGCTCATCCGCAAATACGGCTATCGCGGCACGCCCGCGACGCTGGCGGCG
>CAYVGC010000086.1:0-19732 GCA_964449815.1 uncultured Bifidobacteriaceae bacterium
TGTCAACCACTTTAGGTCTTAAATCAGTCTCACGATCTGGTAGCTAGGACAAATGTATGTGACTGTCGCGCGCAGCGCCACCGGAATGCCCTTGGTGCTGTCCGTCAAGGTCACTGCGCGCACTTGGGCGAGATTGGTTAGAACCCCGGTGGTTTGGCCAAATGAACTGGGCAGCCCGCCGGCCGTAAATATCAAACTTGCCAGGACAACACCGAAAATTCGCAATGGAATAAAGCGGTTAACGGTCGGGATTGGCCGTTCAACGAAAGGTGGTGGTGCAACATACATAACGGGTCTCATGCGTTAACAAAAGTGTTTATATGTTGGCGCTGCTGAATTCAGTCACATCCACATGCTTCCGACACTCTTGCGCATTTACCATGCAAGGATATCAATCATCGGTTTGGAACCACACGAATATGTCATTCATTATCCCACCGGTTCATCGGTTAAACGAGCATAAACTTTACCTGGAAAGTTAACTTGAATCCAATTGAAGCCGGTCTCGTGGGCTTTCCCTGCCCGCGCTGGCCGGGATTAGCCGTGCGACGGCATTAATCTCACCCGCGCAATGCTCGACGGTCAATGTGATTTGTCATCCGGCTTGCCTCGGTCAAGCTTTCTGGTTAAGCTCAGAACCAGCATGGACAAACGCATAAAAACGAGGTGGGAGAAACAAATGTTGCTTTGGAAGATTGTGCTCGTTGTCCTGTTGCCGCTGTTGTTCGGCCTGGCCGTGTGGCTGTTTGCTCGTTTTGACCGTTACAGGTAAATAGACCACGGATGGCGAGCGTGAGCCGCTTCGCCAATGTCTTGGCAGACACTGATGTTGCCGGCGGTGCTCATTGTGCAAGCTTTTCCCGGATCAGCGTGACGTAGGGCAATGATCGTTGCCGCCGGAAAACAATTGCCAGGAATATCCGCCGCGACGTGATGCCCGACGAGCGCGGCAAAAGGTTTGAAGGCGGTGTCGGGGAAAGCCGGTTCGCGGCAACAGGATTCTCCGCCTTGGACGCGAAATGTTTACGCGATGGATGCCCAGCCAGACTTCCGGCTATTCCTCATGTGGCTGGGGAAATGAGTTGTTTAAAGTCACCGCCGCGCGTCAAACCTTGCTCGTTGTTTTATTTTGTTTTATTTCTTCCGCAACTCCGCCTTCGTCCTGGCCTGCAAGTCGTCCAGATCCGGCTGCAACTCCGCCTTTGTTTTTTTGTCCATCCGGTCAATGAAGAGGATGCCGTTCAAATGATCCGCCTCGTGCTGCACCGCGCGCGCCAGCAGGCCGCCGCAGCGGAACGCCATCGGCTTGCCCTTCGCGTCCAGCGCCTTTACCTCCACGCCGCCGGGGCGCGTGATCTCGCCAAAAATTTCCGGGAAACTCAGGCAGCCTTCGCCGCTGGTCACCGGCCCGCCAACCGGCGTGATTTCAGGATTGATGAGCACCAGCGGCATGAGTTTCGCCACGTCCTCCGGCCGGCCGTCGAGTTCCAGCGTGGAGGGCCGGTCCGTCACTGCGCGCACGTCAATCACGGTGAGCTGCTTCGCCACGCCCACCTGCTGTGCCGCGAGGCCGACGCCGTGGTTTTCCTCCATCGTCTCGAACATGTCGGCGATGAGTTTTTTGATTTCCGGCGTAATGCTGTCAATCTTCGCGCCTTTTTTGCGAAGCACCGGATGGCCGTATTTGACTATTTCTAAAATCATTTAATTCAAAATAACCGCCAGGACCCACAGACACCAAGAAAACTTTGTGCCTTGGGGGGCTGCTAATCTGCCGTGACGTTGAGAATCTCCAGCACCCGCTGCAATTCATCGTCGCTGAAAAAAGCAATCTCCACCGCGCCCTGGCCCCGCGCGTATTTCAAATGCACCTTGGTTCCAAATTTCTCGCGCAATTTTTCTTCCAGCCGGGCAATGTTGGAGTCAACCGGCACAATGGCCAGCGGTCTGGCCGTGCCGCCGGATGTTCTTTGCCCGCGCGTTTGCAGCTTGGCGACCAGCCCTTCCGTCTGCCGCACGTTCAAGCCTTCCTTGACGATGCGCTCGGCGGCGAGCTTCTGGTTTTTTTCATCCGCCAAACCGAGAATCACCTTTGCATGGCCGACGGAAATGCGGCCGTCACGCAGAAACGCCTGCACGGCCGCCGGCAGTTTCAGCAGCCGCGTCGCATTGGCCACCGCCGCGCGGCTCTTGCCGACCTTGGTGGCGATGACCTCCTGCGTGAGCTGGAATTGTTCCGCGAGCTGCGCATAGCCGAGCGCCTCCTCCAGCGCGTTCAAATTTTCGCGCTGCAAGTTTTCGATGAGCGCCAGTTCCAGCACCGCCCGGTCATCGGCCTCGCGGGTGATGACGGGCACTTCCGGCAGATTGAGCAGTTGCGCCGCGCGCCAGCGCCGTTCGCCGGCGATGAGTTCAAAAAATCCGTTGCGCTCGCGCACAATGAGCGGCTGCACGATGCCTTGTTCGCGGATGGAATCGGCCAGTTCCTGCAACGCCTCGGCGGCAAATTCCTTGCGCGGCTGCAAGGCGGACGAGCGGATGCGGTTTAACGCCACGCGCTGGACGCGATCGCGCTGGTCCGTCGCGGTTGCGGCGGCCACGGGCGGCGGAAGGAAGGAAGTGGACGCTGATTGCGTGAGCGGCGGATTGCCGCCCAACAACGCGCCCAGACCACGTCCCAATGCAGGTTTTGCCATCCGCGCAGAATGTCGCAGGGCAGGGAAGTTGTCAACGCGAGGCGGCTGGTAAAACTGCCGGCCAAAATGACCGGAGCACAGAGATGAACGTCCGGGGCCTTGTCATTCGGGGTTGTCTCTGGTTTCAGGCTGGAGGCGGTCCGGCCGGTTTTGATGGATGCAACGGCTGGTTGATGCGATACGCCTTGAGTTCGGCGTAGATGGACTGCGCGAGGCCGGATTTGGTGAAGCCGACCGCCTTGGCCCCCTTGACGTTGAAAAACGCTTCAAAGTCCGCCGCCGTGAAATGCTGCACGACCGGGTAGTGCGTGAAATCTTTCAACACCTCCTCGCGGCTGGCTTCGGCAATGTCCGTGGTGATGAGGACGAAATGCAGCTTGCCTTTGTTGGCGCGCAACGTGTCGCGGCCAACCAGCAGTGCGCGCGTCTTCAGCACGAACGGGAACAGCCGCCCGACGTTTTTTGCCGGAACCGGATTTGCCGCTGGCGCCTCGTCGTTCATCACGCCACCTTCACCTTGACCTTGTGACCCTTGATCTCCGCGCGGTTCAGTTTGGCGACGATGCTGTTGACGTGCTCGCTCGCCACGTCCACGAACGAATGCCGCTCGCGCACGTCCACCGTGCCGACGACCTTGCCGGGCAACCCGGTTTCGCCCGCGACGGAATTCACAAAATCAATCGGCGCGACGCCCTGTTCCTTGCCGACGCTGATCCAGAGGCGTGTCTGGTCGGCCGGTGTCGCCCGGCTGGCTTTGGGTTTTGGCGCGGCTGCCGGCGCGGCCTTCGGCTTGATGAACAATTTTGATTGCGGCTTCGGTTCGGGAGCCTTGACCGAGGCCAGGATTTCCGCGTCGGAAAAAGTCTTCACCGCTTCCGGTTTGTCTTCGCCGGCAGGACGCGTCACTCCGTGCGCGCCGCCCGCAGGTTTTGCCGCGCCGGTGGGCAGTGGGCTGCCCGCCCCGCCTTCATCAGCCTTTGCCGGGGATGGAACAATATTTTTCGCCGGCTGCGAGGGCGCGGCTTTCCACGGCGCCGTTTTGGATTTTAGCGGCGCGGCGAATTTCGCCCCGGCGCGGGGCGGACGGTCTTCGAACCGGCGCGGACGTTCCTCCCGGCGGCTGTCAAAACTTGGCCGGCGGTCATCGCGTTGCGGGCCACGGTCGGCGTGGCGCCCGCGCGGGCCGCGTTCCTCGCGGTCGCGGAAGGACGGACGTTCCTCGCGCTGCGGGCGGTCGTATTCCTCGGTTTTGGGCGCATGTTTGCCCGCGCCTTCGCCGCTCTGCAATTGGTGGATGAGCGCGGACACGATGTCGTTGGCGGCAAAACCTTCCTCGGTCAGCCGCTCGACGACGCGGTCTTGTTTCTGAAATTCGCCGCTGGTGAGCAGCGAGCGGAGCTTGTCGAGAAAAACGTTTTCGCGCGCCGCCTCGACTTCGTGTTCCGTCGGGATGCGCCCGCGCTCGATGCGGACGTTGGTGAAGCGCTCGATGTTGCGGATTTGAAACAGCTCGCGGCCCGGCACGAGCGAAATCGCCTTGCCGCTCTTGCCCGCGCGCCCGGTGCGCCCGATGCGGTGGACGTAATCTTCCGCGTCGTAAGGCAGGTCGTAGTTGAACACCACCTGCACGTCGTCCACGTCAATGCCGCGCGCGGCGACATCCGTGGCGACGAGAAATTCCAGGCCGGACTTGCGGAACTTGTTCATCACGCGGTCGCGCATGTTCTGCGTCATGTCGCCGTGCAGCCGGTCGGCCTGATAGCCCTGCGCTTCGAGATGATCCACGAGGTCGTCCACCATGCGCTTGGTGTTGCAAAAAATAATTCCCAGTTTCACGTCGTAAATGTCAATCAGCCGCGTGAGCAGCTCGACTTTGTAGCGCCGGTCCACCTCAAAATAAACCTGCTCGACGGTGGGGACGGTCATCGCCTTCTGCTCGACCTTCACGTTCTGCGGATCGCGCGCGTATTTTTCGATGAGGTCGCGGATCGGTTTCGGCATTGTGGCGGAAAAGAAGACCGTCTGCCGCTCCTTTGGCGCGTCTTTCAGAATCGTTTCAATGTCGTCGCGGAAACCCATGTTGAGCATCACGTCGGCCTCGTCGAGGATCACCATCTTGACGGCATCCAGCCGCAGCGTGCCGCGCCGCATGTGGTCCATCACGCGGCCCGGCGTGCCGATGACGATCTGCGCTCCCTGCCGCAGGCCGAAAAGCTGGCGGTCGTAGGACTGCCCGCCGTAAATCGGCAGCGCGATGATGCCGCGCTTGAACAAGGCGAGCTTGTGGATTTCCTCCGCGTCCTGCATCGCCAGTTCGCGCGTCGGGCAAAGGATCAGGACCTGCACCGCGCGTTTGCTGGCATCCACTTTTTCCACGGCGGGAATGCCGAACGCGCAGGTCTTGCCGGAGCCGGTCTGCGACTGGCCGACCACGTCCTTGCCCGCCATCAGCACGGGGATCGCCGCCGCCTGGATGGGGGCCGCCTGCTCGAAGCCGAGCTTGTCAATGGCTCTCAGCACTTCGGCGGAAAGTCCCATTTCGGAAAAAAGTTTTGGTGTCATGCAAAATGTATAGCCAGCATTGCAACTATAACCGACCCGGCAGCGAAAGCAGAGCTAAATCTGGCCGCAACCCCATTTCAAACCCCGCCCCGCGCACGAGCAGTTCATATCGGTCCGCTGTCAAATTTCTTTTCTTTGCCGCCGGCAGGGCTACGCTTCAGCGCATGAAATTCATCGTCTGGCTGTTGCTGGCCGCCTTGTTGCCGGCCGCGCCGGGGCGCAAGGCCCGGGGCGCAGAAACAAATCATAATTTTGCCAAGTGGGAGGCGGAGATTTCCGCCTACGAAAGAATGGACGCCACCAATCCGCCGGCCACGGGCGGGTTTGTGTTCACCGGCTCCTCGACCATCAGGCTGTGGAAGACGCTGGCGCAGGATTTTCCAAACCAGCCCGTGTTGAACCGTGGGTTCGGCGGCTCGGAGCTTTGCGACGCCACTCATTTCGCGGACCGGATTGTTTTCCCCTACAAGCCGAGGAAGGTTTTTCTCCGCGCGGGCGGCAACGACCTTGCGGACGGCAAATCGCCGGAGCAGGTCTTCGCCGATTTTCAGGAATTTGCCGCGCTGGTTCACGCGAAACTGCCGGCAACGGAAATTTATTTCATTTCGTGGAGTCCGAGCGGTCTGCGCTGGTATCAGCATGAAAAGGAAAGGGCGCTGGACACGATGGTCGCCGATTTTGTCCGGGGCAAGGCTCACCTGCATTACATCGAGACCTATGACCTGCCGCTCGGTGCCGACGGCCAGCCGCGGCCGGAATTGTTCGTCGCGGACAAATTGCATTTCAGTCCCGCCGGCTATCAACTGCTGGCCGGGCGCGTGCGGCCTTTCGTCACAGATCCGGCTGCCGCCGGCAAACCGACGTTTCCGGCGGTGTTGCCCGGCAACGGCCTCGCGCAGCACGACTTCTTTTATGCCGGTGAAGCCAGGACGCGCGACATGTATCTCGTGCGCCAGGGGCAGGTGGTCTGGGCCTATAACGAATCCACCAACCGGGGCGAAATCAGCGACGCCGTCCGGCTGTCGAACGGAAACATCCTGTTCGCGCATCAATTCGGCGTGACGCTCATCACGCCGGAAAAGCAGATCCTCTGGAATTACGATGCGCCGCCCAAGTGCGAAATCCACACCGCCCAGCCCATCGGCACCAATCACGTCATCTTCATCCAGAACGGCCCGGAGCCGGAATTGTTCGTGGCCAATCTTGCGTCCGGCGAAATGGAAAAGGAAATTTCCCTGCCGGTCAAGAACCCCGGCAGCACGCACGGACAATTCCGTCACGCCCGGCTGACCGATGCCGGCACCTATCTCGTGGCGCACATGGATCTGGGGAAAGTGGTCGAATACGATGAAACCGGCGCGGCGGTCTGGTCGGCGGAGGCTCCCGGCGTCTGGTCGGCCGTGCGCCTGCCCAATGGCAACACACTCACCTGCGGCAGGACCGTGCGCGAGCTGAATCCGCAGGGCGAATCCGTCTGGGAATTCACCGCCGCCGACGTGCCGGACTACCAGTTTGACAGCATGCAGCTGGCGACGCGGCTGCCGGACGGCGACACGCTCATCAATAACTGGGTCAACCAGTGGAACGGAAACGTGGACCCGGCCACCGCGCCCGTTCAGGCGCTGGAAATTTCACCGGCCAAAAAAATCGTGTGGGCCTTGCGTGCCTGGGCGAATCCCGATCTGGGGCCGGCCACGACCATTCAATTGCTCGACGAACCCGCCGTGCCGGAAAAGGTGCATTTCGGAAGCATCAAGTGAACCCCGCTGCAAACTGAGCGCGGCTCATGGCAGGAGGGCTGGAAAATCATTCGAACCGGACGTTTTTCGGCGTGGCAACCCGCCTCTGCCAGATGGTAGAATCGTTCGGCGGTCTGGCAGAGCCAGACTGCGGCTTGGTAAAATGATTCTGCCAAGCCGGGAAACCCCGGAAATACGCCAAAAATCGGCGAACCAAGCACAGGCGATGGCGGCGGTTCCGGGGAAAGCGACCGGGGGCTGCCGCACCCGTGCCGGTGACACAGCGCCGCACGAAATTTGACCGTAGTGCTGCCGCAGGATCAGCCCCCGGCCGCAGCGGCTGGAGCTGTTTGTCCCAGCAGGAGCCGGACGACATCGGCGGCGGTGTAGGAGTCGCGGCCCGGCTGCAAAAACCGGGCGACATTCACAACTTCATTGCCGGCGGTGACCAGCGGCAGGCCGGAGACATTTTCCGCATTCACCTGCGGCAGACCAATCGTCCCCACCAGTCCGTTGCAGACACATTCCCGCCCGATCGTATCCGCGAGCGTGCCGCCTTTGCGGAGGTAATCCTCCACCGGCTCGGCGGGGCAGCGGTAGCCAATCGCGCCGTCCGGCTTACGGTAGGCGTGCCGGAGATAGCCGAGATCACAGAGGCGCTTCCGCTCCGGAAGGGATTTGCCGTCCGACAACGTGCCGGGCAGTTTCACGACCTTGAACGGAAAACCGGTCGGCGACGCGAGCGGGTCGGTGAACACGCGGAGCTTGCCTTCGCGGCTGAGCTGGAAAACCTGCTGCTTGAGGTCGGGACGAATGCCGGATTCCTCGCAGAACGCAAACGCCGTGCCGACTTGGATGCCGGCCGCGCCGAGATGCAAGGCTTCGGCGAGCTTGCCGATGGCGCCGTAAGAACCGGCGAGCCAGAAGGGCAGTCCCAATTCACGGATTTTTTCCAGGTCCGCCACATCGCGCGGTCCATAGACCGGTTCGCCCCCGGGGTTCAATTGCAGCGGACCGCGCGGGGGCGCGTTGTGGCCGCCGGCGGTTTCGCCCTCGACGATGAAGCCGTTGACCTGGCCGCTGGATTTGCGCGCGAGGGTAATCGCCAAGGTGGCCGAGGCGATGATGCCGAGAAAATGCGGGCGTTTCAACGCCGGCGCGCGGCCGCCGCAAAAGGCCGCCGGGTCAAACTTGGAGTGGAATTCCTCGCCGGGCAGCCCGCCCTCAATGTCAATTTTCAACTCCGCAGTTTCGCCGCGCGCCAGCCGGTCAATCACGCCGGGAATGGCGCGGGGAATGCCCGCGCCCATCAGCACATAATCCACGTCCGCGAGCATCGCGCCGAAAACCGAGGCCAGCGTGGGGAACTGGAGCTTTTCCATGAAGTTGATGCCGACCAGTCCGGCGTGGCCTTCCTTGGCCAGGAAGACTTCCGCGAAATTGGCCGCGACGGTCAGCGCCACAAAATCCGGGCCGGGATCAAGACCAGGCATCGGCGAGAGTTTGAAGGGCGCGCCGGAGGGCTTGCCGCCGGGGATGAAATAGTCCGCGAGAATTTTGGCGGCGACGCCGGGCACGGGGAATTTTTCCAGCGCACGGCGCATCTGGCCATCGGGATCGCCGACTTGCAGCCGCCGGACAAGAATGGCACCGATGGCGGTGCCGGAAACGACACCCAACTGGCCGGTCTGGGAAACCGCCCGGGCCAGATGCCAGTCGGAGACGCCTGCACCCATTCCGCCCTGGATGATTTGAGGATGTGACATTATATTTCAACTAACAGTGAACGCCCGATAAACGGTTCGGTTGCGGTTGAAAACAGGATTTGCCAGACAGATGCGCTCTCAGTCACACCGAGCGGGTCTTTCCAAAGGAACAATCGCAGCGAGACATTAAGTTTCCAGCGTCGAAATGGCAAGCGTTAGTTTCGCCGGAGCCGGCGGATGGGGGTGTTTTGAAATATTGAAGGTGAAAATGTGCGGTCCTGCCTTGGTTTGGCGGACTGCCAAAACGAGGCGAGGCTAGTAGCTCTGCTGGGTATTGCACAACGCACAGTTCGAGTAAAATACCCTGCAAATCACGGGAATCAAAACCCGGTCTAAAATGTTGAAACTGAACATAAAGACGGCGGGCGATTGGCTCAAGGTCAAGCGGATGGAGAAAAATCTCACACCCGGTCATGTGGCGGCAAAAATGAGTATTGCAACCTCCTTGGTTTGTTCATGGGAAAGCCGTTCCCGGCGACCTGACAGCCAGCAGTTGAAGGTTTTGTCTTCTGTCTTGGGATTCGATGCCAAGGATTTGAGGTGCGCAGCAGCAGCAGATGGAAAGCGGAAGGATAACAAGGCGAAGATTCGACGGTGTTCTCAAATCCCCTTTTCGCCGCGAGCGGGGAAAAATGCCACCCTGAAATTCAATTCCAACCCGTTTGAAGGGCAAATTTACAATTTGCCGCAGCCCTCAAAAAGTTCATTTTGGGCATTGCATGACAAAAATCAATCCTCATGAGCCTTTCTGCTTCCGCCTCCGTGCCAGCGACTTTTTTATTTTCTCCATCCGCGCCATGTCCGGCTCCGGCAAACCGTCCAGGAGGCGGTTCACCACCGGTTTTCAAAAACAACCCCTTTTGCAGACATCTCCATGGCTATTAACCCATCTTCCATCAGGAAAATTAATCAGAAAACTGGGATGAAAAGAGCGGACGCGGCTCCGGATTTGGTAAATTTTCTTCGGACATGGCCCGGATTCTGCGATTCTTCGCGCTTGAGTTCGAGGCAAATCATTGTGGTTGGCGGCGGCGCGGCGGGCTTTTTCGCGGCCATCGCCGCGGCGGAGCTGGGCGCGGACGTGACCGTGCTGGAAAAAACCGCGCGCGCGCTTGACAAGGTGCGCATCTCTGGCGGCGGCCGCTGCAATGTCACGCACGCGTGTTTTGAGCCGCGTGAATTTGCCGCAGGCTACCCGCGGGGCGGGCAGGCGCTGCTCTCGCTGTTCCAGAAATTCTCCGCGCGCGACACCGTGGCGTGGTTCGAAAAGCGCGGCGTGAAGCTGAAAACGGAGAGCGACGGGCGGATGTTCCCGGTCACTAATTCCTCGGAGACAATTATTAATTGTCTTTTAGACGCGGCAAAAAACGCGGGGGTGAAATTGCGGCTGAATTGCGCCGTGGAATCGGTCATTAAAAGTGCGGCGGGGAAATTTGAACTGACACTGGGCGGGGCAGGCGGTCCGCCGCCCGCTGCAGCGCCACAAACGGACCACGGCACGCAGAAAGTTGCGTTTTCGTGCGACAAGTTATTGCTCGCCACCGGCGGCTGCCGCGCGGCGGCGGCGGGGCAGCTGGCGGCCTTGCTCGGCCACGCGCTGGAACCGCCGGTGCCGTCGCTGTTTACGTTCCAGATTGAAATGCCGTGGCTCCACGCGCTCGCGGGCGTGTCGGCGGCGGCGGAAATTTCCATTCCCGCCATAAAATTGCGCACACGCGGGCCGCTGCTGGTGACGCATTGGGGGTTGAGCGGCCCGACGATTTTAAGAATGTCCGCGTGGGGCGCGCGGAGGTTGCATGATCTGAATTATCAGTTTCCGCTGCTCGTGAACTGGCTGCCGGAATTAAACCCGGAAAAAATAATCCAGGAATTCCAAGCGCGGCGCAAATCGGCAGGCGCGAAATTATTGGTGAATGCGCCACTGTTTCCGGTGACGGCGCGGCTGTGGGAGCGACTGGTTTTGGCGGCGGGAATTTCACGCGAGACGCGCTGGTCGGCGCTCACGCGGACGCAGGCGCAGGCGCTGGCGCAGCAGCTCACGCGCACGGAATTTCGCGTGACGGGCAAAAGTCTGAACAAGGACGAGTTTGTGACCTGCGGCGGCGTGAAACTGGCCGGAGTGAATTTCAAAACGATGGAAAGCAAGCTCTGCCCCGGATTGTTTTTTGCCGGCGAGCTGCTGGACGTGGACGGCATCACCGGTGGTTTCAATTTTCAGGCGGCTTGGACGACGGGCTTCATCGCCGGCCGCGCGATGGCGGCTTGAACGGGAGCACGTGCGTCTGCCGGCGGATTTGGGAGTTCGCCCAAATCCTCGTCAAATTGTTTCGAGGGAACCCGCCTCTGGCGCGTGATTTTCGGCGGCGCTCCGGCCGGGCCACGGCCGGATGGAAACCGAGACAACGCAGTCTTTTTGAATGTCCTGCGATTGCAACGATTGCCGCAGGTCACGGACCCGCGCGCCATTGGCGTCACATGTGAAACCAGTTGTATTCGTTCGGGAAAATTCTCCAGTCAATCGTGATTTCCGACGCGAGCATGAACGCCAGCAGCGCAAACAGCACAAAAAATTTCACGCTGTTCTGGAAGCGTTTCAGCAGCCGGTCGAGGCCGCACGCAAACAGGATTAAAAATGGAATCAACATCCCCAGCATCAGCCGGCCCGAAACGAAAAACGGATGGGCGCGCGACGGATAAACACAGTTTTGAAAATCGTATTTCACGGACAACAGCGCAAAGAATGCGAACGCCGCCGCGAGACAGATGAAGCTGAACCAGACGGCGGTGCGTTGCAGCGTGGAAAACGGCGAGGTGCGGCGCAGCAGGGCGGCGAACGTGCAGGCGAAGGTTGCGAGCGTCAGCCCGACATAAACCGAATCCACGGCGGGAATCGCCAGCGGCTGGTGTCGCCACAACAATTCGCCCTGCCAGAACGTCGAAAGATTTCCTTTCAGAAAATACCAGCCGCCGGGCGCTGTAAAAACCGGGTGCTGAAACCATTCGGCGAACGGCTTGTGCGTCCAGCCGAGATACTGGATTTTCAAACCCGAGCCGGTGAAATCGCCGAAATTGATTTTGCACCAAATCATCCAGGCGGCCATCGGCAAGACGGCGCACAGGCACAGACTGGCCAGCGCGGGAACCGCCGGCCGCAGTTTTCCATTTTGCGCGGGCCGGAGGATTTTCAGCGCGATAAAAACTGCGGCGACGGCGAGCAGCGGCAGGTTGCTGATTTTTGTCAGGAACGTCGCGGCGAGCGCGAAGCCGAGGGCAACGGCGAGACGCGGTGACAGATTTTCCGCGTCCCAGAATTTCAACAGCAGGACGAACACGAGGCCGAAGGTGAACGGCGAAAAGATGTCGTTGTTGATCGCGTAAAAAGTGGTCTGCGGCATGAAGGCGACGAGGGCGGGAACGGCGAGCCGGATGAAATTATTTTCCGGAAAAATCTTCCGCGTGGCAAACCAGCCGAGCCACACCAGCGCCCCGATCATCAGCGCGTTGAAAAACCGGACCAGATAAAGCAACGGGCCGTCCAGAAAGCCGAGGCTTTGCCAGAGCCGCCACCAGAGGCCGGCGACGGCATAGTAAAGCGGCGGCTGCGAGGCCTCGTGGTTTTTCACCGTTTCTTTCCAGATGACCTCCCGCCCCAGGAGCTTGGCCTGGACTTCGGCCATGGGCAGCTTCCACGGCGGCGCGGCAAAGCGTCCGCCAGGCTGGGATTCGGGCGGCCAGAGATATTCTGGCGTGCCGAAAATGGCGATGAGCGGCAGCGCCTCGGCACATGGCGGTGCGAGCGAGCGCGGGATGTCGCCCCGGGAATAGCGCACGACCAGATCGAGGTGGACCTGCTCGTCCACGACGCTGAAGAACGGGAACGTGGCGGAAAAAATGAAGACATGAACGGCGGCCAGCAGACACAGGAGCAAAACGATCATCCGTTCGCGGTTTTCGGGTGGTAGGACGGTTTCGTTCACAGGCTTTTAGAAGTTAGAACGGCGGCGGGCGAAGCTCAAAGCAATTCCCAGCGTGCGAACATCGCCGCCTGGCCGCAGGGCTGGCCGGTTTCGGAAAGCAGATTCCAGACGGTCGCCTGCGCGATTCGGAAGCGGCGTCCAGTTTTGGAAATGCGGATGCCGGAATAGTCGTCAATGAAGCCGCGCTGCGCGACGGCGGCGAGCAGCCGGGCGCGCTCCTCGCGGTTGGGCGCCTCGGCGGTCAGGCGCGACGGCGTGCGCACAAGTTCATCCCACGATATTTCCCAGAGCGCGAGCGCGGGCTGGTTGCCGTAATTCAAAATCGGATCGGCTTCCATGCCATGCGAAACGAGGACGAAAGCCGCGCGGTAAATTTTTTCCGCGAGTTCCGCCGGCGAATAATTTCCCGGCAGCAGCTCGCGGCCCGTCCAATGTTTGAGACTGCGCGCGATGATCTGCGTCTGCGTGACGACCTGAGGATTTTCCCAAATCACATTCATTTTCAAATCACAAGGCCAGCCGCAGAGCGTGCGCCAGTTCATCCGCCGTGAGCACGACGGGATTCGCCTTCATGCTGCTGGCGTTGGCGGCTTTCACCACGAGGCCGCCGACATGTTCCTCGCGCAGGCCGTAGGCGCGAAGTTTTGGAACCGGCAGTTCGGCCACAAGTTTTTGCACCCATTCCACACCGGCTTCAGCGTCGGCGTGCGGGTTGCCGGCAAGCAGCGACGCAACTTTTTGATAACGCGCCAGGGCGGAATTTTGCGGCTCGCGTTCGCGCAGCGCGCGGATGTTCGCCGCCATGACGTGCGGCAGCAGCGACGCGCAGACCGCGCCGTGCGGTGCGGGAAAACTGCCGCCAATCGGTCCGGCAAATCCATGGACCGCGCCGAGGCCGGCGTTCGCCAGCGCCAGGCCGCCGAACAAACTGGCCACGGCCAGGTCTTCGCGGGCGGATGGATTCTGCCCGTTGAAGACGGCCTTGCGCAACGAGCGGGCGGCGCGTCGGATTCCCCCGGCACAAAAGCCGTCGGTCATCGGATTCGCGCGCCGGCTCACAAAGGGTTCGATGAGCTGCGTAAGCGCGTCGAGGCCGGTGGCGGCGGTGAGCGCGGGCGGCAAATCGGCGGTGAGTTCGGGATCAATCACGGCGAGGCGCGGCAGCATGAGCGGGCTGCGGAGGCTGACTTTGACTTTGTGCTCCGGCGACGCAAGCACGGCGTTGCGTGTGACTTCCGCGCCCGTGCCGGCGGTGGTCGGGATGGCAATGAACGGAGCGGATGGTTTCATCAGCGTCCGGCCATGACCAATGATTTCGAGGTAATCTAGCAGTTCGCCGCCGTTCGTCAGCATCGTGGCGATGGCTTTGCCGGCGTCAATCACGCTGCCGCCGCCGAGGCTGACGACAAAATCGCAATTCTCTTTTTGGGCGAACGCCACGCCGTTTGCGACCGTGGAAATTTCCGGCTCGCCGGAAACCGTGAAAGTCGCCATGCCAATCCCGCTGGTGGAAAGACCGGCCAGCAGTTTTTCCGCGCGCTGCGGATTGCGCCCGGTCACGACGAGCGCGCGGCGGCCAAAGTTTTTCACATTGGTCCCGACCTGCTTGACCGCGCCCGCGCCGAAAATGATGCGCGTGGCGGTGGCAAATTCAAAGTTCAGGCTCACCAGTTTTGGTCGTCGGGGAAGACGTTGTTGAATTTTACGCTGCAGCGCGGCTCGGCCATCATCGGTGCGACCGCGTTGCGCCAGACCGGATAATGCGCGGTTTCCTTGTGCGCGGCATTGGCGGCGGCAGCGTGATAGACCTCGACGAGCACGAAGCGCGTGGGGTCGTCGGCCTGCTGCACGACGTCGAAACGCGCGACGCCGGGTTCCCGCACGCTGGCGCGGGCGTTGGCCAGCGTGGCGGCTTTGAAGGCTTCGAGGCAGTCTGGTTTCACCCGGACATGGACGTGAACGATGAACATGGTTGAGAAATTAGCCAAACCACGCAAAACCTCAAGCGCCGGCTGCAATTTTGACACTTTCAATTTTGCCGGTTGGCGGGAAATAATTTTCCGTATAAGCTGGCCTTGGAGAAAATCAAAATTATGGCCGCGAAAATACAAATCCCGGATGCAATCAAGGCGGACCTGCCGCCAACCAAGTGGGGCAAAATCCTCGGCGTGACGCCCATCGTGATGACAGTGATCGCGACCATGCTCGCCGGGCTGGCCTCAAGCGAGATGACCAAGGCGCAATACGACCGCGCGCTCGCGGCGCAGCTCCAGTCCAAGGCCGGCGACCAGTGGAGTTATTATCAGGCCAAGAAGCTGCGCAGCGCGGTCGCGCGCAACACGCTGGATCTGCTCGCGGCCACGGCAGAAATCCAGCCGCTGGACCCGGCGGCCCTGGCCGGCGCCGACGCCGCGACGGTCGCTGCGTTCACGAAAAACGAGCTGCCCGCCGCCACGCCCGCGAAACTGGATGACGCCGTCAAAGCAGCCCTCGACGCGGTGGAAAATTCCCGGCCGGAGACGGAAATCGCGGCGGCGCTCGGCAAGGTCACGGCGGCCACGCTGGCGGCATCGCTCACGGCGGCGCAGGACGCGGCGACGGCGTTTGACGATGCGACCAAGTCCATCAACAAGGCTTCGGACAGGCTCGACGCGGCGCTGATGACGGGCGACAAATATCTTTTCCGCAGTTTTTCCGCCGCGCGGCTGCGTTACACGGCGGCGCGCTACGACGCCGAGTCGCGTCTGAACATGGCTGTCGCGGGCATCTACGAACTGCAGGTGCGCCAGAACAATGACACCGCCGAGAAGCATCACCGGCGCAGCAGCAAATTTTTCTACGGGATGCTGGCCTCGCAGATGGCGGTGATCATCTCAACGTTTGCGCTGGCGGCGCGGCAGCGGAGTTTCCTGTGGTCCATCGCGGCGGCGGCGGGCGTGGCGGCGGTGTCGTTCTCGCTTTATGTCTTTCTTTACGTCTGAGCCGTTTGGATCACCGGCAGGGTGATGCGCATGGTGGTGCCGCGACCGGGGCGCGACAAGATCCGGATCTGGCCGTGGTGCGTTTCAATGATCCGGCCGACGATGGCCAGGCCGACGCCGGTGCCTTTGGTTTTCGTGGTTGCCAGCACGGTCTTGAACGCGCGCTGCTGCTGCTCCGGGCTCATGCCGCCGCCGGTGTCTTTGAAGGCGACCGCCACCTGCGCGGCCTGGAGCGCCGTGGTTTTGATCGTGAGCGAACCGCCGTCGGGCATGGCCTCCGCGGCATTCAAAATCAAATTCAAAAACGCCTGTTCCAGTTGCGGCGCGTCGCCGAGCACCAGCGGCAGACCGGCCTGCAAGTCGCGCACGAGCTTGACGCCCTGGTTCGCCAGCTTGTGCCGCACGAGCAGGCTTAACTCATCCACCAGGCCGTTCAAATTCACCGGCACGAACTTGGGTTCCGTCGTGCGCGCAAAATCCAGGATCTGTTCCACGATCCGGTTCAGGTGCTCGATTTTGGCCTCGATGATCTGCACGTCCTTGGCGCGCGGGTCCTTCGCCTCGAATTTCAGGTCCAGCGAATGATACAGCAGTTTCATCACCGTGAGCGGATTGCGGATTTCATGGGCGACCTCCGCCGCGAGCAGGCCGAGCGCGGAAAGCTTTTCGTTCTGCCGCAGCTGCTCCTCCACGTCCACGACGCGTTCGTAAAGCCGCGCTTTTTCAATCGCGATCGCCGACAGCTCCGCCAGCGCGCCCAGAATTTTGATCTCCTCGTTGGAAAAATTGTAGGGCCGCGCCGTATAGACGCTCAATGCGCCGATGGCCTGGCCGGAAAAAATCAGCGGCACGCTCAGCAGCGACACCAGCCCCTCGCGCCGCGCCAGCTCCACGTTTTGATAGCGCGTGTCCACCTGCACATTGGCGACCTGCAGCGGTTTTTTCCGCCGCACGACCACGCCGATCAAACTTTCCTCGACGGCCAGACGCGGTTTTTTGATGTAGGCGTCGCCCGCGCCATAACTGGCGCGCAAGTCCAGCCACTCGCATGACTCGTCCAGCAGCATGAGCGAACACATCCGCGCCCGCATCAGCTCGCACGCCTCCTTGGTGATGGCGCGCAACGCCTCGTCCAGGTTCAAGGTGGAGTTGATCGTGCGGCTCACGCTGGCGAGCGACTCGAACAGCATCACTTTCAACCGCAGTTGTTCGTAGAGCCAGGTGTGGTGGATCACCTCGGCCGCCTGAATCGCCAGCTCCTGCAACAATTCCTGGTCGTCCGCCGAAAATGCGTCCGCGCACTCGGAATCCACGTTGATGACGCCGCGCACCTCGCCCTGCACTTCGAGCGGCACCGCCAGTTCCGAACGCACGTTGCGCCGCAGGCTGACATAGCGCGGATCGCGCAGGACGTCGCCGACGCGGGCCGGCTGGCCGTGCCGCGCAACCCAGCCGGTGATGCCCTCGCCGACGCGCAGCTTTAATTTCCGCGCCGTCGAGGAAAGGTTTTGCGCCGCGTGGATTTCCAGAAAACTGGTGGTCGGATTGATCAGCACCAGCGAACCGCTGGAGGCCTTCATCACCCGCACGGCCTCGCTCACGATGAGCTGCAGCGCCTCCTGCGAATCGAGCGTGGAGTGGATGACGTTGCTGACCTGATACAACAGGCTCAACCGCTCCGGCGACAGTTTGCATGTGGAAAATTCCTCGCTCACGAAATCTTTTGAATTGGTCAATTTCAGGTTTTCTGCCGGCGACGGCCGGCCCGCTTGAAAATAGAACTCAAAACCAAAATTAAAAACTAAAAACTAAAAACTCACCGCGTGCGCAGCATCAAAATGACACCGAGGCCCGCGAAAATAAAATTGGGCAGCCACGCGGCGAGCCAGCCGGGCAGCTGGCCGTTCATGCCGAAGGCGAGGCTGGCCGATTGCAAAATGAAATAGGCGAAGCAGATGAAAATGCTGCCGGCCACGCCAAAGAACAGATTCCGCCGGCCCGACTGCGCGCCGAACGGGATCGCCATCAGCACCACGACGAGGCACGTCCACGGCGCGGCGAGGCGTCCGTGGAATTTGGTCAGCAGCACTTGCGTGTCGTCCACGCGCAGGCCGGGGTTGTTCCGCAGGTATTCCCACAGCTCGGCCAGCGGGATGTCGGCGCCGCGCGATCCGCGCAACGTCTGCGTGTCGCTGAACTTGAGCAGGAGGCGGATTGTTTCCGGCGTCTCGTCAAATTCCGGGACGGCCAGCACATTCGTCGCGGCCTTGGGCAGCGCGTCGCCGTGCGGACCGGACTGGTTGACCTGAAGCTGCACGTCATAAAAAGTCCAGACGCCGTTGGTGCGGACCGCGTGTTCGGCGCGCAAGACGCGCCACGAACCGTCGGGCAGCGTCCAGGTCACGGTCGGATTTTGCATCCAGGTGCTGCGCGGGTCGTATTTGACGAACTGCCAGAGCCGGTGCGCCCGGGCGTTGGAAAAACCCTTCGCGCCCGGCGGCTGGTTTGCCGGCTCGTTGAGATGGCGGGATAAAATTTGGTCCGCCCAGCGGGCGCAGCCCGGCACGGCGATTTCGTTCAGCGCGAAATAAATGCCCGTCGCCAGCAGCCCGATGATGAAATACGGCGCGCACACCCGCCACAGGCCGACGCCGGCGGCGCGCAGCGCGGTGAGCTCATTGTGCCGCGCATGTTGCGTGAGCGTGTAGAGCAGCGACAGCAGCAGCAGGATGGGCAGCACCATGACAAAGAATTCCGGCAGGCTGGCGGCACAGTATTCCACCGTGTCGAAGAGATTCAGTTTTTTCTCCTGGATTGTCTCAAGCTGCTTGAAGAAAAAAAATGAAATCCAGAAAACGAGAAACCCGCCGAGGCTGTAGGCCAGCGGCGTGAGCAGCTCACGGAACAAATATCGGTCATGCAACCGCATGGCGCAGCTTAAACGGCACGCGGCGGTTCGCCAACCGAATTGATGCGGCCTGCGGCCAATGGCCAGTTCGGTCAAAACCGGCTCAACGGCCGGAGGCGCGCTTGTTCCACGGCATCCGGGCGAGCAGCAAACCCAGGCCGCAAAAGTCGGTGATGCCGGCGAAAACGAGACCGGCGCCGACGAGACCCGAAAGCCAGATGAAGTTGAAATTCACGAAGCGCGCGAGGATCACGTCCGTGAACCCAATTGTGCCGGCGGCAATGCGGACCTGGCGTTCCAGGCTGATGATTTTCACCGCGCTCCGCGTCACCGGCAGACTCGCCTCGATCCACGCGAGCGTGCCGCCCGCGATGACGACGGGCTGCAAGAAACCCTCCTTCGCAAACTTTTCCGCCGCCTTGGTGGCGCGCTGGCCGCCGTGGCACAGCAGATAAACCGGCTGGTTTTTCGGCAGCAGCAGCGAACCGGGTTTCAGTTCGTCCAGCGGAACGCTGCACGCCTGCGGAACGTGGACTTCCGCGAACTCCACCGGCGTCCGCACGTCAATGACCGTTGACGACGGCTGGGCCGCGAGAATTTTCCCCAGTTCGGCCGGCGTGATGGTTTTCATGGCGACCGGCTATCACCTCAACTCCGCGAGAGCCTTCTGATGCCAGCGAATGCGAGGTTCATGGGGAGGACAACGGCCTGGATTTTGCTCTCGAAAAAAACAGGACCGGGCGGTGGGTGGCCAAACAAACTCCGAGTTTGTGTGCCTTGGCCGCATGACCATCGCCCGGTTTGCGTCTGGACTTTTCCAGTGGCAAAAGGGAACCGTTCCAAAATTGGATTTTAACCGCTAGAAACGCGGGTGAAATTGCTGTTGCGGGTGCTTCGCAGGAGAAAAAGGTTCTCGCTCAAAAAGTGTTTGGCTCGAACCTGGTCCTCGACTGCAAAAAAGCCCGTGGTTCTTGCGTCAAACCGTGGTCGGCATTCGTCGAATTATCTCAAACTGGTGGAATGGTGGGTTGGCGGGGACTCGAACCCCGGACCAATGCCTTAAAAGGGCATTGACCACACCGCAGAACCCTTTATTTATCGCT
>CAYVGC010000087.1:0-19481 GCA_964449815.1 uncultured Bifidobacteriaceae bacterium
CACGGGCAGATAGACCGACGGCTGGCCGTCCACGCGCACGATGTTGTATTGGATTTCCGAACCGTCCTCCGCATGGCCGACATCGCCGACGAGCACGGAGGCATTGCCGATGGTTTTCAACGGCACCTGGTTGATGTCCTTCATGTCGTTGATCTGGCTGTTGACGTAAAGGTTGTAATCGTAAGGGCCGATCTTCACGTCGCCAGCGGGCAGGATCAAATTCGCCTCGTTTACGGTGCGCACGACATCCATGACGCTCAACTGGTGCGCTTCGAGCTTGAGCGGGTCCACGTAAATCATGATCTGCCGGTAACGGCCACCGAACGGCTGCGGCACGGATGCGCCTGGCACGTTGGCAACCTGATTGCGAACATCATATTGGCCGATGTCGCGGAGCTTCGCCTCGTTCAAGCCTTCGCCTTTCAGAGTAATCAAGCACACCGGCAGACTCGACGCGTCAAACTGCAAAACGACCGGCGGCAACGTGCCGGGCGGTAATTTTCGCAAATCGGCCATCGCGAGATTCGCGATGCTGGTCACGGCGGAATCGGCATTGAAGCCCGGCTGGAAATATATTTTGATCAGGCTCACGCCTGGCAACGAACGCGATTCAATATGATCCACGCCGCTGGCCAGTGTGAAAAAACGCTCGAAGCGTCCAGTGATGTCGGTTTCAATCTGCTCCGGCGGCATGCCGTTGAAGAAGGTTGCGACCACTACGACGGGAATTTTGATCGGCGGAAACAAATCCACCGGCATTCGCACCAGGCTCGTCACCCCGACGACGCAGGTGATGAGACAGATGACGATGATCAGATAAGGCAGACGGATGGCAAAACGTGACATGACAATGAAACATGTTTAGGAACGCGCTTTGGCGATGGCGGCGCGCAATTTTTCCAGCGAGAAATCCTTGGACTGGCAGAGCGTGATCAATTCCTGTTCCCGCGCGATGATTTCCGCCGCCGCGCGCGCAATTTTTTCGGCAATGCCGGACGGAACGGTTTGCACCCCGTGCAAGTCACCGTGGAGCAAATCCCCGGATTGAATTTTCAGCCCGCCGACTTCGACCGGCGTCCCAAATTCCACAATGTGAACGTAGGCGTGCGAGACGGAAATGCTTCCGGCAAAGAGTTGAAAGCCGAGCTTCTCGACCGCCGGTAGATCGCGCACAGCACCATTCGTCACCGCGCCCGCACAACCGAGCGCGCGCAGGATGTTGACATGCACCGCGCCGAGCAGTGAGCCAAGGCCGACGCTAGAAGCCATGTCTTGCACCACCACCACGCGCGGCGCGGGCAGCGAAAGAATATAATCCCACCAGTCAGTGCGGTCAGGATAATCCCGCTCGGCCGTGGGCGGCGCGGAACCGCGCACCTTGACCGTGGCGGCATAACCCAACATCGGTCTTAAATGAGGAAACTGACAATGCACCGAGTTGTCGGTAAAGCCTTCGTTACGCAACCGCGCGTGAAAAGTCTCGATGGCATTAGCCAGCGTGCAGGCGTCGAGCCGACCCAGAATTTCCAATTGTTCGGAGGTTAAAACAGTATTCATGAATTCAAAAAAAGGCGCGCGCGTGCAAACTTTTCCGGCGGGCGTAGTGCCCGAAGAAAAGTGAGCCACCCATTGTCACATTCGTCCGTATCTTCAACCGCTTGAAAGTGATTGATGGCGCGAAGCGCACACGGTCATTGAATGGTTTGATTTCAATTTTCATTGCGCATGGAAAGCTGGATCAGCTTGGGTTCGACTTTTTGGCCGGCCTGAAATCCTGCGCGGCTGCCGATGACCACCAGGTCGCCTTCCTGCAAACCGGAAAGAACTTCGTATTTGTCCGGCGTTTCCAAACCGAGTTTGACGTCGCGTTCCTCGATCTGATTGTCGCGGTTGACGACATAAACCGTGTGCGTTTTTTCACCGCCCACCGCTTCGGTAGGAACGGCCAGTGCCTGCTCGTGCTTTTCAACTTTCAAAACCACGGTGGCATACATGCCTGGAATCAGTTCCAGATCGGCATTGGGCACTTCAATTTCCGTGATCATCGTGCGGGTGTTATCATCCACTTTGTGGGTGAAGCGGGAAATTTTGCCGGTGAACGTCTTGCCGTTGAGGGAATCTACCCGCACAGTCACGGCATCGTCCAGCTTGACGTCCTTGACGTAATCCACCGTGACGGGAAAATCCAGCCGCAGCCGATAGTTGTCCGAAACGCGCACCAGCGGCATGGCTTGCGTGTCCGAAGCGGTGCCGGCCTGGATGAGCGAGCCGGGATCGGCGTAACGATGCGTGACCACGCCGTCAAACGGCGCGGTGATCTGCGTGTAACTGACCATCGTCTTGTATTTTTCAACCTCGGCCTTGGCGGCGGCAATGGCGGCCGTGGTATCGAGGTCATTGGCCTGCGCCGTGTCGAGGTCCTGCTGGGCGACGAGATTGGGATGATCCTGGTTGACCGATTGCAGCCGTGTATAAATCAGGTGGGCGTTGGTGTATTCCGCCTCGGCCTTGCGTTCCGCCGCCAGGGCGCTGTTCAATTGATCCTGCAATTCCGGCACTTCGATCGTCGCCATCAACTGGCCGGCCTTGACCGTGTCGCCGAAGTCCACGTTCATTTGGCTGACATAACCGGAAACCTTGGCGTGCAAGGACACTTCCTCATAAGGCCGAAATTCCGCCGCAATCGTCACCTGTTTGAAAAGATCTTCGCGCGTCACCTTCGCCACGCCCGCCGTCGGTGCCGTCGCCTGTTCGGTGCTTGCGGGAGCTTGCGCCTGCGCGCGATGCGCCACCCAGAACACGGCTAGACCGAGGATGGCGGCTGCGGCCAGAATTTTGAGGGGATTTCCGAAACGGGATTTTGTCATTTTGAAATTCATGAGCGGGCAAAAATTTAATTTTTGAATAACGGCAGCCGGACGCGAAAACAACTGCCGCTGCCGAGGATGCTTTGCGCCTCCACTTCCGCGCCGTGCGCGGTGCAAATGGATTTGACGATGGAAAGTCCCAGACCTGCGCTTTCGGATTCGGCGGAGCGCGCCTCATCCACGCGATAAAATCGTTCAAAGATATGCGGCAGCGCATCGGGCGGAATGCCGATGCCATTGTCTTCCACTTCCAGCACCGCGTGGCCGTTGACGGCAAGGACGCGCAAATGAATGGCGCCTTTGGCCGGCGTGTATTTGATGGCGTTGTCGAGCAGGTTTACGACCACTTGTTTGAGCCGGACACGGTTGCCTTTCACGGGCGCGGGTTCGCTGGCGTCGCAAGCAATGGAAATGCCTTTGTCCTCCGCCAGCAGGCTCATTTGTTCGACGGTGGTTTTGGCGAGTTCGGTCAAATCGAAACTCGTCCATTCGGTCTGCGCTTCACCCGCGTCGAGGCGCGAGAGGGTGAACAATTGCTCCACGATTTTGCCCAGATGCACGACTTCCTCCAACATGCTACCGGCGCGGTCGCGCAATTCAGAATCAACCTTCGGATCTTCCGCGAGATTTTCCAGTTCGCCCCGCAGAATCGTGAGCGGCGTGCGCAAATCATGCGAGGCATCGGCGACAAACCGTTTTGAATTTTGAAAGGCGTCGTCCAACCGCGTGATCATTCGATTGAGCGAAAGAGACAGGCGTTCCAATTCATCACTGGTATGCGCGACGGGCAGGCGTTCGCTTAAATTGAACTGCGTGATCCGCTCGGCGGCGCGCGTGATTTGTTCCACCGGCGTCAAGGCCCGGCGCACCAGCAGATAACCGCCGACGGTGATGATGATGACGGCCAGCGGCAGGCCGAAAGCGAGCTGTAAAAACAAGTGGTTGAGCATCGTTTCCACCGGATCAAGCAAGGAGCCAAATTCCACCAGGTAATCGGGATTGCCGGAGGATTTGAAATTCAGCCCGGCGATCAGCAGGGTGCTGCCGCCGGACAATTTCAGCTTGCGCGAAAATTCCGTTGCCGGCGACGGCAGAAAAATCGGAACTTCCGACGGATCAAAACTGCCGTCTTTAGGCGCGTCGGAGACATAAATCAAAGTGCCGTCGGCGCGGGTGATGCGGATAAAGCGGTCGTTGACTTCCGGCTCATACCAGTCTTTCGTCTGGCTGGCGACGACCGCCTCGCCGGTTTGTTTAACATGGACGAGCAGCATGTTGGCAATCTGGCGCGTGCGGCGGGACTGCGACTGGCGCAAATCATTTTCCAAAAAATGCCGAAGATCCAGATACAACAGCGCGCACAGCAGCACGAAAATCCCGGTCAGCAAACCGGCATGCCAGGCCACCAAACGGAAACTGATGGAGCGTGGATTCATGTTTGCGACTGGTCGTTCAAGCTGTAGCCGACCCCGCGCACGGTGTGCAGCAGTTTGACGGGGAACGCTTCGTCCACTTTTTCCCGCAGGTGCCGCACATAAACATCCACGATGTTGGTCAGGCCCTCGAAACTCTGATCCCAGACATGTTCAATGATCATCGTGCGCGAAAACACCCGGCCCGGCTGCGAGGCCAGATATTCGAGCAGCGCGTATTCCTTGGAGGTGAGTTCGATTTTTTTGTCGGCGCGTTTGACGTTTTGCGTCAGCCGGTCAATCTCCAGATCGCCCACGCGCACCACGTTGGAGCGGTTCACCGGACCGCGCCGCAACAAGGCCTTCACCCGCAGCAGCAGCTCGGCGAAGGCAAACGGCTTGGTCAGATAATCATCCGCACCCGTCTCAAAATTTTTTGTCTTGTCGGCCAGGCTGTCACGCGCGGTAACGATCAGAATCGGCACCAGCGAATTTTTGCGCCGGACTTTTTCGAGAATCTCCGTGCCGCTCAGGCCGGGCAGCATCAAGTCCAGAATGATGAGATCATAATTGCAAGCATCGGCGGCCTGCCAGCCGCTTTGGCCGTCGTGGCAGACATCCACGGCAAAACGCTCCGCCTTGAGGCCGCGCGCGATGATGTCGGCCACTTTCTTTTCGTCTTCCACAATCAGGATTCGCATAGGCTTGGTAACTACGACAATGGAATAGACCATGTTCAGATTAAAAGAACGTTAATCCCACATTAAAATTCATTCAGAATCCCCGGGCGGGCAACCACTGGCTGGGACAGCGCGTTGTCCCGGCCACAATAAAAAAAAGCCGGAACGGTTTTTCCGTTCCGGCTTTGATTTTGTCAGCCTGCTGATTCTGATTTCAGTTATCTGCTTTCAGAATTTCAGCTTTTGCATGGTGGCCGTCCGCAAGACTCAGTCCACGATGCTGGAGCCGGGCAGCCGCGCGCCGAAGTGGCGTTCCAAGGTGAGAAACAAATTGCTGGCGTGGGCCTGGGTGCGGTCGTTCCATTCCGCGGCCTGGGTAAAGTTTTTGGCGGTGATGACGTCGCAGAACAACTGCAAGGTTCCCATCCGCATGATGGCTTTGCTTACACGGAAATCAAACTTGCGTCAATCTTATGGTTGAAAGGAAGCAGGCAGGCGCAGCAGCGCGATGACGGGCATCTGACCGGCGGCGGCGACCGGATCCCATTTCGTTCCCAGGCCGCCGACGGCGCGCGCCGATTTTAATCAGCCGTTCATGCAGCCTTAATCTTCAGGTGGTCAATTAACTCGGACGGGCAAGTGCCGGGAGCGGCGACCAGTCCCGCCAGCAATAATACATTCTCCCGGACCGAACCAAAGCATGTTTATGACAAAATCGAAAAACAAACAGAGTCAGGAAAGCAAAACGGAAATGAAGTCGTCTGCTGCGGAACCGCAATGTCGCGAGGTTGACTTCGTCTTGGAATGCAACGGGGCCGAGCACGTCTATGTCTGCGGCAGTTTCAATGACTGGCATCCGACCTGCCTGCGCATGATCGGCAGCCCGGATGCGGGACTGTGGGAAAAACGGCTGCTGCTTCCACCCGGCCGGCACGAATACAAGTTCATCGTGGACGGCCAATGCCGGCACGATCGCGATGCCCGCGAAAATGTTCTCAACGAATTCGGCTCGCTCAACTCGGTGGTGGAGGTCCGGCCATGAAGACGCAATCCAAAATCACCGCTCGTGCTGGCATTAAATCGCGTCCAGCCGGGCCGTTTCACGCGGCAGCCAACGGCCAGCAATTTCCTCCGGATTCCAGCCAGCCGACGCCGGCGGTTCGATCGCGAAATGAATTTACCATCGGAGAACACCTCCGGGTGCAACGGGAAATTGAGGAACGGGCGCACCGTTTCTGGCTGGCGAAAGGTTGCGCCTTGAAAAACGCGCTTGACGACTGGCTGAAGGCTGAAGACGAAGTGCTGGCGAAATTTGTAGAAGCGCGAACGCAGCGCCATCCGTTGCGGCCGGCTTCATGCGAGACACAAACCCAGACTGGAGCAACAATATCTTTCCGGTCAGCAACGCTTCACCACCGTCCCGCCATGCCGAAACAAAAAGCAACCGCTGCCTTCCAGCCTAGTTGATGAACCTTGTTTCATCCCTGCAGAAAAAACAATAAATTTCCAAAAAAACATTAAAAGGAGACAAAATGAGAACAAGCCGTCACTGGAAAGAAAGCACCAATGAAAAATCAAATTTTATGTTTAGGAACACAGCACAACAGCATCATCCCGAAGCCTCACGGTATCCGGCAGAAAACTCACACAAACCGGTCAATTTTTATTGCGCTGCGCCGCACGCCAAATCGGTTGAGTTGGTGGGCGATTTCAACCATTGGCATCCCTTCCCCATGCAAAGGTCGGTGGACGGCTGGTGGCTGGCCCATGTGGAACTGGCGCATGGCCATCATCAATACCAGTTTTTGGTGGACGGCAAGCCGACGCTTGACCCGCACGCCACCGGGGTGGTCCGCGATGAACGTGATGAAAGGGTTTCGTTGATTGCGGTGTGTTGACCCAGGATTGCCACCCGTTGAACGATCTTGGAACGAAAGGTGGTGAAGACCCGATGCCGGCGGGAATCCACCCGTAAAATTTCGGGGCCGCGCGCGCCAAAGGTCATAAGCAGGTGATCTTCCCAGTTTTCCGCATGGCAGATTGCCAGGTGGAGAAATGATTGCTATTTTCAAACCAGCAGGAAGCATCAATGCAAGCGACCTGACGCCGGAGCGAATAAATCGCCGGTGGTTGGAATTATGAGCAGAATGCAACAGCACACACAACTGCCTCAACACAAGCGCAAGGCTGCGGTCCGCTTGCGCGGCCGATCGTATTCGCTTGCAGAAGCCGGCGCCTTGGCGATCAAGGAGCACAAGCTTGGAAACTTTCAGGCGGCAATGGATATTTACAATCTTATTCGCGCCAGGTTTCCTGAATATGCCGAAGTCCATATCAACCGGGGCGTGACCCTGCAAGCCATGAAGCGGTATGCCGACGCGCTGGCAAGCTTTGACCAAGCCGTGGCGCTCAAACCCGGCCATGCTGAAGTCTATAACAACCGGGGTGCGGTTTTGCAATTGCTGAAGCGGTATGATGACGCATTGGCAAGCTATGACAAGGCCATCGCGCTCAAACCGGACTATGCCAATGCCCATTACAACCGTGGCTCCGTCTTGAAACAATTGCGGCGTTATGAGGAGGCGCTGGCAGGCTATGACCAAGCCATCGCGCTCAAGCCTGACCATGCCGAGGCCTATAACAACCGGGGCGTTGCCTTGCAGGAATTGAAGCGTTATGACGAGGCGCTGGCGAGTTTTGACAAGGCCATCGCGCTCAGACCCGACCATGCCATAGCGGTTAACAACCGGGGCATCATCCTTTTGATCAAAGGCGACATGCCTGCGGCCGAAGAGATGTTTCTTAAGGTCCTGGCGCTAAAGCCGGATTTTCCAGACCCCTGGTTCAACCTGGTGAACATGCGAAAATATCGGGACGTGGACAATTCAGATGCAAGGAACCTCCGGATTTTGCTGGAAAAATCGGGCACCCCGGTCGAAGACAAAGAGCATCTTTATTTCGCCTTGGGCAAGATCTATGACGATTGCGGCCGCTACGACGAGGCCTTCGAATGCTTTCGGCTCGCAAACCAGCTTCGCAACGCCAAGGTTTCTTACCACCCCGAAGCCGTCAGGAGAATGACCCAGGACATCCTTGATGTTTTCAGCAAAAGTTTTCTGGACCAACCGTTCGCGTTCGCCTCGGACAGCCAGTCGCCTTTGTTTATCGTCGGCATGCCCAGATCCGGCACGACGCTTCTGGCGAATATACTGTCCAATCATCGCTCCATTGCCACGGCGGGAGAGCTGCCGACCATTACGGATCTTTCTTCGTGCCTGCCGGAATTGACCGGAAACGGAACGCCCTATCCGCAGGCGGTAAAGCACATTACTCCTGCCGTGGCAGCGCGCCTGATAAATGAATATGAGCGGCGCCTGAGACGTGATGTTGGTCCGGATATTTCGCACGTGATTGACAAAAATTCGCTAAATTTCAGGCACCTGGGCTTCATCGCGATGTTGTTTCCGAAGGCCCGGATTGTTCATTGCACCCGTCATCCCCTGGACACCGGCCTTTCGAATTATTTCCAGCGGTTTCCCCTGCATCTGGATTATTCATTTGATCTGCGGAACATCGGCCATTTTTATGGAGAATATGCCAGGCTCATGGAGCACTGGCGGAAGGTTCTGCCCCTGAAGATGATTGAAATCAGTTATGAAGACATGATCATGCACACGGAACCGACGGCCCGCCGGACGCTGGATTTTCTTGGGCTGGAATGGGACGAACGCTGCCTTGCCCCCCACACCAACCCGTGCGCGGTGGAGACTGCCAGCCATTGGCAGGTGCGCCAGCCAATCTACCGCCAGTCTTTGGAACGATGGCGTCATTATGAACAGCATCTGGCGCCGCTGAAAGAAACGCTGGCGCTTGCCGGACCAGTTCCGGTTTGACAGAAGCTTAGTCCTGCCAGCATGACGAAGTTTTGCGAAGCTGCGCGTCTGGATGTTTCTCAAATTGCTTCAACGGTCTTTCAACTCCGCCGGCTGCAATCATTGATCCGCAAATTCCGGGATTGTCTCTCGGATAAACCCGCGCCCGGTTGAAACTGCGGAATACGCGGATTGGCTGAGTCTGATTTGTCTTCTTTCCGGCAATTTTTAATGTGAAAGCGATGAAGCCCGCCATTCTCGCCGGATTCCTGCGCCGTGAGGATGAAAAACTGGAGGCGGCCCAAGTCCCGTCACCCAATCGTCACCCGGTTGTCACGCAATTGAAATTGTGCGGCGGGCCGGCGCGTGACATGCTGGCGGCGTGAAGCCGCGAATTTTAGTTGTGGATGACGAACCGGAAGCGGTTGAACTGGTGGAATTCAATCTGAAGCAGGCCGGTTATGCCGTCAGCACGGCGGCGGACGGCGCGGAGGCGTTGAAAAAAGCGCGTTCGCAGACGCCTGACCTCATCGTGCTGGACGTGATGCTGCCCGAAATGGACGGCTTCGAGATCTGCAAGACGCTGCGGCTCGAAGCGGCCACCGCGCGCACGCCCATCCTCATGCTCACGGCCAAGGCGTCCGAGATTGACCGCGTGCTCGGCCTCGAACTCGGCGCGGACGATTATCTGACGAAACCGTTCAGCCCGCGCGAGCTGCTCCTGCGCATCAAAAAAATTCTCGCGCGCGGCCAGGCCGAGGACAAGCCGAAGGACCAGTTGCGTTTCGGCGACCTGCACATTGACGTGCCGCGCCACACCGCGAGCTGGAAGGGCCGGCCGATTGAACTGACGGCGACGGAGTTCAAGCTGCTCACCGTGCTCGCGCAACGCAGCGGCCGCGTGCAGTCGCGCGACCAGCTGCTTCGCGACGTGTGGGAATATGACAGCCTGATTGACACGCGCACCGTTGACACGCACATGCGCCGCCTGCGTGAAAAAGTTGGCGGGGCGTCAAAGCATCTGGATACCGTGCGTGGCGTGGGCTACCGCTTTGTAGAATAAAATACAATTTAACCACGGATGGGCACGGTCTGTTGCATTGATTTAGACAAAAAAATTAGCAGATTGCTGGTAAAACTAAAGACTATTCGGGTTAAACCGCCAGAATTTCCGGCTATTGGCGGCTGCCTTCACTGACAGTGCCAGCGTTTGTTTTGTCATCGCAATCATAGGATTAGGCCGGCAGAACATCAGCGGGGAAACAGCAACGATACTTGGTGCGCGGGTCGGTGGGATGACTGCCAAGCGGGTCAAACTTGCCGCACGGGTGCTGCCAGACACCACGCCGCTGGTTCCAATGAAAGCCCAAAGCAAATTCGCCAGACCGGGTTTTTGAGCGGGAGAGACATCCAGCCAAATCCATTTGCCGACAACCTCGGCAACCGTGTCCGCAAATAGTTCGAGACCGCCTCTGTGGACAAGCCGCGATTTGCGGAACAGTCTCGCCTTTTTTCGGAACATCGTTGATGCTCCCCTTATGCCGGTTCCTGAGACAACGTCTGCCGAGGCCTTCGAGCGTTATGTTGGCGGGAAATGTTTGCGGGTTGGCAGCGGCGACGCCTGGCGGGACATCAAGGCATGGACCATCGCCCTGCCGCGTGTCGTAGATATGCTGCCGCTCCCCTCTGTGAGCGAACCGTTCCTCGCATGGACCATGTCGGGGGAGGTTGAATTTCAGGAGCGGGAAGGCAAAGGACCTTGGATCACGCAGCGGCTTGCCAAGGGTTCTTTCTTTCTTACGTCGGGTGGCGCTCCCTACGATTGCCGCTGGAAAGTCGTGTCCTCCGCACCTTTTGAATCCATGTCGGTGTTTATCGCGCTGCCGCTGCTTCAGCGCGCCTTGGCAGAAGTTTTCGGGGAAGATGCGGCGCACGCCCGGTTGCGGAATGTTTCTGCGTTCACCGATGTTGCTTTGAATTCCTGGATGGAGCGTCTGCGCGAGGAGTTGATGCGCCGGCACGCCAGTCCTCTTTTTCTCGAAGGCATCGCGCAGGCCATCGCCATCCATCTGGCGCGAAATTATGCCGAAACGGTCAAGGAGTCGCCTGGCGGCAGCCCGACCCTGCCGGGTTTCAAGCTCCGCCAAATATCCAACTGGATGGCGGAACACATGGCCGAAGACTTCAACCTAGATCAACTGGCGGCCCAAGCGGGGGTGAGCAAATTTTACTTCACTCGCCTATTTAAGAACGCTATGGGCGTGTCGCCGTCTCGCTACCTGCTCACCTTGCGGATGGACGAAGCCAGACGACTGCTCCGCGAAACTAAGCGGAGCGTGGTGGACATTGCCTTGGATGTCGGCTACGCCAACCCCAGCCATTTCGCCCGATTTTTCCGACGGGAAACCGGCCTTTCTCCTAGCGATTATCGCCAGCAGCGTTGACTTCCCTCTTGCGGCCCAGCTTTTCGCCGTATTTTCGGTCTAGCGGATTTGAGCAATAACAGAACAGGTGGAGCAAGGCTGGGTGCGACAGCCACGACCATCTGAGGTAAAGTCTCTTCAACATTGAACTAAAAGAAAGCAATCAAATATGGAAAACATCAAAGGTAAAGTCGTGGTGATTACGGGTGCCAGCAGTGGATTGGGTGAGGCGACCGCCCGGCTTCTTTCTGCGGAAGGCGCAACGGTTGTGCTCGGCGCACGCCGACTCGACCGCCTCCAAAAACTGGCCGATGAATTGACCGCCAAAGGCGGCCAGGTGCTCGTGCTCGCCACGGACGTCACCCAGCGCGACCAAGTGGAGAGGCTGGTTGACACCGCCGTGCAGAAATTCGGACGCATTGACGTGATGCTCAATAATGCCGGGTTGATGCCGCATTCGCCCATTGAACGGCTCAAGGTGGACGATTGGGTTCAGATGGTGGACGTAAACATCAAGGGCGTGCTCTATGGCATTGCGGCTGCGTTGAAGCACATGAAACAGCAGAAATTTGGACAAATCATCAACGTGTCGTCCGTGGCCGGGCATAAGGTCACTCCGAATGGAGCGGTTTATTGCGCGACCAAGCACGCCGTGCGGGCCTTGTCCGAAGGCTTGCGTCAGGAAATCAAGCCCTACAACGTCCGCACGACGATCATCTCGCCCGGTGCCGTGGCGACGGAACTGCCCAACAGCATCACCGAGGCCGACGTCTCTGCCGGCGTCCATAAATTCTATGCCGACTTTGCGATCCCCGCCGATTCGTTTGCGCGGGCGGTGGTCTTCGCCATGAGCCAACCGGAAGACGTGGACATAAACGAAATCCTCTTCCGGCCTACGCGCCAAGTCTTGTAAGCGACAAACAACATCAAAACAACAAAACCAAGAGAATTTTATGAAAAAGAATACACAGACAAATGTTGTCGTCGTAATCGGATCTGGATCAATCGGCCAGGCGATTGCGCGGCGGGTGAGCGCCAGCAAACGCATCGTGCTCGCCGATTTGCGTCAGGAAAATGCCGAGGCGGCTGCAAAAGTTTTGAGCGATGCCGGTTTCGACGTCAGCACCACGAAAGTGGATGTGTCGTCGCGGGCTTCGGTTCAAGCGCTGGTCGAGACTGCCAAATCCTTTGGCGAAATTTCCGGTGTCATCCATGCCGCTGGCGTTTCCCCTTCGCAAGCGTCGCCGGAAACCATCCTGAAGGTTGATCTTTACGGCACGGCGTTGGTGCTAGAGGAATTTGGCAAGGTCATCGCGCGCGGCGGCGCAGGTGTTGTCATCGCGTCGCAGTCCGGCCATCGCCTGCCGGCACTCTCTGCCGAGCAGAATGCGGCCCTTGCCACGACGCCGGTTGAAGAGTTGCTGAAACTTCCGATGCTTCAGCCCGGTCAGTTGCAAGATTCGCTGCACGCGTATCAGCTTTCCAAGCGCGGCAACTCGTTGCGGGTGATGGCCGCGGCTGTTCGTTGGGGCAAGCGCGGCGCGCGGGTCAATACCATCAGCCCGGGCATCATCATCACCCCGCTGGCGAATGATGAATTGAAAGGGCCGCGCGGCGCGGGCTACCGGCGCATGATGGAATTGTGTGCGGCCGGACGAGCTGGCACGCCCGACGAGGTGGGAACCGTCGGCGCACTCCTCATGGGTTCTGACAGCGCGTTTATCACCGGCAGCGATTTCCTTATGGATGGCGGAGTCACGGCAGCGTATTGGTTTGGCGAACTTGCACCAAAGTGAAAAAATGAAACTGGCCGACCGTAGAATTAAACAATAGAAAGACTACAAAATGAAAACACGCAAACTTGGAAACAGCAATCTGGAAGTCTCTGCCATAGGCCTTGGCTGCATGAGCATGAGCTTTGGTTACGGCCCGGCGGCCGACAAGCAGGAGATGATCTCGCTGATTCGGAAAGCCGTCGAACTCGGCGTCACGTTCTTCGATACCGCCGAAGTTTATGGCCCGTTCACCAACGAGGAACTCGTCGGCGAAGCGCTCGCGCCGTTCCGTGGCAAGGTAGTCATTGCCACCAAGTTTGGGTTTGATTGCGACGCTGGAAAGCAAGGGCCGGTAAACAGCCAACCCGAACGCATCAAGCGAGTCGTTGACGCTTCACTCAAGCGACTCAGAGTCGAGACGATTGATTTGCTCTACCAGCATCGCGTTGACCCAAACGTGCCGATTGAAGATGTGGCCGGCACGGTGAAAGAGTTGATTCAACAAGGCAAGGTGAAGCACTTCGGAATGTCCGAAGCTGGCGCACAAAGCATTCGCCACGCACACGCCGTCCTGCCGGTGACCGCGCTCCAGAGCGAATACTCGCTGTGGTGGCGAGAACCGGAGGCGGAAATATTGCCGATGTTGGAAGAATTGGGCATCGGCTTCGTTCCGTTCAGTCCCTTGGGCAAGGGCTTCCTCACGGGGGCCATCAAGGAGACCACCAAATTCAGCAGCGACGATTTCCGCAACAAAGTTCCGCGCTTCAGCGATGAAAACCGGAAGGCCAACCAGGCGCTTGTCGATGTGATCGGCAAGTTCGCGGCTCAAAAGAAGGTGACTCCCGCCCAGGTCGCGCTGGCCTGGCTGCTGGCCCAAAAGCCCTGGATCGTTCCCATTCCCGGCACCACCAAGCCGCATCGCTTGGTGGAGAACTGCGGGGCCGTTGCAGTTGAGCTCTCGTTGGAAGACCTGCGTGAACTTGAAAGTGCGGCGTCCAAAATCGCCGTTCAAGGGGCGCGCTACCCGGAAAATCTGCAAAAACTGGTCGGGCGGTGAGACTGCCCCACCCCATGAGCAACATCCTCATTCTCGGCGCGCACGGCCAGATTGCCCGTGTGGCCACCGAACTGTTCTTGAAACGCACCGACGCGCGGCTGACGCTTTACCTGCGCAATGCCCGGCGGCTGAAGTTAACAGGCCACGCCGACCGCGTGCGCGTGGTGGAAGGCGATGTTCTGGACACGAAAGCGCTGGAGTCGGCCATGGCCGGCCAGGATGTCGTCTATGCCAATCTTGCCGGTCAGTTGGAACAGCAGGCCCGGTGTATCGTAACGGCGATGAAGAAAGCCGGCCTCAAGCGCCTGATCTTTATCAGTTCGATGGGAATATATGACGAGATTCCGGGTGAACGTCACGGCAGCATTCTTGAACCCTATTGCAAGTCAGCCAGCATCATCGAGGCATCCGGGCTTGATTACACCATCCTGCGGCCTGCATGGCTGAATAACCGGGACGAAATCGACTACGGGACAACACGAAAGGGCGAGCCTTTCAAAAACGCCGCCGAGGTGGTTTCGCGCAAGAGCGTGGCCGATCTCGTCGTCAAACTGGCGATGACGCCAGGGCTCGAAATCGGGAGCAGTTTGGGCGTGCATAAGGCAGATTGAGTAAATCTGCCGGAGCGGGCTGAGAATAAATTCAAAACAAAAATATATTATGGAAATAAAACGAAATGGTTCACAGCCATCCAACCAAGGCCCGGCTGACTGGTTCACCGGCATGGTGCGCATTGACTCGCCGTTCAAGGGCAGCGATGCCGCGCGGGTCAGCGGCGCAATCGTCACCTTTGAACCCGCTGCTCGCACCGCGTGGCACACGCATCCGCTGGGGCAAACGCTCATCGTGACCGCCGGTTGTGGTCGCGTGCAGCGCGAAGGCGGCCCGATTGAATCAATTCATCCCGGAGATATTGTCTGGTTCCCACCGGGCGAAAAACATTGGCATGGTGCTGCACCGACCACGGCCATGACACACGTTGCCATCGCGGAGTTGCTCGACGGCAAGGCCGTGGACTGGATGGGAAAAGTCAGCAACGAACAATACGGCGCCTGAGCACCCAGCCAAATCATGAAACAAATTCACCTCACCGCGAACGCCGTTAAGAACCACGAGGAACTGTTCCTGAATCTCGAATCCAAACTGCAAAAAACGGATCCGGAATTCATCGCGCTGTTCGACAACTGGGCCTTCGACGAAGTCATCCGCCAGAGCCAGTTGGACACCAAAACCTGGATGATGATGATTCTGGCGTCAACCATCGCCTCGCAGGCGCTCGGCGAATACAAGGTCATGGTCGCCGTGGCACTCAACGTCGGCCTGACACCGGTGGTGATCAAAGAGATTCTTTATCAGTCAGTGCCCTATGTTGGTGTGGCGAAGGTTTTCGACTTTTTGCACGCGACCAACGCCGTCTTCCAAGAAAAGGGCATCAAACTGCCCTTGGAAGGCCAGTCCACCACCACACCCGAAACGCGCTCCGCAAAAGGACTCGCGGCGCAGAAAGCGATTTTTGGCGAGGCGATTGACAAGATGCGGCAGCAGGCTCCCAAGGACCAGTTGCACGTTCAAGACTTTCTCGCGGCCAACTGCTTCGGAGACTATTACACTCGCAATGGGATTGATCTCAAAACGCGGGAGCTGCTGACGTTTGCCATCCTGATCTCGCTCGGCGGCTGCGAGCCGCAGGTCAAAGGCCATGTGACCGGCAATCTCAAAATCGGCAACGACCGCGTGCGCTTGATTGACGTCGTCACCCAACTATTGCCATACATCGGTTATCCACGCACGCTAAACGCGCTGCGGGTAATTGATGAAGTGGTTCCACCCCTGAACATAACCAGTGCAACTACCACAACGCGCTGACCATTCAACCAACACTAGGAAAACTCATCACCCCACCACTGCCGTTCAAACATATCGCGGTCAATCCGCACCGGCTCGACGCAACGCGGATCGTCCAGCTTGGGGCTATTGACCATGTTGCTGACGGGGTAAATTTTCAACGGGTCGTCGGGTGCTCGCCCCAGCGCCATTTTGTGCGACTCGCTGCGCGGGTCGTCGTCTTTCAGCCACCAGCCGTAATGACTTGGCGCGATGATGACCGGCATCCGGTCGTGCAGCGGCGCAATCGTCTCGTTCGCCGCCCGCGTAATAATGGTAAATGACTCAATCGTTTCGCTTGGCGGCGCTTCGTCCAGATCGGTTTCCGGGTTGTCCCGCGACGGCGGCTTGATCCACCGTTCCCACAAGCCGGCGAAACAAAACGGTTCGCCGCTTTTCAGCATCACCCGGAACGGTTGCCGTTTCCCCTCGCGTTCCTGCCACTTATAAAGACTGTCGGCGGGAATCATGCAGCGCCGTGATTTGAACGCCTTCCGGAAAGCGTTGCGGCTTTCCATGGTTTCCGACCGCGCATTGATATGCGCGTTGCCGACGGATTCATCTTTCGTCCAGGACGGAATCAAACCCCACCGCATAAGATTCACCGCCGGCTGGTGGCGTTCGTGGTAAATCACCGGCGCAAGCTGTGTCGGCGCGATGCTGTAGCGCGGCGCAAAAAACGGCACCCGCACCATCACGACGCCGACCAGTTTGATCAGCTCGCCGAAATCTTTTGCCGCCGTGTATCGCCCGCACATGACACCAGATTATCACACGCCCTGGACAATGCCTGTCCATCCGAAATTTTTCCCTTCGGATTTTCGTGTTGTCCGGCCAGCCGGCGTATTCGATTCTTGCCCGCTGGCATGAGGCCAAACCACGCCTGTGCCTCTGCCGGTCGCACCAGTTCGCGGTGATGCTTGAAGGTCATTTGCGGACTGTTGCCTGCTTCCAGCGCCACTTGCGCCACGTTTTGGATGTCCGCCACGCGGTAGCTGATGAATGAATGCCGGAGCGTGTTGTGCTTCCACGAGAAGGCTGGCCTTCCGCATCATCATTGGCGGCTTGGAAAGAGGGAAATGTAGGCCGCTTGCGAACCCCGTCTTGGTAGTAGGCCAGCGTGTAAGAATTGCAGCCATTTGACGGCGTGCGGTAGATTTTGACCGAAACGGAACCACGCTTGACCTCGAAAGGAAACGTGATTTTCTTCATGCCCCAATTCTGTCAGTAAATCAAAAACTATTTCAAACAACCAAGTAAAACTTGGTGCGCGCGAGAGGACTTGAACCTCCAATCCTTGCGGAACCAGATCCTAAGTCTGGCGTGTCTGCCATTCCACCACGCGCGCAACCTTTATTTGCAACCACTTACGAGATTGAATGGACATCCGACTTGACTTTGTGCCACTTGTTGTGCCACTTGTTGTGCCACTTTAAGGATATGCAAGGCATTGCAACGCCCTTTGATGGCCGCACAGCGGCAAAACGCGGCAAAACGGTTGTTTCCAAGCAATCTCATACGGCGGCACCTTATCAAAAGGTGACGGATGGCCGCAAGCGGCCAATTCGCGGCCTGTGGATTCGCGGCTCGCGCTACTATGCACGGATTGCGGTCGAGGATTTCAACACGGGTCGCAAACAAGTCCGCCGGGTGCCACTTGATGCCGATTCAGTGGCACAAGCAGTGGCACAAATGCGCCGGCTGCTTACCCGGCGCGAAGACAATGCCCTGCCCGTGCTCAAGCGAACTCCCAAGTTCAGCGGATACGCCGATCAATATCTCAATTACTACAAAACGGTAAAGGACGCCAAACGGCCCAAGACCTTGCAAACGGAAGCCGGTCTTTTGAATGCCTGGAAACGGCAATTTGGGCGACACTCGCATTGACCGCATCAACCGCGCCATGATCAATGCCTTCATCGCCAAACGGCAGGCGGAAGGCCGCAACCCGCGCACGGTCAACCTAGGTGTGACCGTTTTACACAACGTGCTGCGGCGTGGCATTGACGACGGCTGGCTCAAATCACTGCCGACCGAAAATCTGCGCTCCTTGAAATACACGCCGCGCAAAAGGGAACTTGTGGCCGCGGATGAAATCAAAAGACTGTGCGACGCGGCGATCAAGGTTTCCAAGAATGGCTGTCAATTTGCGGATTACCTCTGGTTGCTCGCCTACAGTGGCGCACGAATGGCAGAAGCAACTCGCCTGAAATGGCCGGACGTGGACTGGCAGCAAATGCAACTGACCATTGGTGCGGATGGATTGAGCAAAAACCGCAAGGCGCGCGTAGTGGACCTGAATCCCAAACTGGCGGCGCACTTGAAGGAAATGCACGCCGGGCGGGCACCGGACACGGAATGGATTTTCCCTTCACCGCAGCGCGGTCAACAGGACATTCCGGCCAAAACTTTTCGGGAAACTTTGAAGCTGGCACGCAAGGAGGCAAAACTTCCGTCATTCGGATTTCACGACTGCCGACATTTCTTTATTTCTATGTGTGTCATGTCCGGCATTGATTTCATGACGATTGCCAAGTGGGTGGGCCATCAGGACGGCGGTGTTTTGATCGGCAAGGTTTATGGGCATCTGTCGAACGAACATGCGCAAAGGCAGGCGCAGCGGGTTAATTTCGGGCCGCCGACACATGCCGCGTGAAAATCGGATACGCTTTTGATCACCACGCGAGGATAAATTTACGAATTTTCCAATAGAGCGCCTTTGAAAAATCCTCCTGTATTTCTTTGGAAAATGGCCGGTCAAAACCAATAATGCGGATTTTTCCCCGATATTTTTCTCCAGGTCTTTGGGCAAGACCGGACATTCGTCCAGCGCGGCGAAATCATGAATCCATCCCGTGAGTATTTCAAAAGCCAGAATTTTTTCTGGTTTGAATCGTTTGTTGTCCGTGTAGCCGATGATTTTTGCGTAGGCGGGAAATTTGCGCAGGTCGCTAACGCGGTAAGACCGCTTCCTTACCGAGCCATGTTCCACCAGAAATCCTTTGATGTTTTTATCGAGGTTGAAATCCGCGGCCAGCTTTTTCAGAAAAATCTGAATGTTTGCCACCACTGCATCCATCTTGCTCTGGCCCGCCCGTTCCGAAGCAATCAGCAAAAGTTCAATCCAAGAAAAAAGCGTCTGCCGATGGTGCTGCCGGCTGTCAACGCAAGACACCAGTGCCTTGTATTTTTCGCTGGATTCCTTGGTGAATGGTTTCCCATCCCTATCGAGCGCCTTGCCTTTTAGCAGCGCCGTTGGATTGGCTCCCGTTGTCTCTAAAATTGTATTCGCCAGCTTCTCACTCAACCGCAATGGACCATTTTCAATGCGTTGAATGGTGATGGCTGCGCAGCCCAACAACTTGGCAAATGAAGCCTGGGTGTGAGCAAGACACGTCCTAACCTGGCGCACTGGATGAATAAACCGGGGTCTTTTTGGCATAACATACAAGTATGTGAGACCTCTGAAAAAGGCTGTTTGAGTTGTTTATTTGATGTTGCCGACATTTTT
>CAYVGC010000088.1:0-19301 GCA_964449815.1 uncultured Bifidobacteriaceae bacterium
TCATCACCGCGCTGACTTCCGACCAGATGATTGCGCCGAGCTATTGGGTGGACCCCAAAAGCGGCAACGATTATTTTCTGACCGTCCAGTATCCCGAAGGTTCCGTGAAAAACTTCGCCGACCTGTCGTCCATCCCGTTGCGCGGCGCCAACTCGCGGTTGCCGACACGGCTCGACACCGTCAGCCACGTCAGCCACCGTAATTCACCGACCGAGGTGGACCATTACCAGCTTTTGCGCGTGATGGATGTTTACGTTTCGCCCACGGGCGAAGACCTCGGCAAAGTTCTGGGCGGCGTGCAGAAAATTGTCGGCAACCTGAAACTGCCGTCCAACGTCCGCATTGCGGTGCGAGGCTCGGCGCATGCGATGCAGGTCTCGTTCCGCAGCTTTGGCCTCGGCTTGATCCTGGCGACCGTGCTCGTTTATTTGATCCTCGTCGCGCAGTTCAAATCGTTCCTCGACCCGCTGTTGATTTTGCTCGCCGTGCCCACCGGCCTGACCGGCGTGCTGATCCTTCTTTTTGCCACCGGCACCACGCTCAACATCATGTCGTTGATGGGCGTGGTGATGATGGTCGGCATCGTCGTGTCCAACAGCATCCTCATCGTTGAATTTACCAACCGCCTACGCGAGGAGGGCCGGCCGTTGCGCGAAGCCGTTTCGCTCGCGTGCCGCGTGCGTCTGCGTCCGGTGCTGATGACATCGCTCGCCACACTGATCGGTTTGATTCCGATGGCGGCCAAGCTCGGCACCGGCAGCGAAGCCTATGCGCCGCTCGCCCGCGCCATCATCGGCGGCCTCGCGGTTTCCGTGGTGCTGACCGTTTTCATCGTGCCGGCGGCGTATTTTCTCCTGTATCGCCGGAGAGAAGCGGTGGCAAAAAATTCTGCGGCCTCGCCGCCGGCCATCGCACATTAAATGAATTCCCAAATGAATCGAATTATTTTGAGGCTGACCCTGGCCATTTTTTCCGCAGGCAGAGTTTTTGCCGCTGAACCCACCAGCGCGCCGCCCGTCTTGACCTTGGCCGATGCGCAGAAAATGGCGCTGCAAAATCATCCGCAAATCGCCGCCGCGAACTATCGCGCGCTCGCCGCGCAAGAAGTGATCACCGAAACGCGCGCCGGATATTTTCCGAACGTGAATTTATACGCGGACGCCGTGGGCGCGGAAAACGAGGATGCCCGCATCCTGGCTGGCGCCTTGAATAATCCGAGCATTTATGACCGCCTCGCCGGCGGTTTGGAGGCCAGCCAGCTCATCACTGATTTTGGGCGCAAGGCCAATCTGACAGCCAGCTCCAAGTTCCAGGCGCAGGCGGAAAAGCAAAACGCCAACGCCACGCGCGAACAAGTTTTATTGCAAGTGAATGTCAGCTACTTCGGCACACTGGGGGCGCAGGCCATTTTACAGGTCGCGCAACAAACCGTGGATACGCGACAGTTGCTGCTGGATCAGGTGAGCCTGCTCGCATCCAACAAACTGAAGTCGGAACTGGACGTGAGTTTTGCCCGTGTCGCGGTTCAGGAAAGCGAATTGCTGCTGGAAAAAGCGCGGAGCGATGCGGACGCGGCGATGGCCGCACTTTCCGCCGCGCTCGGTTTTCACGAACCCCGGCAGTTTCATCTGGTCGAAAAATCGCAGCCCGCCGTTGCCGCCACCAACGACGTTTCCCAACTGGTCGAAACGGCGCTGGCGGACCGCCCGGAATTATTGAGTCTGCGCAATGAGCACGCCGCCGCGCTGAAGTTTGCCAGATCACAACGTGATGCGCGGCTGCCGCTCGTCTCCGCCGTCGGCATGATCGGCGATTCACCCTCCCATGACAGTCATTTGCCGGACAATTACGCAGTGGGCGGCATTCAACTGAGCCTGCCATTGTTTGCCGGCGGATTTTATACGGCACGCCAGCGCGAGGCGGAGTTGAAAGCGCAGGCGGACAGCGAGCTGGTGCGCGCACTGGAAGACAACATTGTGCGCGACGTGCATATTGCGTGGCTGAATGTGAACACCGCGCTGGCGCAGCTTCAAACTACGGAAGAACTGGTGCGTAACGCCGCCGAAGCCTACGACCTGGCCGCCGCGCGTTACAAAATTGGCAGCAGTTCCATCGTGGAATTGAGCCAGGCGCAGTTGAGTCTGACTTCGGCCCAGATCGCCAGCGCCAGCGCGCGTTACCATGTTCTCATCCAGCAAGCCAATTTGAACTACGAGATTGGCGCGCTGCGCTAAAGCCGCAGCGGGTGGTTTTCGGTTTTGAGCGGCGGCGAGCGGTGACTTTGTCACTGGATTGTAACCGGAGCGTCATTCCGCCGTAACCTTGTGTCCACATCCTCTTTTCCGTCATTCGAACATGCAACCAATAATCACATCATCCAAACGGAATCGAGCGGCAAAAGCAGCATTCTTCGCCGGGGCGGCGGCGCTGGCGGCCTGTGCCCCGTCGGCGCGCGCACAATCCTCCGTGGATGCGCTGCTCAACAAACTGGAGCAGAAGGGCATCCTGACGGTGGACGAGGCGAATGAATTGAAGGCGCAAAGCGCGGCTGACGAAACCAACATTGTCAATGAGCTGCCGGCGTCCAAATGGAAGCTGGCCGACTCGATCAAGAGCATTGACCTCTTTGGCGATCTGCGGCTGCGCTACGAATACCGTGGCGTGAACAATCCGACTCCCGGCAATGCTTCCTTGACCGGCGCGACGGGCAACACCTACGCGCGTGAAAGGTTTCGTTACGCCTTGCGTTTCGGCTTGCGCGGCGATCTCTTCGACGATTTCAACTACGGCATCCGGCTGGAGACCTCCGCCAATCCCCGTTCGCCGTGGGTCACTTTCGCGGACGATACCGGCAAGAGTTCCACCAGTCCGCTCAGCGGCACGCCATCGGACAAGTCCAGCGACGGCCTGAACATCGGCCAGGTGTATCTCGGCTGGCATCCGGCTGCGTGGTATGAAATGACCGTGGGCAAAATGCCGATGCCGCTCTACACCACGCCCATGGTTTGGGACTCGGATATCAGCCCCGAAGGTGCGTTTGAAAAATTCAAATACACGATTGACAACGTCGAATTGTTTGCCGACTTCGGCCAGTTTGACTATCAGGATCCCAACCCGGCTTCCGCGTTGCCCTCCAGTGACACGTTTCTGCTGGCCTGGCAGGCGGGCGTCAATGTGAAGCTGGGCCGGGACATGTCCGCTAAAATCGCGCCGGTGGTTTACAATTATACCGGCCAGGGCAACAGTCCGCTGCCCGGCACCACGCCCAATCCGATGAGCCCCAATTCGCCGTTTGTCGGCCAGCCCAGTCCTAACGGGCTGAATGGCCAGTATAATCAGGCCGGCATCAACAACCTGTTTATTCTGGAAATACCGGCCGAATTTGACTTCAAAATCAAAAAAACACCGCTGGGCGACTTGCAGGCGCGGCTTTTCGGTGATTTCGCCTACAACTTTGATGGTGACGCGCGGGCCGGCGCCGCCTATCAGGCCCAGCCGGGAGCGTTTCCCGGCATGAACGGTCCGGCAACCGGGCAGGACATTGCCTATCAGGTGGGTTTCGGCATCGGCAGCGCCGGCCCGGTTTATGGCCCGACCCAGGGCTTGGTCTATGGTTCAGCCTCAAAGAAAAAAACGTGGGAAGCCCGGGTTTATTGGCAGCATGTTGAGCAATATGCCTTGGACGTGAATTTGATTGATTCCGATTTCTTTGAAGGCCGCGCCAACTTGCAGGGCATCTATTCGAGCTTTGCCTATAGCTTCACCGACGCGATCATCGGCACCATCCGTTATGGTTATGCCAACCGCATCAATGACAGTCTCGGCACCGGCGGCAACAATTTGGACATCCCCGGAATCAATCCAATTGAAAACTACCAGTTGGTGCAACTGGACTTGACGTGGAGATTCTAAATGGTTTCACCAAGATAGATCATAGGCAATCATGCAAGAAGTCGTGCTTCCCTCTGATGAAGCTTTAGGGCGTGTTAACACTAACGCAAAGCTTCGACGATGAGGGCAAGCAGGATGAATCCGGCGAACAAAACATCCAGCTTGTCGAAGCGGGAAAAGATGCGGCGATAGCCTTTGAGCCGACGGAAGAGGCGTTCGATTTCATTTCTGCGGCGGTATAAAACCCGGTCATACTCCCAGGGAACCAGCCGGTTTGGGTTGGGTGGCACCACCGGCACATAGCCTAATTCACGGGCCAATTGGAGGGTTTCATCGCCTTCGTAAGCCCGATCCATAATCAGTGGACAACCTGCCGGAGCGGCACCGCCAGCCCGCAACAACTCGCGTCCCTGGGGCGCATCTCCCGCCTGACCGGGAGACAGTGCCAGACTCAAGGCGCATTGAGCATTCGCGGCAACCAGATGAATCTTGGTGGTGCAGCCGCCTCGGGAACGGCCGATGGCTTGCGGCCCACTTTTTTTAAGGCCCCCGTGCCGTCGGGATGCACTTTGATAATGGTGCTGTCCAGCGCCACGCACTCCAGCCGGATCGTCAGGATTTGCTCCTGTTGCAGCCGCGTAAAAATCCGCTCCAACACCCCGGCTTTGCTCCAGCGGTTCATCCGGGTGTAGATAGTGTGCCAGTTGCCAAAATGCTTCGGTAATCCACGCCATTTGCAGCCTTGTTCGGCGACATACAGCAGGGCGTTAAGCAGTTGCAGATTGGTCAGGCTGACATTACCCCGCTGGCGCGGCAGACAGTCGGCAATCCGCTGGTATTGAACCTCGGTGAGTTCCATCGGCCCGTTGTCGCCAATTTATCCCAAAGGTCAATTAGTGTTAACACGCCCTAGGGCGGTATTATCGGGCCTACGCGAATTGAGCCGCGAACGGTTCACCCGCCCGCTGGCGCAAACCGGCGGGCGTTTTTTTGCATGGAGTGCGTCGGCAGAGCGTAGCGGCGACGGCGCTTTGCAGGGGAAAGGATGAAGGCAGAATGAAGAATGAAAAAACAGGGCTGCTTTTGGGTGTTTCGTATTTGTGCGATGGCACCGTTTTCCCCCGGCGCTCCGCGCCTGCCCAAAGCGGGGTCGCGCTGCGCTTGCCGCCGCAATCCAAAAAATTAGGTGGAACGCTTGGGCGTTTTAACGCGAGGCAGCCTCGTTTTTTCCCGAAAACCCGGTCAAACAGCCCAGCAGCGTGAAAGCCGTCCACGCCAGCGCGGGAACGTAAAGGCTGAATTCGCCGAAACCCTGCACGAACCAGCCGAGCAAACCGGCAAAGATGGCAAAGAAAAAAACATCGGAATATCCAAATTTGGAACCGTAGCAGCTGACGTCAGGAAGCTCCATATTATTTTGGGTTTGAGCCTCGTCACCTCGGCTGCTACGGACTTTTGATGGTGTCTGCGGGCACCAAAAATTTTTCCAGATGGTGGCCAGCACCAGAAAAATCCACCCGGCGTAAGCCAGACCGCCAACCACGCCGGAATCGGAAAATTGTTCGAGGTAATCGTTGTGTGTGAGCCGCGCCATTTCGGATTCCGGCGATTTGAGCTGCGTATAAGGCCGCTGGAAAGTTCCCGGGCCGGTGCCGAACAACGGCCGTGCCGCCGTCGTCTGCGCGGCCGCCCGCCAGTAATCCAACCGCGCGCCGGCGCTGGTGGCCCCGGCGGCGAAGTAATGATGAAAACGGACGGCGAAAATTCCCAGGCCCAGGATCAAAACCGTTGCAACCGCCGCCAGCTTGAGTTTTCCCGACCAGTCCAGCCGCAGCAAAAACATTCCGGCCAGGCCGATGCCGATGAGCCAGCCAAGTTTCGAGCCGGTCCAGAAAAACGCCGCGCCGCCGAGAAAAAGGGTCAGCGCAATCGCGGCAAGACGGATGAACGGTTTCAATTTTCCTGTCGCGCCGAAGGCGAGCGCGAGCGACGCCGGCCACAACAGCAGAATCAATCCGGCCAGCGCATTCGGATAAACGAGTGTGCCGGAGACGCGGCCTCTTTTGAATTTGTCGAGAATGACCGGATTCGCCATGTCCGCACCGTTGGTGGTGATGATGATATTTTCGTTTTTCATTTCCACGACGGTTTCGGGAGGAAAATTGGTCCAGCCGTTGCGTTCGCCGTCAACCAGCGCCTGCTGGCTTTGGGGAAATTCAAACAACCGCTGGTTCACCGCCCGCACGAGGCAGAACGCAAACGCCGCCAGCACGCCGATAAAAAGCCAGTGCAACAATCGTTCGCGGGCAAAGAGCAGCGCACCGAGAAAATAACACGCCACGCAGCCGGAAAACTGCCAGAGCGCCATGACGGTCAAGCCGGCATCCACGGATTGAGTGGCGGAAATGAATTGCCAGCCAAGCCACGCGAGCGGCAGCCACCAGAGCCATTTCGGTGGCGACCGCGAAATTTTATTTTGAAAAACGAGCAGCGCGCCGAGCGCGGCCAGCGGCGCAAAAATCCAGCCGGCCCAGTGCGCCGGCCACGCCTCGTTGAGAAAATCCGATGCATTGGCGGGCGCGGAAATTTTATCGTCAAGAATGACGGGGTTGCCGAATTTCCAGATGCAGAGGCCGAGGAAAAGTCCAAACGCGAGCGCGTAAAGTTTCGTCGCGGAAAGGTTTTTCATCGCGTCAGAGCTGCAATTTCAGCAGGCCGACTTCGAGCGCGAGCGCCTCCTGGACGTTGGTGTGAAGCAGCCGTTGGGTCTGTTCGAGCACGGCGAGATTTTCCTGCGCCTGGCGCGGGGTGAGGCGTTGCGCGACCGCATCGGCCCCGGCGATTTGCGGCAGATGCAAAAGCGGTTCGCCGGCGGCGAGCGTGTGCAGCCAGACATCGCGCAGCCACCATTGGAGCAACAACAAGACTTCGGCGCGGCGGTGGCGGTATTCAGCTTCGACAGCGGCGGCCAGCTCGTCCTCCCATTTTTCGCGGAGATCCTTTTCAACGTCGCCGTATTTTTCCAGCGGCGAACGCGCGGACAAAGTTTCATCCACCTGCGCGCGGATCGCGCCGAGCCGTTGCAGCAGCGAATCGAGCAAACGATAGCGGCCGAACAGGCTTTTTTGTTCGCTGGCGGCGGCGGAACTGAATTGCTGCAGCCAGCCGGCTTGTTCGGCGTTCAGCCGCCGCGCGGTCTCGGCGGAAAAATTCAGGCGCAGGCAGCGCGACAAAATCGTTTCCAAAATCCGCGACGGCTCGGTGGTGAGCAAGATGAGGACGGATTTCTGCGGCGGTTCCTCGAGCGTTTTCAAAAACGCGTTGGCGGCCTGGGGATTCAAGCGGTCGGCGCCGACAATGACGGCGACCTTGAACTGCGCCTCGGTGGGCTTGAGCTGGATTTCGCGCATGAGTTCGCGCGTCTGGTCAATCGTGATGACGCGCGACTTGGATTCGGGCCGCGCCCAGTGGATGTCGGCGTGGTTTTCGTGCGCGATTTTTTGGCAGCTCAAACAGGCGTCGCAGCAGTCGGTTGCGATGCCGGAGGTTTTGACGGGATGCTGGCAGTTCAGCGTTTTTGCCAGCGTCCGGGCAAGCGTTTCAAGTTCGTCAAGCTGATGGCCGGCGAACAAATAGGCGTGCCCCAGCCGCCCGCGCGCCAGCGAACGCTGCAAAAGCTGGACGCCCTGGGATTGCGCGGAAAAATCTTTGAAGGCCATGCGGCAGTCTGGCGGATAAACGGCCCGGTTTCAAGAAGGGAACACCGCTGCCGGCGGCGGCGGCTCCGCCAAACAGGCCGTGCATTTTTCAATTTTATTTTCCCCCGCGCCTGCGTTAGTGTTTTGACATCAAAAGCGGCACCACCATCAAATTCTGGGGCGTTCGCGGCTCCATTCCCACGCCGGGCCGGGACACCGTGCGGTATGGCGGCAACACGACTTGTGTCGAGGTCCGCCTCGGTGACGACATCATCATCCTCGACGCCGGCACTGGCATGCGCGGGCTGGGCCAGTCGCTCCTGAAGGAATTCAAGCGGCAGCCGCTCAACCTCACGCTGCTCATTTCGCACACGCACTGGGATCATATTCAGGGTCTGCCATTTTTTGCGCCGATTTATGACGCCCGCTGCCGGCTGCGCATCCTCGGCGGCGAAGGCGCGCGCAAAGGTCTCGTGGCTGCGCTCACCGGCCAGATGGAAAGCACCTATTTCCCCGTGCCGTTCGCCAGGCTGCCCAGCAACATCAAGATCGAGGAACTGCGCGAATTCAATTTCGCCGTCGGCCACACCGTCGTCCGTGCGCTCCGCGCCAACCATCCCGGCTTTTGCGTCGGCTACCGGCTGTTTTCGCCCGACGGCCTCGTCTGTTTTTTCCCCGACACCGAGCCGCGCCAGGGCGGCGACGACCGCGACATGATTGACTTCATCCGCGACGCGGACGTGCTGATTCTCGACTCCCAATACGACCGCGCCGAATACCGCCGGCACATCGGCTGGGGCCACGGCTGTGTGGAAGACTCGGTGGCGCTGGCTCTCCAGGCGGGCGTGAAGAAACTCATCCTCTTCCACCACGACCCCGGCCATGACGACAAAAAAATTGACGCCTTGGTGCACCGCGCCCGCGCGCTGGTGAAAACACAGAACGGCAAATTAAAGGTGGAGGCCGCGCGCGAAGGCATGACGATTCAACTTGGCGGCCAGCGGTGAAATTGAGAATATTTTATACAAAATCACCGGCTGTGGTGTCTATTGGTTATGAAAACGAAATTGTCCCTGTGGATTACCTTGGCAATATTGGGACTGCTGGCGTTTAGTTTGCTGGCTCCCCCGGTCAAAAACCATAAGCGGCAGGGAGCTCACATCCAATGTGTGAATGCCGCTCCCCACATCTTAATCAGCTTTCCACTCACGAACACGGCCGCCGGCACGTTGCCGGGTCCGAGGCAGTAAGCGGCGACGGGCAACATCTTCCCTTGGTTCAAACCGCTGCTGACCGCACGCCCCCACGCCGGATCATTGGTGCCGCCAGCCGCTGTCAAAAGCCGCTTTTCCCGTCCCGGCCGGGTCAGACCGCCCAAGTCATTGCCATGCTTCAACTTTCCTGCTCCCAACTTCAATCCGGCTGCTCCCAACCTCAACTTGGGAGCACCAAACCTGAAGTCGGGAGCATCCGGCCGGGGGGGTTGGAGCAGCCAGCTTCAAGTCGGGAGCATCAAACCTCATCTCTGGAGCAGCCGGCGGTCGCCGGGAAGCAGGAATTTCCCATCCGCCTGCTCCCGGCCTGACTCCAGATGCCCCGGTCTGCCGGCGGGCTGCCCCCCGCCACGCGTTCCGCAATCCGTTTTTTTCCCGCAGGAGACCGTCCTAGCACCGCCGGGCACGGAGGTGGTCGCGGACGGTCGCGCGGCGGCAAATTTCTCTCCGCGCCGCTGCGCGACCGGCACGCGGACGGCACACTTCACCTTGACGTGGGCGGGCGGAGGGTTATTTTCGGCGCATGAAAAAGATTTCGCTCTGGGTTTTGATCCTGGTGTTCACGGCTTCACTCGCGCGCGCGCAGGACGCCGCCACGCAGCAGCAGCTCGACAAGTTGAGCGGGCAGATTCAGGACCTGCTCGAGGCGCAGGCGCAACAGGGCAAACGCATTGACGCGGTGGAACGGGAAATCGGCGAGCTGCGCGACAAGGCCAACACACCCGTCGTCAACAACAGCGCCAGCCGCGATGACTTGAAACAGCTCGCCGACCAGATGCAGGAGATTGACCGGAAACGCCTAGACGACCGCGAGCTGATTTTGAAGCAGATTGAGCAGCTCGGCAAGGCCGGCGCTCTGGCCCCGGTGGCACCCGCGCACAAGCCGAAGGCAAACCCGGAGGCGACGGCGACCGCAGAAGATAATTCCCCCGCAACGCCCGGCGGGCCGGAGAACGGCCATTATTACACGGTCAAGGAAGGCGACCGGCTTTCGGACATCGTGAAAGCCTATCGCGACCAGGGCGTAAAGGTGACGACGAGCAAAGTCTTGAAGGCGAATCCGGGTCTGGACCCCAATAAACTTTACGTCGGCAAGAAAATTTTCATCCCCGATCCGGCGGCGAAGTGACGCTGCCGCCAGCGCGGCGGAGCCGGGGGAAATATCCGGGCTTGGACTTTGCCGCGAGCCGTTTAGAATGTTGAAGTCTCATGCCGACCACCACGCCAGCCACCAAGCTTGACCGCGCACCCATCGCCATCCTCGGCGTGCCGTTCGACAGCGTCAATCTGGCCGAAACCCTCGCGCTCGCGGACGAGATGGTCGCGACCGGCCGGCCGCATTACGCCACGACAGTCGGCGTGGATTTTCTGGCGGCGGCGCTGAAGGATGTGGAGCTGCGGCACATTCTGTTCGAAGCCCACCTGGTGGTGGCGGAGGATAAAATCGTCGTGTGGGCGTCGAAGATCCTCGGCAACGAGCTGCCGGGCAACGTCACCGTCCCCCACCTGATCCCGCAGCTGCTCGCGCTGGCGGAACAAAAGAACTGGCGCGTTTTCTTTCTTGGCGGACAGGAGGGTGCCGTCGAAAAAATCCGCGCGCGGCATCCGAAGCTGCAACTGGTCGGCGCCTGTTCGCCGCCGGACCAGCCGCTGCTGGAAATGGATCACGCGGACATCCGGCGCCGTTTGCGGGCGGCAAAGCCGGACCTTCTGCTGGTCGCCTTCGGTTCGCCGAAACAGGAAAAATGGATCAACATGAATTACCGCGAAGCCGGCGTGCCCTTCGTGCTGGGAGCGGGCACGACGTTTGACTTTCTGACCGGCAAAGACAGGCCGCAAAGGCGGGCGTGGCTGCCCTGCTTAAAATTCATCCGTGCCGTCCTGCGGCAATGGTGGCGGTTGCGCGCGAAGCAATCCGGCGGGGCCGTTGCCAGCACCAACGTCATCCCCGACCCATTCGGCAACCTCGTCATTCGCGCGCCCGCCCGGCTCGACGCGGCGGAAGCACAGGCCTCGCAGGCCGAATGGCTGCGCGCCGTGGAGAACAGCCACGTCATGTTTGATCTGACCGACACGGTTTTTGCCGACAGCACCGGCATCGGCGCGCTCATCCGCCTGCGCAAGCGCGCCCGTGAATCCGGCTACCAGTTTTTTCTCATCGCGCCGCAGCCGCCGGTTGAGGCGGCCTTGAAACTGATGAAGCTGGACGAATTTTTCACCATTCAGGCCAGCCTTTCCGGAGGGCGCCTCCTCATGGAAAGCGCGGCGGACGCCCCCGTGGTCACCAGCAACGTGCAGGAAAACGAATTGCAAATCCGCTGGTCCGGCGAAGTCACCGCGCTCAACGCCATCGAACTGGGCGCTTATACCGAGGCCGAACTGTCGCAGGTTTCGCCGGGCATGAGCGTGATGATTGACCTGTCGCGCGTGACCTTCGTGGACAGCACGGGCATCGGGCTGATGGTGCGTTTCAAGAAGAATCTCAGACGCCACGACATCGGCCTTAAGTTTGCCAGCGTCCCCAAGTCCGTCCGCAACGTCGTCCGGCAGGCGCAACTGGAAGAATTTCTCCTCGGTTAGTGGCCGGAGTCGGGAAGGCTGGCGCTGGTGGTCCAGATGGACCCGGCGCAGATTTCAAAATTGGTGAGGCACTGGAGATAAATCTGCTGCAAGCCGGTCTGGGCGGCAATCGTGCCGGCACAGTCTCAAAACAGAAGCGCGCCGGCCAGACGGGCGGGCCGCGGGTGGAACTTCAATTTGCAAACCGGCATGAAATCAGCGCCCGTCACCTGGCGGGCAAAATGGTTTGCCGCCTTGAGGATTCCCGTCGCGTTCAAAAATCCATCGGGTGCTGCGGCATCATGGCATCCAGTTGCGCATCGGTCAGGTTGCCCCAATCTTCCTGATATGCAAACAGCCGGCGGGCGCCGACGTTCCACGAGTTCATGAAATACATGTTGGCAAATTTGACCCAGCGGGCGGAACCGTCCACAAACAGGATGTTGCCACCAGCCGGAGTTTTGCTTCCGGCCCGCGGATGGGGGACGCTGACCAGTTCGCCCGGCACATAGCCGTCAGCACCCCAGCCGATGTCCGCCGGAGCGGAACCGGCGGTCAAAAAATTGGCGTTCGCCTCGGCCGCCAGACACCAGTTCGGTTTGGAGTTTGCGAGTTTGACCGGGCTGGGCGGGTTTTTAATGCTTCCGCTGGCGGGATTCTCCCACAAGGTTATGCCGCCGAAGTATTGATAGCCCAGCGCGATTTGGGTCGGCGTGGCGGGATCCGCGCGCGGCAAATAATTTCGCGTCGGACAGCTCCAGATGTTGTTTTGCTCGGACGCGTTGGTCTTGAGCAACATGCCGTAGTTTTTCAACGTGTTGACATCCAGGACCGTGGTGTCCAGCGCCATCTGGTTGTAGGCACCGCCGACGCCATATTCCAAAGCTGGAAACAGTTTGTCAGTAAAATCCCCGGCATACATGATGGCACCAACACCGACCTGCCGGATGTTGTTCATGCACTGCGTCCTCTCGGCCCGCTCCTTGGCCCGCGCCAGCGCCGGCAGCAGCAGCGCCGCGATGACGGCGATGATGGCGATGACCACGAGCAGCTCAATCAGCGTAAAGGCACGTCCATTCTTCAACTTTTCATTTTTCATCAGGCAGCTTTCCTAACAATAGCATGAGGGTGAAAGTCCGTCATCAACTTTCACCCCGCACGCGATTTTTTCAACTGCTGCTTACGGATAAACCAGGCGATAAAACTCCGCCGGTCTGGCTGGATCAATGGCAAGATTCACCTGGTTGGTGCCCGCCGAACCGCTGACCGTGCCCCAGTCGTTGATATTGGCGCTGATGCCCTTGGCAAGGCTGTTCGTCTGCACCAACAGCCGCCAGCCAATGTGGTCGGCGGGCCACGACAGGTTGAGATTGTTGCCGCTCACACGGGCAACGATGTTGGTTGGATTAATCGCCACCGACATCGCCACCTGCAAACTGCCTGACCCGGTGATGCAGGCCGGGCTTGTGGTGCTGTTGTAAACGCCGAGGGCCTGGCTCACTCCGTTCAGCACGAGGCCCGCCACCGTGTTCGTCACCGTGAAATCCAACTGCAACACCGCCCCATTGGCCACCGTCACCGTTGAGTTCGCCGCCAGCGAGGGCTGGGCGAGTTCCAGCGTCCCGCCATTGACCGTCGTGTTGCCGGTGTAGGTGTTGGTTCCGGCCAGATACAGGTTCGCCGACCCATTTTCAACTAAGGCAAGATTGCCGGCAATCACGCCGCTGTAGGTGCTGTTTGCCGAAAGGTTCAACGTCAACATGCCGGGCGATGCTGCACTATTGGTCACCCATTCTTGGAAGGTCGCGCCGTCGGACAATCCGGTCAACGTCTGGTCGAAGCCGTTCAAGTCAAAGGTTGCATCAGCCGACACTGCCACTGACAGCACGGCGTCGGGGCAAAGGCCGTTGTTCGCCCCGATGGAGACGGTTCCCTGGTTAAGAGCAAACGTCGTGTAATTTCCGCCGCCAGAGAAACGCACGAATCCATTGCGCGAAGCGACCGCTCCCGTCGCGGTGTTGGTTACGGGCCCGGTCACATTCAAATAACCGGACGAGGTCGGACCAGCAAAATCGCCGCCGCTGGCCGGCGAAGCGTCAAACTCCAGCGGCCCGCTGACAGTCGTGACCGTGCCGTTGGTGTTGTCATTGACCATCAGCAGTCCGTAACCGGTGGCGGGCGAGACGGTGCCGGCCTGGAAGGCATTGGTGATGGTCAAGCCGTCGGCGATCACAAACCGGCCCGCGCCGCTGACCGTGACCAGGCCGGTGCCGAGCGCGCCGCTGGCATTCAGGTTGATGACGGGACCGTTCAGCGTAAAGCCGCCGTTGAAGGAATTGTTGGTGCTAAAGGCCAGCGTGCCGCCGCCGTTGGCAGTCAAGGCGGCGGTGCCAGAAACAATGTTGCTCAAAGTGAGGGTGGCCCCGGTGTCCACGCCGATGGTCGAATCCGACGCCAGCGCCACCGTGCCGTAGTCCGTGGTGGCGCCCGCGCCGCCCTTGCGCAATGCGCCGTTGCTGTCGCCTGCGCCATTCAACGTCAAATCTTCCGCCACATCCACATTGCCCGTGATGTAAAGCTGCGCGCCGTTGGCGACGGTGGTGCCGGTGCTGCCGGCTCCGAGGCCGGTGCTGCTGGTCAGATAGACAATGCCCGCGTTGAGCAAAGTGCCGCCCGTGTAGTCGCTCGCGCCGGAAACCGTGACCGCCCCGGGACCGTCAAAGCTCACGGTGCCGGAGCCGTGAATGGCATTGGGAACCGAAAGCACCGTGTCCGCGCGGGCGAATGACAGCGTGGCATTGTTCGTCACCGGGCCGCTGCCCAGCGTGCCAAAAGTGTCGAAGTTGCCGACTTGCAGTTTGCCGCCGGAAATGGTCGTGGCCCCGGCCATGTTGTTGGTCACGTCAATGGTCAGCGTGTCGGAGTTCAGTTTGGTGAGCGAACCTTGGCCGACGAGCAAACCGGTGTAGGCTGACGAAGTAAACAAATAATCGGACGCGGCATTGACCGTGATGTTGTAGGGAAGAATGGCCGAGCCAATATCCACGGTGGGCGAACCGCTGCCACGGCTGTCGAATACGACTCCATTGGTCTGGGCAAATGCGATCACACCGCCGCCGCCCGCCGCATTGATCCAGTCAAGCGACGTGGTATTCCAACTGCTGTCCGCGCCGCCATCCGCCGCATCCAGCCAGGCGAGCGTGGGCGGAACGAAGACGTTCAGCGTGACCGTCGAACTGTTCGTGATGTAAGTGGTCACACCGATCGTGTTCGTGGCGTAAACTTGGATGGACGAATTATTATCGGCGAGGGCGGGAACGAAGGAATAGCTGGCATTGGTGGCACCGGGCACGGGTGCTCCGTTCACGAACCATTGGTAGGTGATCGGCAGGTAGCCGACCGCCGCCGCCGTGAACGTGGCGGTCTGCCCCACCGGCACGGACGCGCCAGCAGGCTGGGTCACAAAATTGACCGGACCGCTGGCCAGAACCACGTTGGGTCCCTGATCATCACTCTGCTTGAGGCTCAGCGCGGAAAGCGCGCCTTTGTAAATGCGCAGTTCATCAATGTTCGCCACCAGATACGGATCCGCCGAAAAAAGCGACTGGCCGATGTAGGAGAGCGCGTCATTCACATTGGCAAGGTTGACTGTCATGTTGGTGTTGATCGCCTCCAGCACGCCGTTGGTGTAGATGGCGAGGGTTTTGTTCGGCGGATCAATCACGCAGGCGACGTGACAGTTGAGTCCGTCAAGCGTGCCGGGGGCCGTGACGGACTGTTGAAATGAATTGTCGCTCGGACTTATAAGCAGTCCCTGACCGCCGGCATTGTGCGGCGAGTAACTCACATAATCAATGCCCGCGAGTCCCTGGCCGAGAATGTAGTTGGTGTAGCCAAAGCTAAAGACATAGGCGTTGTTTGCGTTCGCGCCGCAGGTGGCCCAGAACTCGACCGTCAAGGCGGTGGCGTTCGCGCCATTGAACAAATTGCCGGGCAGTTGCATGTAGGTGCCGGCGGTGCCGTCCAGCACGAGTGCGCCGTTGGTGACGTAGGCATCGCCAAAGTTCGTGCCGTTCGCGCCGCTGATGCTGTCCGTGTCGTCGGTGGTGAAGCTGTAACGATGGTTCAGAAAATTCGCCGCGCCCACGACCAGCAGCGCCGGCGAACTCGTGGCCGCATAGCCGGCAGTGTTCGTCACCACCACGTCATAATATCCGCCGTCCGCCGCCGCCACGTTCGTGATGACATAGCTGGCGTTGGTGATTCCAGAAATGGAGTTGGAATTAAAACGCCATTGATAGCCCAGCGCGGTCAGGCTGGACGCGCCGACACTGAACGTCACCGGCTGGTTGTAATCCACATTCTGGCTGACCGGGTCCTGGGTGATGGTCACGAGCGGCGAAAAGAACTGCATCTGGTTCGCGGCGCGGGCCACGCTGCTGATGCGCACCTCGTCAATGCCGCCGAGAAACGTCTCGGTTCCCGAAGGACGACCGCGGTTGCCGATGGCCAGCGGTCCGGTCACCACGCCATCCGATGCGCCCAGCGTCAGCGATGCCGGCGTGCCCAGCACATGGGCGGCCCCGACGGATGGATCCAGCTTGGTCCAGTAAAGAGTTGCCTTCGCACCGTCATACACTACCGCCACATGATACCAGGTGCCGGCTGCAAACGCATCCGAACCAGAGGTCGGAATGACAGCGGAAACCGCTTGCGAGCCGGTGATAAACTGAAACTGCAACGAGCCTGAGGTGATCCGGAACTGAAATCCACGGCTGCCGGCGTCACTGTCCGTGCAAATGATTTCCTGATTTCCGGCCGTGGTGGTCGGCTGGATCAAGGCTTCCAATGTGAACGGCGTCTGGCCGCCGTTGCCGATGTTGAGCTTTGACATCGGCAGAAAATCCACGCTCGTGCCGGTGCCGCTGTCGGCATCATACTGGCCGTTCCCATTGTAATCATAGCCCATTTCATAGCCGGCGGTGGTGTTGTTTTCGCAATGGTTAAAATTGACGGTGCCGGAGGAAAACCCCGTGCCACCAAGCATCGTGGTTACCAGCGGTGGCGTGGCTGATGCGCTGGCATAATCCACACTAAAGAAATTCTGGCCCAGGCTGCCGGCGTTGGCGGTGACGGAACCGCCCGCCGCTTCATCCAGATGGAGCAGCACCAAGGTGTTCGCGTCCGGCGTGTAAGGCCCGACGAGCGCGGCAAACACAAATCGCGGGAGCAAGGCTGCGAGCAGCAGGCACAGAGATAATTTGAATATTTTCATACAACTTGACCAAGGGTCGTTTGGGTTATGATTGAACATGCTATGTTGGAAAGTTAACACACCCGCCCGGCTGTCTCCATCCCCCAAATACGGGAGGCTGGCAAATGAGGCGTCCTATAAGATCCTTAAAAGCCTTGCCAATAAAGGCGATCAGTCCTGGCTTACGAACGGCACACGCCTGTTCCCCGGCTTCGTTTTTCAGTTTGTTCCAAGCTTGCGGCCGGATGAAAACAGCCGCCGGGAATTCCGGCGGCTGGCGATTCTCGCGAACAAATGCAAATCCGGTCAGCCAAGTTTCGGCGCAGCTTGTTTTTTCCGGAGCAGCATGGCGCACAAGCCAGCCAGACCCAGGCCGCACAAGGCGAACGTGGAAGGTTCGGGGGTGACGGTCAAATTCGTAAAATCACCGAGGCTTGTTCCACCGGCCCTCATATCACCATAAAAACCAATCGCAGTTCCAATCGCGCTGGCACCGCCGAATGTTACCGTCTCGCTAGTATGCAGAACACTGCTGGTGTCAAGGTATCCAAGAGTGAAGACATCGGCTGAATTCCATTGGATATAGAGCTCGCTAACCGTATTTGCAGCGGCCGAGAGGACGCCATTGCCTGTGGTGAGTGTGCCGCTGATGGAAGAGTTTGCACGAATGGCAGACTGACTAGGTCTTACGCTAATGCTGGCCCAGTCGAAGTTGGCGCGTGTGCTGGTGTTTGCACCCGCTGCAGGAGGGTTGGCCGTTGCAGAAATGGCAAGCCCGAAATCCATTGCGGTTGACGAAACCGGCATTGCTACGTTGACCCAGAGCGTGTCTCCCACTGCGAAGGTGGTGCTAAACGAGGAGGCAGGCGCCAAAAACAGGGCTTGTTCAGGATCATTTACGGTCCCGGCAAAATTAGCCTGCAAACCGGAGGCGCTGTCACTAAAAGACACGCTGGATGCACCTCCAGAGCCGCCGTCGTTTACTAGCGTAGTTGTGTATCCGGCCAAGCTGCCGGTTAAGGGATCAATAACTTGGGCCTGAACCGCCAGCCCCATCGAACAGGCAATGATTACTGCGCTGATTTTTTTCATGTTATTTGGTTGTTTGCTTAATGAGCGTTGATTGGTGTTAAAACGACTGGTTGCAATTGATTATTATCAGCGTAACAGATTCGTCACCATTTCATATCCCCCAAATACGGGATGCTGCCCGAACCTCGAACCGGTGGAGAAGTCCGCCGAAGGCGCTTCGCTGTTGGCATGAAGCCGGCCTCGGATCAGGAACGGGAGCGCAGCCACACGCGCATTGTCCCGTTCATCAAGATATGAAGCTGCCGGAATCCCGGCCCGTTCCAACCGTGTGTTTTCCGTCTGATCCCCACATCTGATTTCAGTTTCCCGCTTTCAACCTTTTCAGCTTTTGCTCACGTCGCCATGATGATGTAATCCCGCAGACTTTGCTGGACATCCATGAAAATTTGAGGGACGTGCCGAAGATTCTAGGGGATATGCCTAATTTCATACGGGATGTCCCATAATTACTACGGGATATCCCGTAATATTATAGGTATGTCCCGTAAGTTTTGCGGTGTGTCCCGTAGAATCAAAGGGATATCCCTTTTAAGTTGCGGGATGAGCACCAGCCGCATAAAATGACCGAAAAACCGCAGCCGAACCCGATCTTTACTAAAAAAACACTCAATTAACCGCCAGCCATCGCCGCCAACGCCATTTACACCTGCTTTTCCCTCAACTCTCAACTCCTGATTACCATGGCCAAAAATGATTTGATCCCCAAGAGCGACCTCGCCTTTGCGGCGCAGTTGCGGACGTTCCAGCAAAACATCGCCCAGCACGCCGCCAGCCTGGGCGTGACGCCCGAACAGGTGGCGGCGCAGTCGGCGGACTCGGAGCATTACAATTACGTCGTCAGCAGCCAGCAACAGATGCTCAACATCAGCAAGGCGTGGACGGTCTGGCGGAAGACGGCCCGCAAGGGCGAGACGACAACGGACGGCACCGTGTTGGAGCAAAACATACCTGCCGCCAACCTGCCGCCCGCGCCGCCGGTGGTGGCGGCGGGCGTGGAAAAACGGTTCCGCGCGCTGCTGCGGCAGGTCAAGGCCAGCCCCAATTACACCCCGGCCATCGGCGTGGAACTGGGCATCGAGGCCGCGAGCCTCACCGCGCCGGATTACGCCGTGATCCAGCCGAAGATCACGGCGAAGGTCAACGGCGACCATGTGGCGTTGGGCTGGGACTGGCAGGGCTGCCGGACTTTTTTGGACCTGTGCGAGTTTCAGGTGAACCGGAACGACGGCCACGGTTTTGTGCCGCTGACGCACAGTGTCCACCCCCTGTGCAAAGACGAAACGCCCTTTCCCGCCACGCCGACGGTCTGGCAATACCGCGCCATCTACCACGCCAACGGCCAGCGCACCGGCCAATGGAGCCAGGTCGCGAGCGTCACCGTTGGGGCGTGACCGGCTTGCGCCGGGGCCAATGCCTGCGGCGCAAACAACGCTGGACTGGGTGCGCGGGGAGGAATAGAGTCGCGGGCGTGAAAACTATGCATGGGATATTTGCCGTGGTTGCAATTGCCATAGTTGCAGGAATGTTTTCAGC
>CAYVGC010000089.1:0-19209 GCA_964449815.1 uncultured Bifidobacteriaceae bacterium
AGGTGGTGATGCGGTTTTACATTTTGTGCGTGCTGTGCGCGGTGGTCGCGCTGGCGACGCTGAAATTGCGGTGAACGGAAGAGGATGAACTGCGAAACAAACATTGAAAATCGGCGCTTTGCTGCTTGCGCGGAGGGCGCGCGGTTGCTATCAATTGGCATGGAGCGGCAAAGGCGTGCGCCGGCCAGCGAGAGTGTTTCAACATTTCATCTTTCTGCCGGTTGTGTTGCCCGCGACCGGTTCAAGGCCGTCTCCAAAAAAACAAAGCAAAATTTAATGCGTTGCGAAATTTTTCGAGGGAAAGTTCCGCCGCGCATAACTCAAACTAAAACATCACCTCGAAATTAGGACGCATTTGCGCCAAACATATGAATAATCCGAATCCGTTCGTCCCCAAGGGCTCGCTGCTCGAACAACAAAGCCAGCGCCGTTCCCGCCTCAAGCTCGCTGTCTTTTGTGTGCTCGCCGTGAGCGTCACCGGCCTCGTCGCCATGCTTATCCAGGGTTGCAAGCGCGAAAATCCCGATGCCCAGATCAATCCACCCATCGTGGACACGAATCCGCCGGCGATGACGGAAACGAATCCACCGGTCGTGGACACGAATCCACCGGTGCCAATGCCGCCAATCGCGACGAATCCGCCGGTCGTGACGCCGCCGCCGGTGACCGCGCCGCAGGCCGTTGAAACCGGAGGCCCGGAATACGTCGTCGTCCAGGGCGACACGCTGGCCAAAATCGCCAAGAAAAATGGCGTTTCGCTCAAGGCGCTCGTAGCGGCGAATCCCGGTGTGGATCCCAAGAAATTACACGTCAAACAGAAGCTGGTCATTCCGGGTTCTGCGAAATCTGCCGAGGCCGCGCCGGTGGCGGTTGCGGGTGCCACCGAGGCGGGCGGTGAACTTTACACCGTCAAGTCCGGTGACACGCTCAGCAAGATTGCCAAAAGACACGGCACCACCATCAAGGCGCTCGAAGCGGCGAACAATTTGACCACGACCAAAATCAAGGTCGGTGAGAAATTGAAAGTTCCGGCGAAGGCCGAAGCCGCCGCGCCCGCGCCGACGGCGGACGCCACCGCCGCGCCTGCACTGCCGCCGGTTTCCGCCCCGGCTCCGGCCGCGCCGGCACCCGTGCCAGGCAAGTAACCGCGTGTGAACGCGGCTGGCATTTTTGAAAAGTTGAAATGAAAGTCGCCGTCACAATTCTGGCGTTTTGCGTCGCCAGCCTCCTCGCACTGGGGCTGGTGATGCTTTACAGCTCCAGCATGACGCAGGTCGGCGCGCACTATTTGATGATGCAGCTCATCTGGTGCGCGTTCGGCTTCGTGGCTTGTGTGACGGCGGTTTCCATGGATTATCAACTGCTCAAGCGCCAGGAAGCGGTTTTCTCACTTTTCATTTTTGCCCTGTTGCTGCTTTGTTTGGTGTATCCGTTTCCGCATCTGCCCCATTTGCCGGAGCGGTTCATCAAAAAAACCAATGGAGCGCACCGGTGGTTCATCCTGCCGGGGGGCACCCGGCTGCAACCTTCGGAACTCGGTAAAATTGCGCTTATTCTGGCCCTGGCCTGGTATGGTGACCGGTTCCATCGCCGGATGCTCACGTTCACCCGGGGGATCCTTTTTCCCGTCGCCATTATCGGCGTAATGCTCGGCCTGATTTTCATCGAACCCGACCGCGGCACGACCATTCTGATGGCCGCCGTCAGCGTTGGCGTGTTGCTGATGGCCGGTGTGGACTGGAAAAAGATCCTCATTCCTGTCCCGATTGCCGTTGCGGGCATTGCCTTCTCCATCTTCCACGACCCGATGCGCATGAAACGCATTTTCAGTTGGTGGGATTTGGAACAGAGCAAGGATGGCGTCGGATATCAGGCGTATCAGGCGATGATTGCACTCGGTTCCGGCGGCTGGAGCGGCCTTGGCCTCGGCAACGGCCGTCAAAAACTTGGCTTCGTGCCGGAGCATCACACCGATTTCATTTTTTCCATCATCGGCGAGGAACTTGGCCTGGTCGCCACGCTGCTCGTCATTGTTGCATTCGTCGTCATCGCGCTGTGCGGCATTTACATCGCGCTGCACGCGAAGGACACTTTCGGCACCCTGCTCGCGACCGGCATCACGCTGCTGATCAGCCTGCAGGCCGCCATCAACATCGGCGTCGTCACCAGCGCGCTGCCGAACAAGGGGCTGCCGCTGCCGTTCATCAGCTACGGCGGCTCGAACCTGCTGGCGATGCTGACGTGTGTCGGCATTTTGTTGAGCATCGCGCGCCAGGCCGTGCCCGCAAAAGTTTCCGCGTCGGACTTGGTTTCCAACGACAATCCCTTTGCCGCCAAGGCAGCATGAATTCAAATCCTGAAAAAAATCCGTTTGTCGCCATCGCGTGTGGCGGCACGGGCGGCCATCTCTTTCCGGGCCTCGCCGTCGCCGGACAGCTCAAGCAGCACGGCTGCGACGTGGCGCTGCTCATTTCGCCGAAGGACGTGGACCAGCAGGCCGTGAAATCCGCGCATGGCATGGACATTTTCACGCTGCCCGCCGTCGGCCTGCAAAACCGGAATTATTTTTCCTTCGTCAACAGCTTTGTGAAATCGTTGTTTGCCGCGCGGAAAATTTTCCGCCAGCGCAAACCTTCCGCAGTGCTGGCGATGGGCGGCTTCACCAGCGCGCCGCCGGTTTTTGTCGCGAAGGACATGGGCGTGAAAACTTTTCTGCACGAGTCCAACACCATTCCCGGCCGGGCCAACCGCTTTCTCGCGCGGTTTGTGGATGAGGCGTTCGTCGGCTTTCCCGAAGCTGCCGCGCGGTTGAAAGCGCGCAAGGTCACGCCCACCGGCACGCCCGTCCGTCCGCAGTTTCAAATCCGAGACGCCGCCGAATGTCGCGTGGCACTGGGCTTGAATGCCGGGCGTCCGGTCATTCTGGTGGTTGGCGGCAGTCAGGGTGCCAGCGGCTTGAATGCGATGGTGCTGTCCGCGCTGCCGCTGCTGGCGCGGAAAAACTGGCAATGGCTGCACCTCACCGGCGCGAATGATTTTGAAAAGGTGAAATCCGCTTACGCCGCGCTGGGCGTTGATGCCGCCGTCAAACCGTTTCTCGCGGAAATGGACCTGGCGCTCGGCGCCGCGACCGCCGCCGTCAGCCGCGCCGGCGCGTCGTCGCTCGCGGAAATCGCCGCCATGCGGCTGCCGTCCCTGCTCGTGCCGTTTCCGGCGGCGGCGGACAACCACCAGTTTTTCAACGCGCGGATTTATGCGATGAGCGGCGCGTCCCGACTGCTTGAACAACGACATTCCACGCCGGAAAAAGTCGCCGCCATCCTGGTCGAACTTGTCGAAGACAGTTCGGTCCGCGCCAAAATAAACGCCGCGCTCGGTCTCTGGCACGCGCCGAAATCCGCCGGGCAGATCGCCTCGAACATTTTGCGCCTGTCGTTCAATGCTGTTGATGCGCCGGTCACCGAGCAAGGCACGACTCTGCTGACGCGTGGCCAGGCCGGACCGGCAGCCGCCGGTGCCGGACCGCAAAAAATTTCCGCCGCATGACGAACCTCGAATCACCAGCCATCGCCGATGAGATCGCCGGACGGGTTTCATCCGAGACGGTCATCCGCCGCGACGAGCCGATGGCGAAGCACACGACCCTGCGCGTCGGCGGGCCGGCGGACGTGTATGTCGAACCGTCGTCGTCGTCGGATCTCGCGGCGATCCTGAAATTTTGCGGCGAACACGGCGTCAAGTTTTTCATCCTGGGCCGCGGCTCGAATTTGCTCGTGCGCGACGGCGGTTTTCGCGGCATGGTCATCTGCCTGGCGCAGCCGGAGTTTTCCAGAATTGAAATTGACGGCGAGCGGCTGCGCTGCGGCGCAGGCGCCCGGTTGAAAAACGTCGCGGCCGAGGCGCGCCGGAACGGTTTGAGCGGCCTGGAATTTCTCGAAGGCATTCCCGGCAGCGTCGGCGGCGCGCTGCGGATGAACGCCGGCGCGATGGGCGGCGCGACGTTTGACGCCGTCGAGTCCGTGCGGCTGATGGATTTCAATGGCAGCGTGCGCGAGTTTTTGCCATCGGAGCTGTCAATCGCCTATCGCGGCTGCGCGACGCTGAAAGATCACGTCGCGCTGGGCGCGGTGCTGCGCGGGCGGCCGGATTCGGTGGAATCCGTCGCGCAGCGCATGAGCGCGTTCAGCCAGCAGCGCTGGAGCTCGCAGCCTGCCGCGCCGAGCGCCGGCTGCATGTTCAAAAACCCGGCGACGATTCCGGCGGGCAGGCTGATTGACGAACTCGGCTTGAAAGGCGCGCGCGTCGGCGGCGCAAAAATTTCGCAGGCGCACGGCAATTTTCTGGTCAACGACGGCAACGCGACGGCGGTGGAAATTTTGGAGCTGATCGGAATTTTGCAGGCGCAGGCGAAGGCGGAACGCGGAATAGATTTGCATCTGGAAATTGAAATCATTGGCGAAGAATGAGCCGCAGGTTGAACATCACCGTCATGCTGGGCGGGACGAGCGCCGAGCGCGAAGTCTCGCTGCGCTCGGGCGCGTCGGTCGTGCAGGCGCTGCGCTCGCTCGGCCATGACGTGCAGGAACTGGACCCGCGCACGCCGGACTGGATTCTGCCGCCGAAGACGGAGGTGGTTTTTCTGGCGCTGCACGGCACCTACGGCGAGGACGGCACGGTGCAAAAACAACTGGACGCGCTCGGCGCGCTTTACACCGGCTGCGGCGCGGAGGCGAGCCGCATCGCGTTTGACAAGGTGCTGACGAAGCAAAGCTGCATCGAGGCGGGCGTGCCGACGGCCAGGTTTTTAACGGCGAATTCGCCCGCCGCGCCGTTTCCGGAAAATTTTTCACCGCCGCTGGTCGTCAAGCCGGCGCGGCAGGGTTCCAGTGTCGGGCTGCATTTTGTCGAGCGCGTCGAAGACTGGCCAGACGCGCTGGCGGCGGCGCTGGAATTTGATTCGGAGATTGTGGCCGAGGAAAAAATTGCGGGGCGCGAGACGACGGTGGGAATTCTCGGCGGGAAAGTTCTGCCGGTGGTCGAAGTGCGGCCCAAAGCCGGCAGCTACGATTACAAAAATAAATACACGGCGGGCGCGACGGAGTATTTTTGCCCGGCGGATTTTGACGCGGCGACAACAAAGCGGATTCAGGAAGCCGCGTTTGGGGCGTTCAAGGCCGTCGGCGGGCGCGATTATGCCCGCGTGGACGTGATGGTGCGCGCGGACGGCTCGCCCGTGGTGCTGGAGGTGAACACGCTGCCGGGCATGACGGAAACGAGCCTGCTGCCCAAGGCGGCGGCGGCGGCGGGGATGAATTACGCCGAGCTGTGCCAGCGCATGGTTGACCTGGCGCTGCAAAGGGAATGAAAAACTAGAAATGCAAAAATGAAACAGCGCCCCGGCCGCCCCGGCTGCATTTTGAATTGCTCATCTTGAAATGTGGTTTAGACGCGAACAAACTAAAAACCGCCGCCTGCACCGCAACCACGTGCTGGACGTGAAGCTGCGCTCCGACCAGGTGCGAGCAAACCGCGCGCGGCTGGGAACCATTTCGCTCCTCGTCCTGTGCGGGACTTTTTTCGGGCTGTATCTGCTCTGGCGCGTCGGCGAGGTGACGCTCAACGCGTTCGTCTATGACAACGCCGATTTTGCAATCCAGCAGATTGACGTGCAGACGGACGGGAAAATTGCGCCGGAACAGCTGCGCCGCTGGACGGGCGTGAAGCGGGGGGCCAATCTCATCGGGCTGGATCTCGCGGCGGTGAAGCGCAATTTGGAGCTCGTGCCGGAGATTGACTCGGTTTCCGTCGAGCGCGTGCTGCCGCGCACATTGAAAATCCGCGTGACGGAGCGCGACCCGATTGCGCAGGTCAACGTGCCGCGCGCCGACGCGGGCGGCGCCATTGTCGTTTCCGTTTTTCAGCTTGATGCGGACGGCATGGTGATGGAGCCATTGGATCCGCGCGTTTGCACGGTGCCGCTGGCGCAGATCAACCCCCAGTTGCCGGTGATTGCGGGCGTGAATTATTTCCAGTTGCAGCCGGGCCGCCGCCTTGAACTGCCGCAGGTGCAGGCGGCGCTGCGGTTGATCGTGGCGTTTGACCGGTCGCCGATGGCCGGGCTGGTGGATTTGCAGCGCGTGGATGTTTCCGCGCCGGGCGTGCTTGTGGCGACCACGGGACAGGGCTGTGAAGTCACGTTCGGCCTCGATAATTTGGACCAGCAGCTGGGGCGCTGGCAGCAAATTTACAACCTCGGTTTGCAGCAGCAGAAATCCATCGCCTCGGCGGACCTGGCGGTGGCCAACAACGTGCCGGTGCGCTGGACGGTGGCCAGCGCCGCACCGGTCGTGACGCCGAAAATGGTGAAACCCCTGAAACCCCGGAGGAAAAATGTTTGACGATTCCAACATCATTGCCGGCCTCGAAATCGGCACTTCAAAAATCTGTGTCGTGGTCGGCGAACAGAACGCCGACGGCGCGCTGAACATCATCGGCCTCGGCCAGGCGCGCTCGCGCGGCGTGCGCAAGGGCGAGATCATCAATCCCGAACAGGTCGAGGAGGATTTGCGCGCGGCGATGTTCGAAGCCGAGCAGATGGCCGACGTGGAGATCCGCAGCGTGTATCTCGGCGTGAGCGGCGGGCACATCCGCGGCTTCAACAACCGCGGCGTGCATCCCGTGGTTTCGGCAGACCGGGAGATTTCAGCGGAGGACGTTGAGGACGTTGTCAAAAACGCGAAGGCCATCAATCTGCCCGCCGAGAACACCGTGGTCCACGCCGTGCGGCAGCATTTTTTTGTGGACGGCCAGGACGGGGTGATGAATCCCGTCGGCATGCTCGGTGCACGGCTGGAAGTGGACATGCACGTCATCCACGGCCATGCCAACCGCCTGCAAAATGTCGTCCGCCTCGTCCGCGCCACGTCGCTGGAAGTGGATGACGTGGTCTTTAACGGCATCGCCACGGCGCTCGCACTCCTGTCGAACGAGCAGAAGGAGCTCGGCGCGCTGGTCATTGACATCGGCGGCGGCACCACGGAATACGTTGTTTATTCCAACGGCGTCATCCGGCATTCTGGCGTGCTGGCGGTCGGCGGCGACCACGTTTCCAACGACCTCGCCTACGGCCTGAAAGTTCCGTTGAGCCGCGCCGAAAAACTGAAGATCGAATACGGCTCCGCGCTCGTCACCGACGCGGCGAAGGGCCAGACCATCAGCCTCACCAACGAGTTGGGCCTCGAACTCAAGCGCATCAACGTCGGGCATCTGCAGCGCATCATGTCGCTGCGCCTCGAGGAGATTTTCCAGCTTATCGCGCAGGATCTTGAACGCGCCGGCCTCACGGATTATCTGCGCGCCGGCGTTTTTCTCTGCGGCGGCGGCTCGCGCGTGCCCGGCCTCGTGCCGCTCGCGGAAAACGTGTTTCAGATGAACGTCGCGCCCGGCCATGCCGCCGCCATCAGCGGCCTGACCGCCGCGCTCGAACAGCCGGAGTTCGCCACCGCCATCGGCCTCGTGAAATTCGGCTCGCTCAAGCTGCGCAAGCGCGCCGCGCGGCCCGGCCTCGCGACCAATCTCAAGGAGGCATTCGGAAAGTTCTTCGCCCCGCGCAACTGAAAGGCCGGTTATGGAAAATGATTTGTCATCCAGCCCCACGCCGGAACCGGCCGCCGCGCCGGTCGTGAGAATTTTCGGCGTTGGCAACGCCGGCATTGCCCTGCTCGGCCCGCTGGCCACGTCCGAATTTGCCGCCGCGCAGTTCGCGGCCATCAACACCGATGCCGGCGCGTTCGCCGGGTCGCCGGCCACGGTGAAAATCCATCTCGAAAACAAATTGTTTCGCGGCCTCGGCTCCGGCGGCGATCCCGACCGCGGGCGCGCGCTGGCCGAGGAGCAGTTTTCCACGCTCAAAAACGCCTGCGAAGGTGCGAACGTCGTCTTCATCCTCGCCGGACTCGGCGGTGGCGCGGGCAGCGGCATCAGCCCCGTGCTGGCCAAGGCCGCGCACGAGGCCGGCGCGCTCGTGCTGGCGTTCGTCACGCTGCCGTTCGACTGCGAAGGCAACCGCCGCGAGGCGCAGGCGCAGCAGGGTTTGGAACAATTAAAAGCCGTCGCCGACGGCGTGATCTGCCTGCCGAGCCAGAGAATTTTCAAGCTGATTGACGAGAACACCAGCCTGCTCGAAACCTTCCGCGTCATCGGCGGCTTTCTTCTCGAAGGCGTGCGCGGCGTGTGGCAACTGCTCACGCGGCCCGGACTGATTCAAGTTCACTTCGCCGACTTGTGCGCGTTCCTCCGCGACCGCCATGCCGAGAACGCCTTTGCGTTTGTCGAGGCCGCCGGCGCGGGCCGGGCGCGCGAAGTCGTGGAAAGCATCCTTGCGCATCCGCTCCTCGACGAAGGCCACGCGCTCGCGGAATCCGATGCCGTGCTCGTGAGCCTGACGGCGGGCAAGGATTTGACGATGGCCGAGATCCATCGGGTGATGGACCAGGTGAAACGCCAGTGCGGCCACGCCCAGATCATCATGGGCGCGGCGGTGGACACGGCGTTGAAGGACAAGCTCTGCGTCGCCATCATCGCGGCAAGGCAGAACGTCGCGCCGACGAACGTGACCGCGCGGGCGGAAACCCACGTGGCCGGCACGGCTCCCGGTGTGCGCGAAGTCATGGTGGCGCGCACCCAGCGCTCGCGGAGGGGGATGGTCAAGCCGGTGCAGACGCAACTGCCGCTGACGATCGTCTCCAAAGGCCGGTTCGACAAAAGCGAGCCGACGAAGCACAACGGCGAAGACCTGGACGTGCCGACCTTCCTGCGCCGTGGCGTGCCGCTGAATTGATTTTTGATTTTGCGTCAGTCTTTCACAATGTCTGTGACCATCCGGCTGGCGGATTGCTGGGACAGCTTTGCGTGGCCGGATTTCAACGGACGTTTCAACTCCGGCAAGTCCGGGGCAAAAAAACGGGCTTTGCAGAAAGCTTGATTGTGCAACCGCAAGATTGTAACTATTCTGCATTCGCACTATGAATCGCAGACAATTCATCCAGAACTCTTCCCTGATCGCTTCGAGCCTGATGCTGGCACCTTCGCTGACCTTGGCGGCGGAAACGGATTTTCCCGTCGTGCGCATCCCGGCAGCAAAACGAAAATTCAAAAGCCCCGCCGTGGAACGCACCATCAAGCGCGTCCAGTCGTCCATCGGCAACCGGGAGCTGGCGTGGATGTTCGGCAACTGTTTTCCGAACACGCTGGACACCACCGTGGATTTCGAGGTCGTCAATGGCCGGCCCGACACTTACGTCATCACCGGCGACATTGACGCGATGTGGCTGCGCGACAGCTCGGCGCAGGTCTGGCCATACCTGCCGCTGATGCACGAGGATCCGCAGCTTCAGCAGTTGATCGCCGGCGTCATCAACCGGCAGACGCGCTGCGTGCTCAAGGATCCTTACGCGAACGCCTTTTACAAGGACGAAAACAAGGTGAGCGAATGGAAAAGCGATTTGACCGACATGAAGCCCGGCGTGCATGAACGCAAGTGGGAAGTGGATTCGCTGTGCTACACGCTGCGTCTGGCCTATGGTTATTGGAAAGCTTCCAAAGACACCGCTCCCTTCGATGATGCGTGGCGTGAGGCGGTTTCAAAAATCGTCCAGACGTTTCGCGAACAACAGCGCAAAAACGGCAAAGGGTCTTATCACTTCCAACGCCGCACGGAGACTCAGTCGGACACCCTGGCCGGCCGCGGTTACGGCAATCCGAGCAAGCCGGTGGGCTTGATTTGCTCGATGTTCCGACCGAGCGATGATGCGACGATTTTCCCCTTCTTGGTTCCGGCGAACTTTTTTGCCGTGGTCAGCCTGCAGCAGGCGGCGGAAATGCTGGAACAAATTTCGCATGACACGGCCCTGGCCGGCCAGTGTCGCGCGCTCGCGGATGAAGTGGGGCAGGCGTTGCACGAACATGCCATCGTGCATCACGCCCAGCTCGGATACGTCTATGCTTACGAGGTGGACGCCTACGGCAACCATTACTGCATAGACGACGGCAATGTTCCAAGCCTGCTGTCGCTGCCTTATCTCGGCGCGGTCAAGGCCGGCGATAAAATTTATCAGCACACGCGCCAGCTCGTTTTGTCCGACGCGAATCCATATTACTGCCAGGGCAGGGCCGCCAACGGTCCGGGCGGACCGCACGTCGGCATGGACATGATCTGGCCGCTGGGGTTGATCGTGCAGGGCCTGACCGCCACCAGCGATCAGGAAATCAAGCAGTGCCTGACGACCTTGCAAAAAACCCACGCCGGAACCGGCTTCATGCACGAGGCGTTCAACAAGGATGACCCCAAAAAATTCACCCGCTCCTGGTTCGCCTGGGCCAACACCATTTTTGGCGAACTCGTTTTAAGGACGTGCAATCAAAATCCAGCCCTGTTGGGTTAGCGTTTGACTTGCCGCCGGGTTGCGCGGTTCGCGGCTTCATTGGGTCGTGAAGCCGGCGACGATCGGCCGGTGGTCCGAGCCGGTGCCCCAGTTCGGAATGGCGGGAATGAAGGTTTCGTCCGCCAGCCAGCTTCTTTTCATCGCGGGGCTCAGCAAAATGAAGTCAATGCGCGCGTAGGTGTCGTTCCGGCCGTAAAAGTAAGTCCACGCGACATTGCGCGGCTCGAAATACGGCGGCTCGCCGGGCGCGGTGTCGCCGTTGCGCTCGGCGGGACGCGTGTCGGTGAGCTTGAATTTTCCGTGTCCGACAACCTCGCGCGTCGCGGTGGAGTCTTTGGTGTCGTTGAAATCGCCGAGAACGACGAGGTTGGCGTTCGGATCCCTTGCGAACCGCGCGTCAATGATGCCGCGCAGGACTTTCGCCTCGCCGAGACGCTCCTCAGTTTCGTCGGCGTCGGGCGTGGCGAGATGCGATTTCAAATGCGCGACGAGGAGCGTGAAGGTGAAGTTGGTGGCGGCTTGAATGTCCACTTCCGCAAATCCGCGTTTGACCTGGAAACGGCGGCCGTCGAGCAGGAAAAATTCATTCGTGTGCGGGCGGCGGGCGACGATGGGCAGCTTGCTCAACACGGCGACGTGAATGTTGGTGTCGAAACTCCGGATGTGCTCCCAGAATGGAAAGTCCTGGCCGACGGACTGGAGCGACGCGCGGAGTTCGAGCAACGCATTGGTGCCGCCCATTTCTTCGAGCGCCAGGACGTCGGGGTTCAGCGCGCGGATGCTCTCGCGGATTTTGGCCTTCGCCTCGGGCGATTTGACGTGCGGTCGTGATTCCGTCGGCTGATCCAGATAATTTTCGACGTTGTAGGCGGCGACGCGGAAAGTTCCGGCATCGGCCTGGGAGAGAAACAGCGTGACGGAAAAAATTGCGGTGCAAAGCCCTTTCATGCTCACCGGCAAGTTGTCAGACGCGCCCGGCTTTTCAAGAGAACTTTTTGCCAAATTCGGCAAAACTGTTATTATGTTGTCATGTCTCGATTGGTTAAAAGGCCGCCAGTGAAACTGGACGACAAGCAGAGCGAGCGCGACCACCGCGAACTGCGCATTGACAAGGTCGGCGTGCGCGGTCTGCGCTTCCCGATCCAGGTGCGCGACAAGGCGCACAGCTTCCAGAACACCGTTGCCACCATTGGAATGTTTGTGGACCTGCCGAAGGAGTTCAAGGGCACGCACATGAGCCGGTTCGTCGAAGTGCTGAACGCGCACGGCAACGTCATTCATGTCGAGAACATCTCGGACATCTTGCAGTCGCTGCGGAAAAAATTGAATTCGGCGACATCGCACCTGGAGATCGAGTTCCCGTATTTCATGTCCAAGCAATCGCCGGTGTCGCGCAAGGAAAGCTTGATGGATTACATCGCGCGGTTCGACGCGGCGGCGTGCGGCGTGGAGACGGATTTTGTGCTGACGGTGAAGGCGAAGGTGACGACGCTGTGCCCGTGCTCGAAGGCGATTGCAAAATACGGCGCGCACAACCAGCGCGGCGAGGTGACGGTGGCGCTGCGCTTCAAAAAGCCGGTGTGGATCGAGGACGTGATCGAAATCGTGGAGGCGTCGGCGAGTTCCGAGCTGTTCGCGCTGCTGAAGCGGCAGGACGAAAAAGCGGTGACGGAACGGGCGTATGAAAACCCGGTGTTCGTGGAGGACCTGGTGCGCAACGTGGCGTTGCGGCTGAACGCGCATCCGCTGGTGACATGGTATAAGGTCGAGGCGGAAAATTACGAGAGCATCCACAATCACAACGCGTATGCGTGCATTGAGAAGGGGTGAATTTTGCTGCGGGCTGATGATGGGTCAAACTTCAAGAATTTAATTTCATGCTCAAACCCATGCAACTGCCGGTGCCGCTTGCAGCCCTGCAAACCGGTGCCATTGGCCGCCTGAAAATAGCTAAAAATTTTAGTGGCTTATTTATGCCGCTTTGCTACATTCCCGCCCCTTTGAATGAAGCAAGCATTGGCCGGGTTTGGTGATCTGGCCGGAACCAATTTTTTGAACTGTGATCGCGAAGAAAAAAGAAATCAAGAAAGCCGCCCCGCGTGGCACGAACGCCGTCGCCACGTCGTCGTCGATTCTCGGCCGGCCCGTTGCCAGGGCGAACGCCGGTCCGGACCTGAAAAAAGTCAAGCCGGAATGGCAGCGATTCTGCCTCCACCTGCTGGAACTGCGCGAGCAGCTCGTCAAGCAGATGAGCGGCCTCGCCGCCGACTCCGCCCAGGAAATGGCCGGTTACAGCCTGCACATGGCGGATTCCGGCACGGATAATTTTGACCGCGATTTCGCCTTGAGCCTGCTGTCGTCCGACCAGGACGCGGTGTTTGAAATCGAGGAGGCGCTCAAGCGCATCGAGCGAAAGACCTTTGGCGTCTGCGAACTGACGGGCAAGCCGATTCCGCGCGCGCGCCTGGAGGCGATCCCGTGGACGCGTTTCACGGTCGAGGCGCAGGCGCAACTGGAACGCGAGGGCGCGTTAAAATCGCGCCGGCTCGGCCAGTTGGGCACGATTGATTCTGTCAGCACCACCGTGGAAGGCGATGTCGAGGAGGGTGAAGAGAGCGAAGAAATCAAGCCGAAGGAAAAGGAATAATATAATTTATGCCGCGAGAAGTCATCACCATCGAATGCACCGAGGCGCGCAAAACCGGCAAATCGCCGTCGCGCTACACCACCACCCGCAACAAGAAGTTGCAGACGGAAAAGCTGGAAGTCAAAAAATACAATCCCGCTCTCCGCCGCCACACCTTGCATAAGGAGATCAAGTAAGTATGCCACGCAAAACCAACACCGAGAAAGACAAACGCGGCAACCGGCGGTCCACGGAAAAACGCACCCCGCGTCCGAAGCCGAAGATTGACTTCACCCTCGACGCGCTCGACTACAAAAACGTGACCCTGCTCCGCACCTTTGTGACCGACCAGGGGCGCATTCTGCCGCGCAAATACACCGGTCTGCCGGCGCACTACCAACGCCGCATGACCACCGCCATCAAGCGTGCGCGCCAGATGCTGTTAATGAAGTAATTTTTCTCTGCCGCCCGGCCGAAACGACCGGGCGGATCTTCTTTTTCAAACGCCAATTGCAAATGATTTGCAATTGGACGGCTGGTTATTTTTTGGAAAAGTTCGCGATATGACCATCACCCCCCCCCCGCTTTCTCAGAAAAACAGAAAGATCCAATCTGACAAGTTGGAAATTGGCTGGAACCTGGCATTTCCAACCGGGGGCGAAAAATCCATCGCCGACTTCATGCCCCGAGTCGTTTTTCGGCTGCGGCACCGGCGGTTGGAAATGAAAACAGCGGCGATTTGTTCGCCGCCGTTGGTTCAAGCCATTTCCTCGCCCAGCCAGTCGCCGAGTTGGAGATACTCCCTGATTTTACGCCGCTCATGACGGTTCTTGAGCGACTTTTTGGAATGATGTTGCGCTTTGCGAAACGGATGCTTCGGGTTGCGAATCGCTTCGCCCATCACTTCGAGTGTTTTCATCATAGCATTTTCCTTTCATTGGACTGTCAGCGTAAAAGATGCCAACCGACTTGATTCCAATAACTACTAGGAATCTTTAATAATTCTGACCACGTTCCCCGGCGAGCTGTTCAAAATTTTTCAGATAAAGCAAAAAGAGCCAGAACACCATTCATTTTCCACCCGCCTGCCGGCCAGCTTCAGTTTCATATCGGCAAATGCCCGCTCCACTTCAATAAATTCAGCCGCCAAAATCCCGGCCAAAACCAGCCTGCCGCCGCAGCTCACACGGTTTACAATCCGCCGTCGCTCGGCAATTAGCAAATTAGAAATCAAATTAGCACAGACCAGGTCAAATTGCCGCGCCGGGCGCAACGGCAGTTTGGTCACGTCGCCACATGACAGTCTCACCTGGTCCGCCACCTGGTTCTTCCGCAGGTTTTCCCCCGCCACGCGGACGGATTCCGGGTCGAAATCAAACGCGTGAACCGGTTGATAGCCCAGCTTGGCGGCCGCAATCGCCAGAATGCCAGAGCCGGTGCCGATGTCCAAAAATGAAGGCGGTTGTGTCCCGTTTTGACGGATGCGCGTGATTTCATTCAGGCAAAACGAGGTCGTTGGATGCTGGCCGGTGCCGAAGCTCAAACCCGGATCGAGAATGACGACGGCCTGATTTTTGGCCGGGCGTTTTTTGCTCCAGCTCGGTTTGACCAGCAAAGTTTTCCCGATTTCGATCGGATGAAAATGCCGTTTCCAAGATTCCGCCCAGTCTTCGCGCTTTACTCTGGCGATTTCGATTTTGCCCACGCCAATTTCCAGGCCGCAGGCGGCGATCCGCTTGAGTCCGGCGGAAATTTCACGGCGCACTCCGGTCGGTGAAAAACTGCCTTGTTCAATGAAAATACTGACGAGACTGGCCTGTTGGTCCAAGGCATAATAAGAAGTTGCCGCGCCGCCCAAAATGGACGCCAGCATTTCCCCGGCCGCGTCCTCGGCTTCCAGCGAAGTCACCACGGAAATGCGCCAGAGAGGTTTTGCGTTTTTCATTTTTCAGGCCACCAGATCACGCCACGGCGTGAAATTCAGCAGCTCAAGCTCGGCCAGGTGCGGATGCAGCGCGACCTGCGTGATGCTGGTGTATTCGATGTCGAAATGGTTGGTCTTTGGCAGCGGCAGCTTCAGCAGGATGGCCAGCATCATGCGGATGACGCCGCCGTGACAGAACACCGCGACGTTTTGACCTCGGTGCCGGGTGATGATTTCGCGCAGGCAAGGCTCGACGCGCCGGCGAAAAACTTTTCCGCTCTCGCCGTTCGGCACGCCGTGGTGCTCAATCTGGTCAAGCCATTCGTGCGATGAAAAATTGAACCGCTCCTCGACTCCCGCCCAGTCCAGGCCGGTCCAGTCGCCGAAATCAATTTCGCGCAGGCCGGGCAGGGTCACCTGCTCATGCCGGCAGATTTTCAGCGTCGGCGCGAGCGTCTGCTGGACGCGCTTCATCGGGCTGGCGTAAATCGCGTCAATCGTCTTGCTGCGCAGATAATTGGCGAGGATTTTCGCCTGGTGTTTGCCGTTCGGCGAAAGGTTCATGTCAATCCAGCCGCCGAATTTTTTCTGGTAGCGGATTTCAACTTCGCCGTGGCGGATGAGCAGGAGGCGCGTGGCGGTGGGCTTCGGCGTTTTGCGCCGCGATTTTTTGGAGGCAGCCATTGGGAAAATCAGCCTTGGGCGATGGCGTTTTGCTGCGCGGCGAGCAGTTCGCGGATGCCGGACTTGCCGAGCGCGAGCAGTTCGGCGAGCTGCTTGTCGGTGAACGTCGCCTCCTCGCCGGTGCCCTGCAATTCGATGAATTCCCCGGCGGTGTTCATCACCAGGTTCATGTCCACCGCCGCCGCCACGTCCTCGGTGTAGCACAAATCCAGCAGCGCCTGGCCGCCAACCATGCCGACGCTCACCGCCGCGACGCCGGCCAGGATTGGATTCTCGGAAATTTTTTTCTCGGCGGTCAGTTTTTTCACCGCGAGCGACAGCGCGACAAATGAGCCGGTGATGGCGGCGGTGCGCGTGCCACCGTCGGCCTGCAACACGTCGCAGTCCACGCAGATCGTCCGCACCCCGATTTTTTCCAGGTCAATCGCCGCGCGGATGGAGCGGCCGATGAGCCGCTGGATTTCCGACGAGCGGCCGTCCAGCCGGCCCTTGGAAATGTCGCGCGGTTTGCGCGTCAGGGTGGAGTAGGGGAGCATTGAATACTCGGCGGTGATCCAGCCGCCCTCGACCTTTTGCTCCTTCATCCAGCGCGGGACGGTTTCCTCGATGGTCACGCCGCAGATGACGCGGGTGTGGCCCCATTCGATGAGCGTGGAGCCGGCGGCGTGCGGTGCAATGTGGTTTTGAAAGCGCAGCGGGCGAAGCTGGCTGGCGGCGCGGCCGTCGGCGCGGATGGTGGCATCAGACATAATTTGCCAGCAGTGTAACCGCTCGGACTGGCGGACCGCAAATCACGAATCGCAAAACCACCTTCGCCGGGCGGATTATTTCTTCGCCAGATCGAGGCTGGCGAACAAAGTTTCCAGGTTGTTCAAGCCCGGCTCCGATTTCGGGTTGAGCACCTTGCGGAGAAAATCAACGCCGTCCTCGACGGTGCGGACGGACTTGGGCAGGATGGCGCCCGCCGCGTTGGCGTGCCCGCCGCCCTGGAATTTCGCCGCGACCGGCAGCGCCTCGCCGTGGCGGCTGCGGAAGCTGGCGAAGATCGAGTTCGACCGCCGGAACAGCGTCACCAGCACCGGATATTTCGTCGCACCGCCGCCAAGCAGTTGATGCACGATCTGGTTGCTGCTGCCGATGACCGTGTCCACGAAGCCGACCGTCGGCGAGATTTCCGCGATGTTTTTCCGGCTCCACTCCAGGCCGATGGGGTCTTCCACGCGGCGTTTCACGGCCATCACTTCAAGCAGCGGATGATCCAGCAGCTTTTCCAGGTCGCCGCCGAGCACCGTGTGCAGGTTCCAGAACTGGTAAATCTTCACCAGGCTCGCGTAATCGCCCGCCACGGCGAAATCCGGGTCGTCTTCCAGAAACAAATCCGCCACGTCGTTCAGATGCACCAGCCGGTCCAGCGCGGGCGAACCGAGACCGTGCTGCCGGCAAAGCTCGTAGGCGAGCAGCCCGGCGGATTTGGTGACGTCGTGGACCAGCAGCGCGTTCTTGGGGGTCACGTCGGTGACGTGGTGGTCAATCACCACCCAGTCCGGCTTGTCCATGCGGGTCTCGAAGGTGAAGTCCGTGACCCAGGCGGCTTTTTCGCGCAGATCGCGCTGTTTCCAGTAATTGTAATGATACGCCTCCAGCCGCACGTCCCCGCCGAAGAGATGTTTCGCCAGCCGTTGCAGCAGCAGCCCGGACAGAAAACCGTCCAGGTCGCTTTCGTGCGTGATGATGACTTCCGGCTTGGGCAACGCGATCATGGCCGCAGGCTAAATTAATTGACCGCGCAAGGCGAGCGGGGAATTGGGCAGATGGCGAAGGTGGAAAAATTATTCTGGCCGCGCGGATGGCGGGCGGATGGGAAAAAATACAGCGCAGCCTAGGCTGTAATTAGCAACTCATGTATGAGTCTTCCGTCTCCTGTTTGGTAAAAAAAACCGCCACAGCCTTCCGAGAAATACACTGCCCCAAAATCGCGCGGGGGGGGGGGGACGCATCTGCCGGATAAAGTGTCTGGCTCATGTCTTGCAACTTAGCGCGGAGTTGTGCCTCCGCCTCTAATTGATGACTCGTATGGATGGCCTGTAACAGCGCTGCCTCTCGATGTTTCTTGTTCGACTGCTCGATAGCACTCTCAAGCCGTTCGAGATGATACGTCCCCACTTCTTCGGGGATACAATCAATCCAGATGGTATCACCATCCACGCCTGTGGGACGCTTCAGCGGATAGACAACCGACTGCCAAGTGGTCGTGAAAATATAGGACCAGCCCAGTGGCGGCGGTTCTGATAGCCGGAAGAAAATGCGGACCATTCCACCGGCGATGGCATGACTGCGCTCGGTGTCGAGTCCGATGAGCTTCAAATCCCGGAACGATTTCATGTTGGAAATACGCATAACATCTGATTGCCGCCTGACAGATAATGGACGGCCGACTTTGCAGCCTGCCCGGTTTCATGGAATTGACATTGAGCCGGCCCACGCGGTTTGTCCAGAAAAAGTTCCTTCGTTCTTGGCCCAAAATCCGCCGTGCGTCAAAGGCGGCATGGGCTTTTCCGGCTGCTTTCAGCCGATCACGTTGAAATGGTGCCGTTTTCTGGTCCGTTGTGTTTGTTTTCGTTGTCGTATAAATGGCTGTGCAAATGGGTCTTAGCCCGTCGCAATCCGCCGGCAAGGTTTGTGGAGCGGCGGGATGGCCGTCGCAACCTCCCGGCAGCCCGTCGCAGGCTGCCGAAGGGTCGTCCCCGAGCGCCAGCCAGGCATCGCAGGCCGGAAACCGGTCGTCGCAAACCGACGGCTGGCCGTCGCCGGTGGCTTGTCCGGTTTTTCGGTTCTGATCATTGCCGTTCGGAGGAGGTTTCGCCGCCACCATACTTTTATTTTGAATTCCGCCGGTTTCGCAGCCACAATCTGCCTTCACTTTGGATTCCGAATTCCGCAATCCGCACTTTTGACATGAAACGCACGCATCACTGCAACGAACTCCGCCCGGCGCACATCGGGCAGACCGTCACGCTGTCCGGCTGGGTTCATTCCCGCCGCGACCTCGGCGGCCTCATCTTCATTGACATCCGCGACCGTGAAGGCCGCACGCAAACGGTTTTCGACCCGTCCGATTTGCCGCCGGAGCTTTTTACGCAGGCCGCCGCGCTCCGCAGCGAATGCGTCGTGAGCATCACCGGCAAAGTCCGTCAGCGCCCCGCCGGCACGAGCAACGCCAAGATTCCCACCGGCGAAATCGAGGTCGCCGTCACCGCGCTTGAAGTGTTGAACATGGCGGAAGTCCTGCCGTTTCCCGTGGACGATCCCGAAGTCGCCAACAAGGTGAACGAGGAGCTGCGCCTGCAATACCGCTATCTCGACCTGCGCCGTCCCGAAATGGCGCGCAATTTGAAATTGCGCAGCAAGGTCGCCATCGCCACGCGCAGCTACATGGACGAACAAGGCTTTCTCGAAGTCGAGACGCCCACGCTGTTCAAGTCCACGCCCGAAGGCGCGCGGGAATTTCTCGTGCCGAACCGCCGCGAGCCGGG
>CAYVGC010000090.1:0-18528 GCA_964449815.1 uncultured Bifidobacteriaceae bacterium
CCGCTGTCGCGGCTCACGTCACGAGTCGGCGGTGGCTCAGCTTTTTTCGTTAGGCGGCATTACGCGCATGGAGATAATCGCTACAACCGAATCCCAAGTTTCAGAGCTTTGGCCAGAGATTGCCAGAGCCACAGCGACGAGTCAGCGGCTTCGTCGCATTGCAGATTTTTTAGATTGTTGTGAGACTGCGTTGCAGTCTTCTGACCACCAAACGAGGATTGATGTGTTCTTCCAGATTTCCCATTTGTTAACCGCGCGAGTCTGCGATTCAGAAGTATGGGATTGGTTGCAGGAGATGGCTCGTTCAGCCGACCTAGAGCGGCAGGTTGATATGCGCATCGCTGTTTTTGAGTTAGTTCCCGACGCCCCGATAATTTGGTCGGATTTATTCCGACTGTGGGATATGTGGTTTGATCCACAGGCACGTTGGGCTGTTTACGTCGCTTACAGACCATTTCCTCGGCGCGTTCATCAGCACTTGCGACGGTATGTCGCACATCGCCGGAGACATGGTTTATCCATACCAGATTTTTCACGTGAAGATTTTCATTCAGTTTTACGTAGCCATGCCGCCTAACACCTATTAAGCCCGGACTGTCAACAGGCAAAAAGCATTCCGGACGGAAAAGATGTCTTTTCCGTTCAACGTCCAACGAACGAAGCTCTCCGGCTTGATTTCCATTGGCAGCCCGGACGCTAATATGAGGACAGGCGGAACGTTTGTTATTTGAAAATTCCCCAGCTAACATTTACGTTACCGGTTCCACCTTCGCCGCCGCCTCTTTTTCGTATTCTTCCAGCGACGGAATTTTCATCTGCGCCCGTTTTGCGTAGGCCCGATGCACCGCCTTGCTGTTATGGCCGAGTGCCTGTTGCGCGAAGCGTTCCGGCATTCCGACAACTTTCGCACGTTCCGCCCAAGCATATCGGTAGCTATGCAGCGAAACGCCTTCCAGCTTCAACAGCCTGCACCGTCGGCGAAACTCGGCGGCGCGGTCATTGGCAGTGGCTTGCTGAATTGTCGGAAAGAGCGGGCCAACGGTCGGCAGTTGGTTCAAAATCGTCTCCAATCGGCTGCTGATGGTCATTTGCGCGAGTTCGCCGGTCTTCATGCGAAAATATGACAGCGTGCGTGTCGGCCAGTCAATGTTCTCGGCTGTCAGTGCGGCGGCGTCGCTTTGCGAAGCGCCAATTTCCCAAAGCAATTGATAAAAAAGATTCCGTTCGGCGTTCTTTTCGGCGTCGAGGATGCGTTGGTGCTCTTCTGCCGTGATTCCGCGCCGGAGTTTGGGCTGTGGTTTCGGCCAGAGCATGGGTGCGAGCACCGGCACCGGCAGCCAACCGAGCATTAAGGCCAGATTGTGCAAGCGGCGCAAATTGTGGCAGACGGACGGTTGTGGATTTTTAAGAATGGACAGGAAATCATCGGCGGTGGTTTCCAGCAATTTTTTGTGGCGGATGGCGTCAAAGGCCGGGGACTTCATGCCGCAAACGTAGCGGATGCGCGTCGGCTCTTTGCCGTGGGTCTGGATTTCGTCCATGACGGTCTGCCAGGTGCGCCTCACAAATGCCGGGTCGGTGGCGGAAAGATACGCGCGAGCGATTTGGAAATTGAGCGATGGCTGGCGATGCGAATTGTTTTTGGCCTCGATCAACTGCCGGGCGGTGTCGCGGTCGGTGGTTTCGAGGCTGGTGCGTTTGCCGGTGGTTTTGTCCACGCAGTAAAACATTCCGCCTCGGTGGTTGCGGTGAATCAAGCGGTAGCGGTCTTTCATGTTTTTCATGCAACCGCAAGCGTAACGAAGCCGGAGTCCGCAGCGTTAGCGAGTAGTGGGCGAGTTAAGCCGGGTTATCGCGAATTCTGGCGGAGTAGTGAATTTGGTGTCCGTTTTGGTGTCCGCTGGCCCCTGAAACCGCACAATTCCATTGCTGCACAAGCAGTTAGGAATGGCTCCAGAGGTAGGGCTCGAACCTACAACTTCGCGGTTAACAGCCGCGCGCTCTACCATTGAGCTACTCTGGATCACAAATGGGTGCGTAATTTACAAACCCGTGCCCGCACCGTCAATTTCATTCGTCAGGATTTTTGGCAGCGCGGGCAGAAAAATGTGCTGCGGGCCGCCTGCACGATCCGCTTGACCGGGGTGCCACAGTGCAAACAAGGTTTTCCCGCGCGATCATAAACCTGCAGCCGTTCCGTGGTGAAATCCTTCCTGCCAGCGGTGCTGCCAAAATAAAACAGTCCGTCCGACCTGCCCGCGCTGAAATTCAGCGGGATCGTGCTGCCGCACGCGATCGCTTCGGCCAAGACGGTGCGGACGGCGCGCCTGAGTTTTTTCACCTGCCCCGGCGTCAGCCGGTTCGCGGCGCGGCGTGGCGAAATGCCGGCACGAAACAGGGCTTCGCTCGCGTAAATGTTCCCGACGCCGGCGACGAGCGACTGGTCGAGCAGCTTCACTTTGACCGGCTGGCGCGAGCGCTTCAATTCGCGCGCAAAAATCTCCGGCGTGAAATTTTCATCCAGCGGTTCCGGCCCAAGTCTTTCAACGGACGACAAATCCAAGGTCAGCCGGCCAAAATAACGCGTGTCTTCGTAAACGAAATTGTTCCGGCCGAGGTCGAGAACCACGGCGGCATGTTTCGGCAGCGGCTCGTTTTTCCGCGCCAGAAACATCCGTCCGGTCATGCCGAGATGGCCGAGCAAAATAATTTTCTCACGGGAATTTTTTGGATGCAGTCCGTTTGGATGCAGTTCGAAGAGCAGATATTTTCCGCGCCGGGCAAGTCCGAGAAATTTTGCCCCGCGCAGACTGTTTTTGAACGACGCAACGGAAGTCGGCAGCAAAACGTCCTGGCGGCGGACGTGAATCTCACGAATGGTCCGGCCGCAGAGCAGGGGACGCAGGTGGCGGGCGAGGACTTCAACTTCCGGCAGTTCGGGCATAAAAATCAGGAGTTGAAAGTTAGGAAATGGGAGTTGGAGAGAATGGAGTTCGTGCGTTTTTTACCAAATTTCCATCTGCCATGTCCTGTCTCCCAATTCAGCCGGTGACGAGCGTGCCGACTTTTTCGCCGAGGACGACGCGGCGGAGATTGTGCGGGCGGAAAAAATCGAAGACGATGATTGGCATCTTGTTGTCCATGCAGAGCGAGAACGCGGTGGAGTCCATCACTTCCAGCCGGCGTTGCAGGGCGTCAATGTAGGAGATTTGTGCGAAGCGCCTGGCCCTGGGATTTTTCTTCGGATCGCTGTCGTAAATGCCATCCACCTTGGTCGCCTTCAAAATGACTTCCGCGCCAATTTCGTTGGCGCGCAGCGCGGCGGCGGTGTCGGTGGAAAAATAGGGGTTGCCGGTGCCGCCGCCGAAGATGACAACACGTTTTTTTTCCAGGTGCCGCACGGCGCGGCGGCGGATGAACGGTTCGGCCACCTGCGACATGGCGATGGCGCTTTGCACGCGCGTCGGCACGCCGAGTTTTTCCAGCGCATCTTGCAACGCGAGCGAGTTGATGACGGTGGCGAGCATGCCCATGTAATCACCGGTGGCGCGTTCCACGCCGCGCTTGCTGCCGCTGAGGCCGCGAAAGATGTTGCCGCCGCCGACGACCACGACCACCTGGACGCCGAGTTCGCGCACCTCGCTGATTTGTTCGGCCATGTTCTGGACGGCGGCGGGGTTGATGCCGTTGCCGCTTTCGCCGCCAAGCGCCTCGCCGCTGAGCTTGAGCAGAATCCGGAAAAACTGGGGGCGCCTGGTTTTGGTCATAAAATTGAAGGCGTGCGAAAAATCACGCACATCTTTTAGCAATCTCAAGCCCGCCGGTCAAACCAAACTCAATTTCAAGGCGCGGCCGGACGAATGAAAATTATTTTCCGGTTTAATTTTTCCGGATTCTGTTAATTCTGTCTGGAAATGAATCACGCGGAATATCGTGGCCGCCTCGCGCCGTCGCCGACGGGCTATTTGCATCTCGGCCATGCGCGGACGTTCTGGACCGCTCAGGAACGCGCCCGCGCGCATGGCGGCAAGCTGGTGTTGCGCAATGAGGATTTGGATGCCACGCGTTTCAACATGAAATTCGTGGACGCCATGATTGAAGACCTGCGCTGGTTCGGTTTTGAATGGAGCGAAGGGCCGGATGTCGGCGGAAAATTCGCGCCTTACAATCAAAGCGAGCGGATGGATTTTTACCGCGCCGCGCTGGAAAAATTGCGCGCCGGAAATTTCATTTATCCCTGCACCTGCTCGCGGAAGGATATTCAGGCTGCCGTCACCGCCCCGCATGCTGGCGACGATGAATTGATTTACCCCGGGACTTGCCGTCAAAATCGGAAGTCGGAAGTCGGAAATCGGAAATTTTGCTGGCGTTTCCGCGTTCCCGACGGCGAAACGATTTCGTTCACCGACGGAAATTTTGGCGAACAAAAGTTTGTCGCCGGAAAATTTTTTGGCGATTTCGTGGTGTGGCGCGGCGACGCTGTGCCAGCATATCAGCTCGCCTGCGTTGTGGATGACGCGGCGATGCAGATCACCGAGGTGGTGCGCGGTGCGGATTTGCTGGTCAGCACGGCGCGGCAGATTTTGCTGTATCGCGCCTTGAATTTGCCGGCGCCGGAGTTTTGTCATTGTGCGTTGATGATGGACGAAAAAGGCCGGCGGCTGGCGAAACGGCATGATGCCTTGAGTCTGCGGACGCTGCGCGAACAAGGGATTGGGCCGGAACAACTGCGTCACGGCTGGTGCGTTTCGGATAAGGCCGGCTGAAGCAAAAAAATTCAAAAAAAGCTTGTGAAAATTTTCACGTTCCGGCAGTTTCTCCCGTCTCTGGCACCGGCAGTTTCTCCGTGAAGCATTCGTGTCGTGAGAAGTCATTTGCTTGTGAATCGTTTTGGAAAAATATTTTTTATTTGGGTAGTTTTTGCCGCCGTCCTGGTTTTTTCCGCGCGGGCAGAAACGGTCGTGGCTCCGTCCAACGGAGCTAGAAGGGCGACGGCAGGCGCTGCGGCTCCGGTCGCCGAGGCGGACAAGCCGCTGGTGACGTCGTATGCGTCGGCGTTGCTTTACATCGGCCCGGTGCCGGCGGACGCGCCGCCGGAAGAACAGCACGCGCCGACGATTTTTGCGAAGCAATGGCCGGCCAATTTCCCTTCCATCCCGATCACCAATTCAATTCTTTATACTTGGGTGGTGGTGGCGGTCATCATCATTTTGGTGCGGCTCGGCACGCGCAAAATGAAGGAAGTGCCGTCCGGCACGCAGAATTTCGTCGAGGCGCTGGTCGGCGGGTTGCGCGACATGTGCGAAGGGATGCTGGAGCCGAAAGTGGCGCGCTGGGTGTTTCCGCTGGCGGCGACATATTTTATTTTCATCGCGGTATCCAACCTGATGGGCCTGCTGCCCGGCGTCGGCAGCATCGGCTGGGGCGAGCCGGTCAAGAGCGTGCTGCCGTTTGCGATCAAGCACGCGGAAGCGCCGCTGTTCCGTCCGCCAACGGCGGATGCCAACATGACGGTGGCGATGGCGGCGATTTTTTTCGTGATGAGCCTCTGGTGGGCGGTGAAATACAACGGCCCGTTCGGATTTGTAAAACACATCTTTGGTGTCAAAGGCGGCTTCAAAGGCATCGTGGTCGTTCCATTGACACTGATTTTCCTCTTTGTCGGCTGCGTGGAAATCATTTCCATCTGCGTGCGGCCGGTGGCGCTGGCCATGCGTCTTTACGGCAACATTTACGGCGGTGAAAGCGTGCTGGCCATCATGCTCACCAACTCGCCGCTCGGCATCGCCGCGCTGCCGTTTTATTTTCTGGAATTATTGGTCGCGGTGGTGCAGGCGCTGGTGTTCACGCTGTTGAGCGTCGCGTTCATCGGCATGTTTTGCTCGCACGCCGATGAGGACGGAGCCGAACCCGGACATGGATGATTAACTTTGCCGCCGGGAGACCTTCTGGCGAACGGCGGCAGGAAACTGAAACAAAAAACAAAAAAACATATGATGCTAGCAGATGCAGTTGTTCAAACAGCCCAAACCGCCTTCTTGCACGGCAATGCCGGCGTCGGCCTCTGTGGCGGCGGTGCCGCCATCGGCATTGGCCTGGCCGGCTTCGGCGCGGCGATGGCCACCGGCCGCAACCCGGGTGCCTTCGGCAAAATTTTCATCGTCTCGCTCCTGGCGATGGCGCTCGCCGAAGGTCTCGCGATGCTGACGTTCTTCCTCCCGATGCTCAACAAGTAATCCCTTTTGACCTATGGGAGAACTGTTCCAAACACTGGGCATCCAGTGGACCAAGTTGATTCCGCAGTTGTTCAACTTCGGGATCGTGCTTCTGGTGCTGTGGAAATTTGCCTACAAGCCGGTGTTCCTGATGCTTGATGCGCGGCAGAAAAAAATCGCCGAGAGCGTTGCCAACGCCAACAAAATCCAGGCGGAACTCGCCCGGACCGAGGCAGAACGCAAACGCATTCTGACCCAGGCAGATGACGTGGCCAACCAGATGATTGAACAGGCCCGCGAAGCCGCCGCGCGCGTGCGCGAGGTGGAAATTCAGAAGGCCATCGCCGCCGCCGAGCAGATCATCGCCAAGGCGCACGAGGCCTCGGCGCAGGATCACGCCAAGATGCTGGCCGAACTGAAACGTGAAGTCGGCCGCCTCGTGGTGCAAACCACGACGACCGTCACCGGCAAGATTCTCACGGCGGACGACCAGCGTCGGCTGGCCGAGGAAACGAGCCGGCAACTGGCGTGATGGATTTCAAATTTGAAATTTGAAATCAAGCGAAGCAAGGCATGAAAATTTCCAAACACGCCCAGCGCGACGCCCGGCAGTTGTTCCGCAGTTGCTGCGTCAACGGCTTGATGGACGAAAACCGTGTCCGCCAGTCCGTCGGCCTGCTGGTGGGGAAAAAACCGCGCGGCTACGTCGAGATTCTCGCGCGGCTGCACCGGCTGGTGAAGCTGGATTTGGAACAGCATGCCGCCCGCGTGGAAAGCGCGGTGCCGTTGTCCGCCGAGTTGCAGGCGCGGGTCGCCGGACAGTTGAAAAACATTTACGGCGGCCCGCTGAATCTGACGTTTGCGCAAAACCCGTCGCTCATCGGCGGCCTGCGGATTCAGGTCGGCAGCGATCTTTACGACGGCAGCGTGAAAACGCGTTTGGAAAAATTGGAGCAAAATTTTTAACCGGATTCTATGAGTAATTTGTTACAGGAAATCGAAGCCCAGATCGCGGGCGCAAAGACCGCGACGGCAAAACAAAACGTCGGCGTCGTCCGTGAAATCGGCGACGGCGTGGCCAAAATCGAGGGTCTCACCGACACGATGCTCAACGAGATGCTCGACTTTGGCAACGGCATCGTCGGCCTCGCGCTCAACCTCGAAGAGACGGAAGTCGGCGCGATTATTCTCGGCGATTACACCAGGCTCAAGGAAGGCTCCGCAGTCCGCACCACCGGCAAGCTGCTCCAGGTGCCCGTCGGCAAGGGCCTGCTGGGCCGCGTCGTCAACACGCTGGGCGAACCGGTTGACGGCAAGGGTCCGATCAAGCAAACCGCTTTTTATCCCGTCGAAAAAATCGCGCCCGGCATCATCAAGCGCCGGCCCGTCAGCCAGCCGGTGCAGACCGGCATCATGGCGATTGACGCGATGATTCCGATTGGCCGCGGCCAGCGCGAACTGATCATTGGCGATCGTTCCACCGGCAAGACCACGATCGGCGTGGACACGATGATCAACCAGGCGCGCATCAACAAGGCCGCCGAAGCCGCCGGCGAAAAGGATTTTCGTCCAATTTACAATATTTATGTGGCGGTCGGCCAGAAGCAGTCGAACATCGCCCGCGTCATCGGCGTGCTGGAAGAAGCCGGCGCGCTGCCTTACACGGTCGTCGTCGTGGCCTCCGCTTCCGATTCCGCCTCCAACCAATATCTTGCGCCGTTCGCCGGCGCGGCGATTGGCGAATGGTTCATGGACAACGGCATGGACGCGCTGATTATTTTTGATGATTTGTCCAAGCACGCGGTCGCCTACCGGCAGGTCTCGCTGATTTTGAAGCGTCCGTCCGGTCGCGAAGCGTATCCCGGCGACGTGTTTTATCTGCACAGCCGCCTGCTGGAACGCAGCGCGCGCGTTGGCGAAAAATACGGCAACGGCTCGCTCACCGCGCTGCCGATCATTGAAACCCAGGCGGGGGACGTTTCGGCCTACATTCCGACGAACGTGATTTCGATCACGGACGGCCAGATTTATCTCGAAACCGATTTGTTCTATCAAGGGGTTCGTCCCGCTGTTTCCGTCGGCTTGTCCGTCTCTCGCGTCGGTTCCGCCGCGCAGATCAAGGCGATGAAACAGGTTGCCGGACGGGTCAAAGGCGATCTGGCGCAATTCCGCGAGCTTGCGGCCTTCGCGCAGTTTGGTTCTGATCTTGACGCCAAGACGCAGGCGCTGCTCGAACGTGGCAAGCGCATCATCGAAATTTTCAAGCAGAACCAATATAATCCGCTTCCCGTCGAAGTGCAGGTTTTGGTTCTGTGGACGGCCCAAAACAATTTCTTCGACGACGTGCCGGTTGAAAAAGTGAAGGATTTTCAAGGCAGGCTGGTGGATTTCTTCCAGACGCGCAAAGCCGATTTGCTCCTGAAAATCCGCAACGAAAAAATCATCGGCGACGCCATCACGGCCGACCTGAAGGCGGCGGTCACCGAATTCAAGCAGACCTACCGCTGATAATTTTTCATGCCCAGCACGCGCGACATACGCCGACGCATCAAGTCGGTCAGGAACACCGCCCAGATCACCAAGGCGATGCAGATGGTGGCGGCGGCCAAGATGCGCAAGGCGCAGCAGGCCGCGCTCGTCGGCCGGCCCTACGCGCAGTTGCTGAATGAAATCATGGCCGAGGCGGCGACGCGCACGGTGGGTCTCGATCATTCGCTGATGCAGTCGCGTCCGGTGGTCAAACGTGCGGTCATCCTCGTCAGCACGGATCGCGGGCTTTGCGGCGGCTTGAACAGCAACCTGTTCCGCGAGGCGACAAAGCTGGACAAGAACACGACCATTTTCATCACGGCGGGGAAAAAGGCGGCGCAGTTCATTTCGCGCACGAAACGGAATCTGGCGGCGGAATTCAGCTACAAGGATGCGCCGCAATTTGGCGAGGCGCGCGCCATTTCGAAATTCGTGCAGCAGATGTTTTTGAAGGGCGAAGTGGATGCGGTGGACATTTTGTTCCCGCGTTTCATCAACACTTTGTTGCAGCAGCCGCAGACGATTCCGTTTCTGCCGATTGGAAAAATTTCCGCCGCCACCGCCGGGGTGAATTCGCCGGCGCAGGAGCTTCCGGCCGGCAGCACGACGGATGTTTTTGAGTTTGAGCCGGACGAGGACACGGTGCTGGGTGAACTGCTGCCGCACAGTTTGAATTTTCAGATGCACCAGATTTTGCTGGAGACGAAGGCGAGCGAACAAAGCGCGCGCATGGTGGCGATGAAAAACGCGACCGACAACGCCCAGCAGATCATCAAGGACCTGACGCTGGAATACAACAAGCTGCGCCAGGCGAATATCACGAAGGAACTTTTGGAAATCACCACCGCGCAGATGGCGGTCGGATAATTGGCTGCAAATTGGAAATTTCAAATCACAGATTTTAAGCACATGAGCAAAGGTAAAATCGTTCAAATCATCGGCCCGGTCGTGGACGTGGAGTTTCCTGTCGGCCAGCTTCCCGCGATTTACAACGCGCTGACACTGGAATACGAAATGCCCGGCCACGGCAAAACCAAGCTGACCCTCGAAGTGCAGCAGCACCTCGGCGACAACTGGGTTCGTGCCGTCGCGATGAGCACCACCGAAGGTCTCAAGCGCGGCTATGAAGTCACCGACACCGGCGCGCCGATTTCCGTGCCCGTGGGCGAGGCCGTCATGGGCCGCGTGTTCAACGTCACCGGCGACGCCGTGGACGAACAAGGCCCGGTGAAGGCCGACAAGTTTTGCCCGATCCATCGCGCCGCGCCGACGTTGCTGGATCAATCCACGTCGCCGCAGGTGTTGATGACCGGCATCAAGGTCATTGACCTGATGTGTCCGTTTTTGAAAGGCGGCAAGGTCGGCGCGTTCGGCGGCGCCGGCGTCGGCAAGACCGTCGTCATCATGGAGCTCATCAACAACATCGCGAAGCTGCACGGCGGCATTTCGATGTTTGCGGGCGTCGGCGAACGCACGCGCGAAGGCAACGATCTTTACAACGAAATGATCGAGGCCGGCGTCATCAAAGTCGAGAAGGACGAGAAGGGCCATCCGAAGAAGAATGAATTTGGCCTGCCGATCATCGTGCCCGGTTCAAAAATCGGCCTGGTTTACGGCCAGATGAACGAGCCGCCCGGCGCGCGTCTCCGCGTGGCGCTGTCCGCGCTCGCCGTGACCGAATATTTCCGCGACGAAAAAAATCAGGACGTGCTCCTGTTTGTGGACAACATTTTCCGGTTCTCGCAGGCCGGTTCCGAAGTGTCCGCGCTGCTCGGTCGCACGCCGTCGGCGGTCGGTTACCAGCCGACGCTCGCCGCCGAAATGGGCGACTTGCAGGAACGCATCACCTCCACCAAGAAAGGTTCCATCACGTCGTTCCAAGCCGTGTATGTGCCCGCCGACGACTTGACCGACCCCGCGCCGGCCACGACGTTTGCGCATTTGGATGCGACTATCGTGCTCGAACGCTCCATCGCCGAGCTGGGCATTTTCCCCGCCGTGGATCCGCTGGCTTCCAGTTCCCGCGCGCTCGCGCCGGAATTTGTCGGCCAGGAACATTACGACGTCGCCCGCGGCGTGCAGAAAGTGCTCCAGCGCTACAAGGACTTGCAGGACATCATCGCGATTCTCGGCATGGACGAACTTTCGCCCGACGACAAGCTCACGGTGTATCGCGCCCGCAAGATCCAGCGTTTTCTGAGCCAGCCGTTCACCGTCGCGCAGGTTTTCACCGGTCGCGAAGGCAAGCAGGTGCCGGTGGCGGAAACCGTGCGCGCGTTCAAGGAAATTCTCGAAGGCAAGCACGACGACGTGCCCGAACAGAATTTCTACATGAAGGGTGGCATTGACGAAATCAAGGAATAATGGCCGCCACGTTCAAACTTGAAATTGTCACGCCGGAGGCGAAAATCTTCGCCGACGAGGTGGAGATGGTCACGCTTACGGGCGTTGACGGTGACATGGGCATCTACCCGCAGCACATGCCGGTGATGACGCAGCTTGTCGCAGGCGAAATCATCGCGCGCAAGAACGGCGAAAACATTTTTCTCGCGGTCGGCGACGGTTTCGTTCAAATCACCGGCGAACGCGTGGCCATTCTCACCGACATGGCCATCCGCGCCGAGAACATTGATGAGGCCGCCGCCGTGGAGGCGCAGAGAAAGGCCGAGGCCCGCCTCGCGCAGAAGTTGAACGACGAGGAGGCCGCCACTGTCCACGCCTCGCTGGTCCACGCGATGACCCAGCTCAAGGTGAAACAGCGCCACAAGAAGTAGGCCGAAAATTTCAAAGCAAAACGGCGCGCTGCGGTCATCGCGCTGTTTTTTGTCTCCCACCAAATTACTCAGCCGGCAATCACGCCGATTTCCACCGGTTCCACGTTCACACCCTGTTTCTCCAGCCATTTGATGGCCGCCTTCACCTCGTCGCGCGCACCGTCGAGTTCGAGACAGACGATGCCGATCTCATCGGTCACGCTGGCCTGGCGGATGTTGGTGGTGATTTTGAACTTGTGGCCGGCTTCCCAGATGAACGGCTGCTTGATGAGCCTGGGCGGATACATCAGCCAAAGCCGTTGCTGCGTGGGAGAATTCGATTTCGTTGCAGAATTTTTTTTCTTCGTGGCCATAGGTTAAAACTTAATTTGAAAACGCGCGCCCTAACAAATTCAAATAATGTCCTTTTATCCAAAAGCAGGCAAGAACGAGAATGGCAATTAACGGCCAAATCGAAATTTTCCATTTTTGGACGTTCACATTATTCGTTTATCCGCCGGCGATGGCGGGAATAATGCTGATTTCGTCGCCGTCCTTGAGCGGCGTCGCGCGGTTTTTTAGGAAGCGGATGTCCTCCTCGTTGACATAGACGTTGACGAAGCGGCGCACCTCGCCCTTGTCATCCACAAGGCGTTCCTGGATGCCGGGGAAGCGCGTCTGCAATTCGACGAGCGCCTCGCCGATGGTGGCGGCGTTGATTTCGACCAGCTCCTCGTTGTTGGTCAACTTGCGGAGCGGCGTTGGGATGCGGACTTTTTTTGGCATAAATTAAATTTTAATTTCTCTCTGCTTAAATTTCAAAACTTACGCAACTCAAGCCGCTTCAAAAATAATTTTCAATCCGAGCGCGGACAGCACGGAATTGAGGCTCGTCAAACGCGGATTGCCGTTGCGCGAAACGAGCCGGTATAAATTTTCGCGGTTCAATTTGCTCAATTCCGCCGTGCGGCTCACACCACCTTGCGCCTCGACCACGTCGCGCAGGCCGACGAGAAAAACTTCCGGGCCTTCCTCGTAGCAGGCGGTGAGATATTCCGCCGCCTGTTCGGGATCGTCCAATTTCTTTTGTAAAATCTTTTTATAACTGACAGTTTTCATAAATCACTTTGTTTGAACTCGTGCCAAAATTGTCTGGCCAGCCGGATGTCGCGGTCTTGCGTCCGCTTGTCGCCGCCGCAGAGCAGCACGATCAGCGTGCGCCCTTTCTGGCCAAAATACACGCGATAGCCCGGCCCGTAATCCACCCGCAACTCGCTCACGCCTTCGCCGACCGGCTTGCAATCGCCCAGGTTTCCCTGACGCACGCGCGCCAGCCGGGCGAGAATCCGCGCCACCGCCCGCTTGTCGTCCAAATCGTCCAGCCATTTCTCAAACGGCACTTGCCCGTCTCGCGCGCGGAACGCGACGACTTCTTTGGGCGTGGCGAACACAGACATAGTGTAGTTTATAAGCTACGAACGGTCAAGCTGGCAAATCGCCAAAGTTGATGGTGTTGAAATTCGGATTTTCTTTGGCATAAATTAAAGTCCGCTTTATTTGCAATCTACGGCGTTGCTGAATCTGTCCAAAAAATCATGAAGAAACTTGCGTCTATCAACAACTTTTTCTTCTCCAGTTGATTTTCCTATTTCTGCTGCAAGAGAATCAGAACCGCCTTCGTGTCCTTTCTCAAGTTTGATATGAGTTTTGGGGTCGTTATATTCAGCCCACAATCCTTTTAAGCGGCTTACTTGCTCCTTGCAGAGAAACGGAACAGTTCTGAAAATGGCATCCCGCAATTCAGTTTTTGATCCTGTGTAAAAATCCATACAACCCGAACCATGTTGCGGTATTTCACTTTTCTTGAGAGAGATAAACACCCTGAAAGCATCTCTCGGCGCGATTTTTCGCTGGTGATAGAACAACCAAACACCCACAAGGCCAGATGCAAATCCACCTAAAATCGTGAGAATAATTTCCCAAAATTTGTCGCACATATTATTCAGCCAAGTTACGCATTCACTTTTTCTTCATGCGCCAGCAGCGCCTCGAATTCGCGCAGGCTCGGCTTGATTTCGCGCGGTTTGCCGACGTGACCTTGCACGGCGTCGAGCGTCTTCAATCCGTTGCCGGTCACGCAAATCACGGCGGAAGAATCGCGCGGGATTTTCCCGGACGCAATGAGTTTCTTCGCCACGCCCACGGTCACGCCGCCGGCGGTCTCGGCAAAAATGCCTTCCGTCTCGGCCAGCAGCTTGATCGCGTCGCGGATTTCGTCGTCGGTCACGTCCTCGGCCGCGCCGCCGGTGTCGCGCATCACCTTGAGCGCGTAAAAACCGTCCGCCGGCGTGCCGATGGCGAGCGATTTCGCAATCGTGTCGGGCTTGACCGGCTTGAAGAAATCGAGTCCGGCCTTTTGCGCGACGGAAATCGGTGAGCAGCCCGTGGCCTGCGCGCCGTGGATGTGCGTCTCGGTGTTCGCGACGAGGCCAAGCTTGGCAAATTCCTGATAGCCTTTGTAAATCTTTGTGAGCAACGAGCCGGAGGCCATGGGCACCACGGTGTGTTGCGGCAGCCGCCAGCCGAGTTGTTCGGCAATCTCATACGCCATGCTCTTGGAACCTTCGGCATAATACGGGCGCATATTGACGTTCACAAATGCCCAGCCAAACTTGCCGGCGATCTCGGCGCAGAGGCGGTTCACCTCGTCGTAATGGCCTTTGATGCAGATGACGTTCGCGCCATAGATGAGCGAGTTCAAAATTTTCCCCTGCTCCAAATCCGATGGAATGAAAACGTAGGATTTCAATCCGGCGCTCGCGGCATTCGCGGCGACGGAATTGGCGAGGTTGCCGGTCGAGGCGCACGCAACAGTTTCAAAACCAAGTTCCTTCGCGCGGCTCAACGCAACGCTGACGACGCGATCCTTGAACGAGAGCGTCGGATAATTCACGGCGTCGTTCTTAACGTAAAGTTCGCGGATGCCAAGCGCCTTCGCCAGCCGGTCAGCCTTGACGAGCGGCGTGAAGCCGACTTGTTTGCCGACGGTCGGCTCGGTGGCGACGGGCAGCAGTTCGCGGTAACGCCACATGGTTTTCGGGCGCGATTCGATGGCCGCCTTGGTCAGCGACTTTTTGATGCGATCATAGTCGTAGGCGACTTCGAGCGGGCCGAAATCGAATTCGCAGACATGGGTGGCGGTGAGGGCATATTCGCGTCCGCACTCGCGGCACTTGAGCGCCTTCATGAAACCGTGGTGTTCACTCATAATCGTTTTGGTTTCCAAGGATTTGATCCGGGCAATAAAAAACCCCCGACTCAGGACGAGAAGGGGCCACAAAACGGTTGTGCTGCTTCTCATTTTTCCCAAGCTAATGATGCTCGAGCTGGAATTGGCACCTGTCATTGAAACCAAAGTTCAATCGGTTGCCGTGGTGTCATCGGGCCAGTCCCTCGACCACTCGTCATGAGTCCGTCAAATCAACGGATGCGGATACAATGATGTTATGGGTGGAAAGTGTCAATAGATTCTTTGATGAATTCATTAAGCGATGCTGGCGGCGCGGGTGAGGGAGCAAAATTCCTGAAAAAAGTTATTGCACCGAAACGCGCAGTTGCTATTATCCGCCTCCGCTTTCGGAATGACCGAAGGTGGAAAATTATCAACCATTAACAGACAATCGTTCTTTGTATGGCTCAACGCATTAGAATCCGCCTCAAGGCTTATGACTTCCGGGTCATAGACCAGTCGGCCCGTGAAATCGCCGACACCGTCAAGCGCACGGGCGCCCGCGTCGCCGGCCCCATCCCGCTCCCGACCCGCATCGAGCGCTTCACCGTCCAGCGCTCCCCGCATTCGGACAAGAAGTCTCAGGAAACTTTCGAACAACGCACCCACAAGCGGCTGATTGACATCCTTGATCCGACCGCCAAGACCGTGGACGAATTGAAGAAGCTCAATTTGCCCGCCGGCGTGGACATCACCATCAAAATCTGAGGACCCCACCATGCCACTAGGACTTTTAGGAAAAAAACTCGGTCACACCCGCGTCTATAACGTGCAGGGCGTGTTGATTCCCGTGACGGTCGTTCTCGCCGGCCCCAACCGCGTGCTTCAGGTGAAGACGCAGGCGGGCAAGGACGGGTATAATTCCGTCCAGCTCGGCTTCGATGACCAGAAGGAGCAGCGACTGACGAAGGCGTTGGTCGGTCACATCAAGAAGCACAACGGCGTGGCTGTCAAGCGCATCAAGGAATTTCGCGACTTCTCCAAAGACGTGAAACCCGGTGATGTCGTCGGCCCGGCGCTGTTTGCCGTCGGTGATTTTGTGGATGCCATCGGCACCACGAAAGGCCAGGGTTTTGAAGGCGTGATGAAGCGCCATCATTTCGGCGGCGGTCCGTCCACGCACGGCCATAAAGGCTGGCATCGTCGCGGCGGTGCAATCGGTGAACGTCTGTTTCCCGGCACGGTGTTGCGCGGTTTCAGGATGCCCGGCCACATGGGCCAGGTCAGCCGCACCACACAAAACTTGGAAGTGATCCAGGTGCGCGAGGCGGAAAATCTGCTGCTCATCAAGGGCGCGATCCCCGGCGCGGAAGGCGATTATGTCGTCATCCGCGAATCCAAGAAACGTCCGAAGGGCTGGAAACCGCCGGTGGCCACCGCCGGCAAGAAAAAGGCCGATGCGAAAGCCGCGCCCGCAGCCAAGAAATAATTAACGAGCCATGAAAATTTCCATTAAAAACACCGCCGGCAAAGATCAGGGCGAACTCGAAGTCAAGTTCGCAATGATTGAAAACGGCAAAGGCACGCAGGCCGTTCACGACACCGTGACCGCGTATCGCGCGGCGCGGCGCAGCGGCACCGCCAAGGCCAAGAACGCCGGCGAAGTCTCCGGCACCAACAAGAAACCGTGGCGGCAAAAAGGCACGGGCCGCGCCCGCGCCGGTTCCTTCCAATCGCCGATCTGGGTCGGCGGTGGTGTCACGTTCGGCCCCCGGCCGCGGGATTTCAGCAAGACGATTTCCAAAAAGACCCGCGCGCTCGCGTTGCGCAAGGCGTTGAGCGAACGGCTCAAGCTCGGCGACGTGATCATCGTGGATGATTTGAAACTGGCCTCGGCCAAGACGAAGGATTTTGTCAAGGTCATCAACGCTCTGGAATTGACGGGCACCACGCTCCTGGTTTCCTGCGGCGAGGAAAACAAAAATCTTACGCTCGCGGCCCGCAACATTGTGGGCGTCACGCTGACCACGAGCGATTCGCTCAACACCTATGACGTGTTGCGTCCGGACAAGCTCGTCTTCACGAAGACCGCGTTTGAACAAGTCGAAGCCCGCCTGACGAAAGAATAACATGAATCCTTTTGAAATCATCAAGACCGTGCGCCTGACGGAAAAAGGCACGCGCCAGAGCGAAAAGTATAACCAATACACCGTCGTGGCCGACCGCCTCGCGACCAAGCCGCAGATCCGGCAGGCCGTGCAGGAACTGTTCAAAGTCAAGGTCATCCGCATCAACACGCTGAACGTCCATGGCAAGGCCCGCCGCCAGCGCACCGCGCAGGCCGGCAAGGCGTCGGACTGGAAGAAGGCCATCGTCACCTTGAAAGAGGGCGACAAGATCGTTTTGACCTGATCAATGCTGCTAACGCAAAAGGCCGGCGGATTCGCCGGCCTTTTTTGTTTTTGAATGTTTTATGATTTAAGCGGCCTGCAACAGTGCCTTGCGTCCGCGCGGCGGCTTGGGAGTTTTGGGGGCCGGCTCGGCCGGGCTGGGAGCTTCCGTCTGCTCGGGCAGATAAAGATAGCGTCCGCAATTCTCGCAAAGCTGGAGGTCTTGATCATGCATCAGCGTCAGCTCCACGTTGCGCGGCACCTGCACATGGCAGCCGGTGCAAACCTGATGGCGGATGATGGCGACACCTTTTTTGCCGCGCGCCACCAGACGGTCGTAATGCGCGAGAACCGGCGGCGGGACTTTGGCGCGCAACTTCGCGATTTGTTTTTCCGCGCCCGGCTCCCCCGGTCCGTCAAATTCGAGCGATTGAAGTTTCAAAAGATTTTCGATTAGTTCTTTCATAGGCGGATGAATTTTAATTTCATCCATCAATAATAATACCCCTTGTATCCGGCATGGCTAATCTTCTTTTGTCATTGGCTTGGACAACTTTTGTCTAGGCCGGTCTGCGATGATTTGACACGAGATGAATTTGAGTCCAATTAAAGCCTGCCCGTGAACCCGAAAACGCCCAACCGGATTTTGCACGTGGACGGCGACAGTTTTTTTGCGAGCTGCGAGATCGCGCTCGATGAAAAACTGCAAGGCCGTGCCGTGTGGGTCGGCGGCGGGCGGCGCGGCGACGGCATTGTCATCGCGGCGAACCGCGCGGCGAAAAAATTCGGCGTCAAGACCGGCATGGCGTGCTTCGAGGCGAAACGGATTTGTCCGCGCGGCGTCTTGTGCAGACCGCATTACGACGAGTATCGGCGCATTTCCGCCGACATGTTTCATGTGCTTGAAGAATATTCGCCGACGTTGGTGCCCATTTCGATTGACGAAGGCTTCCTGGATTTTACGACGATGGCCAGCGTGGTCTGGCGCGACACGACGCCGGAAAAATACGTGCGCGAAATCTGCGACCGCATCACGCGCGAAATTAAAATCCCCGTGTCCGCCGGCCTTGCCAATTCCTCGCGGCTGGCCAAGCTGGCGACCGACGCGGCCAAGCCCGGTTTCATCGAAATCAAATCGGGCGACGAAAAGGAATTTTTGAGGGACCGCTCCGTGCGCGAGCTTTCCGGCATCGGCAAAAACCGTCAGCGTTCGCTCGCGGCGCTCGGCGCGCTGACCTTTGGGCATGTCGCCAAAATGCCGTCGTCGCTGCTCCGGCAGAAGTTTGGCATCTGGGGCCGGCAGCTCTGGCTGTTTGCCAACGGTTTGTGGCACGAGCCATTGCTGCTCGAAGTCAAGGACCGCACGACGATTTCCAGCAACACGACGCTGCCTTGCGACGAGCCGGATTACG
>CAYVGC010000091.1:0-18091 GCA_964449815.1 uncultured Bifidobacteriaceae bacterium
GGTGGGACGGCTTCATGCCGCTGAACGCGGCTCATCCGTTTCGTTTGAGTATGACACCGGATGGCTTCAGCGTGGCGCCGCCTTCGCGATTGATCCCACCTCGCTCGCCTTGCAACGCGGCGCACATCATGGGACGACTCTTTTCGGTGCCATTCAGGATTGCGGGCCAGACCGTTGGGGTCGCGTTCTGATTGAGCGGGCTGTTCGCAAAAAAGTTCTCGCTCAAAAGCCGTATCACGAAATTGATTATGTGCTGGCACTGGACGATGCGTCGCGCATCGGGGCGCTACGCTTCCGCCTTGATGCCGCCAGTCCGTTTCTCGCAGCCACCAGCGGGAAGCTCCCGCCGCTGGTCCGACTCAACGCCCTTTTGCGTGCCACGGACGCGATTCACAGTGAGACAGAAACCGCCCAGGATTTACGCTTCCTGCTCGGCGCGGGTTCGCCGCTGGGCGGTGCCCGGCCCAAATCAGCCGTCGCCCTGGCTGATGACCGGCTCGCCATCGCGAAGTTTCCCAAGCCCGATGATACCCGCGACATCGCGGCAGGCGAAATACTGGCGCTTACACTTGCGGCACAAGCCGGCATTCAAGTCGCGGAACATCGGTTGGTGTCGGCGGGCGGCCAAAGTATAGCCGTCATCACACGATTTGATCGTGCGGGAAAAACCCGCATACCTTTTATCTCTGCCGCCAGCTTGTTGGGACTGCCCCAAGGCGAGCTTGGTGCCTACACCATGCTGGCGGACGGCATCCGTCAATTCGGCAATAATGTTGCCGGCGACCTCCGTGAATTATGGCGTCGTCTCGTCTTCTCGCTGCTTGCCAGCAATTACGACGATCATCTTCGCAATCATGGTTTCCTCATGCACGCACCGGGACGCTGGTCGCTTTCTCCGGCCTATGACCTCAACCCGGTGCCGGAAATGGATCGTGCTCGCGTGAGCAAGACCGCCATCACCGAGAGCCAGGAAGAACCGACCATCGCCGGTGCGTTGGCGGCTGCCAGCCGTTTTGGACTCAAGCCTGCCGAGTCGAAGACAATTCTCCGGGAAGTGCTCACGGTTGTCTCTGGCTGGCGAAAAACCGGAAAGCAACTGCGATTCAAAGCTGCCACGCTCGACGCCTATGCCAGCGCCTTTGAGCATCCGCACATGCACGAGGCAATTCGTTTAATCGGCAAATAACTTCGGTTGCTGATCGCGTAATTTCCATCCGTCCTCGGCAATTGGGTGCAATTTCTTAAGCATCCAACGATGAAATTTCCCGTTGTGTTCATCCCGTCTGCACCCGCGCCTCTGGTTGCTCCGCGCAACATCGCGCCGGCGGCCGCAACATCTTTGCGCCCGCCGTCACTCAGTTGCTGATGCTCCGCTGCCCGGCGGCGCGGGCACAGCCGGGTGCGTTTTGTCAGGAGCGGTCCTGCTCTCTCGGGGCGGGTGAAGAGAGCAGTCCCGCTCCTTCAGAACAAAACGCAAAACATGAACACAACAGAAAACCTCATCTCCACAGGATGCCCCGCAACCGCTCCGCAGCCCATCAACCAAGTCATCAAGCCGGTAAAATTCCCGGCTCAACCGCAGGAATGGAAAATCGTTTCATTGCGTGAATGTCCCACACCCGAAACTATGCAACATTGTGAAACGCCGGATCAGGCAGCCGCCTATTGGAAAACGCATATCGCAACTAATCCTTACTTCAATGCTGAATGTGAATGTCTGGTGGTTTTTATTCTTAACACACGTCGGCGCATCAAAGGCCACTATCTGGTGTCCATTGGGACGATGGATACAATTCTCTGTCATCCCAGGGAGGTATTTCGTTTAGCCATCATGGCGAGTGCTGCCGCAATCATCATCGCGCACAATCATCCGAGTGGTGAATCAACTCCGTCGGAAGCGGACATCAAAATTACCCGCGACCTCATTCGAGCCGGTCAACTTCTTAAAATCGAAGTCCTCGATCACATCGTCATCGGGAATCCCAACCATACCAGTCTTCGCAGTCTTGGCTACTTTTACAGTTAACCGATCTCGGTTTCGAAAAATTGTTGGCCATTTTTCTGCCTTGCACCAATAAAAATATCTGGAGGACACCCCATGGTTTTGTCTTCAAAGTTCTTTGCGGATAGAATTTAATTCCCGCCGACGCTTCGACGTGGTTTTGGGATAGGCCATCTTTAAACCGTTGAGCGCATCAAGGACAATTTGGGAAACAATCAAACGGGCATTCTCCTTGTCATCAGCAGGAACGACAAACCAAGGTGCCTCTTGAGTGCTGGTCGCGGTCAGGCAATCTTCAAAAGCACGCGTATATTGTTTCCAGTATTTCCGTTCGTGAATGTCGGCAAGGCTGAATTTCCAGTTTTTGTCCGGTTCATCAATGCGTTCGAGAAACCGCTTTCGTTGCTCGGCTTTCGATAAGTGCAAGAAGAACTTAATAATCCGCGTGCCATTGCGGTGCAGGTGTTGCTCCAAATCTGAGATTGAGCGATACCTTTCCTTCCAAATATTTTTCCCATCGCGCAACGGTTCAGATAATCCCTGATTTAGGAGCAAATGTGGATGCACTCTGACAACCAGCACTTCCTCATAATAGGAACGATTGAAAATGCCGATCCGGCCACGTTCCGGCAGACGGCAGGTCGTGCGCCAGAGAAAATCATGTTCCAACTCCTCGGCGCTTGGCTGTTTGAAGTTGAAAACCTCGCAGCCTTGGGGATTAACCCCAGACATCACATGCCGAATGGCGCCATCCTTGCCGGCAGCATCCATGCCCTGAAATATCAACAGCAACGCGGATTTATTAGATGCATAATGCAGATTTTGCAGTGAACTCAATTCCGCAACGTGAGCCTCCAAAAGTTTCTGATGCTTCTTTTTGGTCTTGCAAACAGGCTTTACTCGCGTCGGCCACTCTTTAAGTTTTACCTTGGATCTAGGTCGCACCCGGAAATGATGCGAATTGATTTTATTCTTCATATACCAATGTGTTTGCTCATCCCACACTTTGAGGATTGTTTCCTTTTGATAGCGCCTCGAAACCGGAAATCACGTCAAATAATTCCTCGTCGATTCCCGCCTGACGTATGCGGTGGAATGTGCCATGAAGCGTCTCCAGCAGTTCATCAATGTTTTTGTCTGCGCGCTCCATCGCGGCCAGACGGCTGGCGTTCTCGCTCGCGAGAGATTCAGCACACGCCCGAAAGAGCGAGATGAAAAGATATTCTCTGATGAGCGCGCGGAGAGTCACCGTGTCGCTGCACATAACTTCGGGCAACATCTTCGTGGGCCAGGGAACTTTGGCCAGGCCTTGCTGCCATGGTGCGTCGAGCGGTAACAAACGCTGGCCGACTGGCTCGTAAAGCGCGCCAGACTTCGGGCGGTTGTGGAAAATGTAGAGACGCGCATATTCGCCTTTGGCCCGCCGCGCTTCGCTTTCGATTTGAATCTGTCCGACGAGCGGAGTGATGGCCTGGACGGAATTTGGCACGGAAAACATTCCCATCAGCGGCACGCCAGCATCCGCAAGCCGCGCGTGAACGCGCTCACCGACCGCCCAGACTTCCGGCTTGCCGGGCAAAGCGGCGAGGGTCTTGACCGCATAATCCGCCACCACATCATTGAACTGGCCGACCAATCCCTGATCGGATCCGAACACGACCGCGCCAATCGCGCCGGTGTCGGTTTGTCCTTTCCGTTTTACGACCGGCGGTGCTGGCTCGCTTGCCCGAAAGCACGCGCCCAGCCCCAGTTCCACCGTGCGATAATAATCACCCAACGCGCGAACCGACTTATCATATTGCCCAATACTCGAAGCCGCCAAAGCCTTCATCGTGCGCACGACCGATTGCAGATCGCCGGCACTGCTGATCTTGCGGGTCAAGCTCGCCGTGGAGTCGCTCATGACTTCTCCTTGGATTCACCTTTTGCAGTCGGTTTAACTTCGGCTAGCGGCGGTGATTCAACTTTTGGTTTTGAGTCGGCTTTGACTTCAGGTTTGGCTTTGTCGTCCGACTTCGGCTTGGCTTCGCCTTTGTTCTCTGGTTTAAGTTCAGCCTTGGCTGTTCCTTTAGCTTCTGCCTTAACTTCAGGCTTCGGTTCCGGCTTGGGCAAAAATGGTGCAAGTGCTTTGCGGGCAATTTGCACAACCACATTTTTATCCTCGTCAGTTAATTTTGCAGCGGTTTCAAATCGCGCGCTGACCTCCGCCGGAATCGTCGTCGCCGCCTCGCGCACGGCGTGTCCGGCATCGGTCATTTGATCCAGCGGCACCGGGTCGAACAGATTCGCCGTCAGCGCTAGTAGGACGGTGATTTGTGCGGGCACAGTAACCGGGGCAAATTCCGGTTGTTTGAGGAAGGCGCGGATTCGACGACCGTGTTCAATTATTTTGCGAGTGTCGTCATCCAGCCGTGCGCCAAAACGGGCAAAAGTTTCAAGTTCCTCAAACTGCGCGTAGGCAAGCTTCAAGTCGCCGGCGACGGCGCGGTAAGCCGCCCATTGCGCCTCGCCGCCCACGCGCGAAACGGATTTGCCAACATCCACTGCCGGCAGCACGCCCAGTTCAAACAGCGACGGTGAAAGATAAATTTGTCCGTCGGTGATGGAAATCAGGTTGGTCGGAATATAGGCCGATATGTCCTGCGCTTCAGTCTCGATAATCGGCAGCGCGGTGAGCGATCCGCCGCCGCGTTCCTTGCTGAGGTGCGTCGCGCGTTCCAGCATCCGCGAGTGAATATAAAAAATGTCGCCGGGAAAAGCTTCGCGGCCGGGCGGCCGTCGCAGCAGCAGCGACAACTCGCGGTAGGCTTCTGCGTGTTGCGTCAGGTTGTCGTAAACAATCAAAACGTCGCGGCCTTTTTCCATAAAATATTCGGCAATGCTCGTCGCGGCGTAAGGCGTGATATAAGTCAGTCCCGGCGCATCGTTGCCTTCGGCGACCACAATGACGGTGTAATCCATCGCGCCCTTTGCGCGGAGATTCGCCACAACTTTGGCGACGGCGGAAGCGCGCTGGCCGATGGCACAATAAACGCAAATCACGTTTTTCCCGCGCTGGTTCAAAATGCTGTCGAGGGCGATGGCGGTCTTGCCGGTTTGTCGGTCACCTAGAATTAATTCGCGCTGTCCGCGCCCGATGGGAATGAGCGCATCAATGACCATCAGGCCCGTCTGAAGCGGGACCGTGACCGGTGCGCGATCCATGATGGCCGCAGCCGGACGTTCGATGGGCAATCGCTGGTTGGAAGCCACCGGCCCCTTGCCATCAAGTGGCCGGCCGAGCGGGTCAATGACGCGCCCGAGCAATTCTTCACCCACTGCCACGTCCATGACGCGGCCGGTGCGTTCGACCTCATCGCCCGCGTGCAAATCTTGATACGCACCGAGGAGCACCACGCCGATTTCGTCCTCGTCCACATTAAACGCGATGCCCAACACACCGCCGGGAAATGTTACCAACTCCTCAAAGCCCACGCCGGGGAGACCGGAAACCTTGGCAATGCCGGTGGCGACACTGACCACCCTGCCGACTTCGCGCGGCCTGAATGGCGGCGTGAATGCTCCCAACCCTTGGCTGATTCCAGCAAACGTGCGGTCGAAGACACTCCGCAAATTTTCAGGTGCCGCGTTCATGCGCTCTTTATAGCCGGCTTGGCTTCTTCAGTCGCAGGTGCGGCTTTGGCTTCAGGCTTTGAATCAACTTGGGTTTCCGGTTTCGGTTCGACCTTAGCTTCGGGTTTAACCACGGTTTCAACTTCGGATTTGGCTTCTGGTTTAACTCCTGGTTTCGGATCGGCCTCCGCGATGGGTTTACTCTCTGGCTTGACTTCAGTTTTAGCCTCCGGCGCAGATTCGGGTTTGGGTTCAGCCTTAACTTCTGGTTTGGGCGCTGGCTTTTCTTCGGGCTTTGGCGCATCTGGAATAGGCTCAACTTTGACTTCCGGCTTGGGCGCCGGCTTGTCCTTCTCTTTCAGAAGTTCGCCGACACCTTTTTCCAGCGACGCCAAATAATCCGTGATTGTCCAACCGACCTTCTGCCCGTTCGCACTTAGTTCAATTCCACTGACCAGATCCGGCGAAGTCTCGAACCGGATGTGAATTTCCGTCGAAAAGGTTTCGTTGAGCGCATTTTGAATCGCCGCGCGTTGCGCTTCAGGCAGGTCAAACGTGCTGCGAATTAGCGCCGGCTCGGAATTTTTCTTGAGCGCTTCGCCGAGCACATTCTTCGCTTGGCCATTCAATTCGCGCAAGCGCCGGTCAAACACCTCGCCCATCCGCTCTTCCAAACTCGTCGTGGCCAGATCGGTCAGCGCCTTGCGCGCAATCGCAAACACTTCCTTCTGCGTCAAACGGCTGATGGCTTGATTCAAATTGCGGGCGTCGTTAACCAGCGATTCCTGCCGCTTGGCGCTTAAGGCATCGGCGGCCTTGCGCGCTTCTTCAAGGAGTCGCAGTCGCTCGGTTTTCGCCTCGTCCGTCGCCTTGGTCAAAAGCGCGGCGCGCTGCTGATCGAACTCCTCGTTCTTCTTTTGAAACTCGTCGCGTTCCTTTTGGGCTTCGGTCTTTTTTGCATCGGCGTCCGCGAGTTCTTTCGCAATCAGCTTCTCCCGCGCGTCAATGGCGTTGAGGATGGGTTTGTAAAGAAAGCGCTTCATCAGCCACACGAGGATGAGGAAATTCAGCGCCTGCGCACCGATGGTGAACCAGTCGAGCAACATAAAATTATTTTCCCGCCACTTTGGCTGCCCCGGCGATGACGTGATTCCAGAACGGATTGGCGAAAATCAGAATCATCGAGACCACGAAGCAGTAGATCGCGATGGATTCGATCATGGCCAGGCCCACGAACAAAGTGCGGGTGATCGTCGCCGAGGCGTCGGGCTGTTGCGCCAGCGAACTCAAGGCGGTGGAGACGGCGCGCCCTTCGCCGAGAGCGGGGCCGATGCTCCCCAGCGCGATGGTCAGGCCGGCGGTGATGATCGAGACTACCGCGATGATTGTGATGCTATCCATAATTTTGTCCTTTGGTTGATTTGTGAATGTTTTAAGTTTTGATTGCCAGCGCAGGCTTGGGCTTGCGTGTCCGCGTCGCGGCGGCGATGTAAACCGCTGCCAGAATGCTGAAAATGTAGGCTTGCACCATGCCGGTCAGCAGGCCGAGCAACGTCATGACGATCGGAAAAATGAAAGGCGTGATGGTGAGCAGAATCGCAATGATCATCGCGCCGCTCATCATGTTGCCGAACAGACGCACGGCCAGGGCCAGCGTGCGCGAAAGTTCGCTGATGATGTTAAACGGCAGCATGATGATCGTCGGCTTGGTATAGGAAGCGAGATAACCCCAAAATCCCTGTTCCTCGACGCCGAACAACGGCACCGCCACAAACACGCACAACGCAAGTGCTGCCGTGGTCGAAAGCGAACCCGTCGGCGGCTCATAGCCGGGAATGACCGTGCAAAGCGCAGCCAGCGCGACGAACAAAAACAGCGTGCCCAAAAAGCCGATATATTTTTCGGGATGCTTCAGGCCGACGTCGGAAATTTGTTTCTCGATCCCGGTCACGATGATTTCCAGAAGATTCTGCCAGCGCGAGCGTTTTAGATCCGTGGAAAGTTTGCGCGTGATGAGCTTGGAGCCGACGGCCAGCACGAGCATCAATCCCCAAGTGAACACAATCGTGCCATTCAGTTTGAAAAAACCGTGCTGCCAGAAAATCAACTGGTCGGGACTAAGGCGCATGGCTGGCCTCCTTCGTGGTTGAGTGCGGATGCTCAATTGGCGTCCGAGTCAGGCGCATCACAATGAATCGCGCTATAATAAATCCAAGCAGACATGTCACCAGCCGTTGCCAATCTCCGCGTCCGACAAAATAGAACCCGGCGAGGACAATGCCCATCCGCAGCAACATGCTGCCGAGAAACCAAAGCGCCGGCGATTTGGAGAAAACGCCCTTGCGCACCGTCCACCAAAGTCCGCCGAAGAATATCGCGCCGAGCAAAAGGCCTGCGGCCAAAGCGATTGCCAGAAATAAAACATTATTCATTGTCGTCCTCCGTTTCGTCGTGCATGGCCTTGTCTTCCTTGGCGATCCAATGCCAAGCATTCAAACAGCCGACCGCCAGCCCGACCACCAGCAGCGCCAGCGTCCACGGATGTTTACCGGGGTGATGATTGTCCAGCCAAATGCCGAGCGCCGCGCCCAGCAGCGTCGGGACGACCACTGACCAGCCGACCAAGCCCATCATGCCCAGGCCAAACCAGACGCCCTGCGTGGATTTGCGCGCCTTGAGCTTGCGCTCCGCCTTCGCACCAACCTCTCCGGCAAAGTTCGACTCCTTCTTTGATGTTTTGTGAGGTTCGTCACTCATGTTGCAGGGTCGCGAAGCGACGCAAAAATCCGGTTTCCAATTTTGCCACCGCCGTGCGCACGCTTTGCTCGTTTTCGTCGAGCGTCAGAAATTCTTTTTCCACCGCCGTGTGCAACTGACCGAGATCCGTTCCGCCGATCGCGCGGCGCACGGACACAAGCACGTCCGCGCCGGTCTTGACCAGCACGCCTTCATCCACGGCCACCAAAACTTCGCCGCCAGATTCGGTCTGATAAATCAAAATGCCCGGCACGAGCGCCGCCACGCAATCAAGCCGGTGTGGCAGGAGACCAAACGAACCTTCGCGCGTCTCCGCGACGATGCGCGTCACGTCAGCTTTCTCCGCGAAAACCTGGAACGGCAGGAGAACTTTAAGATGCATGAGCGACGTCGGCATGTTCGTCCTTGGGTTGAGGTTTCGCTTCCGGCAACGGCGGCACAGCCACGGCTTTGGCTGGCGTTGTTGCAGCAGGCTTTAATTCCGCCTTGGGTTTGGCTTCCGCTTCAGACTTTAGCTTCTGCTCGGTCTTCGCATCGGCTTTGGCGTCTGGCTTGGCCTTATCGGTGGGCTTTGATTCAATTTTTGCCCCAGGCTTCACATCCGGTTTGGCCGTGGCAGCTTTAGGTTTTCCCTTCGCTTCGCTGATTGCGCCGATCATGTAGAGGCCGCTCTCCGGGTAATCCTTGAATTCGTCGTGCAGGATGCGTTCGCAGCCGTCGAGCGCGTCTTTGAGGCTGACGAGTTTTCCGGTCAGGCCGGTGAATTGCTCGGTGGTAAAAAAGGGCTGCGTGAGAAATCGCTCCAGCAGGCGCGCACGCACTACCACTTTGCGATCCTCCGGCGAAAGCTGTTCCAGACCGAGCATGGCGATGATGTCCTTGAGTTCGCCGTATTGCGCGAGGGTCCGGCGAATTTCCTGCGCGAGGGCGTAATGCCGTTCGCCGACGATGCCCGGCGTGGCCATCTTGGAACTGGATTGCAGCGGATCAATCGCGGGAAAAAGCCCTTCGCTCGCCCGCTTGCGCGAGAGCACGATGGACGCCGAGAGATGTGAAAACGTATGCACCGCCGCCGGATCGGTGAAATCATCCGCCGGCACATACACCGCCTGAATCGAGGTGATCGCGCCGGTGTCCGTATTGGCGATGCGCTCTTCCAAGCCCGACAGCTCCGTGCCCATCGTGGGCTGATAGCCGAGGCGCGACGGCATTTGCCCCATCAAGCCGGATACTTCCATGCCGGCTTGGATGAAACGAAAAATATTATCAATGAGCAGCAGCACGTCGCGATGCTCGTCGTCACGGAAATACTCGGCCATTGTCAGCGCCGTGTGGCCCACGCGGAACCGGCTGCCGGGCGGCTCGTTCATCTGGCCGAAGATCATCACCATGTTCGGCAATACCCCGGCGGCCTTCATCTCGCGGTATAGTTCCTCGCCTTCGCGGCAGCGTTCGCCGATGCCGCAAAAAATGCTGACACCCTGCTGATGCCCGATCATGTTGTGGATCATTTCGGTGAGCAGCACCGTCTTGCCCACGCCCGCGCCGCCGAATAATCCCGCCTTGCCGCCGCGCTCCAAAGGCACGAGCACGTCAATGACCTTGATGCCCGTCTCGAAAATTTCCGACTTAGTGGAACGGCGCGCCAGCGGTGGCGGATCGCGATGCACGGAACGCCACTGGACATCCGCGGGTGCCGGCTGCCGGTCAATGGCATTGCCGAACACGTCAAACATTCGCGAGAGAATGGATTTGCCGACTGGTGCTTTCAGCGGCCCGCCCGTGTCCGTGACGACCATGCCGCGCGCGAGTCCCTGCGTGGGCGTCAGAGCAATCCCGCGCACATGCCGCGCGTCCAGTTGCGCCAGCACTTCTATGATGATTTCGTTTTTAGCGCCCGAACGCAGCACGGTGTAGATTGGCGGCAATGGCCCGTCGAACCGCACATCCACGACGCTGCCGCGCACCGAGGCGACCGCACCGAGATTTGCCGTGCTAGTCTCATCGTTCATGGTTGCTTGGAGATGGATGATTGAACAACGACTTCACGATGCGAATGAACGCTTCGGGGTCTCGTCCTCATAAAAATTAAACCGCAGACTGGCCGTTTGCTATGGGGTGTTCACCCCAGGCAAATCTTACGGCGGGTGGTTTGATGCTTTTACGTCCTTGGATTTCAATTTTGACACTGAAACATTCTGAGAAGTATTCCCTTTGTCACCTAGTTTTTCTTCGATTAAGCGACGCAATTGAATGATTTCATCTTTAACCTCCTGCATTAACTGCTGACGGGCGATTTCCGGTTTTGGATCCTGGGCAACCCGATCAATAAGCAAGGTGGCGAAGAGGGCGGTAAGATAACCAAACATCACGGCGGCGTATACCGATATGCCCAGGCAAATAATCCGTCCACCGGTTGTCTTTATAGAATAGGCGCTCCCAATGTTCGTCATCTGCATCGCCGTCCACCAAAGCGCTTTCGGATAAGTCTGGAGCCTTTGCGGATCATCGGAGATTCCCTCAAAATGAAGCATGCCGGCCGCACCCGCGAACAAAACCACGAAGGTCAAGGCGAGAGCGTAACCGGCCCCACGACGTCCCAGGGCAACTCGAAGAAAGCGCATTCCTTGATCAGCGGAAGCGAAAATCCAAATCACCTGCATGCCGAAAGTTGCGGTCAGGGCACGCACCAGCGGGAAGGGCTGTAAAAAAGGAAAAAATCGCAACGCTGAGACAACGATTGCCAGAATAAAAAGCCAGTTCTTTTTGAGAAAGGCCATCCGGTTGGCAACAATCACCAGGCGCAAGGCAAAATAGAAAATAAATAAAATCCAAATGCCTGAACCAATATCTGACAGCACCGGGCTCGTGTCATTGACGATTTCGATGATAAGAATGCAGAACCAGACGAAACTGAGAAATAGCATCGGCCATTCGAGTTTTTTCTTGAAGGCCAAAAGCCTCGGATATTTCGATGCGCTGCTATTCATCTGCACTTGGTTTTGTTGAGAAGGGTGTTCCCGCACGATTACACACTTTTGACCAGTGTTGTCATGCTTATGCCTTTTCCATCGCGGCGGTGTATTCGCCCCGACGCGCAGCGCGATTGCACTTGGCACGATGCAGCAGTGCTTGTTGTGCCAATTTTACATTGGCTTCCTGGCCACGCCAAATCTCCAAAGCTGGCTGCTGGATGGCGCGGGCAAACGAGAATGACAGCGCCCATGGCAGTCGCGACTTGAAACGCAAATTCATCAAATTCAGACGGGCCGAGGCCAGTTCGGCGGGTTGGCCGCCAGAGAGAAAAGCAATTCCCGGAACCGCAGCGGGGACGGTTCGCCAAAGAGTCTTCACCGTGATGTTGGCCACCTCGTCAATATCTTGTTCTTCGTCCGGCTGCCGGTCGGCCAATCGCACCTGATATTGCTGTTCGCCGACGCCGACTTCTTTGACTTCTTGATGCGCAGGACAAGTCAATCCCGGCAACACCATATTGGGTTTGAGAATCATGCCTTCCAGCAGCACGCGCTGGCAATTGAGCTGAATGAAAACGTTTCTCAGGACTTCCTCCGTGACCGCGCGGCAACGCTCCAAGGTGTGCCCCCCGTCCATGAGGACTTCGGGTTCGACGATGGGAACCAGTCCGGCTTCCTGGCACAACGCGGCGTAACGGGCCAGCGCATGTGCGTTGGCTTCGATACAACTCCTGGTCGGAATGCCCTCACTGATGGCAATCACGGCACGCCATTTGGCAAAACGCGCACCCATTTGGAAATACTCCTTGAGCCGGTCGCGCAACCCGTCCAGACCTTCCGTGATTTTCTCGCCCGGATGAGCGGCCAAATCCTTGGCTCCAGTGTCCACTTTGATGCCCGGAATGATGCCTGCGTCGGTGAGGATTTTGAGGAAAGGCGTGCCGTCTTTCTTATGCTGACGGATCGTTTCGTCATAGAGGATGACACCGCTGATGCTCTCGCCAAGGTCGGGCGTGGTGATGATCAATTCCCGATACGCGCGCCGGACCTCGACCGTCTGCGGGATGTTGAGCTTGGCGAATCGTTTGTCGCAGGTGGGATTGCTTTCATCCATCGCCAGCAAACCCTTGTGGTCGGCAAACACCTTCTTTGCGGTATCTGTTAAAAGTTGTGTATTCATAATTGAGTTTTAGTTCAAGGATTGGCGGCGGTTGTTTGCAGCGAAGCGTCCCAGCCGCCACCGAGAGCTTTGATCAATTGAACGCTCGCCGTCAGTTGTTCCATCTGGAGGTTCAGCGCCGTCCGCTGATTATTTAGCAGCGCCGTTTGCGCGATGATCACATTGAGGTAAATATCCATGCCGGACGTGTAACGGACGTTGGCAAGGTTGAGGTAACGCTGCGACGAGGCGACGGCGGCATTCTGTTGTTGCAGTTCCTGCGACAAGATTCGCAGCGTTGACAAATTGTCTTCGACTTCCTGAAAAGCGGTGAGCACGGTCTGGCGATAATTCGCAACCGTGCCCTGGTAAATCGCCCGTGACTGTTCTGTGACGGCTTTGCGCAAGCCGCCGTCAAAAAGCGTCTGCGCCAGGGTCGCGCCGACGGACCAGACCAGACCCGGCCCGGAGAAAAGATTTTGCACGGAGGTGTTCTGGTATCCCGCCGCACCGCTTAAGGTGATGGTCGGATAATAGGCCGCGCGCGCCACGCCGATTTGCGCGTTCGCTCCGGCGACACGGCGTTCGGCGGCGGCAATGTCGGGACGCCGTTCGAGCAGTTGCGACGGAATGCCGAAGGGTATGGCGATGGGTTTTGCGGTCAGTGAATTGGTTGCGATGGAAAATGATGAGGCCGGTTGACCGAGGAGCGTCGCGATGGCGTGTTCGAGTTGTGCGCGCTGGATGCCAAGATCGGTGGCCTGCGCGAGCGTGATGTTGAGCTGCGTTTCAGCTTGCGCGACATCCTGATCAGATGCCAAGCCCGCGCCATACTGAGTCTGGGTCAGCTTGAGTGACTCCTGATAGGCGATCACGGTCGCATCCAAAAGCTGCTTCTGAGTATCCAGCACACGCAGTTGAAAATAATCCGCTGCCACTTCCGCCTGCACGGTCAGCCGCACGTTTTCGAGATCGGCCCGCGTGGCCTGGGCTTCCAGCGAATTAGCTTTTACAGTGTTGCGAATGCGACCCCAGAAATCCGGCTCCCAGGAAGCGTCAAAGGGCAGCGCATATTCGGTGAAAGTCGAGGCTGACGATGACGAGCTGGATTGATTTTGAGATGTGGCCTGTCGCGACCTCGTGACCGAAGGACTGGCGGTCACGGTCGGAAAATACTGTGACCGGGATTGTTTCACAACCGCCCGCGCGGCGAGAAAATTGGCCAGCGCCACGGCGACAGTTTGGTTGGAAACGTTCACCTGACTTTCAAAAGCGTTCAGCTCCGGTTCGTGAAACATTTCCCACCATTGGCCGCGAATGACATCGTCCTTTGGCTCGGCGGTTTTCCAGCCGTCAGTTTCCTGTGATTGCGCCGGCGTCATTTCTTTGAAAGCGACCGGCGTTTGAACCGATGGCTTCGCATATTTCGTGGCGAAGCTGCAACCGGCGAATAGAGCCAGACACGCCAATGAGACGATGGTTCGTCTGATTCCTGTTCTGAGCAGCGAGTTGAAAGTTTTCATTGAAAGACGCATGGCTATCCGCGAAAGATGTCGAATGGTTCAATCTTGAGAACCTTGCGTATTCCGATATAGCTGGAGATTCCTGCAATGAGCAGGACCATGCCGAAGGCCAGCGCCAAGTTTCCGAACGTGATCATCGCCGCGTAGTTGGGCAGCCGGTAGCGGGCAATGGAAATCATCAGCGTCACCAAACCAATGCCCAAGCCATAGCCGATCATGGCTGTGAAGAACGCCATGAACAGGATCATATAAACCAGCTCGCGCCCCTTTGCGCCAATGGCTTTCAACGCACCAAATTTTTCCAGGTTTTCGAGGATGAAGGTATAAAAGGTCTGGCCCGAAATGGACAACCCGACAATGAAGGCGATGATGGTCATCAACAAGATGTTGGTGCCGATCCCGGTCTGGTAGGTGTAGTAGTGGGTAATTCGGTTATTAAATTCATTCTTGGTGAAGGCAACGTAACCGAGCTTGGCGACTTGTCGCTTGATGCCGGCCACGGCCGAGTCGTTCTTCGGCTGCACGAGGACATAGGACATGGTGAAGCGCGTCGAAGGCAGGTATTCAGTCGCGCGGTGGTAAGTGGTGTATAGCGTGGGCACGCCATTCAGCCCATTGGCAGCGACTCGGGCAATGCCCACAATCCTGCCACGATGATCATTGAGTTCGAAGGTCGTGCCGATCTTCGGATTTCCCAACTTGGAGAATTCGGCGTCATCCACCACGAAAAAGGTGTTGTCGGCATAGATGTCCTGAATGTTGCCCTGCTCCAGTTCGGGCCGGCCAAACAGGCTGCTGTCGTCCAGACCGACCACGTTGACCCCTTGATAAGTGCCGTTGGCGAGCTTGACCATCGCGCCACCCATGAAGAGCGGCACGGCGTAACTGACGCCGTCCATGCTGCGCGCCGCGTCCAGCACATATCCTGGCATGGGGATTGGACTGGTGGCCGTATTTACCGCCGGATCCATGATCCACATCGCGGCCCCGATATTGGTGACCGGCGAAAAAGCACGATTGAGGATGCCGGCAAACATGGCGGTCATTTCCATCATCAGGAACACGGCGAAGGTGATGCCGATCAACAGGGCGAAGAATTTACCCCGGTCATTGACCAGCAGCTTGAAGCCAATCCGAAGGATGCCGCTGTATCTCATATTAATAATTGTTCGTAGCGTTTGCTCCGGTTGCCTCTTGCCCGATAAAAACATCCACCATCTGGCCGGGATAGACCGGGGCATCTTTTTTCTCGAAGCGAAAAATCACCGGGAGCACGCGCAGATCCACTTGCTCCTGTTTTTCATTGGACAGCTCGATCTTGGGCGAGATGTAAGGCTGCACCCGGACAAACTCCAACGGCACTTTGATGTCTGTCCCGGTGATTTGCATCTGCGCCTGAATATGCCAGTGCGACGGCAGCCGTGAGACGAGGATTTCGTCCACATAGCAGCGCACTTGCATGTAATCCTGCGGGCTGCTCATGATCACGAGCGGATCGAACAATTCGGTATAGGTGTCATAATCACCCTGCGACGACACATAGCCACCGACGGCCGCGTTGACCGCCAGCACGACTCCGTCAATCGGCGCTTTGACCGAATAATATTGCAGCAGCGCATTGGCGGCCTTTAGTGCGGCGGTCGCCTGTTTGACGACATCTTCCGCCGTATCCAGCACGTCCTTGCTGACCGACTTCGGATCAGCGTCATAGGCGGCGCGGCGCTTGTCATATTGGTCGTGCGCCACTTTCAAGTTGGCTGCGGCCAGCTCCGTATTGGCTCGCTGCACCGAATCATCAATGGTGAACAGCGGTGCGCCGGCTGATACTTGCTGCCCCTCCTGCACAAAAACTTTCGTAATCGGGCCGGAAACTTGCGGGAAGATATTGATGTTTTCACCACTCGGCAGATCACTCTCAATCATGCCATTGGCATAGATGGCCGAGTCAAAAGGATTGCTGACCGGCTTGAACACGGGCGGCTGCGCCTTGCGTTCCATGCCAAAAATGTAGGCGGCGACCAACCCGGCCAGAATGCCAAGGATGGCGATCGAAAATATTATTTTATTTCCTATCGCGGTTTTGGGCGCAGCGGGTTTGGCGTCAGTCTTGACTGCGATTTTCGTCTCTTCTTTGTCTGCTGGCTTCATCTCATCCGTCACCGTTTCGTGGGTTAAGGCAACCGCTTTCGGATCGGGCACCGGCGCGGTTGTTTCGGGCTTTGGCTCGCTCGTTTTGACCGCCGGTTTAGATCCGTCAGAATTCATTCGGTTCCTTTGTCTTCGGCGCCAGCACTGAGATGCCCATCCTCCATGTGGAGGATTCGATCCGCATATTCGTTGATGCGCGCATCATGAGTGACGATCAGAATACAGCGATTTTCATTGAGAATATTCTCCTTAACAAAGGCGATAATCATCCGGCCCGTGTCGCCATCGAGCGAGGCGGTAGGTTCGTCTAAAATCAAAATTTCGGGCCGGCTGATGATCGCCCGCGCAATCGCCACGCGCTGTTGTTCGCCGCCGGAAAGCTTCACCGGCAGCATGTCGCCCCGGTTTTTTAGACCGACAATTTCCAATTGTTTTCTGGCCTCGCTGATGGCTTCGTCCCAGTTGCGCTGTTTCAGGATTAGCGGGATCGCGACATTCTCAGCCGTGGTCAAACGTGGAAACAGATGATAATCCTGAAAGACGAAGCCAATTGTGTTCAGACGGAAATCCGCCAACTGGTCATTGTTCAGTGTCCAAATATCGGCCCCTTTGACTTTCACGTTGCCGGCGTTGGGCCGCAGGATGCCGGAAATCATGCTTAACATGGTGGTCTTGCCGCTGCCGGACGGGCCGACGATGAACAGCATCTCGCCAAAGTGAGCGACCAACCCAACTTGATTCACGGCCGTCACCTTGGCCTCGCCTTCACCAAACCATTTGGTCAGACCGGTGGCAACGATGGCCTCATTATCGGTCGTTTCATTTTTCACTGTGCCGGAGTCCAGGTGTCGTCAGGGTCATAAGCGTTCATTGCCTTGGCGATTTTCACGGTCTTGGGTCCGAGGTTCTTTTGATAAATCTTGCCCTGTTGATTGACGGTGAAGGTCATCACGCCGGTGTTGCCCCATTCGGCTGGCCACGCAACGAGGGCGAATCCAGCGATCATCTGACCGTTGATGAGGTAATCATATTTACCGCCGGGCGCGTGTTTGCCCTGACGCGTCAGGATTTTGAAATAGTAGCCGTGATAAGGAGCTTGTTCGTCGTTGAGCATCTTTGCCGTGCGGTGATAACCATCCACACGCGCCTGCGCGACGAGCGGCCCCAAGGGACTCAATGCTTCGCCAGCTTGATTCGCCGGCCAGAAAAGTCCGTCATGCGTGCCAGGCGTGCTGCGCAGGAACTGCGCGTAAGCCAGCACGCTGTCGCCCATGCGATCTTCACTGGCATATTCGCGCTGGGCATCCACATAGGCATGGCAGACATTGATCGCGCCGATTTCGTCCATGCCGATGCGGCGGGCGAGGATTTCCTCTTTGCCGGCGGCAGTGTCAAAGAACCATTGGCCGTCCTGCTTCACCAGTGGAATCGGAAACGGCCAGCCGTCCACACCGATTGCCAGCGTGATCTTGGAATCTGAATTGGTGGACAATTCAGTCTTTTCCGTCAGGTGCTGAACGAACAGTTTGTATTCCTCAGTAGCCTGAACCACGTCGGGCGAAATCAATTCCTGTCCTGCCGGACCGAAAATCAAATGTAGCGCGTTTGTGTCATGATTTGTGGCTGCCACCACCAACTCTTTGACGGCATCGTTTGGTGAATTAAAAGTCTGTTCCTCTTGTGCAGCGACGCAAATGGGCAATGCCAGCCCTAATCCAACTGCAATTAGAAAGATATTTTTAAAATTCATAGGGATAAAAATTAATGCCTGACATCACCACCATGGCCGCCACTACCGGAGCCACCACCGCTAACATGACCGCCACCGCCGCCTCCGCCACCAGAAGGTGCTGGCCGCGGCACCGGCGCGGAACGGGGAATGGACTGCATACTTTGCTGGCCGCGATTGCTGTTG
>CAYVGC010000092.1:0-18014 GCA_964449815.1 uncultured Bifidobacteriaceae bacterium
GCGATGCCGGTGTTGCCGCTGGTCGGCTCGATGAGCACGGTGTCCTGGTTGATCTTTCCGGCCTTCTGCCCGGCCTCAATCAAGGCGATGCCGATGCGGTCCTTGACGCTGGAGAGCGGATTGAAGAATTCGAGTTTGAGCAGCACGTCGGCCAGTGCGCCGTGTTTTTTGGCCGTGCGGTTGAGCCGCACCAGCGGAGTGTTGCCGATGGTTTCAGTGATGTCATTATAGATTTTGCTCATATATTATACAGGTTAAATTTGTTTTGTTTTAATGGTTCAATTTTGGTGAAATTTTTTTCTTTGGGCTGGAGGCAACCCGGCGGCGCAACCCGGCGCGTGCGGAGGAATCACGATGCCGCAGAAGTGGTCGCTGTTGCCTCCAGCCTGAATCGTCATGTGTGTCAAAATTCCCATTTGGTCGTGATACCCCAGACGCCGTCGGATTGGTGGTTCAGCACATTGCCAAAGTGACCGTAGCCCGCCGCAAGCGTCAGGTGCTTGTTGACGACATAAGCGGCGTCAAGCGTCCACCAGTCATCTTCGGCCCGCACGAGGTTGCCGATGGCGTTGTAATCGGTCGGCTGCTGCTTGTATTCGGCTGCCAGCGCGAGGCTGCCGGTGAGGAACACCACCACGTTGCCTTCAAAAACAAAGTTGTAACTGTCGGTGAACCCGCCGAGACCATCCCAGACCGCTTCCGTCGCCCGTCCGCCGAGTTCGAGCAGCACTGGTCGTGGCAGTTGTGTGAACAGCTTCGAGGCGTAAAGCGTGAAGTCCGTGCCGTCGTGATTGGGAATGTGCGCCACATTGGCCAGCGCGCCGCCGACCTCGTTGTTCACCTCGCTGATGCCGTCGTTGTATTTGTAATGCACCCCGGCGGTCAGTGCCGGAATCCATTTCTGGTCGAACTCGCCTTCCTTCAAAATCTGGTAGCGCGCATTAAAGTTATGCAATTGCACCTCGTTCTGATGATACTGGATGATGCCGGCGTTTCTCAAGGCCTGCGGCAGATCGCCCAAACCGAGGTAGTCCCAGCCGTAGCCGAGTTCCAACCGCTTGAACGGCGATTCCGTGATGGTCAATGCTTCAAGGTTTTTATCGTAGCCAAGGCTGACGTAGGCAAACCCCACGCTGGGCCGGCCCACCGGTTCGTCGTGTCGCGGCGGATTAACGATGTAGGCCGACAGCGTGGAGAAAATGCCGCCACTGCCTTCAATCTGATGCAGCGGCAGCGGCGCCCCTTTCTCGTCGGTTTTGGCGGCGGGCACCGGTTGGGCCGCCGATGCTGCCACCGCGTTGGTTGAGGTTTCATCCGCCTTCACACCCCAGGCGGCTACAGCCAGCAGCGCGGCGAGAAGGGCGGTTAAGCGAATTCGTTTATATGGGTCAGATGTTCTGACACGGTCGGTTTGGTCTGTTTTCATATTTGCTCTTTTTTCTGGGATTATGTCGTTGACAAACAATCCGAGTTTTATCCGCAGATGACGCGGATTTTCGCCGATAAAAGCCAGAAAATCTGCGTGCCTCGGCGGAATCTGCGGAGGCAAATGCCGTTTTGTTTGTCATGTGCATAATCCCGCTTTTTTCTTAATCAATCGCAAACTTCCGGTGGACCGGTCAGCCGCCTGTAAAATGGTTGATTGTTTCGTCAGGTCTGTTCTGGACGATGTTCTGATTGGTCCAGTCGCACCCGCTCGGTTTTCTCGATCTGAAGCACGCGGGAATCATGCACCACGATTTCCACGACGCCGTAACGGAGCGATTTGACATGCTGGACGACCAGTTCCAGCCATTTCGCATCTCCGCCACTCACCGGCACTTTTGATTGAATTTGGCTCGTTTGATATAAACGATAATTAGAGTCGTTATTAAGGTTAAATAAAAACCAACACCATCAAGGATATGATAAACTGGCATTTGAAATGCAATTAAACGCCACTGTGCATTTATTTAATACGATTAACATAGTCGTATATTTGCACGCGACGTTTTTTTTGTCAACAGTTTTTTAAAAATAAAAATGGGTTCTGATTCTTGCAAAAATTGAACTCGACACACCAACGAATAGCACGCGTGGTGCCAATGAAAATTAAACGCGGGAACAGCTTCTCGGTTATGAATGTTTCTCCTGCGAAGCGAAGTTCACCTGCTCAAACTAAACATCCCAATGCCTTGCCCGCCACGGAGCGCTGTCCCGGTTCACCAAGGGCCTGGATAAGGCTCACTATGCCCGGTTCGCCTTCGGTCATGGCGGCGACCATTCCAGCTATGTCAGCGCACAGTGTAGCCTCGTCTGCCCCGTTCATAAGGCCGGAATTGCCTTGGTAGCGGGCGGCATTCGTTGGACACTGCCGACAATATCTGGTAAGGCACTGGCCATTCATTTTCATCGCACTGCTGGCGGTGCTGGCCTCTGGCTTGGCGTCTGGGCCAAAGCCGGCTGCCCAGAATGCACCGCCGTTTAATGGGCGAACCGGTTTAGCGGTGTCTGAGTCAGGGCGCGTTGAGTCGCGCTCTTTAGTTCCGTGACGCGCCTGATCCCATCGCGCCGTTGAGACCTTTGAAAATCAACTCCACCGCTTCGGGCCAAGCAAGGCTGCGCGGCACATTTTCGCGTATTTCGGCGCGGGCCATGCGTGATTTCAAACTGGCGCGGCCAGAGACACAGTTGATGTCACCGCCAACCGCGATGATTTGCCTCGAACTCAAGCGCGAAGAATCGCAGAATCCGGGCCATGTCCGAAGAAAATTTACCAGTGCCGCCGCCGGCTCCGCACCAGCGCCGCGCGCGTTACCGTGGAAAAAATCCGCGCCGGTTCGAGGACAAATACAAGGAACGCGGCGGCGATCCTGAAACCATTGCGAAAGTCATCGCCGCCGGCAAGACGCCGGTGGGCACGCATCGTCCGATCATGGTTGTGGAAATTCTCGAAGCCCTCGCGCCGCAGCCCGGCGAGGTCGCCGCAGATTGCACGCTCGGCTATGGTGGCCATGCGCAGGAAATTCTGGCGAAAATTTTGCCGGGCGGAAAACTGCTCGGCCTCGACGCCGACCCGGTGGAACTGCCGAAAGCGGAGGTGCGTTTGCGCGCGCTCGGTTTTGATGAAAGCGTTTTCACCGCCCACCGCAGCAACTTTGCCGGACTGCCGCAGATGCTGGCGGCGAACGCGGTTGCCGGCGCGGATGTGATTCTCGCCGACCTGGGGGTTTCTTCGATGCAGATTGACGATCCGGCACGCGGTTTTTCCGTGAAGTTTGACGGCCCGCTCGACATGCGCATGAATCCGCAGCGCGGCCAGCCCGCAGCCGCCCTGCTGCAAAAAATCAAGCCCGCCGCGCTGGCGGAATGGCTCGAAGCAAATGATGAACCGAACGCGGTGCGGCTCGCCGCAGTCCTCGCAGGAAAGGGTATTTCGTCCACGCGGCAACTGGCCGACGCCGTGCGCGCCGCGCTGCCGCACCTTGGCAAAGACGATTCCGATTTGACCGTGCGCCGCGTTTTTCAGGCCGTGCGCATCGCGGTGAATGATGAGTTTTCCGCGCTCGAAACGTTTCTGCGAAATCTGCCGTTGTGCCTGAAACCCGGCGGGCGGGCGGCCATTTTAACGTTTCATTCCGGCGAAGACCGGCGCGTGAAAAAGGCTTTTGCGGCCGGCCGCCAGAATGGAATTTACTCCAAAATTTCCGGCGAAGTCATCCGCCCGACGCCGGCGGAACAACATTCCAATCCGCGTTCCGCGCCGGCCAAGCTGCGCTGGGCGGTTCGTTCGGACAGAGAAGTGTCAGCGTAGTTCCGCAAGCGCGTTCGCGACAGCGGGGACAATTTTTCGAGGTCCGTCGCCTTTCAGCCGGACATCCAGATCTTCCAGCCGCCGGATCAAATCGAGCACTTCTTTTCGCGCATACGAGCCGCCGGCCGCATCGCAAAAATATGTGCGGCAGGCGAAGGGCCGGTCAGCATAAATCAGGCAGCGGCCTGCCATCTGGTCCAGCAGCGGGCAAATGCCGTCGTCTGCCTCCGGCGGATTTTTTCGCCCGGTGGAACGGAATGCTTTTGCCGCCAGCAGGGCTTCGCCCTTGGTCAGATACGGCGTCAGGCCGGTGAACCGGAAATTGCAGCATTCAGCCCGCGGGATGCAATTGCGCTGCACCGGTCGTTTGCCCAGGGCCTGATAAATGGATCGCACTTCTGCGAGAATGTCGGAAACGGGCGGATTGGCGGTCATAAAATTTTTCGATGTTTCAGCGGGCGCAGACACGTCACCACGGCCAGCGCATCTTCGTGGCGGAGACGAAATTGCGGCATCGGTGACATGGCGAGTTTGCCGGCGGCATTGGCGGCCGACGCCAGCCGGGCAATAATAGCTTTGAATTTCACAGGCGCTGATGTAGCGATTTGCCGAACTTTGGACAAGCGGAAAGGAAACGCTTTCATGCGTCATTGCCGGGCGCGAAAAAAACGGCGCAGACTTGGGTCTGCGCCGTTCTGTTTCCCCGGTCTTCTCCTAGACTGTCAGCAATTATTTTTTCCCCTTCTTGGGCGTCGGCACCGTGGCGATGGTTTGCAGGATGCGGCCCGCGATCTTGTAGGGGTCGCCCTGGGAGTTCGGCCGGCGGTCTTCCAAGTAGCCGCGGTAGCCACTGGGAATGAAGCTTTGCGGCAGGCGGACGGAGGCGCCGCGGTTGCCCACGCCGTAGTTGAATTTGTCAATGGACTGCGTTTCATGCAGGCCGGTCAGGCGCAGATGATTGTCCGGGCCATAGACGGCGATGTGTTCGTTCTTGTATTTGTCGAACGCCGCCATGAGCGCCTCGAAGTAGTCCTTGCCTCCGACTTCGCGCATGTGTTCGGTGGAAAAGTTCGTGTGCATGCCGGAGCCGTTCCAGTCCACGTCCTTGCCAAGGGGTTTGCAATACCAGTTCACATCCACGCCGTATTTTTCGCAGAGGCGCATGAGCAGATAGCGCGCGACCCACATCTGGTCGGCGGCGTTCTTGGAGCCTTTGCCGAAGATCTGGAATTCCCACTGGCCCTTGGCCACTTCGGAATTGATGCCTTCGTGGTTGATGCCGGCGTCCAGGCAGAGATCCAAGTGCGTGTCCACAATCTCGCGGGCGATGCAGCCGACGTTCTTGTAGCCAACGGCGGTGTAGTATTCACCCTGCGGCGGGGGAAAGCCCCCACCGGCCGGGAAGCCGAGCGGGGCGCCGTCCTTGTAGAGAAAATATTCCTGCTCGAAACCGAACCAGGCGCCGGGGTCATCGGGAATCGTGGCGCGGGCGTTGCTCGGATGCGGCGTCTTCTTGTCGGGCATGAACACCTCGCACATGACAAGCGCGCCGTTCTTCTTGGTGGTGTCGGGATAGACGGCCACGGGTTTGAGCATGCAATCAGAAGTCTTGCCCTCGGCCTGGCGCGTCGAGCTGCCGTCGAAGTTCCACCAGGGAAGCTCTTCGAGTTTCGGAAACTTGGCAAATTCCTTGATGGTGGTTTTGCCGCGGATGTTGGCGACGGGTTCATAACCGTCCAGCCAGAGGTATTCTAATTTATATTTTGCCATGTGAGTGCGTATTGTGTTGTTGTCTGTGTCAAACCGGTTCAGGCCGGACGCAACGGCGTCTGCGGTTGAACCTTGTGCGAAATTTTTTAGCAGGGCGGATGCCAGTTCGCAAGAACTTTGCTGGCCGGCCCGGTGGAAAATCATTTTTTCCAAGTAAAACGGGCTTTTTTTGCGCGCCAAATTTAATTCGCAAACATGGCGTGCGCCAATTCAGGATGGGAATGCTGTGGAAATTTAGCCGCGCTGCGCAAATCGCGGCGGGCCGCGCCCGGCGAAGCAGCCTTGCATCGCGGAAAAAATCAGCAATAGTGGAACGGCAGAAAACAATGCGTCCGGCTGGTCGTATGTTGAAAGTCAAAGACACGCTCCGCGCCACCGTCCATTTGAGCTTTGATGGCCGGGTGTTCAAGACGTATCACGGCCCGGATGCGAAAACGCGGTTTGCCAACGAGGTGCGCGTGCTGCGCCATCTCGAGGCGCGCGGCTGCAATTTCGTTCCACGCCTGCTCGAAGCGGACGAGAAAAATCTCCGCATCATCACCACCAACTGCGGCACCCGCGTCGAGCGTATTGACGAAGAACGCGCCAGCCGGCTGTTCGCCGAGCTGGAAAAATTCGGCGTGCGCCACGACGACGCCGACCCGCGCAACATCACCTACCGGTTTTCCGACGGGCGGTTTTGTTTGATTGATTTTGAGTTCGCCACCATCCTTCCGGAATCCAAAATCACGCCGACATGAACCGCCAGCCACCCCGCCCCGCAAATAAAATCGCATCGTTAAAATGGTCCGGCTGCTCGGACACCGGCAAGGTGCGCAAAAACAACGAGGACGCCTTCCTCGGCCTGCGGTTTGACGCGCACGAGGTTCACCGGCTCGGAAAATTCGGCGAGGCGGCCACGGAAAAACATGATTTCACCTTTGCCGTTTGCGACGGCATGGGCGGCGCGAAGGCCGGTGAATACGCCAGCCAGATCGCGGTCGAAAAAATCACCACCCTGCTGCCGCGCGCCTTCCAGCAGTCGGCCAGCGGCTTGAACGCCGGGTTCACCGACGTGCTGACGGAGCTGTTCGTGCAGATCCATCGCGCGCTGGTTTATCTCGGCGGGAGTTACGAGGAGTGCCACGGGATGCAGACCACGATGAGCCTGTGCTGGTTCACGCCGGGCTGGATGTATTTCGGCCACATCGGCGACAGCCGGATTTATCATCTGCCGGGACGGAAGCTGGAGATCAAGCAGCTCACCGAGGACGACACGCACGTCGGCTGGCTGTTCCGCAACGGAAAAATCAGCGAATACGAGGCGCGCACGCATCCGCGCCGCAACGTGCTGCAACGCGCGCTCGGCGGCGAGAACCAGTTCGTCGAACCGCAGATCGGCGCGGTGGCATGCGGGCGCGGGGATTTTTTCCTGCTGTGCTCCGACGGTTTGACGGAAGGACTTTATGACCATTGTCTCGTGGATATTTTGCGCGCCTCGGCCAAGGACGATAAAATCAATCCCGCGCAATTGCTGGCGAACGAAGCGGTGAAGAACGACGGCCGCGACAACACCACCGCGCTCGTGGTGCAGGTGGTGTGAACCCGGCGGGAATCTGCCCTAAACCTTCGCGCCCGGCGGCAGCGGATAATCCGCCGCCACATAGAACGGCCTGGCCTGCCGGAAAAAGTTCTCGATATAAGCCTGGTCCCGCTCGTCCAGCAGCCCCAGAAAAATCTCGTGGTCCGGGCGGCGATTGGCGTGCACCGTCAGATTGAAGTCATGGTAAATCGCCTCGTCGCGCGGATCCATTAAAGCCAGCAGATGATAGCCGCGCTTCCCGTCCTTTTCCCCGCCAAAGATCCAGGCCGCGCGGAAATTCTTGTGCCGCCGCAGGCTCTCAAACGCCCGTTGCACCAAATCCGTCGGGTAATCCGCCGGGTTCAGAGGCGTGACGTTCATTTGCAGTTCCTTCCCCCGGGTCAGGGCCTGCGGCTTGAACGCCGCGCCGCTGACGAGGTCGCGCATCAGGTCCGGCCAGATGGTGATGGAACCCGACGCGCAGCCCTTGTTGATGATCGCGCCAAACTCTGTGGCACCGAGGATCGAGAGCAGCACCATGGACTGCATGGCGCAGACCGAATAAGTCTTCGCCCGGATCTTGCCCTTGGCCAGGCCCTCGTCCGCGCGCGCCGCCGAGGAGAAGACCGGCACCGCCTGGCCTTTTTGCTCCTTGAGCAGGGCAAACGGGAAGGGCGCGCCGGTCTTGATCTCAATCTGCCCGCCTTTCACCTCCGGATGATAGGGGATGAGCGCCCACAGCTCGCCCTCGCACACCGCCCGGCAGAAATCCGGGAAGGCCGCCTGCGACTTTTGCATCGCCATAATCGTCCGGCCCAGTTCGTTCAGGGGAATGGGGGGGCATATATCAAAACATTTTGTTGTTCGTTTGATTTTATGGTTTCCAATGGCAGAAGTAAATCAGGCGTAATTGGTCGCGGGACTGACCCTTTTATTTATTGAAGGATTATTGCAAACGAAGTCGGTAGAAACGCCCTGGATAAAGATTCCATGCAGGGTCATAGAAATAAATTGGCGCGCCGTCGAGCGTGTTGGTTTGAAGTGGCTGCCAATCTGGTTCGGTTAAATTCGTGCTGGCCTCAACAATTGCAGTTTGATTGGAAATCCCGACAAGATTGAACCCAAATACATTGGATTGAACGCCAAAGTTACCATTGGCCATCAGGATTTGCGGCAACACCGCCAATCCAAAAACCACACCGCCGCCGTTAGTCCCGCCATTCGCGGCGGTTCCGTAAAGTGTATTGCTGCTCAATACAAACTTGGAATCGCATTGGCTTCCGCTGACTGCATCAAAGTTTCTCAGGATCGTGAAGTTTGCACCATTGGTGGAGACCATAAAAATGGTTCCTTTATTTGAGATGCCGCCCGCAGCAGTCGTCCCATAGAGTGTGCTGCCATTGAGCAAGAGGGCGTTGTGGGGCCATCCGCCGTCAATGATGTAGTTAAAATCATGCAGGCTCGCAAAGGCTGTGCCGTTGGTCTTTAAGGTGAAGATATTTCCGACAGCGCCGGCTCCGCCGCCAACCGTAACTCCATAAAGCGTATCGCCGTTCAAAGTCAATCCTGCCACCGGCGCGGCACCGTCGCTGTTTGTGCCAATGCCGTTTATGCTTGGGAAATATTTCAGAACCGTATAGCCGCTTCCATCGGTTTGCATGGCAAACACGACGCCATTGGAAGTGCCGCCATGATACGTCGTGCCATAGAGCGTGCTTCCATCCAAAACCAGACCGCCAATCGGTCGTGCGCCATCGGTGTTGGTTCCAGAAACCAATGGATTCCCATAGATGACGTTTGTGCCCAGAAACGTGGCGGGAAATGTTTTGATGACCATAAATCCCATCCCATCCGTATTGATTTTGAAAATGGTGCCGTTACCATTCGTGCCACCATATTGAGCCGTTCCGTAAAGCATGCTGCCATCGGTCGCCAAATCCCCCTGTGGCCGATTGCCATCGCTATTGGTGCCAAAAACCGACGGCACCGTCGCTGAAAAACTGTGCAGCTCGGTGTAACCACTGCCGTCGGCATTCATTTTGAAAATGCTGCCGTTGTTGGCCGACCCGCCAGTGAACATCGTGCCATAAAGTGAATTGCCCATTAAAACCATTCCGCCTTCGGGAACGGGGCTGTTCGTCAAACTCCGGATGATGCCATACCCGCTGCCGTCGGTATTGATCTTGAAAATGGTTCCGCCACCATTTGTGCCGCCGCTGGCGGTGGTTCCGTATAGCGTATTGCTGTTAAGCACCAAAACTGTGAGTGGGGCATAGCCATCTCTGTAAGTAACGCCAAAATTATGCAAAATGCTGTAAGTTTGTGCGAATGAAGAGACCGATAACACGAACAGGGCAAATAAACTTAGGATTTTCATTTTCATAAAATTTCTTTCCGAAATAATGCGATTATTTCAACAAATAATCGGTGCCTGTGTTTTTATAATTATTTCGCCGGCGGCGTGGTTGTTGACGTTGGTGTCGGCGCGGCGGGCGGGACGTGATGGTCCGGCGGGAGGCGGCCCAGTTTGAATTCGGCGCGGGCGGGGGCGTTGGCCGGAAATTCCAAACCGGCGGCGTTCTGGATGGTCATAATATGTTCGTAGATGTCGGCGTCGTCGTCGGCTTTCACGGCACGGCGATTTCCACCGGGCCGCTGGCGGGGCTTTCGCCGGCGGTGTTGCGGGCGGTGACGGTGAGCACCACCACGGTGCCGGCGGCCAGCGCGGCCAGCGTGAGGCTGAACTGGCTGTCCGCCGTGATTTCATCGGCCACGGTGCTGCCATCGCTTTTCAGCGTGGCGGTCAGACGGTAGTTGTCCGCCCGGCGGGCGTTGTCCCAGTCGCTGATCACAGTCTTGCTGCCGGGGGCGCCGGCCACGGCGGTGAGGTTGGCGGGCGTGGCGGGCGTGTGCGGGTCGGACGGCTTTTCAAAGCCAAAGGCATACCAGCGGTCGTCATCGTCAGCCAGCAACTGCTCCAGCTCGGTGCGCAGGCCGATAAGCCGGGCGCGGCCGGCGGTGATGCCGTTCTGGAAATTGCCGTAGGCGGTGCCGGAATCGGTGTTGCTCTGGTTGCTGGCGGTCTCGGCGTCGGTGATGGTCTTGGCACTGGTCTCGCAGGCGGCGGCGGTGCAGGCCACGCCTTGCACGGTGGTTTCGCGCGCGGGGTTGAGGCCGTAATAATCGCGCAACTGCAGGAGCAGGGTCAGCGGGTTGTCGGGCACGGCCAGGGAGCCGCCGGTGAACCCGGCGGTGTTCCACTGGGAATTCCAGCTTTCGCCCAGCACGGGCATGAGGGTGCGCAGGCAGGTGCGGGCAAACAGCCGGGCGTTGCTGCATGCGATGCGGAGGGCGGCGGTCTTGGCGGTTTTGTTCGCCTGCGAGCGGTTCCACAGGGTCTTGAGGCCGGGCACGGCGGGCGGCACGCCGCCGGGGCCGGCGGGGGTGCCGATGAGCGCGTTCAGGTCGGCGCGGATGTGGGTCTCGTCATTATGCGTCAGCCCCACGGCTGCGCCGTAGGTGTGCGCGCCATCGGCGGCGTCTTCGAGGTGCTGGATGATGGGGTCGTAGCTTTTGGGAGTGATGTTGCCAAGCATGGGATTTTTATGAGTTATGAGTTAGGAGTTATGAGTTATGAGTTAGGAGTCAGGAAAACGGGAATTGAACCGCGAAAGGCACGAAATACGCAACCGGGCGGCGCCGGGTGGCCGTCTGCAAAGACCGCCGCCGGGAGGCTGGCCCGCCGGCCGGCCCGGCCAGGAGACCCGCCCCGCCGAGAGGCGTTCGCGTCATTGGCGTAGTTCGCGGCCTTTTTCATAAAACGCTTGAAATAAATGGCTTGAGCGTGTTTCCGTCCGGTTTTTTGGAGCCAAAAAACCCTCTGCCAGTGATGCCGCCCGGTTTTTGGAGGCAAAAAATGGGTCGGCAACGCTGGCCGGGACATTTTTGGAAGCCCAAAAACCCCCGGCAAGTGTGGCAGAGACATTTGGGGGAGCCGCCAATTGCCGGGCAAGGCTGGCCGACCGGTTTGGCGGAGCCAAAAATCCGACGGCAAGCGATGACGACGGGTTTGGGGAAGCAAAAAATCGGTCAGCAACCCTGGCCGGGAGATTTGGGGGCGCGATAAATTGCCCGGCCCGGCCTGCCCGCCAATTTTTTTGCCGCCGAAAAAGCGGGGCAGCCCCGGCGGCAATGATTTGGGGCGCGCCGGAAACCGGCCTGGCTTTGGGATGGGAAAAGCGCGCCGTGCTGTCACCGGGTGGCGGTGCGAGAGTGGCAACAGTAACCTTAACGGTTATGCCCAGGGTCATTTGATTTCGGACTTTTAATCATGCACCGGGAGGCTGTCAATAAATATTTCAGGGTTTTTTCGGCAGGCATCAAGGGCGGGTTGCCGGGCCTGGTTAAAACCAAAAAATAAAAACGGCGGGCGACTTGCATCGCCCGCCGGGTGAGTTTGCAACTGCTCAACGATCAGTCTTCGTGATAGCCGAGTTCGCCGTGTTCGGATTCGTCGAGGCCGGTGATTTCGACTTCTTCCGTCGGGCGCAGGCCCACGAGCAGTTTCGTGACGTAGGCGATGACGATGGTGCCCACGATGCTCAAGAGCAGCGTGATGGCCACGGCCTTGAGCTGCTCTTTGACGAGCGGTTGAAAGACGCTGTCGGTGACGTATTTGCTCATGTTGGTGGCGAAGTTCGGATTCACCGCGTTGCGGGCCAGCATGCCGGTCATGATCGCGCCGGTGGTGCCGCCGATGCCGTGAACGCCAAACGTGTCGAGCGCATCGTCATAACCGAACCAGGCTTTGACCTTGTAGCACATGAACCAGCAGATGGTGCCGGCCGCCAGACCGATCCAGATGGCGCCCTGGGGGGTGACGTAACCGCAGGCGGGCGTGATCACCACGAGACCGGCCACCGCGCCGGAGCAGAAACCGAGCACGCTCGGCCGGCCTTTGATGATCCACTCCCACATCGGCCAGACGAAGGACGCAATCGCGGTGGCGATGGTCGTGGTGGTGAAGGCGTTGGCCGCGATCACATCGGCCGCGACGGCGCTGCCGGAGTTGAAACCATACCAGCCGACCCACAACATGCCGGTGCCGATATAGGTCAGGACGAGGCTGTGCGGCGCAAAGTTCTCTTTGCCGAAACCTTTGCGTTTGCCGAGGATCAGGCAGAGCACCAAGGCCGACCAGCCAGAGGTCATATGCACCACGGTGCCGCCGGCGAAGTCCATGGCCTTGATCGGCGCACCGGCGTTCCACACGCCGTTCATCGCGCCGTTGATGCCCCAGACGGCGTGGCCCTGGGTGAAATACACAATCAGCATCCACAGCGTCATGAACACGAAGATGGCCTTGAACTTCATGCGTTCCGCGATGGCCCCGATGATGAGCGCCGGGGTGATGATGGCGAACATCAATTGGAACATGGCATACACGTTTTCCGAAACCCAATAGGAATAATTCGGGTTCGGCGCCGAGGTGACATTCTTGAACATCCAGCAGATTGCCGGACTGCCGACCCAGCCGGAAATCACGTCTTCCTTGCCGGCCGCGCCCGTGCCGCCGAAGATCATGCCGTAGCCGACGAACACCCAGAGGATGGTCACGAGGCCGGTGATCAGGAAGCATTGGGCGAGGACGGACAGGACGTTCTTGCGGCGGACCAGGCCGCCGTAGAACAGCGCGAGGCCGGGCAGCGTCATGAACAACACGAACGCCGTGCTGGTGAGCAGCCAGGCGTTGTGGCCCGCGCCGGGATAAGACACGTTTGCGCCGGTGCTGTTCGCCAGGTTGGTGTTGATGATGCTTCCGCCCAGCCCGAAATTTACCGTGAAGTTGCCGTTCGTATCCTTGTAAGGAGCGGTCGGGTCCGTGTTGGCAAAATAGGCTTCGACGGATTCGAGGCGTTGTTCGATGGACGGCCCGTTGGTCAGCGGCGGCGCCGCCGGCGCGGCGGCAGCGACCGCATTGGTCGCCGTCATGGCGTTCGTGTCATCCGCGCGGAGCGAGAAGGCTCCGAGTGCGGTGGCCGCAATCAAACCGAGTGTGAGCAAATATTTTTTCATGTTTTTATCGAGTAAGGTTTTTGTTTTGGGTTAAACCGCCGCGTCGCCTTTTTCTTCGGTGCGAATGCGGATGGCGTCTTCGATGGTCGAGACAAAGACCTTGCCGTCGCCGATCTTGCCGGTCTTGGCGGCCTTGACAATCGCGCCGACGGCGGCGTCCGTCTGGCCGTCCGCGATGACGATTTCGAGTTTGATCTTGGGCAGGAAGTCCACCGTGTATTCACTGCCGCGATAGATTTCGGTGTGGCCCTTTTGGCGGCCGAAGCCTTTGACCTCGCTGACGGTCATGCCTTCAATGCCAATTTCGCTCAAGGCGTCCTTGACCTCTTCGAGTTTGAACGGTTTGATTATCGCTTCAATTTTTTTCATGGTTTGTTTGTGTTTGAACTGCGCTCCGGCCAACCCTGCGCTGCTCGCGCAGCCCAGTTCCGCCCGCATCCACGGGCATGGTGGAATCCAACCGGCTCCGGCTGTGATTGGCACTCGCGTCTTTAGCAGCGCCGGTGCCAACCGGAAAACACTTTCGCGGGAAAAGCATTTCCGCCTGATTTTACAATGGCTTTACGACAAATGAATTTTTTTAGACACCGCGCCGGAGGCTTTTGCTTGCAGCTTTTTATCCAGACGAAGAATTTTTCGCCAGCGACCGAACTTTTTCATGTTCAACGTCGTCCAACGCGAAAACTTACAAGATATTCCGGCCCTGCCCGGGGCCGTCACGATTACGGCCAATGAACCCAACGCCGGGGCGGAAGCCATCGTTGCTGGGGGAACCACCGGCCCGGCAATCAAAACCAGGATGAACAAGGCATTTTATCCGCCCGTGTCCTTGACTGCATCGGAATGACCAGCCGAGAATGGCCCATCAAGGAAGAAGCCCGGCGATTGTGACGTGTCAGAGTTTCACTTTTCGCCCGCCATCAGCATTGGCCTTGATTGTCTCCGGGGAAATCAACGCCGGCAACCGGTCTGGTTGATGAAAACCGGATCCACCTCAAGCATGGTTTATGGCGCGACTGCCCGCAGCGTGAAAGCGCCTGCAAGCGGCTTGCCTTTGCGGGCTTCAATGTCGTGCGCCGAGACCCAGCTTCCGCTGAAATCTTTCGGGCCGGCGACTTCGCGGCTGGCAAAGAGAGTGATGCCGCCGGACGCGCTGGAATTTGCCCGGCCGATCAAGGGCGTGCCGGCAACCGGCAGCAGCGCCACACCATTGCCCGCGTGGTCGGTGAGCGCGAGCCAGCGGAGATCACGCTTCGATGCCCGGAACTGGACATCGCCGGCATGGCAGTCACCCGACGGCTCGCCAATCTGCCCGGCTGGATAGTCCGTGAAGCAGGAATCGCGCAGCCAGCTCATATGTGCCAGGGTGGCTGGCACGGAAATCTTCAGGCCTTCTTCCCAGAGGTCTTTGTTAGTGGTGCTCCAATCCAGATTCCAGTTCACATTAACTTCGGCATCCGGTTTGATATTGTAGGTGGACGTGACGGTGCCGAGCAAGGTTCCGCCGGTTGCAGCTAGAACCTTGGCGATCACCGACACGCGGATTGTGCCGTCGGCACTGGCGGGCGCCAAGGTCACCTGGGCGCTGTCCGTGACCGGCGGGTTCGGGGCGCGATAGAACGATTTTTCGTCGCTCGCCTTTGCCTCACCGAGGTTCAGGATCGGGCCGCCAACGACAATCTCCTTGCCGTGGACGCGCCAGGACTGAATGGTTCCAGCGTGTTTGTCGAAGACGATTTCCTGCAGGCTGTTGACCACGCGGAGTGTGTCGGCGCCGTCCTGACTGGACAAAGCATCCCCGGTGGCCAGAGCTGCCGGCGGTTGTGGAAGCGGAGCGCCTTCAACGGCCAGGTTAAAAGCCACCACGGAAGTTCCATCGGCATGATCGAATTCCAGTCGTAGCTTCGTGGTGCCGGCTGGAGCGGGGAACGACGCCTTGACCGATTTCGACGGCGCGCAGGTTATGTGCCTGACGCCGCGCTTCAGAATCGTCGTCCCCTGATAAGCCGTCCAGTGGCAGGTGAGTTCGTTGAGATCCGTGAACGAACAGCGATTCGTGACGGGCACGATAAAGGTTCCGCCGGAAGCTGAAACCGGGCGGGTGCCGACTTGGACCGGGCTATAGACCTGCTTAACGATCCACCATTCGGGCTTGGGAACCCGATAGGCGGTGACAACGCCCTTGTCATTTTCTTGAAAGAGATTATCCGTTCCCCACGGGCCTGCATGCGGAGCGGGATTATTATTTTTGTCCGCTATGCCCTGGTTCTGCCATTCCCAGATGAACGATCCGAGAATGGTGGGGGCGTTCCAAACTTTGCTCCACACGCCGCCCAACGCTTCGGACCACAAGTCATGCGCGCCCGGATCGTAGTTTTGCGTCTCCGGCTGCCAGAAGATGTGCGGGTTTTCTGAGAAATTCGCCGGCTTGCCTTGTTTGATGATATCATCCACCGAACTGGGATCGGGATAGTGATCGTCCTCCCAGAGCTGACCCTTCACGTCGCGCGGATTAGTGCAGGAGACGAATGCCGGGCGGGTGGGGTCGGTGGCCCTTACCAGGTCCATGACATCCTGGGAATCCTGGCCCATCGGGTTTTCATTGCCGATGCTCCAGGCCAGCACGCAGGGACGGTTCTTGTCGCGGGCAAGCGTTTCGGTGGCGCGCTGCAGGAGATAGGGCGCATAAGCCGGGTCTTTGACTTGGTCGCCAATCCAGCAGTAGGGTATCTCGTCGAGGATGTAAATGCCCTTCTCTTCACAAAGCTCCAGGAAGCGCTGGGCATGGTTGTAATGGCTGGTGCGGACGGCGTTGATGTTGGCGGCCTTCATCAGCGCCAGATCCTTTTCCCAGTTATCTTCCGTGAGTGCAAATCCCTTGTCCGCCCAGTAGTCATGGCGGCAGGTGCCGGTGCATTTGATGGGGTGACCGTTCCAGAGCACGATGTTATTCTTGAAATCAATTTGTTTGAATCCAAACCGCTGCTCGACCCGCTCAATCGGTTTTCCGCCGCTGGTAAGTTCCATGACGACATAGTAGAGGTTGGGTTTCTCGGCGGACCAGAGGGCCGGGATCTTCACCGGAGCGGTCATGGTGATGGCGGCGGTGCCGTCGTCGCCGATTTTCGCCTGGCCGGAGATTTGCACGCCGGTTGATTTTTGTTGCTTTGCCGCAACCAGGTTGCCCGTAATCGAAACGGTTTCGCCCGGCGTGCCTGCTACCTGCACGGTTGTATTGAGCGTGGCATTGCGGTAATCCGCATCCAGCGGCGTCCGCACGGTGATGTCGGAAACGTGCGTTTGCGGAACCGCGATCAGGGAGGTGTCGCGGTAAATCCCGCCCATGCACTGAAAGTCGCCGGTCTCGCAGTCGTCAGAGGGAGTGGATTTGGAGACGCGAACCGCGAACAGGTTGCGCTGTCCGGGCTTGACCAGGCCGGTCAAGTCAATGTTCCAGGCGGTATAGCCGCTCTCATGGTAACCCGCCTTTTGACCGTTGATGAAGACTTCAGCCCCGTCGAGCGCGCCGTCGAAATGCCAGTAAATTTTCCGGCCAGTCCAGGACACCGGCACCTTGACCCAGCGCCGATACTGGCCAGCCGTGTTGTCCACCGAGCCGTAGGTGGGCACGGAATAACCATGCATCTCCCAGTTCGAAGGAACCGGCAGATTGTCCCAGCTCGCGTCATCAAAGCTGGTCGAGGCAAATTCATCAAGCGCGACCTCGGGACTGGCTGGCAACTTTTGAGCCAGTGGCTGCCAAACTGCATCTTGCCCGTCTTGAGCGATGTGAACCTGAAATTCGCGGATGGACGCCCAGGAGCCGGCGGCATGGCCAACGACGGTGACCCTGACAAAACGAACTTCCGCAGGCGTTAAGGTGATGGTCCCGTTGCCGATTCCGGATGCGGCTGACTTATCCGCGAGCGTCGTCCATTTTTCGCCATCTTGTTTGCCCTCGATGCGGCATTGATACCCGCCGCCGTCTTTCTCCCAGATGATGCTTACGCCGGTGACATGCCGATTCCTGCCCAGATCGGTCTGCAGCCATTGCGGAACGCTGTCATCGCCCGCACACCAGCGCGTGTCGTTGCTGCCGTCGAAGGCGTTTTCCGGCGAATTTTTCTCCTCGTTGCTTGATGCAGTGATGCCAAATTGCCCGGCATGACCCGGCACGAACACGCCCGCCTTGATGCGGCCGTGCGTCATGGCAAATTTCCAGATGCCGGTCATCGGCAGGTTCCACGGGTTGTGCGACCGCAGCATGTCCGGCGGCATCGGTGCCGCCGCCGGCAATGGCAGCGGCAAAGATGCAGGGGAGACGCGCCCGATAGCCTGCGCCATCGCGTGACAGGCGAGAGATGCAAACAGCGGAACGCACAGCAGGGTGAAAGTCTTTAAGCTCATGGTTAATTTTTTCCGTTTGTGTGGCCGGCAGTATGAGAGATGCGCGGGCTGGGAGGCGAGAAAAAATGGTTTTACTTCGGGCTGAACTCCGGGCGACGGCGGGCGCAAAATCCGGAGCTCTTGACATGACCAGGAGCATTTGCTCCGCCTCATCCTTGTTTGCTCTCCGTCCAGCGGTGGAAAAACTGCCGTGGAATTGTTCGCAAGATGCGCACAAATAGACGCACAAACTTTAGGCGCAGGGGTCTTTGGCCGGCACTGGCTGTCAAAGCAAACGACGGCGTTAAACGTAAAAATAAGCCAATGGACATTGGTCTGAAGTCGCGGTCCGTCATGGACAGTCAGAAAGTGGGAAATGGTCGGAGCGACAGGATTCGAACCTGCGACGTCTTGCTCCCAAAGCAAGCG
>CAYVGC010000093.1:0-16359 GCA_964449815.1 uncultured Bifidobacteriaceae bacterium
GGACCGCTGCGACCTCGCGTTCTCGCTCAAGGAAATCGGCGCCAACGTCGTGCCCGTCAACATCCTCAATCCGGTTCCCGGCACGCCGTTCGCCAAGAACGAGCCGCTGCCCGTCCTGGAAATTTTGAAGACCCTCGCCTGCTTCCGTTTCATTTTGCCACGCCAGGAAATCATGGTTGCCGGCGGGCGCACCGTGAACCTGCGCGACGCGCAAAGCATGATCTTCATGGCCGGCGCGAGCGCGCTGATGGTGGGCAACTATCTCACCACGCTGAATCAATCCGTCGAAAAGGATTTGCAAATGCTCAAAGACCTCGGCCTCGATCCGAGCTGGGACAAACACGGTTTCAGCGATCAGGAAGAAGCTGGCTGCGGCTGTGGAAAAGAAAGCTGCGAGATGAAAGAAATGACGGCTAATTAAATTCTCCCGTGGATAAATTAGCGATAATTGAGAAGTTTAACAAATCTCTTAACAAGCATATGTCACCGACCGAAGATCGTCTCATGTTATATTTGCTTGGGCCGGTGCCGCATCACCGCCATCACCTCAGGTTTTTGCCCGCTACTTTGCCACCGCCGAGATTGTGACGTTGTCGAACAGCGTGGAGTTCAGCACGGAATTGTTGTGCGCGCTGACGGCGAAACCGACGAGCAAATTTTTGCTCATCGCATTCGTCACGCTGCCGGCAAGCTCCCAGGTTCCGGCGTCGGCGGAGACGTAGCCGCTGAAAATATTTCCGCGGCGGGTGAGCTTGACCCAGTGCGGCAGTTTGGCGGCGGGACCGTCGGCGCTGGTCGTGAGATTGTCCGCCGCCGTGCGCGACTGAAACACGGAGCCGCCCTGGCCCGTGAACGCCGCGAAGGCATATTTGCTCCCGGCGGAAATGTTTTCGCGCAACATCACGCCGGCCTTCGCCCACGGGTCGGTGTATTGAAACGCCGCGACGCGCGCAACAATTTCGCCGTCGCCCGCGAGCGGCTTATAGGCAAAGCGAAACGTGTCGGCGTTTTCCCAGATGTCGCCACCGGAGGCGAGCAGATGAAAATTGCCGTTCAGAAAGGTGGTTTCGCCGGGCAGGCCCACATCGCCGATGTCCGCGTCCGACCAGCCGCGCGGCAACGACGGCGGCGGCACATGCAGTTCGCCGATCCATTTCGCAAAAACTGCGACGGCCTTTTCGTCCACGGCATTTCTCGCGAGCGGCGGCATTTGTCCCTCGCCCACCAGGCTGATGCGATGGAACAAAATGGATTTGTTTGTGTCGCCGGGTGCGATGACTTTGGCGCCGGTGATGCCGAGCGGATTCTGCACGGGGCCGTTGATGAGATTCTGCCTGGCGAGCGGCGTGTCAAAGCGCGCGTCGAAAAACGCGCCCGCGCCGCCGGGGCGATGACACATGGCGCAGTTGGCATCAAGGTAGGAACGGAGGCGCAAATTCGGCGAGGCGTGGGCGTCGGTGACGGCGGCGAGCTTCGACAGCCGGGCGATTTTCTTTTCGTCGAGCGTCACATCAAAGACCGCGAGATGATTCAGCGCGCGGAGCTGGTTGTCGGTGACGCCGTTGGAATATTTGAAATCGCCATTGAGCTGCCGCGTCTTCACGCCGAGGACGCCTCCGGAAATCGTCGTGTGGCAGGTGAGGCAGTCCTGCCGGCCGGGATAAAACCAGCGCTGCTTGCGAATGCCGAAGGCGGTTTGGACGGCGATGTCCTCGTTTGTGCCGATGGCAACCAGTTCGGCGTCGGAACCATCCGCGCGCCATTTGTAGCTCGCGCCATAGACAGTGCCGTTCGTGTCGCAGACGAGCAGGCGCGTTTCCAGGCGGCGGAGCATTTTCGGATTCGTGTCGGCCGCCGGCAGGTCAAAATGTTTCACGAACACGGTGCCGGCGGGAAAAGTCCATTCGCCAGTTTCGGAAAAATGGATTTGGGAATTCGCCGGCAGCGCGAACCAGCGCGATTTCGCCGCGCCGTCCGACCACAGCGGTGAATTGACGGAATACGGAATCAAAAAGCCGGCCGGCCGCATTTTTTCCAGATCGGCAAACACGCCGGTTTGGGAGAGCAGCTTGGGCAGCACTTTCGTTGGCGGCGGCGGGCCGCCGCGTCGCAGGGCGAAAATGCGCCCGCCGATGCTGCTCATCTGGCAGAAATAAATTTCACCGTCCGCGTCCGTGCCGAAGGACGAAAGGCCGGTGTAATCCGTGCCCGCGTTCGGCCCGGTGCCGCGCGGCATGACGCAGAGCAGCGTTTTTTTGAACGGCGTGGTCGTCTCGTCCAGCGCCCAGACGGTGCGGAAGACGTTGTCACCGAAAATATATTTGCCGCCGAGATCCTTCGCAAACTCCCTGCCGCGATACACATAGCCGCCAATGACCGCGCGTCCGTCGGTGTGCGGATAATCCAAAATCGGTCCGCGGCTGATGCCGATGAACGGCGGCTTCATTTCGCCGAGCCGGCCTTCGCAGCGGTTCCACTGGAAATTCAGGCCGGATTCGCCGGGCTGGATCACGTCAATCTCCTCGCGCGAACTTTCGCCGACGTCACCGATGAAAATTTTCCCCGTTGCCGGATCGTAAGTCATGCGGTGCGGACTGCGCAGGCCGAGACAGAAAAATTCTTCGAGCACATTCGACTGGCCGACGAAGGGATTGTCGTTCGGAATTAAATAATTGGCCGTGAAGCCGCCCGTCGGCTGGCGCGGCGGCGCGTGGCTTACGTCGCCGCCACGGCAATCCACATCAATGCGAAAGACACCGGAATAAAGGCTTTTGTTGATGATCTGGTCGTTGTCGCCGACGGAATTGTCGCCGTCCGTCCAGTAAAGAAAACCGTTCACCGGATGAAAAAACATGCCGCCGCCGTGATGCCAGACGGTCTGGTTCGTGAGGTCCACGAAAATTTTCACCGAGTCAGGAATGGCCACGCCATTGGCGTCGAGCGTGTAGCGTTCCAGCCGGTCGTGGTAGGTGTCCGGCAGATTTGGAACCGGCCGCGTCGTCGGCGAGCCGGCCACCGTGCCGGGCTTGACCCAGGTGTAATAGACGAACAGGAAATGATTCGTCGCAAAGCCTGGATGAAACGCGATGCCGAGCAGCCCGGAATCGTCCCAGCCCTGGCATTGGTTGCTGATGTCGAGCACGAGTTTTTTCCCCGTCGCGCCGGAAGAATTTTGAAACGTCCAGATGCGGCCTTCGCGTTCCCAGACGCAGAGCTCGTCCGCGCCGGGAACCGACGTGAGGCCGACGCTGTTGGTGAAAAGCAAATTTGTGAAGGCGACAACGGCGGACCAGTTGCCCGAAATGCTGGGCGCGACTTCGGGCATCACGCCGTTGAGAAAAGCGCCGGCGGACGGGCGGTTGGTGAGGCCATAGGATTTTTCACCGGTGCCGGGCTTGGCGCCGGCGGACAAAAAGAAGCCGCCCGACAAAATGAGGGACAGAATCCATTGGCGGTTTTTGAAAAACAACTTAATCACAACCCAAACCGCGCTTAAGATTCCCGGCCAAGTTCGCGTCGTCAAATTTTTTAGTGTGAATTCTGCTCCGCGAAATCTAGCCTGACGGCATGTTTCGTCCGTGCATTGACCTGCATGAAGGCAAAGTGAAGCAAATCGTCGGCGGCACGCTCGGCGACGCCGGCTTGCGCACCAATTTTGTCTCCGAGAAATCTGCCGCGTGGTTCGCAGGGCTTTACCGGCGCGACGGCCTTTTCGGCGGCCACGTCATCATGCTCGGCGCGGGCAATGAAGCCGAGGCGCGGGCGGCGCTCAAAGCTTTTCCCGGCGGGCTGCACGTCGGCGGCGGTGTCAATTCGCAAAACGCCCGTGGCTGGCTCGACGCCGGTGCTTCGCACGTCATCGTCACCAGCTGGGTTTTCCGCGAAGGCCGCGTGGACTGGGAACGGCTCGGCGAACTGGTCAAGGCCATTGGCAGAGACCGGCTGGTGCTGGACTTGAGCTGCTGCAAACGCGGCGAAGATTATTTCGTGGTCACCGACCGCTGGCAGAAATTCACCGAACTGGCCGTGAGCGCGGAAACGCTGGAAAAGTTTTCCCGCTGCTGCGCGGAATTTTTGATCCACGCGGTTGACGTGGAAGGCTTATGCCGTGGCATTGACGGTGAACTGGTTGAGAAACTCGGCCGATGGTCGCCCATCCCGATGACTTACGCAGGCGGCGCGAATTCGCTGGCGGATTTGGAAACCGTCACGCGGCTGGGCGGCGGCAAAGTGAACCTCACCATTGGCTCCGCGCTGGATCTCTTCGGCGGCAGCGGCGTCAAATACGAAGACTGTGTCCGGTTCAACCGCCACCAGAAATAAACTCCGACGGCGGCTGAGGTTTCCTTCAAGTTTTGACCACTTCAATCTTGGTCGGCGTCATCATTTCCTTGCCGTCCTTTTCCGTGACGGTGCCGGTGACGGTCACTTTTTCGGAACTGCCGCCGCAGACGGGATCGTGTGCGGCCTTGCTCACGTCATTCTGTTTCAGGTAGTAATTGACGGTTTTGCCGTCCTGCATGACCTGCACGACGTTTTGGCAACTGGCCGTCTCGTGGAGCTTGCATTTGCCGCAGACCATGTTTCCGGTGATGGTGATCTCCTTGCTGTCCGCAGCCAGCGCGGTGAACGCCGCGCCCGCAAACGCGAGGCCGGCCAGCAGGGCGAGAGTGAGTTTCAGTTTTTTCATGGTTTTTTTGGTTGTTGGTTTTAGTGCTATCGGAAGTAAGACAGCACAATTAATGGTTGTGTTCAACCAATTTAATGCCATCAGGCCGCGAACAGCTCGGCCACGGCCAGTTGAAATTGCGGAATCAGTTTCTCCGACAAAACTTCACGGCCGGCCAGAATGCCGTGGAGCTTGAGGCCGAATTCAAAGCTGTGATAAACTTCCACATTGTCGTAGCGCGGGTCCACCAGCCACAGGCGCGGCACGCGGATTTTTTCGTAAAACTCCTTTTTCAAAACCGTGTCAACATGATGGTCGTCGCGGCTGATGATTTCGACGGCGAGAAAAAGCTTCCCGGTGGCGGCGGTCACCAGCGCGAGGTCGGGGCAGAACTGCGTGACACGCGAAACCTGGACCTGCGTGCGTGGCGCGAGCAACCGGGTGCTGGCGAGACCGTTGATGCAGGCGGCCATTTCGCGGTGCAGCCGCTGGCAGATTTTTTCATGACGGTCGCCCGGCACGGAACGCGGCAGCGTTGCGCCATCAAGAATTTCTTCGTAAGGCCGGCTCATCGGTTGGAGAAAGAAAGCATTGATTGGCCCGCGCGGCAAGCGGCCATTTTGCCGGCTTGACCGCAGTCCCGATTTTTATTGTCATCGCTGGCGTCAAAGACTGGGCGGTTGAGATGAAGTTTCATAAAACAAGGCTTGCAAAATAGTGCGCGCATGATAGTTTCCACGCTCTTTTGAAAAATTTATGTCAGTAAAAATTCGCATGAAACGGATCGGCACGAAAAACACCCCGGCATTCCGCATTGTGGTGGCCGACAGCCGCAGCCCGCGCGACGGCAAGTGCATCGAGGAAATCGGCACCTACCAGCCGCTCAAGCCGGGTGAAAATTTCACGCTCAAGCTCGACCGCGCCCAATACTGGGTCAGCAAAGGCGCGCAGCCGAGCGACACCGTGGCCAGCTTCATCAAGAAGGCCACCAAGGCGGCCCCGGCGGCGGCTTGATTTTACGCATCATGCAGGAGTTCCTCGAATACGTTGTCAAAGGACTCGTGCAAAACCCCGGCGCGGTGACAGTCACGCCGGTGGAACGCGCGGGGACCACCGTTTACGAACTGCGCCTCGCTCCGTCGGATGTGGGCAAGATCATCGGCCGGCAGGGCATGACGATCAATGCAATCCGTTCTTTGCTTTTGACCGGCAGCGCGAAAAAAGGTTTGCGCTGCTCGGTGGAAATTGTCGAAGACAAGCCGGCAAAGTGATTCTGGACCGGGGCGCGCATGAAGATTGACGTGCTGACCCTGTTTCCGGCGATGTTTGCCGGGCCGCTTGATGAAAGCATCATCATGCGGGCGCGCAAGTCGGGTTTGCTGGAGTTGAAAATCCACCAGTTGCGCGACTGGACGCACGACCGGCACAAGACTGTGGATGACCGGCCCTTCGGCGGCGGACCGGGAATGTTGCTGAAACCGGAACCGATTTTCGAGGCCGTGGAAAGTTTGAAGCGCGAAGGGACGAAGGTGATTCTGCTTTCGCCAGCGGGACGAAAGTTTGACCAGTCCATCGCGCGGGAACTGGCGCAGGAAAAAGATCTGCTGCTCGTCACCGGCCATTACGAAGGCTTTGACGAGCGGATTCGGGAAGTGCTGGCGGACGATGAGTTGTCCATCGGCGATTATGTGCTGACGAACGGCGCACTGCCGGCGATGGTGGTGATTGACGCGGTGGCGCGGCTGCTGCCGGGAGTTTTGGGCGACGACGAGAGCTCACAAGACGAGTCGTTCAGCCACGGGGTGCTGGAATATCCGCAATACACGCGGCCGGCGGAATTTCACGGGCTGAAGGTGCCGGACGTTTTGGTTTCCGGCAACCACGCCGAGATTGAGAAATGGCGGCGCGCACAGGCAAAGCTGCGGACCAAAGAACAGAGACCAGATTTGTTGGAGTAAAATTTTAAAAGTTATGAACCAGGCATTACAAAAGAAAATTGAATCGGAACAGTTCCGCAAGGACGACGCGAAGTTCAACGTGGGCGACAGCGTCCGCGTCCACACCAAGGTCGTCGAAGGCGACAAGGAACGCATCCAGATCTTCTCCGGCGTCGTCATCGGCAAACGCGGCACGGGCATGAACGAAACGTTCTGCGTCCGCCGCATCAGCTACGGCGAAGGCGTGGAGCGTATTTTTCCGCTGCACTCGCCGCGCGTGGACAAGGTGGAAGTCGAGCGCCACGGCGATGTCCGCCGCGCCAAGCTCACCTATCTCCGCAAGCGTGTCGGCAAGGGCGCAACGCTGGTCAAGGAGCGCGAAGAAAAGGCCGCCGTCCCGGCAGCCAAGTAAACTTTGGTTCAAAATTTCAAGGCGGGGCTCCGGCCCCGCCTTTTTTGATTTGAGCCGGCCGTTTGACAGATTCCCCCGGCTTTTGGCAGGGTTTCCCTTTGCAATTGACGCTGCCGAACTTTGCAGGTAGCCTCCTGTCACCGTCTTGCGCATGAAGCGTGAACGGTAAAAGTTTTATGGCTGAAGGATACTGCGTCAAATGCAAGGCCAAGAAAGAAATTTCTGATGGCGTTGAAGAAACGATGAAGAATGGCCGTAAAGCCATCAAGGGCAAATGCCCGACCTGTGGCACCGTCATGTTCAAAATCCTGGGCAAGTCCGCCGCCACACCGGCGCCCGGCAATCCCCCGCCCGCTGCTTAAATTATGTCGCAACAGCTCGCTTACGTCATCGTCACCCCCTACTCGCTTTACAAATCCCGCACCGGCGGCATCCTGAGCCGCCTCATCACCCGCACCGGCCTCGACCTCGCCGGCCTGCGGCTGTTTGCGCCCAGCACCGAACTGGTGAGGGAATATGCCGCGACAATCGTTTCCGCCCCCGACACGCAGGATCGGAAAATCCAGGAGCTGCTTCAGGAATACGTCTTGAAAAATCTCGCACCCGACCCCAAGACCGGCCGCCGCCGCCGCGTGATGGCGCTGCTCTTTCGCGGCGATGAAGCCGTGCGCAAGGTTCGTTCCGTGGTCGGCAACTTGAGTCCCAACCGTCGGGGCGGCGAGACCATCCGCGACACTTACAGCGATCTGATCATGGACGACAACGGCGACGTCCGTTACTTCGAGCCGGCGGTTCTCACCGCGCCGAACGCCGGGGAAGCCGAGCGCAAGCTGAAAATTTGGGCACGCTATTCCGACGCGGACGGCGGCGTGCTGGAAAACGTCGTCAACTACGCGCCCGGCGAACTGCCGGAGCGCACGCTCGTCCTCATCAAGCCGGACAATTTCAAGTTTGCCACCGGCCGGCCCGGCAACGTCATTGATTTCTTCTCCCGCACCGGCCTGTTCATCATCGGCGCGAAAGTCCTTCGCATGAGCACCGCGCAGGCGATGGAATTTTACGGCCCCGTCCGCGAATTCCTCCGCGCCAAGCTCAAGGACGGCGTCAGCGCCAAGGCCAAGGACATTTTGGAAAAGGAATTTTCCTTCAAGATTTCCGAGGCCGACCAGAAGGCGCTCGGCGACATTCTCGGACCGCTGCAAGGCGACACGCAGTTCGACAACATCGTCCGCTTCATGTCCGGCCACGCGCCCGGCGAAATTCCCCGGAGCGACTGGGACAAGCCCGGCACGCAAAAATGCATTGCGCTCGTCTATGAAGGCGTCGGCGCGGTCAACAAAATCCGCGACGTGCTCGGCCCGACCGACCCGTCCAAGGCGCCGCCCGGCAGCATCCGCCGCGAATTCGGCTCCACCATCATGGTCAACGCCGCGCACGCCAGCGACTCCGTGGAAAACGCCAAGCGCGAGTTTGGCATTGTCCAGCCCGGCGAAAACAATTTCAAACAGGTCGTCGAGGAAGCCTTCGGGAAAATTTGATGTTCCAATGGAAATTCCCTCAAGCCCGTGCTTTGCGCGGGCTTTTTAATTTCTCCAGCAATTGCGCATCGGCGGCGGGGAATTGAAAACTGGCGAGTTCCAGGTTCGTCACCCATTTGACGGCCGCGCAATCCAGCGGCTGCGGCTCGCCGGACAGAAGCTGGCAGGTGAAAAATTTCAGGCGGACGGATTTTTCAGGGTAGGCGTGGGCGACCTCCTCAAACAATTCACCGACAACAATGTCCACGCCCAGCTCCTCGCGGATTTCGCGGACCAGGCATTGCTCAAAAGTTTCTCCCGCCTCGCGCTTGCCGCCGGGGAATTCCCACAGCCCGCCGAGATGCGACCTGGCGTGGCGCTGCGTGATGAGCAGTTTGCCATCGCGGAAGATAAGCGCGGCGCTGACTTCGACGAATTTAGAACTGGCGACTGCCGGTTGCCAGTTTAATTCATTCGCGCCGCCCGGCTGTTGTTCAATCGTCATTCGGCAATCGGCAATATCTCACCTGCCCACGCTCTTGTAAATCCAGCCGAGCTTTTCCATCGCCGCCGGGTCAAACAAATTCCGCGCGTCGAACAGGATCGGATGTGTCAGCCCCCTTTTGGCGCGGGCCAGATCAAGCTGCTTGAACTCGTCCCATTCCGTCGCCACGACGAGCGCGTCGCAGCCCTCGGCCACGGCGTTCATGTCGTCAACATAAGTTGCGTCCGGCAGCAGCGCCCGGGCCTTGTCCATGCCTTTGGGATCATGCACGCGCAAGGTCGCGCCGTCCTTCAGCAAACGCTGGCACAGGTCAATCGCCGGCGAGGAGCGCACGTCGTCGGTGTTCTGCTTGAACGTCAGGCCGAGCACGCCGATTTTCTTGTCCTTCAACACCCAGAGCGTGTCGGTGATTTTTTTGACGAAGCGCTCCATCTGGTCGGCGTTGATGCGCTGGACTTCCTTGAGCAGCTTGAAATCGTAGCCGACCTGCTCGGAAATTTTGATGAACGCGCTCAAGTCCTTCGGGAAGCAACTGCCGCCGAAGCCGATGCCGGCGTTGAGAAAACGGCGGCCGATGCGTTCGTCCAGACCGATGCCATGCGCGACTTCCTGCACGTTCGCGCCGGCGGCCTCGCAGATGTTGGCGATGGCGTTGATGTAGGAAATTTTCAGCGCGAGAAAGGAATTCGCCGCGTGCTTGATGAGTTCCGCCGAATTGATGTCGGTGACGATGATCGGCGCCTTGAACGGCGTGTAAACCTCCGTCATCGCCGCGACGGGACGCTGCGAGCGCACGCCGATGACGACGCGGTCGGGATTCATCAAATCGCCGACGGCAAAACCTTCGCGGAGGAATTCGGGATTGCTGACCACGTCAAACTCCACCTTCGCCGTGCAGTAACGCTTGATGGTCTCGGCCACTTTTTCACCGGTCTTCACCGGCACCGTGCTTTTGTCCACCACGATTTTATAGCTCGTCATGGCGGCGGCAATGTCGCGCGCGACCCGCTCGATGTAGCTCAAATCCACCGAGCCGTCCGGCTGCGGCGGGGTCGGCACCGCGATGAAAACCACATCGGAATTTTGCACGCCCTCGGCCGTGCCGGCGGTGAACTTGAGCCGTCCGGCGGCGACATTTTTTTTGACGAGCTCTTCGAGGCCGGGTTCGTAGATCGGAATGCCGCCGGCCTGAAGCGTTTTGACCTTGGCCGCGTCATTGTCCACGCAGATGACCCGGTGGCCGACTTCCGCAAAGCAGGTTCCCGTGACGAGTCCAACGTAGCCGGTGCCGATGATGGCGAGCTTCATTTGGCGGCCGGCGCGGCGGCGGCAGGTTGAAGTGCAGCCGGCCTGGGTGCCGCCGCCAGCCTGGCTTTGAGCTCAAACATGCGCTGCGCCGCCTCCTGCGCGAGCGTGCCGCCCGTGCTGGCGCGCGCGGCATTTTCATAATGGCTGACCGCCTCGGTCAGCTTGTTCTGCCGCTCGGCAATGCGGCCCAGCGCAAATTCCGCCGGCAGGACGCCGGCCGAACCGGCATAAACAACCGTGACCTTTTGATAGGCCGCCGCCGCCGCATCCAGTTTGTTTTGCGCTTCAAGGCTGGCCGCCACGCCCAGTTCGGCGGTGGCCGCGAGCGGTCCGGTGGAACTGGCATCCAGAAATTTTTGGAACTGCGCCTGCGCGGCGGGGTAATTCCCGGTGCTGAACAGCGCCGCCGCCGCCTGCAACTGGGCGCGCTGGCCGGCAACGGTGCCGGGATATTTCGCCGCCACCTGGGCGAAGGCGTCGGCCGTCTGTCCCGCGTTGACGCTGGCCGTCTGGCTGACCAGCAGCATCGTCAGCGCCTGCCCGGCGTCAACTTCCTGCTGCTCATGGTGCGAGGAAATGAAGAACCAAATCCCGGCCGCGATGAGGATGGCCGCCAGCGCGCCAATCAGCCGGTTCTTGTTGGCCTCCAGCCAGGGCCAGAGTTTGAAAATGATTTCGGCAGGTGCGTCTTGAGTTTGCATAATTTAATGAACCTAGATTTTTTCCTGACCGCACCCGAAACGCAAGCTGAAACCAGCGAAAACACCTCCTGCTTTGAATCCCGCCGCCGGCAACAGTCAGAAACCCGGTTTTGCGACGGCGATAAAACCTTTCACAATCTCCGTTTCCGACCCCTTGAGCCAGACCGCGGCGACGGGAATCGGCGGCAGGGCGGGACGCAATGGAATCAGTTTCAGGCGCGGCCCGGCCATGCAGGCCACGCAGCCTGGCACCAGCGCGAAGCCACCCCCGGATTCGACGGCGGCGATGAGGCTGGTGACGCTGTCGTGTTCGCCCGCGATGCGCGGCTTGTGACCGACGGGCGCGAACAGTTTGCCCAGCATCGCGTGGTATTCGGGATAATCCTTGCGGCTGTAAGCGATGAGCGGTTCGTGCGCGACCTGCCCGAAGCTGATGAATCTGGCTTTCGCCAGCGGATGTTTCGGTGCCACGGCCACGCACATCGCGTAGCGTGCCAGCTCTTCAAAACGCAGTCCGCGCGGCATTTTTCCCGGCGGACGAACCGTCAGGGCGACTTGCAGTTTCCGTTCGCCAAGCCGCGCCAGCATCTCCTCCGTGGACAAATCATGCAACGCCACGCGCACGTTCGGGAATTGTTCCTGAAACTTCCGCAGCGCCTGCGGCAGAATCTGCACCGTCAGCGACGGCGCGTAGCCGATGTTGATCTCGCCTCTGGCTCCGCCGACGGCGGCGCGGGCTTTTTCCACCGCGTCCTCGGCGTGCTGGAGCACGGCGCGGGCTTCGGCGAGAAAAACTTTTCCCGCCTCGGTGAGCCGCAGAGATTTGGCGCTGCGTTCAAACAGTTGAAAACTAATTTCGTCTTCGAGGTCGCGGATTTGCCGGCTCAAGCCCGGCTGCGAGACGTGCAACTTCAGCGCGGCGCGGGAGACATTTTCCGCTTCGGCGACGGCGACGAAATAACGGAAGTGGCGCAGTTCCATGCAAAATCAAGTATAGCTTTAAGTTATGCTGAGGCAAGAAACATGGTATTTCACAAGCCCGCTGACCGAGCGCATAGTCTAACCATGAAAATGATTCGCAAATCAAATGAACGGGGCCACGCCAGCCACGGCTGGCTGGACAGCTATCACACCTTCAGCTTCGCGGATTATTACGATCCGCAGTGGATGGGTTTTCGCAGCCTGCGGGTGATCAACGATGACCTGGTCATGCCTGGCATGGGTTTTGGCAGGCATCCGCACCGCGACATGGAAATCATCAGCTATGTGTTGAGCGGCGTCATGGAGCACAAGGATTCGATGGGCAACGGCCGCGTCATCCGCGCCGGTGAATTTCAATACATGGCCGCCGGCACCGGCGTGCAGCACAGCGAGTTCAATCCGTCCAAGACCAATCCGCTGCGCCTGCTGCAAATCTGGATTCAGCCGGACGAAAAAGGCGTCACGCCGCGCTACGCGGATAAAAATTATGCCGCCGAGCCAGCCGGAAAGCTGCAGCTCGTCGCCAGCAAGACCGGACGCGCCGGCTCCATGGAAATCCACCAGGACGCCGACCTGCTGCTCGCCAGGCTCGAAAGCGGGCAGACGGTGAAACATCCGCTCGCACCGGGGCGGCACGCGTGGGTTCACGTCGCCGAGGGCGAAATTTCCGTCAACGGCACCAGGCTGTCAGGCGGCGACGCTGTTGGCGTGAGTGACGAAACTGTGCTAAACATTTCCGCGACCAAACCGTCGCAGGCGCTCCTGTTCGACCTAAACTAACCAACTTGTAGCGGCGCTCTGTGAGCGCCGAAACAAAAAAAACCAACCGGCGGTCACAGACCGCCGCTGCAACCAAAAACTAAAAATAAAATTATGCCAACTGTATCTGTCATCTGCTTCTCCGGCACCGGCCACACCACCAAGCTCGCCGAGGCCGTCCAAAAAGGCGCGGCCTCCGTCGCCGGCGTCAAAACCAACCTCATCGCCATCAGCGGCGACGACATCATCAAAGGCCGCTACCAGAACGACGCCGTCTTCGCGCAGCTTGACGCGAGCGACGCGATCATTTTCGGCAGCCCGACCTACATGGGCGGGCCGGCGGCGCAGTTCAAGGCCTTCGCCGATGCCACCGGCGGCAAATGGTATGCCGGCGCGTGGCGCGACAAGCTGGCGGCGGGCTTCACCGTTTCCAGCGGGCCGAGCGGCGACAAGTTGAGCACGCTGCATTATTTCTTCACGCTGGCGATGCAGCTCGGCATGGTCTGGATCGGCCTGCCAGAACTGCCGATGAACGACAAAGGCATCAACCGCCTGAGCAGCTACAGCGGCGTGATGGCCCAGGCCGGCCAGGAGCCGGTGGAGGTCGCGCCCAACGCGCCGGACAAGCTCACCGGCGAGCTGCTCGGCCGGCGCGTGGCGGAGTATGCCGTCAAGCTGAAGAAGTAAGCGCGAAAAAATTCAAGGCGCGGCGCTGGCAACGGCGTCGCGCCGCATTACGGCAAGCGGAGGCGAATGTTTGGGAGCGCCGGTCTGTGACCGGCTTTGAACCCCCCGTCTGGCGACTCGCGTTGAAGATTACGTTCGTTTTGGCGGTTCTGGACGGTTCACGGTTTAAGCCGGCTGCAAGCCGGTGCTCCTTCTGCTCCGCTCTGTCCCTTTCAGCTCACTGACCTGGGGGCAGGACAGACCGGAATCCCACGTAGTCGCCGTTGCTGGCCGGGTCGTAGTCGTGGCGAATCGCCGTCCGGCAGATGAACGCGACGTCGCCCCAACCGCCGCCCCGAAAAACCCGGCCGGAGCCTGATGTCGGCCCACGCGGGTCGGTCTGCGAGGCGCTGCCGTAATTGCCATACCGATCCCAACACCACTGCCACACATTCCCCGCCATGTCATAGAGTCCGTAGCCATTCGCCGCGAAATAGTTCGCTGGACTCGCGTAGGGATAACAGCAAATTCTTCATTCATCCTTCTTCCTTCTGCATTTCCCCGTCGTCGCTGGCTGCCATTTTCCCTGCCGGCATCGTCATTTTCCCAACCCGGAAAATCCTTTTGCCGACAAGGAAAACCAATTTCCTAATAAGGAAAAGCCTTTTCCCAACCCGGAAAACCGAATTCCAGATCTGGAAAAGGCGTCATCCGGCCCCGGCGCTGTCCTGCCGTGAGACAGTCCGGTTTATCCGGCAGGGCGTGGCACAAAGCCGGTTTTTAGAACCTGCCGGCGGCCACTGGTCCGGAAATATCCGCAAGTGTTTGATTCTGAAAACCATCGGCAGCGGTCCGTTCCCCCCATTATAAATCATAATTAACTCTTGCTTTACGGAGCCTTCTATCTCTGGCAACTGTTCGAGTGTGGACCGCGGAGCGCGTCACCGGTTCAAGCTACCTGCGGACTCAAGGGGTCCAAGGGCGCGTGCGAACTCGGTAACGCTGCCCATGGGGACGGCCGTCCCCACGGGCAACTTGCCGGGCGGAACCTCCGCCCAAACCTGCAAGCAAGGAGAAGATAACCGATAAGCAAGATACAAGGGCGCGTTGCTCCGTGCGCGCCGCCGGTTGCAAACTCACGCGTTCGGCGGGCAGAAGCCTGCCCGCCCTGCCAGTTTTGCCTCATTAGTTTGTCATCTGCATAATCCCACTTTTTTGGCGAAAACCGGTGGATCCGGCACCGGTCAGGCTTGCCCGCCTGCCCGACGGTTTTTGCAATGTTGACTGCGGCTTTTGCCAAAACCGGGTGAAAACTCATAAAACCCGGGGAATTGCTCGAAAATGGCGGGTCGGAGGCCAAACGACCTCGGTAGAATGGCAAATCCGGCAGGTCGTCAGGCCGCTCCGGCAGGTCGTCAGACATATCCGGCAGGTCGTTTGCCAAAATACCAGCGTCTTCAGGCAGACAACCGAGGTCGTTTGATAGAATACCCGCCAGATTGGTCCGGCAACCCAGGTCGTCGGGCCGAATACCCAGGTCGTTTGACAATCTACCGGGGTCGCCGGGGCGGCGACCTCCCGGCGAATGGCTACGGACGGCTCCGTCCGTGCCAGAACGCGAAGACTTCCCGCCACCAGGCCGGGGATTGTTCCGCGACTTCGTTGTGATGCGCGCCCGGAATCAACTGAAGGTCTTTCGGCCCGGCATAGCCGTCAAACAACCGCCGGCCGGACGCCGCGCCGATGATTTCGTCGGCTCCGGCAATGATCATTTTCACCGGACCGTGATAGCTTTTCAGACAGTCCGCCGGATCAAACCGGTCGAACAGCAGCAGATACGCCGGCAGAAAGGGCATTTGTTTTTGGGCGACGGCGGCCAGGCTGGCATACGGGGCAAACAGGGCCAGCCCCGCGATTTCCGCCGGATGATTCCGGGCCAGTTCGCCCGCCACGCCGGCACCGATGGATTCGCTGACGACATAGCGCGGCGAGCTGGTGGACAAAAGGTGAAAGGCTGCTTCCGCCGCCGCGACAAAACTGCTTTTACCCGGCGCACCTGGCCGCGCGCCATAGCCGGGATATTCCAGCACGAAAACATCCACGTCCGCCGCGTCATGGATGGGCCGGGCCAGGTAATCGCGGCTCAAGGCGCAGCCGGCGTTGCCGTGGACGATGAGCACGCTGCCGGCCGGCGCGCCGCCCGCCGGCATTTTCCAACCGATGAGCTGGCCGGACGGATTCTTCCACGGCGCAAAGCCGTGTTCCGCCGCGACGGACTCAATGACCTCCGCCGGAACCTTCGTGGGGAAATAAATCAGGCGGCGCTGAAAAATCAGCGCCGCCAGCACAACGAGCAGATACGCGATGAAAAGCAGTTGCAGCACACGAATAAATGACCGCCAAAGTCCAGCCTCCGGTTTTGGCGACGGGCTGAACACGGCTTATTCTTTCTTCTGCACCTTCACTTCGAGGTAAAGCTCGCGCAACTGCTTTGGCGAAACTTGCGACGGTGAGTCCGTCATCAGGCAGGTGCCTTTCGCCGTCTTCGGGAAGGCGATGACGTCGCGGATGCTCGGCGTGCCGCAGAGGATCGCGATGAGCCGGTCGAAGCCGAGCGCGATGCCGCCGTGCGGGGGCGCGCCGTATTTGAAGGCGTTGAGCATGTAGCCGAAGCGCAGCTTGGTTTCCTCCGGCGGGATTTGCAGGAGCTCCTCGAAGATGGTCTTCTGCACGTCGGGCTGATGGATGCGGATGGAGCCGCCGCCAAGTTCCACGCCGTTGACCACGACATCGTAGTGCTGGCCACGAACTTTCTTGGGGTCGGTTTTGAGCAGCGGAATGTCCTCCGCGACCGGCGCGGTGAACGGATGATGGCTGGAATACCAGCGGTTCTGCTCGCGGTCA
>CAYVGC010000094.1:0-16063 GCA_964449815.1 uncultured Bifidobacteriaceae bacterium
ACGACCGCATGACCATCGCCAACATGGCCATCGAGGCCGGCGGCAAGAACGCCATTTTTGAATTCGACTCGCGCACGGCAGAATATGTGGACTCGCGCACCCGGCTCAACGGAACCAAACAGGCTTACGCGCCGGTCACGCCGGACCGGAAACAAAAGTTTGTCTATGAACTTGTCGTGGACTTGAGCCAGCTCGAACCAACCGTCGCGTGCCATCCTGATCCCGGCCAGCGCAAGAAGGCGAAGGACATGGGCAACATGAAATTGGACCGCGCCTACGTCGGTTCCTGCACCGGCGGCAAGACGAGCGACTTCGTGGAATTCGCCCGCGTGTTGCGCGGCAGGAAAGTCGTCATTGACACCTTCGGCGTGCCCGCGACGCCGGAGATCGTCCGCGATTTGCAAACGACCTATTGGGGCAGCGAAACAATTTGGGACGTGATGATCAACGCCGGCGTGCAGATGACCGAGAACGCCGGCTGCGCCGCCTGCCTCGGCGGCCCGGTGGACACCTTTGGCCGCATCAACAAGTCCGGCATCAAGTGCATCAGCGCGACGAACCGCAATTTCCCCGGCCGCATGGGCGACAAGGAATCGCAGGTCTTTCTCGCGTCGCCGGCCACGGTGGCGGCGAGCGCGCTGACCGGCAAGGTCACCGACCCGCGGGAGTTTCTGGGGAATTGAACCGCGAATGGTTTTGTGCAGAATGACACCCTGTCCGTTTTGGTTGCCGATGGCGCAGGGAAAGCCATTCCGAGGCATTCCGTTTTTGCCGCCGTTCAAAGCCAGTCAAACGGCCGCCAAGGGTTGCTGATCATGGGCAGACCAGGCGGAACTCGCTCCGCTCAATCCAGCCTGATTCTCCGGTCGTGCGAATGAGAAAATAATTCCCCCGCGTCCGCAGCCGGCGGGCCGGTTCGCCGGCGGACAGGGTCAAAATGACTTCGCCTTCCCGCGTCGGCGTGAGCAGCAACGGCGCATTTTTCTTCAGGACAAAACCGATATGGGTCCGGCTCACCACCCCCAGGCTGGCTGTCAGGCAGAAAAGAAAAAAGCCCGCCGCCAGCGCCGCCAGCATTTGCTGCCAGCCCGCCTTGCGCCGCCGCAAAATCCCCGGCAGCACCAGCAGGCCCGCCGCCAGCCAGAGGCTTGCGCCGGCCAGCCACACCCACGAGTCCGGCGGCAGCCACGTCGAGGCGGTCTCAAACCATTTCAACTGCGGCGCGTCCACCTGCGCCACCTGCCGCGCAAATTTCAGGTTTGCCCGCGCGCGCGGATCAAACGGATCAATCCATTGCGCCTGCTCCCACGCCAGAATCGCCGTGCCGGCATGCCCGCGCTGCCATTCGGCGACGCCAAGATTCACCAGCGTGCCGGACGCCGGCTGCGCCTGCGCCGACTTTTCAAACGCCGCCGCCGCCTCGGGAAATTGTCCGGCCCGGCTCAACTCGACGCCTTGCGCGAAAGCATTGTTTGTCACCGCGCGGCTGCTTTGTGCGAAGCAGACCAGCGCGATAATAAAAACCGCGCAGCAGCCGGGGCAACGGGTCTCAAACTGGAATGAAGCCAGAGCCGCCTCATGTCGGCGGCGGCTTGCATGGAATAAAAATCCGCTCACAGCTTCTCCTCCAGTTTTTGCAGCACGGCTTCCACCTTGGATTTCAGCACCAGCAAATCCGGCGGCGGCGGCGATTTGACGGCAAAACGCCCGTCCGCTGCCGCAAAAATCATTTTAACCGTTTCGCCATGCTCCGCAGCCTCCAGCCGCGCCAGCACGTCGGCGCAGACCAGCGCCTGCGGATTCGCCGGATAATGCGGCGCGACGGCGATTCTCATCGCGTCCGCCGCGCGCTGAATGAAGGCGGGCGGGTCGGCGGCGGCAACGGCTTTTTGCAGTTTCCGTTTTTCGCGGTGAAGCGCGCGGAGCGCCTGACGGCGACGGACAATTTCTGGATGGGCTTCCAGAAAACGGCGGCGGCGGTCCCATTGCCACAGCGCAATAAAACCGAGCCCGGGCAACAGTTGCAGGCCGACAAACCAGCCGCGCAATTGCAATGGTTTGAAGCTCGCCACCGTTTTCCCCGGAGCCGGCGCAAGGCCGCTCAATTTCAAAGGCGCGGCGGATTCGGTTTCGTCGTCGAACGCGGGCAGTTGCACCGGCAGGCCTTCGCCGACCACCGTGACCGGCAGCGGCGGAATTGTCAGGTCCGCATACTTTGCCGTGTTCGGGTCAAAATAGCTGAACGGAATTGCGGGCGTCTCCTGCGTTTCATCCGTCAGCGGAATCAGCGTAAAGCCGGTGGCCGGAGGCTCGTCGGCGATGATCTGCCAGTCGCGCGAACGCGGTGGCACCGGCGGCACGAAGCGTGTCAAATCGCCTTCACCATGGAAAACCACCTTGAGCCGCACCGGCCCGCCCACGCGCAACCGGTTCGTGGCCAACTGCGGCGGGTCGCGGAAAAATTCCCCAATCGCCCCGGTGAAACCCGGCGGCACTTCTTCGACAGGTAATGGCCGCACCATTATTTCCAGCGGGTCGGAAACCAGCAGCACATATTTCGCCGGCCCGCCGGACAGGCTCACCTGGCCGCGAATGGAGATCGGCCCGCTAAATTCCCGACCGGCGGTAAAACCTTGCGCCGAAAATTTCAACGGCCCCGCTGCAATGGGCGTCACCGTCATTTCGCAGACGAACGCCGGCTTGAGCTGGCCGTTGACGTTGACCACCTCGATGGATTGGCGCAACGCCGTTTTGTCGGTCATCAAGCCAGCACCGTTGAGCTGGATTTCGCGGAGCGCCTCGATTTCATTCGCCGGCGTGGCGGGCAGCATCACGCGGACATGGAAAGGCTGACCGAGAAAAACATTCGTCGCCGAAGTTTCCAACCGGAGCTGCCGCGCCGGCGGCGTCTTGGAATTCTCCGCAACCACCTCCAGGCTTGCCGCCGGAATTTCCACGGTCTGGCCGGAGAGGTTCACAGTGAAATTTGTGATGGTAAAATGTCCCGTCGCCGTGGCCCGCGCTTCGTATAGAAATGAAGTAAGCGAACGGAATTTGTTTCCCAGAAACTGCGTCAACTGCCCCTGCGCGTTCGCGCCGAACTTCAGTTCCGCCGGAGCGGAAATTTTTCCCGGCCACTGGATCGAAGATTCGGCCGCATCCACGTTCACACGATAAAAAGTTTTTTCACCGGCGCGAACCACCGGCGGATCAAACCCCGCCGTGGCCGTCACCGGCGACGTGACATCCACGGCTGGCTGCGCGACCTGAAGCTGGCCAAGCCCGCCCGGCGGCAATTGTGGCGGTGTCTGGGCGCACAACAAAGTCGGCGCGAACAACGCCAGCAAAATTAATTTTTGACGAGCCAGGCGCATTTCAAAATCACCAGTTCCGCCCTCTTCTATCTTTTGACGGCGTGCCTTCCTTGTCGCTCATGGACAGCCGGCGGCTGCCATCGAGTGACAGGCCGTCAAGGATTTGGCCCGCCTGTTCCGGCGAAAGCGGAACCTGCATTTGCTCGCCTCCGTGCGCCGCGTTTTCTTTCTGGCCGGCCAGCGCATCCGGCTTCAACCCGTCTTCATCTTCGTCGTCGTCACCCGCCGCGCCGGGCGGGGCGTCGGGCGCTGGAATCCGGCCTTTGAGCTTGCTCAGCAGCCTGCCCAAATCCTGCCGTTGCTGGCCCAGCATGCCCATCATCTGCTGCATCTGGCGCAGGCTGTCCACGAGCCTGGCGATGCCGCGTTCAACAATCTCTGCGTTTCGCGCAGCGTTTGTGTCGGCAGGATTCAATTCCGCCGCGCTCTTGAAATCAGCCGCCGCCCGCTGCCATCTGGCCAGGGTTTTCCCGTAAGTTTCCATTGCCGCCTGCACGGCTTTTTCCGCGTCCCGTAATTCACGCCGCACGCCACGGCCTTCGAGATATGCTGAAATCATCTTGTCCAAATTATTTTCCGCCAGGGCCGATCCGACCGCGCCGATCACCTGTTTGCCTTCCGCCAGCGCCGCGTCGCCCTGCGCGGCGGCTTTTTGCGCTTCCGGGCCTTGCTTCAACAGCTCGACGCCCTGGGCGAACCGGGTGTGGCCGAGATTGTAAAGCGCCGCCGGTTGCACGCGGTCGTCCTGCACGGCCAGCGCGGACTGAAACATCATTTCCGCCTCGGCAAATTTTTTCCCGGCCAGCAACTTCGCGCCCGCATTGTAAAAACCCCGCGCCGTCGCCGGCACGATGGCGTTCGTCTCCTCCACGGCCGGCGCAGAACACCCGATGGCCAGGGCCAATGGCAGCACGAACTTTTTTAATGGCATAAAAAATTTCATGCCGGTGCCGGATGATTTTTTCGCCGCGTGCCAACGAGCGGTTCGGCGACCAGGAGGGCGAGCAAAACCGCGATGCCCCAGTAACAACGGTCCACCCCGGCTTTCACAGCCGGCCGCAAACCGCCGGCACTTTCCAGTGCGTGAATCGCTGAACGAACTTTCGTGAAGCCGTCGCCCAGCACCCCGAGCGGATAATAACTGCCGCCCGTGACCTGGGCGATTTCGCGGAGCGTCGTCTCGTCCAGCCGGCTGTGGACAATTTCACCTTTCGCGTCACGCAATAATTCCGGCTGGCCGGCGGCGTTGACGGTCTGAATTTCCTTCCCCGCCGGCGTGCCGACGCCAATGGTGAAAATCACCACGCCATTTGTCGCCAGGTTTCTTGCGGCTGTGATGCCGGATTTTTCCAGATCCTCACCGTCCGTCACCAGCACGACCAGTTTGCGGCGGCTGGTTTTGTCCATCGCGCGATACGCCTCGTTCAGCGCGCGGCCGAGGTCCGTGCCGGGAAGGGGAATCGTTTTTTCGTCCACCGATAAAAGCGTTTCCTCGAACGCATCGGCATCAAACGTCAGCGGGCATTGAATGAACGCACTGCCGGCGAACGCCACCAGGCCGACGCGGCCGTGGCTTTGCCGCCGCACAAAATCAAGCATGGCAAATTTTGCGCGCTGCATCCGGCTCGGCAAAACATCGCTCGTCGTCATGCTCAACGAACAGTCGAGCACAAACACCACATCTTCGCCAAGCCATGCATTGCCGGCCTCGACGCTGCCCCATTGCGGTCGTGCCAGCGCCAGTCCGAAAAATGCCAGCGCGGCGAGCAATAAAATGTTTTTGAAACGCCGCCGCGCCGGGCTGTGCGACGCCGTCAGTTGATTCACGAAATGCGGCGACGCCATGCGCGACAGTTGTTCGCGCCGGGCTTTCGCGGCGTGCCGGTGGAGCAGCGCCAGCAAAACCGGCGCGGCCACGGCCAGCCAGAGCCAGCGGGGTTCGGCAAAATGAAAGTTGGCGAAGTTCATCACGGCACGCGGCGAAATCTCGTGTTTGCCAGAATCAATTCCACTGCCAGCAACCCCAGCGCGGCGAGCAGCGGCCATTGAAACAGCGGTTCGTAGGTCGCGAAACGCCGCAATTTCACCTCGGACTTTTCCAGGCGGTCAATCTGGTTGTAAATATTTTGCAGCTCGTGCTGGTTGGTCGCCCGATAAAACTGGCCGCCGGAGAGCGCGGCCATTTTGCCCAGCACGGTGTAATTCGCCGGCTGCAGCAGCAGCGTGGGAATGACATTCCCATTCGCATCCAGCTTGAAGTTTCCGGTTGCCGGGTCAAACGCAGGCATGTTGCACGGCTGCTCGATGCCGATGCCAATGGCATAAATTTTCGCGCCCAGCGCGGCGGCGAGCTGCGCGGCGGGCAGCGGCTCAAGCTTGCCCAAATTGTTGTCGCCGTCCGTCAGCAAAATCATGATGCGGCTTTTGCTGTTGGGCACGGCCTTGAGCCGCTTGGCGGCCACCGCCACCGCGTCGCCGATGGCCGTGCCCAAATCCTGAATGATGCCGATGTGCAGCCGCTGGAGATTTTCAACGAGCCAGTCGTGATTCAGCGTGAGCGGGCTGGCGAGATACGGCACGCCGGAAAAGGCAATCAAGCCGATGCGATCATTGGGCCGCTTCTGAATAAAATCCTTCAGCACGCCGGACGCGATGGCGAAGCGTGACAATTTTTCCGCCGGCCTGCCCATGTCAATCGCCTCCATGGACCAGGACAAATCCAGCACCAGCATGATGTCAATGCCCGGCGTCTCGGTCTGGACGTGATAATTTGCCAGCCGCGGCCCGGCAAGCGCGACAATGCCAAGTGCAACCACGAGCAGGCGCAGAAAAAATAAAAATCGTCCCGCCGCCGCGCGGGCCTGGTCTCCGGCGGCGCGAGCAATGTCCGCGCTGGAAAAAGTCAGCGCCGCCAGCCTGCCGGTCTGGCCGCGCAGCAGCGCATAAACCGGCAGCAGGCCGAGCAACGCCAGCAGCCACGGAAATTGAAATTCAAATTCGCCGTTCATTTTGCTGCTGGAATCCGGGCGTGCAGTTCTGTCCAACGCTTTTCAGCGCAAGAAACAAGTTCCAGCGCGCCGATGGCGGCGTTGAGCGGCGCGGCGGCAGGCGATTTTGAAAATTTCGCCCGGTCACAATCGTGCAGAAAATTGGAAATGGATTTGGCCAGCGCGGGGCCAATTTTTTCATGGGTGGCCAGGGCGGTGCAAAATTCCGCCGTGGTCAGCTCGCCAGCTGGCAGTTCAAACGCGGCGATGAGGTAGTGGCGCAGGATTTGCGAGACCTCGCTCAAGATTTTCCCGGTTTCTGGCTGGGGCTGCAATTTCGCCAGCGCCTGGCGCGCCAAAATTTCCGGCGGCAAAATCACCGGCGTTTCAGGCCGGAGCATTGCCCGCAAGAACAGAAACGCAAAAGCTAGGAACGTGAAACTGCCCACGATAATCGTGGTTTCATGCTGCTCCAAAAATGTGGGCGGGATTTCGCCGTAAGGCGGCGCGAGGGCGGGCAGCGTATTTGTTGACGTCTGGGCAAAAAGTTGCGGAGCTGTAAATAAAATGGCGGCAAAAACGAACATCGAACATCGAACATCGAACACTGACCGCCGGATGATTGTGCAGCGCAGGCTCGTCGGGTGTTCGATGTTCATTTCCAGTTTCATCCGCGCCTCCGGCCGCGGCGGATTTCAAAGAACCGTTGCAGCACGGGCGCGAACGGTTCGGCGGTGTTCAGCCGCAACGTATCCACACCGGCGCGAATCAGTGCGCGGTCCAAGTCCGCCAGCCGTTCGGTGTTGACGTCGGCAAAGCGCTCGCGCACGGCGTTGCGAGTCGAATCGAGTTCCAGCAGTTCGCCGGTTTCAGCGTCCTCAATCGTGAGCAGACCGGCGTCAGGCAAGGTGCTCTCGCGCGGGTCATGCAGATGCAGGCAAACGACGTCATGGCGCGTGTTGGTCAGGCCGAGTTCTTGAACGGCGTCACGCGCGGCCTGTGGAAATTCACGCTTGGGCGGTTCCGAAACCGAGCGGAAGCGTGGATTGCAACCGGTTTTTTCTCCGTTGAAACTGTGCAGAAAATCCGTGAGCAGAAACACGATCGCGCGGCGATGGAGGACGTGGTTCAAAAAACCGAGCGCGCCGGAAATATCCGTGCCGCGCCGGCGCGGTTTGAACAGGAGCATTTCGCGGACGAGGCGGAGCATGTGGCGGCGGCCCTTGCGCGGCGGGATGAATAATTCCACTTCGTCAGTGAACAGCAGCAGCGCAACCTTGTCACCGTTCCTGGCGGCGGACGTGGCGAGCGTGGCGGCGATTTCGGCAGCGAATTCACGTTTGGTGCGGCTGGCGGAGCCGAAAGCGGACGACGCCGAAACGTCCACGGCGAGCACGGCGGTGAGTTCACGTTCCTCGCGGAAGCGCTTTACAAATGGACGGCCAAGCCGGTGCGTGACGTTCCAGTCAATGTCACGCACATCGTCGCCAGGGATGTATTCGCGAAGTTCCTCGAAGTCCATGCCGCGCCCTTTGAAATGGCTCATATAAGCGCCGACCATCGTGTCGTTCACGAGGCGATTGGTGCGGACCTCAATGCGTTTTACGCCCTCCAAAAGTTCGGTGACTGTCATTGATTTTACCATTTAACACGCTGATTTATGGCGTTCTACAATAAACAATCCTGCTTGTGCATAAGCCGCCATAAATGGGCATGGACGGGCAAGATTTTCGCAGCCACCCGCTTCTTCATCCATGTTTTTTACCGGTGCCATTTTTGCGTTCAACTTGGCTGAAGCTTGCGGCCGCGTCCAGCTTCATTCGATATTAAGTGGACAGTTTGTTATTGCGGATCAAGAAGGCGGGCCGATTGGCGGGCGCATCCGCCGGACGCGGGCAGACGCTCATGTTCTTAATGGATTGCCAGATCAGGCCGCCAAATGTAGTGTTTCATATGCCACACACTTTGTTTAGACTGTCAAAAAAACTGATGTGGCGCATGCGGCTGTGTTTGTTGTTTAACTAAAACCGTTGATGATGATTCCCGTGAATTTTTAATTTCAATTTTATGTCAAATGTGAACTGGCCTTCAAACCGGCGCGAATTCCTGAAAACCGTCGCCGGAGCCGGGCTGGCCGCCGCCACCGGCGGGCTGGCCCGGGCCGACGACGGGTCAAACAAACTTGCGACCGCTGCGAGCCCCGGTGCTTTGAGTTCAAATTACAGCAAAACCCGCCCGCGCCCAGCAGGTCAAAAGCCGGTGATCAACCTGACCACCAAGCCGCTGGAACGGGTGCGCGTGGCGGTCATCGGCCTGCATCGCGGGATGACGCATGTGACCAGTTGTCTCGGCATCGAATTCGCCGAGGTCGTCGCCGTTTGCGACATTGTGGATGACCGTGCGAAAGCGGCGGCTGACCTGTGTGAAAAAAAGTCCGGCAAGCGGCCCGTCATTTACAGCGGCAATGAACACATCTGGGAGCAGATGGTCGCGCGCGATGACATTGACGCGGTCTATATCGCCACCCCTTGGGCCTGGCATGTGCCCATGTGTTTGAGCGCGATGAACCACGGCAAACACGCCTTGGTCGAGGTTGCCGCCGCGCTGACGGCGGATGATTGCTGGCAACTGGTGGACGCCAGCGAACGCACCCAGCGCCATTGCGTGATGCTGGAGAATTGCTGCTATGGCGAGAATGAACTCTTTGTCCTCAACCTGGCCCGCCAAGGTGTCTTCGGCAATTTGACCCACGCCGAGTGCGCCTATCTTCACGACTTGCGCACGGTGCTTTTTTCCCTGGGCACCGAAGGCGACTGGCGGCGCAATTATCACTGGGAATACAACGGCAATCTCTATCCCACGCACGGTCTCGGTCCCGTGGCCCAATATCTGGGCGTGGGCCGGGGCGACCAGTTCAAGTTTTTGGTCTCCATGAGTTCGCAGGAAATGAGCCTGACGCATTACCGCAACGAGGTCCAGCCGAACGGCGGCCGGCATGCGGGCGAAAAATATATCTGCGGCGACATGAACACTTCGCTCCTCAAAACCGAGCTGGGCCGCACCATCATGGTGCAACACGACGTTGTCAGCCCGCGTCCTTACAGCCGCATCAACGCCCTTTACGGAACCAGGGCCGTGTTTTTTGACTATCCTGCCCGGCTCTCCGTGGATCATCCGAAACAATACGGCCTGGATGCCGGCGGTTCCGAGGATTGGTTGTCGGACAAAGATTTACAGACCATGCGCGACAAATTCACGCATCCGTTGTGGAAAAAACTTGAGGAACGCGCCAAAGGCGGCGGTCACGGCGGCATGGACTTTGTGATGAGCTGGCGGTTGCTCGACTGCCTGCGCCGCGGCGTCACGCCGGACAGCGTGGTGTATGACGCCGCCGCCTGGAGCAGCATCATTGAAACTTCAGTTCATTCGGTGGCCAACGGCAGCGCGCCGGTAAACATTCCCGACTTCACACGCGGCTTGTGGAAAACCCTGCGACCGCTGGAAATCGCCGGTTGATCCTGTGTCCGGCTACCGGCCAGCCGCCCGACACGCCACGAGTCAACTGGCAGAACGAGAACGGAAAAATCCGCGTTGTTGGCGGATAAATCCCGGATTATGAATGGGACCGCCCGGCATGTTTGAATTGAAAGGCAATCGCCCTCGGTTTGGAAGATGCTTTTTGGCAAACGGGCGGAAACAGGTTAAGCAAGCAGCGTGATACAGCACAAGTTGCATTGGTTGTTACTGCCCGCCCTGCTGGTTATGGACACGGCAGGCTGCGGCATTTTCATGGCCCATCGGATGGTGCAGGCACCCAACACATATCCAAAGTGGTTCGCCCCCGAGGCGCCCGTGCTGCTGGCCTATAGCCCGAAGTTCCTCACGAACTTTCCCAAACAATTTGTAGTGGTGGGACCGCCGCTGGCTCAACTGTGCTATCGCGTCGTTGAACCGGCGGACTATCACCTGGAAATTGCCTCGACCAACTGGCTGGAACACGGGCGGAAACGGACCGAGTTCGATTTCCATGCCGACCTGCCAGGCCGGTCAAATGCTTGGACGTCAGCCCCGTGCGGCACGGTGGTGTTGCTGCACGGCTACGGGCTGGCCCAGTTTTCAATGGCACCTTGGGCGTTGCGGCTGGCGCAGGAGGGCTGGCGGTGCGTGCTGGTGGACCTGCGCGGACACGGCCAATCCACCGGAAAGCAGATTTATTACGGTGTCCAGGAAGTGCAGGACTTGAGCCAGTTGCTGGACAAACTGGCACAGGACGGACGGTTGAAAGAACCCGTGGCGGCGTTTGGTGAATCCTACGGCGCGGTAATGGCGTTGCGCTGGAAGCCGGTCGAACCGCGCATCCGCACGGTGGTGGCCTTCATACCTTACGCAGGGTTGTCCAATGCCGTCCTGAACCTCCGTCACGAATACGCTGACTGGCTGCCGAAGACGTTTATTAAAGTTGGCTTGAAAAAACTGCCTTCCGTTTTGGGGGTGCCCGCCGCTGAACTCGATACCATCACTGAACTGGCCCGGCATCCGGTGACGGCGCTTTTTGTGGCCGGGGCGGAGGACAAGATCACACCGGTGGCCGATGTGGCACAATTGCGCGCCCTGGCGGCGCCCGGAAGCAAATTGATCGTGGTGCCGACCGCCTCGCATGAAACGGCGACGTATTTCTTTGCGGACCTGGTTCCGCCGGTGCTGGCCTGGCTGTCGGAAAAGGTGGACACGGGAACCCCGTTGCTGCATGACCATTGAGAAATTTGGCGCTTATAGCAGGACTTGAACCTGCAAATATGGTGTTCTCCGTGTTTCCGGTCAGGGGTGTTTCAATGCTTTTCATTACCCATGTAATATACAGATACCTCCCTTTATTTGCAAACACCATTTTGATTTTACGGGCAACAATCGGAAAGAAAATCTGTGCAAATTCTGTGCAAGGAAAATTGACTGTGCAAAAGTTGTGCAAACCAAAAGTCGCCCCCGAATCTGTGCAAAAAGTGTGCAAGGGTTTTGGCCGCTAATACGCGGCCCGGCTCGACCCGGCAGGGCACCACCCGGCGGCGTAAGGATTCTTTTTACTCGCCCTGTCTGCCGGCTAGTTACGGACCCCCTTGGCTCTTTCATGCGTGAGTTTTGAAACACTTGTTTCACGCAAAAAGTTGAACCGGCGGCTTGGCTGGCTTGCACTTGTGACAGACGTGACACACGGCGGACACCACCCGGCTTATTGTCCGCTCGTTTTCATGCGCTTTTTTCTGTAGGTTTGGACATTGAGATAATTCTGTTTTGCCGGGTGTCGGCTCCAATGCTGCGCCTCATCCCACTTGGCAACGCCTTTCCATTCATCCAGCCACGCGCGCCGCTGCCAGACGTGAACGTAAATTTGCTTCCGGCCCAAATCGGTCGGGCTGCAATCAATCAGCTTTGCGCCGTCGTTTTTTACTCGCGTTGTCCGGTGTCCAACCCGGTAGCAGCCGGCGGCAATCAGCCATCGCCGGATTGAAATTTTGTTGACCCCGATGCGTGGCGCGATGGCGTTGATCCCATAATCCAGTTCAACGTGCAACCGGATGGCTTCCGCCTTCAACTTTTCATGCTCCGGCAACCTCCGCGCCGCCGCCGACCGTTTGCCCATTTCTGAAAAACTTGGCTTCATAAAATCAATTCGCGTTCGTTTCCTTTGGCCGTTTCCCGCTCGTTTCCTTGTCCCGTGCGATTTGCCAGCAAACCGGCCATGCCGCCAGTGGGGAACGGTTTGGTTTCCTGTTTCGTTTCCCTCGTTTCCCGTTTCCACGCTGGGGATGTTTCCAAGGAAACGAGCATCATGCCTGCCCGGTAAGCGCATAATCCCGGCCATCCTTTTTCAGCCAGCCGGCGGCAAACGCCTTCGTTGCCAGCTTGGACACTTGCCCCTTGGTGATGCCCATTTCTTCCGCAAGGTCTTTGCAGTTGGTCAGGCCGTCTTCAATCAATTCGCGGAAGATTTGCGCGGTGGAAATTTTTTTCCAACTGACGCGGCAGAGCGTTTCACCTTTGGGCAGGTTGAAATGCCATTCAATCGGCGGGCAGTCCGCTTCTGTCGCATTGCGGTTTTTCGCAAACCGCGCGACAAAACGCGCCCCGGTTTCAATCACGCCTTCGTTTTTGGCTTCCGCCAGTTTGATGATCCAATTCGCCGCATCTTCCCGGCGGGACGTGCCGCGCATGAAGCCATTGCGCCCGGCATGGGCGACGATGATGACGGCAATCCGATTCCGCCGCAGTTCCAACAGCCACGGCAAAACCTGTTCCCATGCGTCCGCGTCATTTTCTTTGATGCCCGAAAACAGGCAGGAAAGATTGTCGAGAATCAGGACTTTCATTTTCTGGCGAAGGCAACTTTCCAAAATCGCCGCTTGCACGATTGGGCTGGTGAGATTCAAAACTTTGCCGGTCAGGTGAAACAGGGCTTCATGCTGAAGATAAAACATTCCGTCCGTTGGTTTGGTGGACAACCCGACGTCTCGCTTGCGGATTTCATCCAAGGCCGTTTCACCGTCAACATATAACACGCGCTGACGCTGGTGGACTTTCCAATCCGCCACGCTGCCGCCTTCCGCGCATTGCCGGCCAATCAGCAAGGCGAGCCAGGTCTTGCCCAAGCCGCGCGCCCCGAAAATAAATCCTGTGTCAGCCTCTTTGAACCACTCGCCCAAGATCGGTTCACGCGGCGGGACATTCAGTTTTGGCAGGTCTGATGAATTGCAAGTGGCCTTGGCGAGATGTTCAAGCCATTGCGGTTTCAAATCCACCGGCGCGGATTCCACGCCCGGCGCGTCCTGCATGGTGTCTGTGAAAGTATTCATGGCTTCACCTCCAGCGGTTTGAAGTTGAGAAAATAGACCGTCTGGCGTTTGCCATTATCGCGCGTGCCGTCGGGCATCCGCACGAATTGGCTGCGTGTCCATGTGGCAGCATCCGCGCCCAGCGAAACAGCGTAGCGGAAAAACTTTTCCACCCTGGCATCCGGCTCGCCGTGAACATAAAACCAGCCGTGGCACGATTTGCCGCCGCTGTGAACCACACAAACCAGCGGCGCGTAGCCAGCCAAGTGTATGAGCAAGGCCGCGTGATCGTCCGCCGTGCCGGTGTCAAATTCGCAGATCAAGAATCGGCGCGGGCCGGTGTTGTCGAGCGTGTGTTTTGATTCTCTGCCGTCTTTGGTCAAGCCGGTGATAGCGGACATGGGCGACGGCACGATTAACGCCAGTCCCGACATTTGACCGCGCCATGCTTCGCGCGGTTTGGTGTCGAAGATGGAACTGGATTTGCCGCAGCACAGCAGCGGATTGCCGGGGAAAAGCCGGTCAATGATTGCTTCCGTGTGCGCGGTGTCATCTTCAAAGCGCGGCTGGGATAATTTCCACAAGTCGGCCAGTCCGCCGCCGTCGCGCTCAATCGCGGCGCGTTGCTCCTGATTTAATTTCGGCCACTTGCTGACGGCGGGCGTGGGCGCGGTGTTGCCGCCGGGCTGCTACGCACACGCCAGAGCGTTTTGCACGGCGTCGGTGATTTCCTTGCGGCTGACATGACGCCCGCAGTTTTGCACCCGGCTTTCCAGCAGGGCGATGATGGCCACGGCGGGCAAATGGGCATGAAGCTGCCGGGCGACGCGGAAAAGCCAGTGGTGAACGCCTTCGCCGGCACGCGGCGGCGCGGCCAGCAGTTCCAAGATGAATTCCGGCAGTATTGACTGGCCTGCATTGTAGGAATAAAGTGTTTTCATAAAGATGGTTTTGCCGCGTTCGGATTGGCGTCCGGCGCGGCGTTTTAATTTCGCGCTGCGGCATAATTTTTATTCCCCGTTCCCGTTCCTTTCCAAGCGGAGCAGCGCGGCCTGGACATTGGGCCACGAGTAGATTTTTTTCCGCGCGATTTTTACCACGGGAATTTTCCCCGCCTTGACCCAGTTGAACAGGGTTTTGCGGCACACGGGCACGCGCTTTAAGATTTCGTTTTCGGACAGGAACGTGTCCTGACTCGCCGGTGCGGTTTGAATTGTGTTATTCATCAAGAAGACCCGCCAAGTCAACTCGTCGCGCCTCCGGGACGTTCAAAACCCGCCCGTGCCGGTCAACTTTCCGTGCGGATTAAACCCGCCATTTGACAAAGTGAGATGCCGTTATTATGTTTAGCATGGGCGCGGACAGGCAACGGGTGACGAGGGGATTTCAAAAGGGGAGATAGGGCAACTCGACTGCTGCCAACATTCGCCCGGCGCGGCTTATTGGTAAGCCGCCATGCGGAGCGCGGTGGTAATATCCGCTTCTGACAGATTCGGGTGACGGTCGCGGTAGGCTTCAATCGTTCGCCTGATTTTCTTCGCCAGCGCGGAATAGTCCGGCGAGCCTTTTCCCCTCATGCGCCGGGCAAGCCCTATCGCTTTGACCGTCGGCATTTGCGATTTAGCCATTGCCAATGCCGCCGAAAACAACGCCTTCGGATGATCAAATCGTCCCAGTTCCGCCGCAACAGTTCGCTTGCCCTTCAAATAGTAAAGAATCGCGTTCCGCACTTCCACCGGCTGCTCCGCTTCGTTGGCGATTATCTCAAATGCCCGCCTTCCGTTAATGTAGTTTTGCTTGCTCCGGTCACACCGCTTTGCGTCGCCAAGCATCTTGGGAAGCCAGTCGTGCGTCTCAAAATGGTATTTTTTGTGCCTGCCGCGCCGGTCTTTTATTTTGGAATTGTTTTCCGAAATAAATTTCAGGGTGTCTTGAAGCTTTTCGGGGTCAGGATTCACGATTTTGTCTCAATTCTGGGCTGCGGCACACTAACAAACATCATTCAAACAGACTATCCTTCCCCGCCGCCTTTGCCCTTACCCGCGCGAACTGCAAAATTTCTTCCATCGTCGCGCCCTTGTCTCGGAATTCGTAAAACAGGTGTTCGCCGAGCAGACAATAATTCCAGGTCCGCCCGCCGCGCTCCTCTGGCGGCAGTTCGTTCAACCGCTCGCACCATGCGACGGCGGCAATTTTCTTCCGTATCACGTCGGCTTGAATGAGCATGTCTTGCGCTTTTGTTTCCGTGAGCCAGATGCCCGTCGCCGTGCGGACGAGAAAATCCGGGAAATAAAATCCAGGCAGCCCATTTTCGCGGACATATCGCAAACGCATGAAATAATGCCGCTGCTCATTCACCTTGCAAAACGCTTCCGCCGTCGAATCCGCGTTTGCCTTGCCGATGAAGGCTTCTTCAAACCCGCCGTTGCGCGACGGAAACGGCAACCGCTCGTAAATACATTTTGGCGTCTCGATGGAACTGGATTCGCGCACGCGAATTGTCGCCACTTCGGAAAGCCAGCGTTGCTTGATCTCCGGCGGCGCGGTGGTTTCCGTCGCCGCCAGTTCCGGCAGCTTGCGCCCGAAAGTCTGGATGATGTGATTTGCAACCGGGTCGAGGCAAAGCAATCGCCAGTTTTCATCCGTGAACGGGTCAAATTCCCGTGCGAACAATCGCCGCCGGACAAATTCATCCACCCAGGCCGACAACTGCGGCAGGTTCACCTGCAAATATGGATAGCGGGAAATGTTCGCAAAAACCTTGCTGCTGCTGGTGACGGGCGCGTGCAGACTGTCGGAAATCCGTTTCACCAGCCGGGACAGAAAATCATTGTAGCCCGTCGCCGTCATAATGCCGCCATCCACGCGGTAATCG
>CAYVGC010000095.1:0-15520 GCA_964449815.1 uncultured Bifidobacteriaceae bacterium
TGGTTCTCTGACGCACTATCAAATCATCCGTTCAAAAGAGTTTTGCAGAGGTCTCGATCTGCCAGACGCCCCGCCACCGGGAAGGTTGCTGGTATTTGACAACAACCTTCTTCCAAGCCGCCGTGTCGCTCGGACATCCATTTGTCACCAAGCCAGGAATATTCCCGGCCTGGTTCAAGTCCATTGGCGGCGGCATCAATCCCACGTTGGCGGATTCTCCGTTTTGGAAAAACCTCTTCATAACCCAGCATAAGCCGGCCAGCGCGCGCATGCTATAAGGTGTTTTACCCATGCCCGGCCTGATGAATCCAGCCTCGACATGAGCAGTGATGTTGGCTCCGATAACACACGGTAGGGTTTCACCCCATGGCGAACAGCCATGCCTGTGCGTCATGGCCAAACGCCTGCGCGATATCTGCGGCATTCCCGAAAGCGAACCGCTCTGGCGCGCCGGACGCATCACGTCGTAGCGTATGCGAGGGACGATTGTTCTCACGCGCGCCGTCCTCCGCCCGGTTGCAACCGGGCGGAGGACTCCAGCTTGGCTGGTTCTTATAAACCTGCCAAGCAGGACAATTACGAAGATACAAGGGACGAAAGAGCCGTTCTGCCGTCCCTCACGGGACTTGGAAAATATGTTGGACGATTAACCCAGCACTAAAGTGCTGGGCTGTTTTCTGGAATACAGTTATTTTGAAGCCATGATGATGCGCGAGGATTGCGAGAAAGGCTTTTTCGTGTCGTTCGATTATTCGTCGGACGCGTTGCAGGAGATCGAATCGTTCTTCAAGCGCAGCCACAAAGTCATCGTCGCCCTGACCGTGCAGGAAATCCTCGACGAGCACATCGCGAAGAAGCTGGTGTGACCTCTCGCCTGATAAACTCGGTGGTGAAGTTAAAACACTGCGCGCTGAAGCGGCGCGATTGAAACTTTTCACCCGCCGTATTCTCCGGCATCATGAGGGGACGTGAAAATACTGGTCGAGTGGCTGTCGAAACTGCCGGAACGTCCGCGCACGATTCTTAAAACGTGCGCTTATGGCTTTGTGGCCGGACTGGTGGCGGTGGCCTTCCAACTGGCATTGAATGGCTGTTATCGTGCCGGCATCGTGCGGCTTTCGCACTGTTCGTTCACCACCTTCCTTTGGAGCAGCCTGGGGATAATCTTGGGGACTTCGCTGATTTCCGGCTGGCTGCTCAACTCGTTTTGCACCGATGCCGCCGGCAGCGGCATTCCGCAATTGAAGGCGGCGTTCTGGAAAAATTTTGGCTTTGTGCCGTTCCGGGTGCTGTGGGTGAAATTTCTGGCCGGCACGCTGCAGATCGGCGGCGGCAGCAGTCTGGGCCGTGAAGGTCCGTGCGTGCAACTGGCGGGCACGGCCAGTTCGCTCCTCGCGGGCGTGATGGGTGAACCCAAACAAAAACGCCGGCTGGCCGCCGCCACCGGTGCCGCCGCCGGTCTGGCCGCCGCCTTCAACACGCCGCTGGCCGGCGTGACCTTCGTGCTGGAGGAATTGATTGGCGACCTAAACAGCCGTCTGCTCGGGAGTGTCATTATCGGAGCAATGCTGGGCGCCCTCGTCGCACACGGCATCATCGGGCCGCAACCATCTTTTTCGCTCGCGGCCATCGGTGAACCATCCTGGCATTCCTATCTGCTGGTGCCGGTGGTGGCGGCGGCGGGAACTCTCGTCGGCGTGGCATTTCAGAAATCGGCGCTGGGATTGCGCGCACGCCAAAGGAAATGGTCGGCGGTGCCGTCATGGCTGCGGCCCGCCATCGGTGGATTGATCTGCTGGGCGTTGGGCGTATTCGTGTTTCTTCAAACCGGAAAGCTTGGTGTGTTCGGCCTCGGTTATGACGACTTGTCAGAGGCGCTCACGGGCAAGCTCATCTGGCAGACGGCGGCGCTGCTCCTGGCGGCAAAATTCGTGGCCACCGTGGCCTGCTACGGTTTTGGCGGCTGCGGCGGCATTTTTTCCCCCACGCTGTTTTTCGGCGCGATGACCGGGCTGGGCATCGCCGGGATTGCCCAACCTATATTCGGTTTGCCACCGGAAGGCGTGGCCATGCTCACCATCGTCAGCATGAGCGCAACCCTGGGCGCGGTGGTGCGGGCGCCAGTGACCAGCATCCTGATTGTCTTTGAAATGACGCACCAGTTTTCACTTGTGCCGCCGCTGATGCTCGCGGCGTTGATCAGCCAGGCCATCAGCCGGCGCATGGCCCGGCATAATTTTTACGACGCGCTGCTGGAACAGGACGGCCACGTCGTGGAACGCTTCGCCCCGCCGCGCGACCTGCGCGAATGGCAGAAGCAGCCCATCGCGCTGCTGGCCAACCCCAAGCCTGTTGTCGTTGATTCGCTGGAATTAAAAGATTTGCAAAAGCTGTTGCAAAACTATCCGTATTCGCGGTTTCCGGTGGTCATCGGCGGGGAGATTCGCGGCGTGCTCACGCGGGAAGAAGCCAGCCGGGCCTGCCATGAAAAGCGCCCGCCTGCATTGGTGGAAGCCACGAGTTGCCAGCCGAAATTGTCATTGCGCGAGGTGGAAATGCAACTGATTGAATCCAAGACCGGCTTTCTGCTGCTGCAAGAAAATCGGGGCGGGCCGCTGGTGGGGATTCTGACGCTTCATGACATCCTGCGGGCACAACAAGCTGCCGCAGAAGAGGGATATGCCGAGACTGCCAGCACGCTGTCCCCTTGAAAATCCGCACGCTGGGATGGGCATTGATATTTCACCCACTGCCTGCCGCGTGATGGCCAAGCGGCTGCGCGACGTTCGCACCTGCCGGAAAGCGAATGCCCTGGCGCGCCAGACGCGGTTTCGTCGTCCGCGACCTGCCGTGGACGGTGGAGAAGCTGCGCGTCATCCCGCCGTTTGAATTTGAGAACTGGGCCGTCATCGCCCTCGGCGGCATCCCCAACAAGGTGCAGGTCGGCGACATGGGCATTGATGGCCGCATCTTCCCCGTCTCCGCCAGCGCCGCGCCCCGCAAGCGTCAGGAAGGCGAACTCTCGCTGCAAGAACGCTGGTATCCGATTCAGGTCAAACAAAAGGACAAGGCTGGCCGCCCGGACATTGACGCGTTCGAGGCCGTGATGATGCGCGAAGATTGCGAGAAAGGCTTCTTCGTGTCGTTCGATTATTCGTCCGATGCGTTGCAGGAGATCGAATCGTTCTTCAAGCGCAGCCACAAAGTCATCGTCGCCCTGACCGTGCAGGAAATCCTCGACGAACATATTGCGAAGAAGCTGGTGTAACTGAGAGACTTGCCAGATTTGCGCGCTGGCACCTGAAACCCTATTCCGTTAAATTGCTGCGAACCAACTCGCACATCTTCACCGTCAACTGGTCTTTCATTCCGTAATAGACGCATTGGCCGGATTTCTCGCGAGTGAGGATGCCGGCGGCGGCCAGCAGGGCCAGGTGCTTGGAGACATTGGCTTGGGTCGCCCCGACTGAAGCCACGATGTCGTTGACGGTGCGGGGTTCCGTGCAGACGGCCTGCAGGATCTTCAGCCGCATCGGCTCGCCCAGCAGCCGGAAGTGCAGCGCGATCTGCTCCAGCTCCGCGTCGGTCATCCGCCGTTTGATTTTTCCGGTTGACATATTGCTTTATAGTTATATAATTATACAATGATTAAGACCGATGTTCAACCAAAAACTTCCCTGACTGTCCGGGAACTGAACCGCCGCCTTGCCGCCGGGCAGCCCGGCGAACTGCTCGATGTGCGCACGCCCGGCGAATTTGCCGCCGGCCATGTGCCCGGCGCGAAACTCATCCCGCTCGACGAACTCGACCCGGCGGCTTTTGCCCGCGAACGCGGCGGCAGTGTCGCGCCCGTCTATGTGCTCTGCCAGTCCGGCGGGCGCGCGCGCAAGGCCATTGAGAAGCTGGAGCGCGCCGGGGTGCAAGGTTGTGTGCTCGTGGAAGGCGGCACGCAGGCATGGCTGGACGCCGGGTTACCGGTGAACCGAGGCGAGAGCAAGGTTCTTCCGCTCATGCGTCAGGTGCAAATCATCATCGGCCTCGTCTCCGCCACCGGCGCTGCGCTGGCGCTGGCGGTCAACCCGTGGTTTGCCGTCCTGCCGCTCATCACCGGCTGCGGCCTGTTGTTTGCCGGCATCACCGGCTACTGCGGGCTGGCGCTGCTGCTGGCGAAAATGCCTTGGAATAAATCTTCAAATTGCAACTCCGCCTCCTGCTGTGCGAGCGAATCCAAATGAAAAACCCAACTCAACCCCGTAAAATCATCATTGTCGGCGGCGTGGCGGGCGGCGCTTCCGCTGCGGCCAGGGCGCGGCGCGTGGACGAAAACGCCGAAATCCATGTCTTCGAGCGCGGCCCATACATTTCATTCGCGAATTGCGGGCTGCCCTATTTCATCGCGGGCGAAATTGACGACCGCGCCAAGCTGATCATCATGACGCCGGAGAAGTTCTGGTCGCGCTCGCGGGTCCACGCCCATGTGAACCATGAAGTGCTGTCCATCAACCGCGCCGCTAAAACCATCAGCGTCCAAGGCCCGGACGGCGTGGCGCGCGATGTGGCTTACGACAAGCTCATCTTGAGCCAGGGCGCAAAGCCCATCGTGCCGCCGATTCCCGGCGTCGAACTGCCGCATGTTTTCACGCTGCGCGACATTCCCGACATGGACCGCATCGCGAAGTTTGTGGATGGACAAAAAACAAAACGGGCCGTCGTCATCGGCGGCGGGTTCATCGGACTGGAAATGGCCGAGGCGTTTCATCATCGGGGCATTCACGTCACCATTGTGGAACGCAACCCGCACATTTTGCCGCTGCTGGACCGCGACATGGCGGTGCATTTGCAAAACCAAATCCGCCGCGACAATTTCGATTTCAAGGCCGACGCCAACGCCACGGCGTTCACCAGCGACGGCGTTGAGTTCGCCGACGGCAGCCGGCTGGCGGCGGACCTGGTGTTGCTCAGCGTGGGCGTGAAGGCCGAGGTGGAGCTTGCCAAGGCGGCGGGATTGGAAATCGGCGTCACCGGCGGCGTGAAAACGAACGGCCGCATGGAATCTTCGGATCCGGACATCTACGCGGTCGGCGACGCGGCGGAAACCATGCACGCGCTCACCGGCGCACGGGCGCGCATCGCCCTGGCCGGCCCGGCAAACCGCCAGGGCCGCATCGCGGGCGCGAACGCGGCGGGCGCGCGGATGATTTATCCGGGCGCGCTCGGCACGTCCATCGTGCGGGTGCTGCACATGACCGCCGGGTTCACCGGGCTCAACAGCGCGCAGGCGGCCAAGGCGGGGTTCAGCTTCTTCACCAGCCTAACCCGCGACCACAGCCACGCTCACTATTATCCGGGCGCGAAACCGGTATTGATCAAAACCATCGCCGAGGAAGGAACCGGTCGGTTGCTCGGCGCGCAGGTGCTGGGTGAAAAAGGCGTGGACAAACGCGTGGACGTGTTCGCCACCGCCATCGCCGGAAAGATGAGCGTGTTCGAGCTGGAGAATTTGGACCTTGCCTATGCGCCGCCCTTCGGCTCGGCAAATGACCCGGTGAACATCGCCGGGTTCGTGGCCGGGCACATTACGCGCGGCGACATCGCGACGGTGGCTCCGGAAACGTGGCGACCGGATGGCGAATTGCTGCTCGATGTTCGCGACGCGGACGAGTTGGCGGAGTTTGGCAAACTCCCAAACTCAATGAACATTCCGCTCGATCAGCTTCGCAACCGGCTTGATGAACTGCCGCGCGACCGGCGCATCATCACCTATTGCCAGAAAGGCCAGCGCGGTTATCTTGCCGCGTGCGCGTTGCACGGGCACGGCTTCAAGAATGTCGCGAACCTTCGTGGTGGATTTTTGCAGGCGAAACTCAATGGGATTTGAATATCCCGCAAGATGCGGCGGCCGGACAAGGTAGCTTCGCAACCTTGGGCTGAATGATTTTCATCCCGTTGGGATGGAAGCCGGAGCATCGTCCGTGTCCCCTTGAAAATCCGCGCGTGGGATTGGCATTGATATTTCGCCCACCGCCTGCCGCGTCATGGCCAAACGCCCTTGCGACGTTTGCGCGTTGCCGGAAAGTGAATGCTTTGGCGCCGGACGGTCAATCGAATCACCGCGAGCGTGAATGCTAAAGTCCTCTCCTCGGGGGAGAGGATTTAGGCGAGGGCGAGCGTTAAAACAAACCTCGTCTTTTCGGAAGTCAGTTTGAGCCACGTCCTCCCTCATCCCGGCCTTGACCAACGTCACCGGCACGGCGGTGCAGCCGGTGCGCGCACGGAGACGACCACGGCCCCGGACGGCTCCCAGACCATCAGCGCCTATTCCAATGGCCAGTTGGTTTCGGTTACCCGGAAGGATTCAACCGGGGCGCAAATCGGACAGACCGCCTACACCTACGATACACATGGACGCCAGAGCACCGTCACCGACGCGCGGAATGGCGCGACCGTTTATGGCTACAATAATGCCGACTTGGCGGCCACTGTCACCACGCCCAGTCCGGGGATGAGTGGTTCTCCCGAAACCACCATCACCTATTACGACACCTCGCTCCGCGCCACCAATGTCGTGCAGCCGGACGGCAACAGTGTGACAAACGTATATTATCAGGGCGGACAGTTACAGAAGACCTACGGCTCGCGAACGTATCCCGTGGCCTACACCTACGATTACGCCGGACGCATGAAAACCATGACCACCTGGCAGAATTTTGCCGGCAATACCGGCACCGCCGTCACCACTTGGAATTATGACCCGTATCAGGGTTTTCTCACCAACAAAGCTTACGCTGATGGCACGGGCCCGGTTTACAGCTACACCCCCGCTGGACGGCTCGCCAGCCGCACCTGGGCGCGCTCGGTGGGAGGTGCTCCGCTGGCCACCAGCTACGCCTATGACACCGCTGGCAGCCTCACCAACGTCAGCTACAGCGATGGCACCACGCCCGGTGTGGGCACGGCATACGACCGGCTAGGCCGCCCGTCCTCGATCACCCAAAGCAACATCGTGACCACGCAGAAGTATAATCTGGCCGGTGAATTGCTCAGTGAGTCTTACGCGGGTGGAACATTGAACGGCCTGTCGGTGACCAACGGCTACGACCAATTCATGCGCCGCACGAACCTGACGGCGCTGGGGTCAACCGTGTTGAGCCGGATGACCTACGGCTACGACAACGCCTCCCGGCTGCAAACCGTGAACGACGGGAACAACAATGCGGCCACCTACAGCTATCTTGCCAATTCGCCGCTGGTGGGCCAGATTGCGTTCAAACAGAGCAGCACGACGCGGATGACGACCAGCAAACAATACGATTATCTGAACCGGTTGACGCAGATTGCCTCTGCGCCCAGCGGCTCCGGTCTGCTGCCGTTGGCTTATTCTTATAATTACAACGCCGCCAACCAGCGGACGAAGAACACCTTCGGCGACGGGTCGCACTGGGTGTATCAATACGACTGGCTGGGACAGGTGACCAATGGCGCGCGGTATTGGAACGACGGCACGCCCGTAGCCGGCCAGCAATACCAATATCAGTTCGACACCATCGGCAACCGACTCTCGACCCGGTCCGGCGGCGACACCAACGGCGCGAACCTGCGCCCAGCCAATTACAGCGTCAACAGCCTGAACCAGATCACCCAGCGCGACGTGCCCGGAACCAATGACATCGTCGGGGCGGCCCTGCTCTACACCAATGTCACCGTCAACGGCGTGGCGGCGGATCGCAAGATCGAGTATTTCCACGGCACCGTGGGCACCAACAACGCCAGCCACCCGGCCTGGCTGGCTTCCACCGCTGTCGGGGCGGGCAGCAGCGTCACCGGGCACCAGTATGTGGCGCAGACGCCGGAACACTTTCAATATGATGCCGACGGCAACCTGACCAACGACGGGCGCTGGGCCTACACGTGGGATGCCGAGAACCGGCTGGTGGGCATGACGGTCAACACGAACGTGGGGCCGCAATATCAACTGACCTTTGCGTTTGACTTCCAAGGCCGGCGGATTCAGAAGATCGTGGCGACCAACGGCGTGGCTTATGCGACGAACAATTTCCTATATGACGGCTGGAATCTGGTGGCGGAATTGGGGTCCAGCGGCACGCTGGTTCGGAATTATGTCTGGAGAAGTGATTTGAGCGGTTCGGCGCAAGGCGCGGGGGGGCGTCGGCGGATTGTTGGAAGTCAGCTATCACGGCACAGGCATCACCAATGCGTTTGTCGCTTACGATGGCAACGGGAATGTTTCCGCCCTTGTCAATGCGGCGGATGGAACGATGCTGGCGAACTACGAATACAGCCCGTTTGGCGAAACCATTCGCTGCACCGGCGCGCTGGCCAAGAACAACCCGTTCCGGTTCTCGAGCAAATATGACGATGATGAATCGGATTTCCTTTATTATGGATATAGGTATTACAAGGCGTCAGCTGGAACATGGATTAGTCGCGACCCGACTCAAGAAGATGGTGGATTAAATCTCTACTCATTTGCTGCCAACGATTTACTCAATAGTGTTGATTTGCTAGGAAATAATTCCAGTTCAGCAGTTAGTGGCAGCGGCGGTCTTGGCATTCAGCTTTTAAACGCGGCGCATGGAATGGGGTTCCAAGGCGCGGCTTACATGAAGATAAAATGGTTAGTGCCTGAAGGTGCAACTGGTTATGTTATTCAGCACGTAACTATACATTCAAATATACGCTATTGCAAGACTGGGACGCGGGTCATAACTCCTAATAATGAGGAAATAGATTATCTCGAAGCATGGACAGTTGTTGGAGGGAAAATGTTTAATGACAAAGGCCGTCAAGATGATACGGATGTTTTCCAAACGGCTGACGAGGATTATGACACATATGGAATAATTACAGTAGTTGGCAGGGCAAAGTTCTGGCCAAGCGGGACTTATTCGCTGACCATTCCGCCATGGAAGCACGGGGGTGTTGAAGAAGCTAGAAACATGTTGACCCTTCATCCTGTGCCGAGTAGTTGGGATGATTCTGGGGCTCGGCTTCACGCTATGTATGTCATATATAGCACGTGTTGCCACTACTATGAATATGTTGCTGGAGTGCCAACAAAATGATCAAGCATCCAACCAAAATTATGGCAGCTATACAAAGAAGCGCGCTTGAATTGCGTCATATTTTACTCTGGATTTTGGTTCCGTTGGCTTCATTTGCGAGCAGTGGTTGTGGTGAAAAGTCGTTCGAACAATTGCCAAACATATCAAACCAAGCCTATAAAGCGCAGCCTTATATATCGGTGGCTATGAAACTGCAGGCGATGGGGCGTGAATCGGCAACCAAGCGATTGCTGAAACTTGACAGGTCCGGGGATAATGACGAACAAATCTACATTTTATGTAGAATGCTTTTTATCAAACGCGCGACGAATGATTTCAGGGATCCATACATGGGTAAGATTATCTTACATGGCGGAACGACGCCATCAGATTGGCCTCTCAGTCCGATCGAAATAATTGATGGCGTGCCATTCGACATAGTTGACAGCTATGCCACGCAGTCAACCCCTGAACGGGGAGGTGATTATTTGAGCTATTGTTTAACAAATTGCGACTGGAATAATTTGAGATTTAGTGCAAAGGGCAAGGATCAGTTAAATGATGCCTTGAATAAACTGTTAGTCTCCCTCAAATGGAAACGACCTCTGAATCCGAATGAGCGTGAATTCTTCAAAAAACAAATTCAATAACTCGGACGGCTCGCACTGGGTGTATCAAAACGATTGGCTGGGGCAGGTTACGAATGGCGCGCGGTATTGGAACGACGGCACACCGGTGGCCGGGCAGCAATACCAATACCAGTTCGACACCATCGGCAACCGCCTCTCGACCCGGGCCGGCGGCGACATCAACGGCGCGGTGTGACGGATGCAGGAAAAGCATAGCTAAAATATGAAAACAAAACAGGTGTTGATGATGACCGTGCTGTTACTCGGCGTCTCGCTGGCGCGTGAGGCGCAGGCGTTCTACAACCCGTCCACCGGTCACTGGCTAAGTAGGGATCCTATCTTGGAAGATGGCGGCGTAAATGTTTGTGCTTTTGCTGAAAATGATCCAATAGATCGCACTGATGTTGTAGGTCTAGCCGGTATTCCTAACATTAGCTATTTTTCCATAACCTTTGAGCCGCATCATTACTATACAAAGGTTTGGCTTAGTTTTCATTCAGGCCGTGATAGCTGCGTGAATCTGAAATGCAAATCGCCGAAGTTGGCTCAAATAGCGGTGGATTTAGGCGGGAGTTTGGGGCATTGGATAAATCCGTATGGATTACCCGGACACTGGTTTCTGGATACGAAATCGGCGACCAAGCCGTGGTATCCTTACCAACAAACGTTTAATGAATATGTCGAAATGACTGATGCGCCTGGATCGCGTCGGTATCATCCTGTAGATTGGGTTTATTCGTTTTGCCAATACTTTGAAACCTGTGCTGTATGCACCGACGGAGGCCCGCTAAACTATAAAATCATTGGTTGCGCCAATTGGGGGCACCACATCGGTGGTATCGGCAGTTCAACGCGGTGGGGTGATGGACAACTAATTCGCCCCGTTCCACCGTCGTCGGATTTCAAAACACTTTTTACTGAAGGATTATGGGGCCGCTGAAGAAAATAGAGTCGTTGACCGGAATTGTAATACGTGCAGCGACATGTGGCGGTGCTACTTGCTGCGTGCTCGCGTTCGTCTCTCATCGCCTGGAAGTCAATGAGCTAATACATGCACTTCATCATGAACCTATGCACTTTGAGACGGGATGGATTCAGTTTATGATTCTTGCAATCGGTTTAATTGTTGCTTTGTTAATCAACAAAAGAGATTTACAGCGTTCATATCAGCTAGGCGGACAAAAAGGAGTTTGGAGAAGCGTTGTTAGCGTTCTTGGTTTTTTTGCACTAGGATTCTTGCTGATCGGTATAGTATTGCCGTCGCAAGTATAACTCGCGCATGAAGTTTATGACTGACAAGCAATACGACAATTTGAACCGGTTGACGCAAATGTTGTCTCAGCCCGGCTCGTCGGTTATCGCTGGGAATGGTAGGCAAGTGGATGCGGAATTAACGGAGCTAAATTATGAAGACAAAACATATATTGATGTTGACTTTGCTGTTACTCGGCGTCTCGCTGGCGCGAGAGGCGCAGGCGTTCTACAATCCGTCCACCGGCCGCTGGTTGAGCAGAGACCCGATTGCGGAAAAAGGAGGGAAAAATCTCTATGGCTTTGTTGGCAATGACTCTCTGGACAAAATCGACAAACTGGGGCTAATAGATGTCGATGTCTATATTTGGACGTGGAAGGGCATAGGAATTGATTTCTGTCATCTCTATGGAAGTGTCGGGCACGTCATGATAATAGATCATGCAACGACAGGCATGTCAGAGGTTAGTCAATTTCCAACCCCGCGCGAACATCTGCATGGTATCAATACTAGATTAGACTACGTGAATACTTTTAAGGCAGAGGAGCAGCATGTGCCTGAGAAATTCCTAGTTCATCTGCCGAACGACGACGCATTCTACGCAGAAGTCTTCGATCAAGTCTTCACACGCACAGTGTGGAATTGGTGGCCAACCGGGCCAAATGAAACTCAGTGCGCACGCGCGGCATACGACGTCTTGAAAGCTGGCGGCCTTCCGCTGTGGGGATATGGGTGGCAAGGGGAAATCACGCCAGGAGATGTATATTTTAAATTACGACAGTTAGCCACCCAAAACAATCCCAGCAATCCATGGTCGGTCGAGCCAATTCAATGAGAACTCTTTTTCCAAATTATGAAAGCTGGTGAATTCTCTCTACAGATGGGAACAGTAATCGCTCTCGTCTTAGTTGCTGTGTGTTTCCCGCTTTATGGCAGGGCTGCACCTTCAATAAACATTGGTAGCGGCCAACCAGGGCTTAAGATTATGTATAAGGGCACAAATCAGTTTGTTATTTATCTGGACGAGCCTTGGACTGTAGGCCCAGGTCTCAAAGGTGGTATGGATAAAAGACAAATTGAGATTGTATTGGACAGAAACTATGGACTCAAACAAAGGCTCCAGAGCCGGGATGGAACCATCCCCGATCCGCAGCAGCTTTATCCGTTTGATAATCAACGAGCTTTCACCTGCGAATCGGCTATCTTGGGTCTCGATCCTAAAACACTGACCGATTGGCCCCACCAGACTCAAATGTTTACTATAAATGGGGATTCCCTCTCGGTTTCGGATGACGTATACGCACTGGCGCGTCACCAGCATGGGCTGACGACGAATCAGTATTTCCTTGGAATGATCGGGACCGATGTTTTTTATTGGGAAATGGGAGATCCACGGAAGGCTTATTGTCGTCCTGCCGGTGAAAAGCAGGCTGCCATTTATTTTGAGCTTCCAAAGAGCATGATAGACCTGTTTGGGGTCACGAAGGGTGTGAAAAAGGATGTCGGGTTTGTGGTTCTCAAGAAGTCCACCGGCTTTTTTTTATACTCCCCCAATGAATTTGTATTCCTCGAATTTTCGTTTAAGGACGCAAAACGGACGACTATTAATCAATGAACTCGACACGCCAACCATAGCACACAGAACCGAATCTCTTCTTTTAACCGATGAATCCGCGACGTGAACAGGCAAGGGCTGAATCGAGCGTTAAGGGTTTTTCCCAAGAACAGCACGTCGCCCATTGGGTGTATCAATATGACTGGCTGGGGCAGGTGACCAATGGGGCGCGGTATTGGAACGACGGCACGCCGGTGGCCGGCCAGCAATACCAATACCAGTTCGACACCATCGGCAACCGGCTCTCGACCCGGTCCGGCGGCGACACCAACGGTGCGAATCTGCGCCCCGCCAATTACAGCGTCAACAGATTGAACCAGATCACCCAGCGCGACGTGCCGGATGCGGAATGAACGGAGCCAAATTATGAAGATGAAACAGATAATGATGATGACCGTGTTGTTGCTCACCATCTCGCTGGCGGGTGAGGCGCAGGCGTTCTACAACCAGTCCACCGGCCGATGGTTGAGCCGTGATCCGATTACGGACGAACAAGGATTGAATCCTGCAGAAGAACTCGGCGGTCCAAACCTCTATGGTTTTGTGGGCAATGACCCGCTTCAAAATACTGATCCGTTTGGCTTCAAATGGACGGTGATCCGTTCTGGAGGGAGCACTGCTTTAGCGGTTTGCGAATGCGGTGACACAGTTGCGGGTTTGGCCGATTTGGTTAAGTTGGATGCAGAACAATATCGCGCATGGCTCAAGACTGCTGGCACTACAAGCCTGCCGGGCTCAGAGAATGATCCTCTTACCTACGGCACCTTTCTTGTGCCAAACACAGCCTACATAGACGTATCGACGTATAATTGGGGGTTCTTGGGAGACGCCAATGTCGCTATGGTTTATCATCTGCGTTCAGTTTTTACAAGGAGAGGTTATGATGTCGTTTACACGGGTCCCCGGCGGACCACAAAATCGTCCATTCTACATCATTTAGCTTTAGATGACATATACACATTCGTCTACGTTGGCCACGGCTCCGCAGGAAGCCTGACCGCTATTTCAGACCCTACTGGTCAGGGTATAACCCAAGGCATAATAACGCGTGATAGATACACGCACTATGGCATTGCCCTGATGTGGTTGATAGCCTGTGAGGGTAATGATGGCGCAAATCCATGGTGGAAGGAAAACGTTTCAAGAGCGGGAACATTGATAACGGCTCACGGAGATATCAGTGCGTGGAGTGGTTGGAATTGGGTGGTAGATCACGGGGATTAAATATGAAAGCGCCTGTCCTTTTGTTGGCTAATATCTGGATTTTTTTATCCATAGTAGTTTGTAGTGTTTTAACTGATGCAAATGGGCGCTTGCTGAGGTTAAACGAATTTGCATCAAGAGTGATAATAATCATTCTATTTACAGTCGGGATCGTATTATCTATCTGTTTAATTAAACGTTCACGCGCATGGGGCCGACTACTCGCATTATTTATTCTTGTTGTATATTTCGCTCTTTTACTGCCGGCTTTTCTATAGAATAGAATAAATTGTCTTCAACGAATTGAACTCGCCACGCCAACCACAGCACCCATGATGCCAAAGAAAATTAAACGGTGGAACGGCTTCTCGGCTGCGAACGCTTCTTCAATGGAAGCAAAGCTCGCCTACATCAAACTAAACAGCCAAACGCCTTGCCCGCCTCGTGGCGCTGTCCGGGTCAACCAAGGGTGTTGTAGGAGGTTCTTTCACTCGCAACACCCGGTTTGCTTTCGGTCATGGCTGCGACCGCTCCCACTATGTCCATCGCCAGGTTATGTCATTGCTCCGAGATTAACAGCCAAATGTCGTCCCAGCATGGCATGTCGGGAGGCCTAGCAATGGCAGGCTGGTAAATGAACAATAAACAACGCTAAATTATGAAAACAAAGCAGACGCTGATGTTGCTGCTGGTGTTGCTCGTCGTCTCGCTGGCGCGTGAGGCGCAAGCGTTCTACAACCCGTCCACCGGCCGCTGGTTGAGCCGTGATCCAGCCCAAGAGCAAGGTGGGCTCAATCTTTACGGATTCATTTCCAACGACGCGCTTGATCGAGGAGATGATTTGGGTCTGGCGCTTTACGTTATTGACGGAACATGGATGGACAGGCTGGACCGTGCCAATCCTTGGCAATTATACAATGAAACGACTGAACGTCCGAGACGGTATTGGGCAGGACCTCTACATGGCGCGACAGGTTGGGATCTTGAAGCAATCGCCCTTCAAGTTTTCTTCCAGATTCAAAAAGACTTTTGCGCGGCGAAGGCGAATGGAAGCGACCTGACCATTAACCTGACAGGTTGGAGTCGCGGGTCAATGATTGCTGCATTGGTCGCGCAGACGATGAATGATGGCGGCTTCGTCTGCCCCGGATGCAATGGTAGCAAACGTTACCGACCAGTAAAGGTTAATTGGGTCGGGCTTTTTGACGCAGTCGCGATGACCGACGATATAGGGTTTCCAACAAGAGTGCCCTCCAATGTTGCGCGTTTTGACCATGCTATAAAAACAAAGCACACTGGCAAGCAGCTCCTTTCCCCGACCTGGCATTTCAGTGGTAGCAATGAACGCGCATTTAACAACAACGATGGCAGCCTCACGACCCACGCGGATATCGGCATGTCGGTAATCCTTGGGAATATCAATTATGCGTATCCTTGGATTAAAGGCCAGGCCATTGTCGCAGGGGTGGGCTTCTAAATATTTAGCAATGAAAATCATTATTTTAGTATTGATGACGACTCTTACATTGGTGGGTTGTGGTAAGGGATCTAACCTGCCTGAAGTGACCTTTGAATGGTTCAATCTTGACACCAATCAGATATGGGTAACGGACGTAATCGGTCTTCCGGCCGAGGCATCACCGGGCCGGTTGATGCCGAGTCGCGCAGAAGACCAACTTGAGACAAGTTCGTCTGTTTTTTCAGAAATCGAGACCTCTGCAAAACGTTTTTGAACGGATGATTTGATGATGCGTCAGAG